>CAYLGW010000017.1:0-39088 GCA_964383385.1 uncultured Muribaculaceae bacterium
GAACCATGATAAGTCTCATTGTTTCCGTCACTTACAGAAACATCTACAATTCCGGAAAGGCGGCCTCCGTATTGCGCCGGAAAACCTCCCTTATATAACACTACCTTTTTTAAAATATCCGTATTAAATGCAGAAATAAAGCCTTTCAGATGTTCCGGGTTATAAATAGTAGCTCCGTCTAAAGTAATCATGTTTTGGTCATAATTACCGCCCCTAATATATAATCCGACATTACCCTCACTTGCGCTTTGTACTCCCGGCAATAGTTGAATAGCCTTCAAGACATCCGCCTCACCAAAAAGTGCGGGCATACTTTTAACTTGTTCTAATGGAACCTCAATAGCACTCATCTGCGAACTTCTAAGATTTAAATCTTCTCGTTTTGCAGTAACAACTATCTCTGATAAACTATTATCTTGAGTAAGAGCAACATTTATTACAGTGTCTTTTGTGAGATTTATCTGTATTGTTTGAGAAAGATACCCTATATAACTATATGTTATATTCACATTCCCATTTCTTAATCTCAAACTGTAAAATCCGGAATTGTTTGCTGCCGTACCTCGCTTTGCTTCAACCTCGTAAATCCCGGCATTAGGCATACTCTCTCCATTTGCCTTATCGGTTATATATCCGGTTACTGTATATGTTTGAGCTAATAAAGCAGAAGAAAAGAGAATTAATGCAACAAACGGAAGAATGCTTATTATCTTCTTCATTACTTAAAATCTAAAACGTACTCCAAGCTGAGCACATCCCATATATCCAAAACCACCCTCTGCAAATGCGGCAATAGGTTTGATGCCAACTTCTATGCCAATAGGAGAGGCTTGCCAAGCAATGGAATTACTTTTGTTATCCATTTCCATTTTTCCACCATAAGAATCTGCAATAAAATCGGCATTGGCTTTAGCTGAAACAACCCCGACAGCTACACGAGAATACAATTTTACAATCTTTGCACTAAACCAATAGTATTTAACATTAGGCATAAACACTAAATACTTGTTTGTTTTCCCTGAGGAACAGAAGAGCCTATCACAATATCTTTCTCTGTTTTAGAGTATGAAAAAGCCAATCCCACCGCTATTTTATCATTAATATGAAAAGAATAGCCTATATTAAATGCTCCTTTAGATTTTTTATTATTTGTCGAATACTTTGTACTACCTTCGAGATATGTTGTAGAAGGTAACTCAATTTTAGCAACATCTAAAAATTTTGATGCCGGCAAAACACCATAACTTGCAAAGATTTCACTCTTTCCAAATTGCGCATTAGCTGTAAAAGGCAATACAACAAATGCCAAAGCAATAATTACTAATTTTCTCATAATAATTAATTTTCTGCAATCACTTCTTTAGAAATATGCTCAATACAATAGCCACTCGCATTGTAAAGGTAGCAATTATTTTACTAAATTTGCTTAAACTATAATAAGAATTATCAATTATTACTAATAATTCTTTACTATGAAGAACTATTTACTTACAATTTTATCGCTCGCTTTTGGCATCGTCGCTTCTATTATCATATTGAGTTCTTTTTGTATAATGTCAGATAAACCAAAATTACAGGAGCAAAACTATACTTTGCATACTATCTCACTTCAAGATTTGATAGATACTGAATGGAGAATTAATATAAGAGACAAGTATAATGATTCTATTTTTTTATCATATAGTTTTGACAATCGTGCAACTATCTATTTTATGTAATTAGTATATTAGTATGATTGGCAAATGATCGCTTACTCCTCCACTATATCTTGGGCCTGTAAGCGTTCTGAAGGGTTTTTCTCCCAGGAATGTTTTATCCTCAACCAGTAAATTATCAGAGTAAATCTCCATTCTCAACTTCTTTTTCACCTCATTACCGCTCTTATCTGTAAAACCCTCATTAAATAAGGAGTTTGAAACAAGCATCTGGTCAATCAAGCTCCAACTCTCCCTGTATTTATTTGTTCCTGCATAATGATCCCTCTCCAAAACAGGCTTTGCGAGATTAATCAGATTACTGAGATTCTCCACTGGCTCGGAATAGGGTGAATCATTCAGATCGCCCATAACTAATATCTTGGCATTTATTGAGCAATTTAATATAGAATCTACAACTCGTTTTACCGTATTGGAGGCTGCCATCCTATTCCTATCAGATATCTTCTTATCTCCGAGTTTAGAGGGCCAATGGTTCACAAACAGATGCAAAGTATCACACGCAACCCTCTCCACTTCTCTCTCCTCAGTTTGCTCATCCGATAGATTAAGTAGCCCCTTTACATATAGCACAGACCGTGTAAGTAGCACAGAATCATGGGATATTTTCACAAGTATAGCCCTTGCTGCAAGGGGTCTGAATATTTTATCTCTATACAGTAACCCGACATCTATTCCTCTTTTATCCGGAGATTCTTTATGAATAACTTTATATCCGAGACGCGCAAGCGGGGTCTCCTTTACAAGTTGATTAAGCACAAATCTGTTTTCTACCTCCGCCACACCCACCACAGCAGGGAAAAAATGGTATTTATCTCCTGCGGCAATGATTGTTCTGGCAATATCATCTCTCTTCTTGCAAAATTTTTCCCAATTCCAATGATATTCACCTCGAGGTGTAAAAGCCTCATCAGCCACTCCGGGATCATCAAAGGGATCAAAATAATTTTCAAGATTCCAAAACATAACTACGGCCAATGCTGTCCCTTTTATAAAAATTACTCCTCTCATAACTCTCTCTTTTTTGTCGTGGTCCTCAATTTTCAGCTAATTTACTCATATTTTGTAAAAATGACTAACTTTGCAAGCCTTATAAAAATAAAATGAAATGTCTTTAAAATGCGGTATAGTTGGACTACCCAACGTAGGAAAATCAACATTATTTAATTGTATAAGTTCTGGCAAAGCTCAGGCTGCTAACTTCCCTTTTTGCACTATTGAGCCGAATATTGGCTCTACAACTGTGCCTGACGATCGTTTGCAGGCTCTCGCAGATATAGTTCATCCGGGAAGAATTGTTCCGGCAACAGTAGAAATTGTAGATATTGCAGGCCTTGTAAAGGGAGCAAGCAAGGGAGAAGGTCTTGGTAACCAATTTTTAGCAAATATTCGAGAAACAGATGCAATTATTCATGTTTTAAGATGCTTCGACGATCCTAATGTTGTGCATGTAGATGGGAGTGTAGACCCCGTTAGAGATAAGGCAATAATAGATACGGAGTTACAACTAAAAGATCTGGAAACTGTTGAAGGAAGGATGGGAAAGGTACAGAAACAGGCTCAGACCGGCGGCGACAAAGAGGCCAAAAAACTATATGAGGTCCTGGTGAAATATAAGGAGGTTTTGGAGCAGGGTCGCTCCGCTCGCGAAGTGATGTTTGACAACCCCGATGATATTAAAACCGCAAAAAGTCTCTTTCTCCTAACAAACAAACCTATCATGTATGTCTGTAATGTAGATGAAAAGAGTGCAAAAGAGGGTAATAAATATGTGGAACAAGTTAGAGATGCCGTAAAAGGAGAAAACGCCCAAATTTTAATAATTGCAGCAAAAATAGAGGCAGAAATTGCGGAACTTGAGAGTTATGAAGAAAGACAGCTGTTTCTAAATGAGATAGGACTTGATAAATCGGGCGTAGAAAGACTTATCCGCAGTGCATACACTCTTCTTAACCTTGAGACCTTCCTTACGGCTGGTCCAATGGAGGTAAAAGCCTGGACCTACAATAAGGGAGCAAAAGCCCCTCAGACAGCTGGTGTAATACACTCAGACTTCGAAAAGGGCTTTATTAGAGCAGAAGTTATTAAATACGACGACTACATAAAATATGGCTCAGAGGCCGCTTGCCGCACTGCAGGTAAATTATCCACAGAGGGGAAAGATTATGTAGTACAAGATGGAGACATAATGCACTTCCTCTTTAATGTCTAATATGCAGGGGGTGTTATACACTCCCCTATTTTACATATTATTTCTTACAAAAAAATACCGGCGCTTTTTATGGGCCGGTATTTTTTATCTCATTAAATACTCTTCTCTCTATTAATAAAATCTATATCTTTCATCTTTAACTTTACCTTCGCTCATAATATCGGGAAGCATTCTAACGATATAGGTAAATTGCTGTACTTTCTTCTGTTTTGCATCTTTAGCTGTATAGAAAGCGCCCTTCTCCTGACCGCTAACCATATAGTAAAAGATTCCGATATCTCCCTTTACCGGGCCCATAATTTTGTTTATAGGTGATCCTGCAACTGCTCCTACGAATTTAGGATCAAGTTGCTGAGAGGTAAGTGAAGAGAATGTAACTCCTGTCTGATTGCTTACTGTTGTTCCCAACTTTTCCGCAATCTGATCCAAAGAGGTAAGGCCCTTTACAGCTACCTCTGTCTCCTTCAATATCTTGTCGTTTCTCTTTTCCATCATAAGAACACTCTTAATCTGCGGAGCAATCTCCTTAATAGGGGCAATACCCTCCTCGTGCACTCCAGTAAGAGCAACAACAAAGAAATATTTATTATCCACTGTTATGATTGGAGAAACCTCACCTACTTTGTGCTCATTAGCCCATCTGGTAATCTCCCTTGTGTGCTCGTAATTAGCTAAAGTCTTTGCTCCCGGCAATACCCTCTGAGCAGGTCTTGTATATAAATTCTCTGTTTTTGCGGTCTTGTTGAATTTTTCGAGTGAACCTTCACATTTACCGGCAAAATCACTTGCCTTTGAGTAGAACTCAGCATATGTTTGCTTGCTCGGATTAATCTCTTTTACAAGAAGAGCCATCTGTACCTTTCTAACCGGTGCGGTAGCTTTTGTAACCTTAACCAAATGAACTCCGTAATTTGTCTTCATAACAACTACCTTTCCTATAGGTTCTGAAAAAACAGATTCAAAACCAGGAACCATATATTGCTGTGTAAGCCATCCTAAATCGCCCGGTTCCGCTACATTAGGATTTTGATCTGCAGAATACTGCTTGGCTAATGTAACAAAATCGGCTCCTGAATTAAGAACTGCCATAAGGCTATCAGCCTTTTTGTCACTTTCTCCCTGAAGCAGAATGTGCTTAACGAATACCGAGTCGGGCATAGATTTAATATCTGTAACCTTTGCAGCAATATAAGCATCCTCATTTTTAAAATAAGGAAGGACAGAACCAATGCTTGCACTCTTCGCAAAATCTTCAAGTTCCTGAGAGTATGAGGCTATCTCACCCTCTTTAAAATAAGTCTTATTGAATGGCCTATCGGAACTGCGTGCAAGGAATGTCTTCATATTGGTAGCAGTCAAAAATCCATCCATAGCCTTTTGAATACTCTCTTCAGCCTCCTTTATATCTTTATCGGAAGGAGTAACTTCAAAAACCACATAAGAAAGATCCCTGCTCGCCGGCTGTTTGAAAACTTTTTTATGTTTATCGTAATACTCTTTTATCTCACTACTGTTGACTGCTATAGTAGAATCCATCTGAAACCCGAACGGCTTAACCACAAAACTTACTGCGTAAGAGGTATTATTCTCAGCAATCGCCCTTTTTACCTCAACCGGATTAGTTATATTGCTCTTATCGAGAAGAGAAATATATTTGGAGAGCATTTGGTCAACTTTCATGTTATTTTCCAAATAACTCCAATACATCTTTAGATTGCCGGTATTATCCTGGTCTATCGCCTTAACAAACTCCACTACCTTCTCCTTGTTAAATGCACCATTTTGATCTCTGAAAGAGGGTTCATTTGCAATTATCGGAGAAATGCCGTTACCCTGACTCATATCAAACATTTCATCCTCACCAATTCTCAAACCTGCATCCTCTGCTGCCGGAATCAGAACATTCTGCGCAATCTCGCTCTGCCATGCAGAGTTGTTAAGCATATCCTGTGTCTTTTCATCAGAATTGGCAGATCCGCTTGTGATCTGATAAATTTGTGTGAAATAATCGACTTTCTTTTGAAAATCCTGATAAGAAATTCCCTTGCCGTTCATCTCTCCTACATCGTATTTTGATGAGAACATCGACATTGCAGATTGAAGTGTGCTGGGATCAATAATGAATGATAATAACGCGAGGGCTATCAACACTGTGATAAAAACACCCATTTTAACGCGTATTTTCTCTAAAACTGCCATTGTATTATAATTTAATAATTTCCTAATTTATTGTATTATGCATTGTAAGGCGCGAAGATAATAATTTTTTACGTAATTTTCAGCAAAACCTTATCTATCCTGTTTTTATCTGTTTTAAGTATGGTAAATACAAAATTCCCAATAGTGATAACATCTCTCTCCTTAGGAATATTTTCCAAATGATATGTTATCATTCCAGATAGAGTTTCGTAATTATCATTATCAGGTAAATCAATATCATATTTTCTGTTAATTTCCTTTATTTCAAGCCTTGCGGAAAAGACATACTCATCGTCCGCCACCTGTTTTTCAATAAATTCATCCTTATCCAATTCATCACCTATATCACCAAATATCTCCTCTATAAGATCCTCAAGCGTAACTATTCCGGCTGTCCCACCATATTCATCCTTTACGACCACCACCGATTTTTTATTTTTGGTCAAAAAGGTTAAAAGATTCTGGGCCGTCATCTCCTCAGTGACATAATCAATTTTCCTCAATAGATCCTCAATCTTTATCTTTTCACATTTAAAAAGATCTTTAGAATGAACATAGCCTACAATATTATCAATAGATTCCCTATAAACCATAATCCTCGAATAGCCCGATTCCACAAACAGATCAAGTAGCTCCTTAACAGGATCCTCAACCTCTATTGCCGCAATCTCCTTTCGCGGAATCATACACTCTTTCAACTTTATCTTTGATAAATTGAGCGCATTCCTAAATATATCTATATCGTTCTGAAAATCATTTTCATCTGTACCAGAACCCTCCATTTCATTTGCAAGGTGAATAAGATCGGTCTTATCAAATGAATTGTCGCTGCTATCCTCAATATTATGAAGCCCTAATACCTTGATAAGTAGTCTTGAAAGAGTACGAGCCGCTGCCGTAAGCGGATACAGTAGATAGTGGAAAAACAAAATCGGTAAATAAAGAGCCTTAAATACCCCATTAGGATTGGTACGACCAAAAGCTTTAGGCATAAACTCAGCCGTTACCAACACTATCAATGTCGCAAAAAAGGTCTCAATAACAAGTTGAGCTCCTAAATTACGGGTAATATATCTCTCTATAAACGGATTAGAAATATTAGCAATGGCGATACCATAAATCACGAGAGCCACATTGTTCCCCATCAGTAACGAAGAGATAAGTTTGCCCGGATTCTTGATAAAGTTTTCCATAACAATGGCATACCTCCTCCCCTGTTTTCTGTCAAGCTCTAATCGTAGCTTATTGCAGGAGAGAAAAGCTAATTCATAGGCCGAAAACATAGCTGAAAAAACAAGAGCCGAAATTGTAATAATAATATCTGCCATCTATATTTATTTTGTTTTTATCTCTTTCATAGCACCTTTCAACGGCTTGGAGGCCCTCTTTAGACTCTCTTTCTCCTCTCTCTGCATACTCCTCTTATTGTTACTCTTCTCCTTATCAGTTACAATAAGACTTACCCCCTCCTCCGGTTTAAGTATTGGCCCTATAAAATTTGCCGTATCTAAATATAATCGTGTAGAGTCTTGAATAACAATGCCGTAACTATCAAATGGTTTTAAGATAATAGCATTTCTTGCCATCTCATCCGATTCAAGTCCGTAGCCCTGCATATAACCCATCTGGGAGTATAATTTAACAAAACAATCGGTAAAAATTTTATGCTGCTCACGGTCCCAATATATAGTATCTGTCTCTATCTTTTCTCCTTTTATATAGTTAGTAATAACCACATTACCATAAGCAGACCATTTCTCCTCTTTTTGTCTTGTTGTATGCTTGGCAACTTTGGAAACTATCGAAGTCTCGAGGTTCCCGTTTTTCTCATATCCGTAAACATAAAAACCCTTGGGAAAAAGGTCATAAGACTCCTTGGTATTTTCAAACTTTTGCATTAAGGGAGCAAACATCCTCATTTGTAGAACTCCTTCATTTGATTGAACAGCATACATACTGTCTATAGTTTGAATAGGAATCTTTGATAAGTCAAGCTGTTTATCCTTTTTTTTGTTACTACAAGAAACGACAAAGGTAGCAATCACAAAAGTGAATGCTACCGTTATCATATTTTTGATATAGAATACTCTTCTGAACATCTATTATTTAATGGTCCTGACTGTAGTGGTTGCGCTCATACCGCCGCAATAGACACTAAATGATTGCCCATCAGACAAATCATACATGAAAGCATCCTCTGCCTTAGGAAAATAAATACGTGCCTTTGAAATATACTTGTCGGCCTCACTTACAAGTTCAGAATCTGATTTCGCTCTTATAAAATAATCTGTTGCTACCCAATATTTAGCTCTTTGCTGAATTTCGTTACCACCACATCTGGTATTCAACCAAATAGTTCCAATAAGGAAATTAGCCTTCCCCGCCATTGTAGCACTTTTTTCTACAGCCTGTTTTGCAAAGTGAAGAGCCTGAGATGGATTATTAAATTTCTGGTAATAATATGTAGCCAATTCGAAAAGAAGAGAAGCCTTCTCCTCATTGCTCGGCTCACTACTATTAATTGCCTCTTCGAGATATTTTACTGCATTGGTGTTATCCTCCTTACTTGCATATAATTTGTAAAGCATCTGAGCCGACTTATATGACGGATCGAGCTTATGCAGTGCTGTTACACTCTGAAGGAAAAGATCAGTTTTAAGGCAATCGTTATCGGCCAATAATTTAGCAACAAGTTGAGCAAGCTCCTTATTTGTAGGGTCTGATTTGAATCTCGGTTCGAATACTTCAACCAAGTTATCACAACTTGCAACACCGCTCATTGCGAACATTCCGTCAAAGACCTGCATCTCTCTCTTTGCAACAGTATCTGTCTTTGCCTTTTCTGAGAATAATGTAGATAATTGGGTATAAACGCCTAAAACATAGTCATCATTAACAACCTTTGTTTCATACATTTTTGCAGTAAGTTTCATTGCTGCAATAAGCATTTGACCATCTGTCTCTGTTCCAAAAGTTTTTCCAAATTCTATGATTGACGATACAATAGAAGTATCCCTGCCGCGATAGAAATCTAATTTATCATAAATTTGGCTTTGCCTCGCATTAAATGCACTTTTAGGATAGTATTCTACCCTAACATCTGCCAGCATCAACAATGTGTCAAGAATTTTCATTCTCTGCTCTTCGGTTCCTTTGAAATTGTTGAGTTTATATCTCATTATTTTCTGACCGTCTGCCAACATAAGCTGACTCGCTGTAGGAGGGCATGTTCTAAAAGCGCCACTCCATTGTAAACCTGCCTCTTTATAATTTGACTGTTTCAAATACTCGCGGTAGAAGTTTAAATAATTGACACAATTGGCACTGTCCTTACCAAATCTGCCCTGCGCCCATAATGTTGGCCCCGCAAACAACATCAGAGATACCAATACAAGGAAAAAACCTCTTTTTTTCATAATTACTTTTTATTTACAAATTTATAAAATTTTTGTCGTTTTATTCATATCGTTGCTTAATAAACCAAATATCATGTAAACTGATATTTACTATAAATTGGACATAACGTTCCCTCACCAGATTATCCTTTATACTTCCTCTTTGACCCAGATCTACGGCTATATTGACAGCATTATATAATCTGAAGATCGGAAGTGAACAGCCAAGAGTTATTCCTGCAGCATTTATACGTTTATTACCTATCTTTATATATGATTGTTCATAATATAATCCTGCTCTGTAAGTTACTCTTTTTAAATAATATCTTACATCATAGATATTTGGAATATATTCAAAGCCTAATTTATAAGCACTTGAAGCAACCGGTTTAAAGTCTACACCGGGAGAAAGATCAAAAGTGGAATTATTCCATCCCTGACGCTGATAATCAAATCCAACTGTCCATTTATATGGTTTTTTGAAAGAAAAGCCTATAGCAAACTCGCCAGGAATAGTAATTTTGTGATTATATGTCTTGAATGATATGGTATCGTTTCCTTGATTTTCATCATTTGCAAAGGCATACCTGGTATAATCTCCGTGCAATTTAGTTTTTACACTATAAGTAGCTCCTGCGGTAAAGAGATATTTGTTCTCTGCAAAAGGCTTGAAATATTGTATTCCCAATCTTGTAGAAAAGGCATTAACGGAAAAGTCCCACCCGGTAAGTATATCCTTCGAAGCGGCATCGGTCGAAAAGATTGCATTGCTGCGCCTGTTGAGATTTCCAAAATAATAAATCAACTCGGCACCAACCGAAATGTTTTTATTTATATTCATGGCGGCCCCCACAAAGAGTTTATTCACACTACCGGTACCATATTTCTGGTATTTAATATCGCCGTACTGCTCAAGTAATTTACTATCCGTCTCGGTCTCCTGAAATTTATAACCTATATCACTAACGGGACAAATACCTACAATTAGTGCCGATTTTTTGTAAATAGGTGCAGTGAAGACCATATTATGCATATTAAATGTATTATACGCAGACTTTACATTTTTATCCTTATTATAAAAGTTTTTTGAATCAACTCCAATATCGAGCATAAAAGAGAGGGTATCTCTTGCAGTAATTGAAGCTGGGTTAAGATAATTAATAAAGCGATTATCTCTTATTCCTACACCAATACCTCCCATCGCTCTGTTAAATGCGGTTCCTTGTCTTTCAATCTCTCCTATACCGAATAGGGAATAGGGAGTAAATGTTCCGAGAGCATCTGTGTTTTGCGCCTTAACTCCTTGGAAAACAACCATTAGTAAGACCAACAATAAGTAAAATTTTGTGTTCTTTTTAATTTGCATAATAATCTGCTATTTGAGCTAAGCCTAACAAAACTAAATTTGGGACTACAAAGATGGTTTTTTTCAATTTCTTGGCAAAATAAATTGCATCTCCCCCAGTAAATATAACAGTAGAGTCAGGTTTTTTGTTAATATAGCCCTCCACTTCAAATATTAGGCCCAAAACAACACCGGCCGTCATAGCGCCTGTAGTAGTGACTCCTACCATAGGCCATTCGGGGTCGGGAGTTATAAGAGGCAGCCTCTTTGTAAACTCATATAATGCCCTAAAACGACTCTGCATCCCAAGTGAAATGTTGCCCCCTAAATATAGCCCCTCTCTGGTTATATAATCTACTGTTAGAGCTGTTCCAAAATCGAATTTAAGACAATCCTTTCCGGGAAACATAGTAATTGATGCAATTGCTCCGGCTAACCTATCTGCACCCAAACCCTCTTCCGGAAATCCATATGATATATTAACGGGGAGTTTTGTATTTGTATCAAGAATAATCAACTTTTTACATTTACTCCTAAGAACTCTTTCCATCTCTTTATCCTCCTCTCTTACATTAGATAGCACTATCACATTAAGTTCTTTTTCTCCTATTACGGAAAGAATAAATCTTAAAATATCCAATTGGGCGCTCCTGAAGATCTCTCCTAACTCACCCTGTTCTTCAAAAGCAACCTTGCAGTTCGAATTACCTATATCTATCAATAAATTAGTCATAAATGCAAATATACAAATTAATTTAAAAATTGGCTGATTATCTTATATGCCTTTTCTACACTATAAACATTTGATATCCTCAGATACAGTCTCTTATTTTGCTGTTTTAAGGAATACATATTAGGATTAGAATTCAATCTACCGAGGATATTGGAAAACAATTGAGTCATATAATAAGGTGAACGTTGATCGCTTATAAAATAAACCAACATTATTCTGTTTTTCAACACAATCTTTTCAAACCCCAATTTTATTGCAACCTGCCTCAATTTAACAATAAAAGTCAACTGTTCTACCTGCTCTGGCAAAGTTCCGAAACGGTCTACGAGCGCCTCTTTAAATTTATCAAGTGCCTCATCGGTGGTAATTGTATCAAGTTCCTTATATAATCTTATCTTTTCTGCCGTCTGAGCTACATAGCTATCCGGAATGAGAAGTTCCAGGTCGGTATCAATAGAGCAATCGGTAATATATTGTCTCTTCTCCGTAACCGCCGAGAGCAGGTTTCTTCTCTCCTCAGATGAGCTCTCTTTTACAACATCACTCTCTTCCTCCTGCTCGGCCTTCTGCTTTATCTCTTCAAAGGCCTCAGAAAGAATCTTTTGATAGGTTTCAAAACCCATATCTGCTATAAATCCACTTTGTTCTCCCCCAAGCAAATTTCCCGCTCCTCTTATATCGAGATCCTGCATAGCAATATTAAATCCACTTCCGAGATCGGAAAAAGCTTCTATCGCTCTCAAGCGTCTCCTCGCATCATCTGATAACGAAATTAGCTGAGGAACAATTAAATAACAAAAAGCTTTTATATTGGAACGCCCTACCCTGCCCCTTAGTTGATGAAGGTCACTTAATCCAAAATTCTGAGCTTGATTAATAATGATGGTATTGGCATTCGGAATATCTATTCCGTTTTCAACAATACTTGTTGCAACAATAACATCATAGTCTCCCGACATAAAATCCAAAACTATACTCTCGAGCTGTTTAGACTCCATTTGCCCGTGCCCCACACATGTTTTAATACCGGGACAGATTCTATTTATTATCTCTTCTACCGCTAGAATATCCTCTACTTTATTATGAACAAAAAAGACTTGCCCTCCCCTCTCTACCTCAAAATTAATGGCATCTCTTATGATATCCTCGTTAAAATCAATAATTTCCGTCTGAACAGGCAACCTATTTGGAGGTGGAGTATTTATAATAGAAAGATCTCTTGCTCCGAGCAAAGAAAATTGCAATGTTCTTGGAATAGGCGTAGCAGTAAGAGTTAAAGTATCTACAGAAAGTTTCAACTGCCTGAGGCGTTCCTTTGCCGCCACTCCGAATTTTTGCTCCTCATCTATTATTAACAGACCCAGGTCTTTAAACTCTATCTCTTTATTCAATAACCTGTGAGTCCCAATTATAATATCTATTTTACCCTCCTTTATTCTCTCCACAATCTCCCTAATCTCTGTAGTAGTTCTAAGTCGGCTTAGATAATCAATTTTACATGGAAAATCTTTTAATCTTGAGAGAAATGTTTTAAAGTGCTGCAACGCGAGAATTGTAGTAGGTACAAGTAAAGCAACCTGTTTGCTATCGCTTACTGCTTTAAATGCCGCTCTTACTGCAATTTCCGTCTTCCCAAATCCAACATCTCCGCATATGAGCCTATCCATCGGATAAGATCTCTCCATATCCTCCTTAACGGCCTGAGTTGTCTTTGTTTGATCGGGAGTATCTTCATATATAAAGGAGGCTTCAAGTTCATGCTGCATATAACTATCTGAAGAGAAAGCAAAACCTTTTGCCTTTCTTCTCTTTGCATAAAGCTTTATCAAATCCTCCGCAATATCCTTTACCTTCCTCTTTGTCTGTTCTTTTAACTTCTCCCAAGCACCTGTACCGAGTTTATATATTTTGGGTGCCGTCCCATCCTTAGATTTATAACGTGCTATTCTATGTAAACCATGAATGGAGACAAATATTACATCATTATCGCGGTAAATAAGCTTTACAGCCTCTTGAATTTTACCATTTAAATTAGTCTTAACCAGACCACCGAAGACTCCAACGCCATGATCTATATGGACAATATAATCTCCTATTTGAAATGCACTCAACTCATTCATAGTGAGTCTTTCACTCCTCTCAACCTCTCTTTTTATCTTAACTCTATGATAACGATCAAATATTTGATGATCTGTATAAAGACATATCTTTATATTATTATCTATAAATCCCTCAAATAATGAGATTCCCAACTCCTCAAAAACAACACCTTTCTGCTCCGATTTCTCCCCCTCTCTCGAAAAAATATTTCTTAGACGCTCTATCTGTTTGGGATTATTGCTGGAAATAAGAACTTTATAGCCGTCAAGAGTTCTTTTGCAAATATCTTGAGATAAAATATCGAAATTCTTATTGAATGAGGGTTGAGGAAGAAGATTAAAATCTATCCTTTCATTACCACTTTTACCCTTCTCAGAAGATAATGTCTTAAAAATAACCTTCTTACACTCTTCGGGTAATTTAAAACCCTCGTAAGTATAGACATCACTACCCCATAATGTATATTTGCAATCACTCAAATAGTCAAAAAAACCAACCTTCGGAAGAGCAGAAAAAGTATCATTATCATAAATATTAGGAAATATTTCTATACACTTCTCCTCATTTATAGATCTTTGAGTATTAACATCAAAGGTCTTTATACTCTCAATTTCGTTTCCAAAAAAATCAATTCTATAAGGTAGATTATGCGAAAAGGAGAATAAATCTATTATACCGCCACGTAAGGCAAATTGTCCCGGTTCTCCCACAAAATCAACCTTTTCAAATTTATAAGAAAGCAGTGTCTCTTTAATAAATTCATGAGAAAGATGATCTCCTTTACTTATTTTAAGTAAATTTTTTTTAACATCATCGCTTTTTAATATCTTCTCCTCAACAGCAGCCGGATAAGTAACTATTATCAAGTATCCCGACATTCCTTCCTCCCCGCACATATACTTATTAATAGCATTAATAGTTGCAGAGCGCTGAACCCTCTGAGAAGACTCTTTAATTGTAGTAATTGAAGTAGTTGAAGTATGAGAAGAGGGAAAGAAAAATACCTTCTCACTCTCAGTGAAATTATATAAATCGGCACAAAAATATTGAGCTTCCTCCTTTGTATTCAACACTATAATATGAATACCCTCATCAACAGTACACGAAAAAGCAAGAGATTTTGATGATCCCGATAAACCCGCTATCTCAACTGTATAATTATCATAATTACCCAAATAATCTCTTAAAAGTGTAATAGAACGCTGTTGAGAGAATATTTTTTTTAACTCTTTTACCTCCATAAGTGGTGCAAAATAAATAAGTTTTTAACAATAATAGAAATTTTATGTTGAAAAGTGGTTAACTAAACGGTTAATAATAAATCATAAGTTTTATAAAAAAATTAAGAAATTTTTATATATAACATTATTATCTCTCCATATTCAACTATTTTTAACTTTCTATTTACACTTCAAATCTGTTTTTATAAACACTTTAAAAAAGTTTATAAATTAATTATACTTTTCAACACTAACCATAGGAAACTTATTAAATAAATAAAAATCAACTTAATAAGATATTATATAGTTGTTAATAATCTGTTCTTAATATGTTGATTACTTAACAATTTTGTTTATTAATTATTTATCAACATTATCAACAAGCTATAATATTAAAAATAAATATTCTTTAAATCTATATAAATATATGTTTAATCTCTATTAAAAAAATTAAAATGATTTTTTGATAAATAAGCTATATTTGTACCTATGAATTATAAAGATAAAAATAGTTTTGATCCAAGGACAATATCGGAGGAGACAGAGAAAGATTTTGAATGTATGATAAGACCAAAGGAGTTTGAAGATTTCTCTGGTCAGGATAAGATAATAGATAATCTGAAGATATTTGTAAAGGCAGCTAAAATGAGAGGAGAATCTCTAGATCATGTTCTCTTAAATGGTCCTCCAGGGTTAGGTAAGACTACTTTAGCCTCAATTATTGCCAATGAACTTGGTGTGGATATGAAGATAACATCAGGTCCGGTGTTGGATAAGCCCGGAGATTTAGCCGGACTTTTAACAAGTCTCGATAGTGGAGATGTTTTATTTATTGATGAAATTCATAGATTATCTCCTATTGTTGAAGAGTATCTTTATTCTGCAATGGAAGATTACCGTATAGATATTATGATAGATAAAGGGCCGGGAGCAAGATCTGTGCAGATAACTCTTAATCCTTTTACTTTAGTAGGAGCAACAACCAGAAGCGGTCTTTTAACCTCTCCTTTAAGAGCTCGATTCGGAATTAATTGTCATCTTGAATATTATGATTCTACAGTACTTCAAAAAATAATAGAAAGAAGCTCAAAGATTCTTAATATAAAGATAGAATCTCAGGCCTCTAAAGAGATAGCCTGTAGAAGCAGGGGTACTCCAAGGATAGCTAATGCTTTATTGAGAAGAGTAAGGGATTTTGCTCAAGTAAAAGGTAATGGTTCAATCGATATTGAAATAGCAAAATACGCTCTCGACGCTTTAAATATAGATAAGCGAGGGTTGGATTCTATAGATAATAGAATTCTGACTACAATAATGACAAAATTCAAAGGGGGTCCTGTTGGATTAAGTACTATTGCGACAGCAGTTGGAGAGGACCCTGGTACAATAGAGGAAGTTTATGAACCTTTCTTAATTAAAGAGGGTTTTCTACACAGGACACCGCGTGGTAGAGAGGTCACAGAACTTTCATATAAACATCTTGGAATAAATAAATACGATACTGAAACTTTATTTTAAATTAAATTTTAAAAATTTAGAAATTAATTAGTTATGAAAAAATTATCAATTACTATTTTAACTCTATTCATAATGTTCTTTTATTCAGAGGCCTTTTGTTGTACATCGGGAATTTTCACCGGTAAGGTTACGGCAGATGGTAGACCATTATTGTGGAAACATAGAGATACAGATGAATTAAATAATAGAATTGAATATTTTAAGGGAGATAAATATAGTTTTATAGGTCTTGTTAACTCCTCATCAAAAGGAGGTGAAGTATGGGGGGGAACTAATAGTGAAGGTTTTTCTATTATAAATACCGCTTCTTATAATCTTAAGGAAAAGGGAGATAAAACACCTGAGAGTAAGATGAATAGAGAGGGTATTATTATGTATGAAGCCTTGGGAAGATGTAAGAATCTCAGTGATTTTGAGCAGTTTTTAAACAAGTATAAAACTCCTATTGGGGTTGAGGCTAATTTTGGTGTTGTAGATGCTGCCGGTGGAGCGGCTTATTATGAGGTGAATAATACAAAATGGACAAAAACAGATGTGAATGATCCAAAGATTGCTCCGCAAGGTTATATAGTTTATACTAATTATTCATATACGGGGAGAATAGATGAGGGAATGGGATATATAAGATATACTACTGCCGACAATACAATTAAAAAGAGAATAGCTTGTGGTGGAAAAATAACTCCGGAGTGGATTTACAGTGCATTGTCGAGGTCTTTTTATAATTCGGTTCTTGATATAGATCTCACTAAAGAGAACTTTATAAAAAAAGGAAATGGAATCTTTGTAGATCAGGATTTTATTCCAAGAAAATCTTCTGCTTCTTCTCTTATTTTTCAGGGAGTTAAAGAGGATGAAACACCTCTAAATACTATTATGTGGGCTGTTTTAGGTTATCCTCCTGTTTCTGTAGCGGTCCCTCTTTTTGTAAAAGCAGGAGAGAATCAACCCTCTTTTATGACAAAATCTCAAAGTTCCAATAACTCTTTAATGTGTGATATGGCCTTGAAAGTTAAAAACTCAAATGTATTTACAATTCATCGTGGTAACGGAGGTAAATATTTTAACTTCGGCTTTCTGTATAAGGGAAACGGGAAAGGCTTTATGGAAAAAATAGAGAAGATTGAGAATAAAGTATTTGAGGTATCAAATGAATTTATAAAAGAGAACCGTAATAAACCTTACGAAAAGGAGGATTACGATTCTTTATATGATACTATTTTTAAAATGATTGAGAGGGGTTACACCTCATTTTAAGCTAATTTACAAGCTATCAAGAACGGAATTCCCAAATTAACGGTCAATATTGTATTGCCGTAGGTGATTTAGGAGTCTTTCTGTTTAACACTCTCCTCACTCTATTTTAAGATCCTGCAGACAGAGGGAGGTAGGCCCGTCGTTAGTCCCGTCTATTGAAAGCTTTACTGATTTTACCGCTTGTGAAGGGTATATTATTGCGCGGTGTTCGTAGAAATAATCACCCTTTAACCAAGTGTTTCCGTCGTAGCTGTACTCTACGTGGCCGTTTGTTATTCCATAGAAATCAATATTTGGAATACCGGTCTCAATAGTTATAGAGGAGCATTCTACTGGCTCCTCAAAGGTATAAATTATGTAGTCGCCGGCCTTAGCCTTACCTTTACTCCTGAAGTATGTATCAAATTTATAATCTGTCAGATTACTTAATTGTTTTTCAGAGCTATATAACAGATTTGTAGAGACAGTTGTCTTAGGGGAGAGATAGTGATGTAACTCTATATTGTTGGCTCCTACGGTAATACTTTTGTCAAAAGTGCCGTAAAAAGTGGCAAATCTGTAATTTTCAGGAGAATCGGTGGTTATTTCTCCGCAGTATATTGAGGAGGATTGATTAGGCTCCGTCTTGTCGGATGTGTATCTTACTATAGCCCAGTCATATGGAAGAGTTACTTTTAATTTATTATTATTGTATGTTACATCTGGCATTGGAAGACGGAAAGCTATTCCCATATTATATAGCCTTTCATAGTGGGTTTTGGTTAATCTGTAATTAAAATCATTCCAGACTCGTTTGTCATTATCGCTCCACCCCACCTCTGCAAGAGCGGAGAGCCTTGGGAATGTTTGATATTCTATAAAACGTGGTGGTCTGTTTAGCAATTCAGTCCATAATCCGGCCTGAACTCCAATTATATTATTATTTAAATTTTTAGTATTAAATGAATAGAGTTTTTCAAGAGTTACAATAGCTGCCCAGTTATGGCCTCTTTCAACGGGAGATTGCTTCATATCCACGTAAAAATATTGGGCAGGTTGCATTATGGTAGGCTGTCCCTTCTCTGCTGAGCGCAAACCTGTTTTAATGTCTCTCCAGGCATATACTCTTGTTTGTGGATTTAACTCTCCACCCTCAATAATTTCATCCCACCCGGCCATTTTTTTGCCCAATTTTTCTATAATTATCTCCAATCTTCTTACAAAATAATTTTGCAATTGTTCAGGTTGGGTCATACCCCTCTCCTGCATCAATTTTGTACAGAGCGGACATGCTTTCCAATTATCCATATTAACCTCATCTCCACCGATATGAATATAATCGCTTGGGAATAGAGCAGCAATCTCCTTAAATATGTTATAAAGAATCTTATAGTTATTTTCATTCCCAATACAGAGCACATTACCTGTTTCTCCTTGTACGCTTGCAAACTCCTTTGTGGTGTTGCACAAGACATCCGGATAGCATGCAGCCAAAGCTTTACTATGGCCGGGCAAATCTATTTCGGGGATAATTTCAATATTTCTTTCAGCAGCATATTTTATAAGAGCTTTCAACTGCTTTTGTGTATAGAATCCGCCGTATCGTTTGTCGCCGGAGCCGAAAGTGGCCGGAAGAATCTCCCCCTCTCCTCTCCAGGCTCCCTCTCTGGTGAGTTTTGGATATTTTTTTATCTCTATTCTCCAACCATTGTCATCTGCAAGGTGTAGATGAAATTTATTTAATTTATGATATGAAAGCCAATCTACATAGTTGTAAAGTACCCCGATATCAAAAAAAGTTCTGGAGACATCAAGCATGAAACCTCTATATGCAAAGAGAGGGCTATCCGATATTTCTACAGCCGGAACCGACCATTTTTCAAACCCCGTCGGGGTACCATATATGGAGGGCGGGAGTAGTTGAAGAAGAGATTGGATTCCATAAAATGCACCTGCTTGAGTAGAAGCTGCAATGGTAATTCTCCTTTCGTTTACAGAGAGATTGTAACCCTCTTTATTAGGAGTTATACCGGGCAAAATAGTGATTACTATAGAGTTTTCTTCATCTTGAAGTTGATTTGAATTGGCCTTTTCAAAGGATAAAAGATTTATTTTGTATTTGGAAGCATGCTCAATCTTCTCTTTAAGGTAGGTGCCGCAAAAGGGGTTATTGCTTTTAATGGTTGTATTTGAATTGATTTTAAAGCAACCTTCGTGTACAACGACAGATGAGGGCTGTGGAATCAGATTTAATTGATTCAAGTTGTTTTGAGAAGAGCCATTTTGAGTTATTATGAAAAAAATTAAAAAAATAATTGTGGTTAACTCTTTCTTTTGCATGATTATTAATAAGTATAGAGGGGTTATTATTTATTATCGGTGATCATCTCTCCCGTGTACGTTATATTGGATTTTGAGGGAGTGTCTAAAGCTATATAGGCAACCTTGTTATTGAAAATTTGTATTTTACAATTCCACTTTTCCAGAGTGTTCTCATTTTTTAAAGAAAAGCCGAGTATGTGGCTTTCTGATTTTTTATCGTAGGTTATTGTAGGCTGAACAAGTTGCCCTTTTGTCTCTATTGCTTGATTTTGACCTCCATATACAGGAGTTTTTGAGGTGCCGTAGTAGGGAAGGTAGCAAGAGATGGAGTCGTTGCTAAACCGAAAGGAGTAGCTTCCGGAGACAATTTTCGGAGATTCTCCCTGAGGAAAGATTTTATAAATTTCTATATAAAATTTCTTATTAGCGATATATTTTTCAATATCCTTTGCAATTTCCGCTGCCTTTGCTGCTTTTCTCTCGGCACGGCTCATTTTCTCTTCTTTTTGTTTACCGGTATCTGAGATATTCTGAGAATAGACAGGATAGGTTATAAAGAGAGATAATAGAAGAAGAGAGAGAATTGTTTTCATACACGTATAATTGATTTTAAAGTGAGTATGGTAGCCATTAGTTACCTTTATTTCTTTTTTCACAATCAGTGAAGATTCTATTATATGGGTTATGTTGGGTTTCATAACATGAGAAGTGTTATTAGAATTGCTTTACAAATCACTTGTAAAAGTAATAAATATAATGGAATAATTGGTAAATTGCTAAAAAGTGACTAAAATTGTGCAAATTTTTAAATTGTTTGAAATGGCCGATAAATTAATATCACACATACCGGAAGGGCCTTTAGCTGACAAATGGACAAACCATAAGGCTCACATTAAGGTTGTCAGTCCGGCAAATAAGCGTAAATTGGATATCATTGTAATTGGTACCGGCTTAGGCGGAGCATCAGCCGCAGCTTCTTTAGGAGCTTTAGGCTATAATGTCAAGGTATTTTGTATCAGCGATTCTCCAAGAAGAGCTCACTCGATTGCAGCTCAAGGAGGTATTAATGCAGCAAAAAATTACCAAAACGACAATGACTCCGTATACAGATTATTTTACGATACCATTAAAGGTGGTGACTATAGAAGCAGGGAGGCAAATGTTTACCGTCTTGCTGAGGTAAGTAATAATATTATAGATCAATGTGTTGCCCAAGGAGTTCCATTCGCAAGGGATTATGGTGGTTTACTTGATAACCGTTCTTTTGGAGGCGCGCAGGTTAGCCGTACTTTCTATGCACGAGGACAAACCGGACAGCAGTTGTTAATAGGTGCTTATGCAGCGATGAACAGGCAGGTTGCAAAAGGTACTGTAAAGAGTTATCCTCGTCACGAGATGTTGGATCTTGTTTTAGTAAATGGTGAGGCTAAAGGAATCATAGCAAGAAATATTATAACCGGAGAGATAGAAAGATTCGGAGCTCATGCGGTTGTTATTGCAAGTGGTGGATACGGTAACGTATATTTCCTCTCTACAAATGCTATGAACAGCAACGGATCCTCTGCTTGGCAATGCTACAAAAAGGGAGCATTCTTTGCTAACCCTTGTTTTGCGCAGATTCACCCTACATGTATACCGGTTCACGGATCTCAACAATCCAAATTGACTCTTATGAGCGAATCGTTGAGAAATGATGGAAGAATTTGGGTGCCTAAGAAAAAAGAGGATGTAGAAAAAATACGCAAAAAACAGATAAAACCTTCTGATATACCCGAAGAGGAGAGAGATTACTATTTGGAGAGGAGATATCCTGCATTTGGAAACCTTGTTCCTCGTGATGTTGCCTCAAGAGCGGCAAAAGAGAGATGTGATGCCGGTTTTGGAGTTAACGAGACAGGACTTGCTGTATTCCTTGATTTTAAAACGGCAATAGAAAGGCTTGGAAAGCACGTTATTACAGAGCGTTATGGTAATTTATTCCAGATGTATGAAAAGATTACCGATACCAATCCTTATGAGCAGCCGATGATGATTTACCCTGCAATACACTATACAATGGGTGGTCTTTGGGTAGATTATAATCTTCAAACTACAGTTCCGGGACTTTATGCAATAGGAGAGGCTAATTTCAGCGACCATGGTGGAAACAGATTGGGTGCCTCTGCTCTTATGCAGGGATTGGCAGACGGATACTTTATTTTGCCTTACACAATAGGCGATTACCTATCTCATAATATTCAAGCACCTAAGGTAGATACTAATTCTCCGGAGTTTGTAGCTGCAGAGAATGAGGTTAGGGAGAAGATTGCTAAAATTATGGCTATCAATGGTAAAAAATCAGTAGATACTATTCATAAGGAGCTTGGACATGCTATGTGGGAATTTGTGGGAATGGCAAGAAACGAGACCGGATTGAAGAAAGCTATTGAGGAGTTAGACAAAATAAAGAAAGAGTTTTGGAGTAACGTATATGTTGCCGGCGATGATAAGAGCTTTAATCAGGAGCTCGAAAAGGCTCTAAGGCTTGCGGATTTTATTGAGATAGGCAAACTAATGGCTATCGATGCTCTTAATAGACGCGAATCTTGTGGAGGTCACCTCCGCGAGGAGATGCAGACCGAGGAGGGTGAGGCAAAACGCGATGACGATAAATTCATGTATGTTTCGGCTTGGGAATATGAGGGAGAGGAGAAGGCGCCTGAATTACATAAGGAGCCTCTTAAATATGAAAATATCCAAGTAGCTACAAGAAATTATAAAGACTAAGGAGGAAGAAGATATGAATTTGACATTAAAAATATGGCGTCAGAAAAACGCAAAGGAAAAGGGACATTTTGAGACATATAGTGTTAAAGATATTTCTCCTGACAGTTCTTTCCTTGAGATGCTCGATATCCTTAACGAGCAACTTATTAAAGATCAAATAGACCCTGTTGCTGTCAATAAAGGTTGTCAGGGCAGTGGTCCGGTAAGTTTCGACCACGATTGCCGCGAAGGTATATGTGGTGCATGTTCACTATATATTAACGGTAGGGCTCATGGACCTGACTCAGGTGTAACAACCTGTCAGTTACATATGCGTAAATTCAAGGATGGCGATACCATTACAATTGAACCATGGAGAAGCGCTGCTTTTCCTGTTATCAAAGACCTTGTTGTAGATAGAACAGCTTTCGATACACTTCAGCAGGCCGGAGGATTTATCTCTGTTAATACAGGAGGAATTCCTGATGCTAATGCTATTCCTATTCCTAAAGCGAAAGCAGATGAGAGTATGGATGCTGCCGCATGTGTAGGTTGTGGTGCATGTGTTGCTACATGTAAAAACGGTTCTGCAATGTTGTTTGTTGCCGCAAGAGTTAGCACTTTGGCTTTGCTTCCGCAGGGAAAAATAGAGGCTGCAAGGCGTGTTAAGAAGATGGTTTCAAAGATGGACGAACTTGGTTTCGGCGGATGTACCAACACAAGAGCTTGTGAAATGGAATGTCCTAAGAGTATATCAATTGAGCATATTGCAAGACTTAATCGTGAGTATTTGTGCGCAAAATTGAAGGACTAATCGTAAATTATTAGAGAGGAATGTCTCTCTAATAAAGATAAAAAAAACCTGCCTTAAGAGGCAGGTTTTTTTATTTATTAGTGTTAGATTTATGAGGTTTTTGCAAACTCAGCAACACCTATAATTGATTGGAATAAAGAATCAAAATAGGTATATTCTTCCTCTGATAAAGAGGCGTGTAGGATAGGAAGAATATATGTTTTGCCGTAGTAAATTAACATCGTTGTTGCATTTGCTTCCCCCTCTATTATTAGATTAGAATCCATGCTTGTGATTTTAAACGTCTTATAGGAATCTGACACATCATTTACAACAATAGTTCCTAACTCACTAGTGCCATCTTCATATGAAATTGAGACGGTAGATGGTAAGGTGATGTTAATTGCTTTAACTTTTGAAAGGTTTTTCTGAATATCTGTAACGAAAGTTTTAAGTTTAGCCAAAGCTGCATCTGCTTTTGTAGGATCGTCTCCATAAACTGTCTGGTTGTATTGATATGATATTGCAACATTACCGCTTTTAAGTTCCCATTTGCCGTTAAGATTGGCAGGTGTTGCTTCATCACTTGAACAACCTGATAATAGAGACATACCACCCAACATGACTGCAGAAAGAACAACTGTCATGAATGTTTTTTTAATTAATCTCATACTTTAATCTGTTTTGTTATTATCTATGTTATTTCTTCACACTTCAAAGTTATAATAAATATTTATTTTTTGCTATTTTTGTAAAAAAATATGGAATTCTTTGCTACTACAAATACTCTTCCAGTGCATATCTCCGACTCTAAAAAAGGAGATACTACTATAGTTTTATTACATGGCTATATGGAGACCTTGTATGTTTTCTCTGAATTTTCTGACCTTTTGGAGAGGCATAATTTCAGGGTTATCTCAATTGATCTCCCGGGTCACGGTTTGAGCCTTTCTTGCCCGGATAAGAACTCTATGGAGTTTTGTGCCAAAGTAGTTTATGGTGTTGTTCATGATATATGCAAAGTTGACAAATGTATTTTAGCCGGTCACTCTTTAGGTGGCTATATATCTCAATATGTAACAAGACTTTATCCGGAACTTGCAACCTCTTTGATTATGTTGAACTCTACCCCTTTTGCCGAGTCGGAAAGTAAACTTAAAAGCAGGCAGAAAGAGATGGAGGTTATTTTAAAAGCAAGACTTCATATTCTTGCCTCTCTGAGTATTCCAAAAATGTATGCTGAGATTAATAGAAGGCGATTCGATTCAAAGATAGAAGAGACAGTTGAGATCTGCGAATCTCATGATCCTAATGGTATTGTCGCCTCTGTACGGGGAATGATAGATAGGCCCGACAATACAGATTTTCTTAAAACCCTTAAAATTCCTGTTAAATTTATTTTTGGAGACTCCGACGAATTTATTTCTAATGAAGAAGCGTTAAGAATTAAGGAGTTGATACCTAATGCACAGTGTTATACAATTGAGAATACCGGACATAATTCATTTATAGAGGCCCCTGATCGTACACTAGAAATTATTACCACAGAAAATTATTAAAAGGGAATCTGCCCGCGTGAATTTCGGCAACCATTTTATAGAGGTCGTTACGCATCTTATCGATGTGCATTTTTTCTTTTGCCGAGATGAAAATTGCCGGGGAGTTTTCTTTATACATCCATGAATGTTTAAGCTCCTCAAGTGAATAGTTTTGAGGCTTCTTTTCTTCTATAGAAAACTCGCTGTGTTCTTCATATTTATATGCATCTATTTTATTGAAAACCATATAAGTAGGCTTTTCACCTGCACCTATTTCCTGTAATGTTTGCTTCACTACTTTAATTTGCGCTTCAAAGTTGCTGTGAGAAATATCAACAACGTGCATAAGTATATCGGCCTCTCTTACTTCATCGAGGGTACTCTTAAACGATTCCACAAGCTGATGAGGTAGTTTTCTTATAAATCCCACTGTGTCGCTCAATAAAAAAGGCACGTTTTCTATAACAACTTTTCTTACTGTGGTATCTAATGTTGCAAACAGTTTATTTTCTGCAAAAACTTCACTTTTAGAGAGTAAGTTCATTATTGTACTTTTGCCGACATTTGTGTAACCCACCAAAGCTATGCGTACCATATTACCCCTGTTTCCCCTTTGTGAGGCCATTTGGCGGTCTATTTTCTTCAGTTGATCTTTCAATTTGCTTATTCTGTCGAGAATAATTCGCCTGTCGGTTTCAATTTGGCTCTCTCCAGGTCCTCTCATTCCTATACCTCCGCGTTGTCTTTCAAGATGTGTCCACATTCTTGTCAACCTTGGCAACAAATATTGATATTGAGCAAGTTCCACTTGTGTTTTAGCATAAGCGGTTTTAGCTCTCTGTGCAAAAATATCGAGAATCAATGTTGTTCTATCCAATATTTTGCACCCAAGCAAATTATCGAGATTTTTCAATTGCGATGGAGATAATTCATCATCAAATATTGCGACATTTATCAGATTATCTTCTATATATGTTTTAAGTTCCTCTATCTTGCCCGATCCCACATAAGTTTTAGAGTCTCTTTTAACAAGCTTCTGTATGAATTCTTTATCGCCTAATACTCCTGCTGTTTCTGCCAAAAACCTTAGTTCTCCAAGATATTCAATAATTTGTTCATTTGTCTCATTCGGTGTCTGTACCGATACGAATATTGCTTTTTCCATAAATTCATTCTCCTCTTGAGCTGCAAATTTAAAAACTTAATCATATATAGATAAAAAAAGCTGACCTTTCAGCCAGCCTTTTTTAATTCATTTCCAAAAATTATCTCAATTGGAAGATAACAGGGAAAGTAAAGGTTACTTTCACTGCTTTATTACGCTGTCTGCCCGGTTCCCATTTAGGTGAACTTGAAACAACTCTAACAGCCTCTTTGTCGAGAGCGGAATCTATACCTCTAAGAACTGTTACATTCTTTACAGATCCGTCTACATCTACTGTAAATTGTAAAGTTACGCGGCCCTGGATACCATTTTCCTTTGCGATTTCGGGGTACACTATATTAGAGAATACCCATTTTGTAAAGTCATTCTGGTCTCCACCTCTGAAAGTAGGTTTTTGCTCTACGATTGCAAACGGAATAGGAGCATCTTCAATCACCTCTTCTGCGTGTTTTGTCTCTACTACATATTCCTTAATGGCTACGCCTAAATTGTTATCCTCGTTAGAGATAAGTAGAGTGTTATCAACTTTTACGTTGTTGTCTACGATATCAATAACATCGGACATAACAGGTTCCTTTGGAGCTTCTGGTGGTGGTGGAGGTACATCTGTTGTAATAGGAACTGATTCCTCTTCAACAGCAACAGCAGTCTCTTCAGTCATGCTTGTTTCAGTTTTGCCTTTATTACTCCACTGGAAGGCTCCGAGAACAACTAATAATGATACTACCAGACCTATTTCTCTTAGCAGTAACTTCTTGTCCTCAAGATTTGCTTTGGTTGATTTTTTAACTTCCATATAATTTAAATTATTTGCTTGCTTCTTGCAACGTGTAAAGTTAATAATTTATTTTATTATAAGAAAAAATTCGCTCTTTTTTATGACTAAACATCACACAATTTTAATTTTACAAAATCCTTGCCGTACTTATAAATATTATTTTTCAAATACTTTCTTTATAGTTACATTTGCCGATATTTTTTTATAATATGATTCAGTTTTTTTCTAATGATCACAGATTCAGCTTCAAACATCCGAGATTGATTAAAGGTTGGATTAAAGACTATCTTACAGTTTCGGGTTACAAAGTAGGGGAGGTCAATATAATTTTTTGTTCCGATGGCTATCTTCTTGATATAAATAAGAAATTTCTCTCTCATGATTATTATACCGATATTATTACATTCGATTATACCTTCAATAAAACTCTTTCCGGAGAGTTATACATTAGTTTAGAGACTGTATATTCAAATTCTCTCGAATACAGACAATCTTTTGAAAGAGAGTTATACCGTGTCATTATTCATGGTATACTTCATATGACCGGCTACAATGATGCTCTCGAAAATGAACAGATTGTTATACATAATAAAGAGGATGAACTTCTTTCCCAGCTTGATATTAATAAATTGAATCAAATCTTTTTACCAAATGGAGACTAATTTCGATATTATAGTAATAGGTGCCGGCCATGCCGGATGCGAAGCAGCGTATGCCTCTGCAAAAATGGGATCAAAAGTCCTTCTTATTACTATGGATATGAATAAGATAGCTCAAATGTCTTGCAATCCGGCAATTGGTGGTATAGCTAAAGGACAGATTGTGCGAGAGATAGACGCACTCGGTGGAGGCACCGGCATTATTACAGATGCAAGCACAATTCAATTTCGTATGCTCAATCGATCCAAAGGCCCTGCTATGTGGAGTCCGCGTGCTCAATGTGATCGTGTTTTCTTCTCTTACAATTGGCGATTTCTTTTGGAGCATACACAAAATCTAAATATTTGGCAAGATACTGTAAATGACTTAGTTATAGATAAAGGGTGTGTTGTAGGCGTTAAGACTGAACTTGGGGCTGAGTTTTGTTGCAAATACGCGATTCTAACAGCGGGAACTTTTTTAAATGGGAAGCTATTTATAGGCTCACAGATGATCTCGGGTGGGAGAGTAGGGGAGCCTTCCTCTATGGGGCTAACAGAAAAACTTTTTTCTATTGGAATTTTAACTGACCGAATGAAAACCGGCACCCCTCCAAGAATAGATGCAAAGTCAATTGATTTATCTTCCCTTCAGGTACAGGAGGGTGACTCCCTTCCGGAACGTTTTTCTTATTTAAATTCCCTCTCTCCAATTCAGTCAGGAGTTAAGCAAAGATGTTGTTACATGGTTCATACCAATGAGAGGGTTCATGAAATATTGCAAAGTGGGTTTAAATATTCTCCTCTCTTTTCCGGGAAGATCCACGGAAAGGGTCCAAGGTATTGTCCGAGTATAGAGGATAAGATAAAGACCTTTCAGGGGAAAACTTCTCATCAACTCTTTTTGGAACCAGAGGGCTGGAATACAAACGAATTTTATCTTCAAGGTTTTTCTTCCTCTCTCCCAATGACGATTCAGATAGAGGCTATCCGCAATATTCCGGGTCTTGAGAAGGCTCAACTTTTCAGGCCCGCTTATGCTGTGGAGTACGACTATTTTCAACCGACTCAACTTAAACGTACTCTTGAATCAAAACTTATATCCAATCTATTTTTTGCAGGTCAAGTTAATGGAACTACCGGATATGAGGAGGCAGCTGCTCAAGGTTTGATTGCCGGCATTAATGCTACTCTTCTTTTAAGAGGTGAGGAACCTCTCATTTTACAACGTGACCAATCAATGATTGGAGTTTTAATTGATGATTTAGTTACAAAAGGAGTAGATGAACCATACCGTATGTTTACATCTCGTGCTGAATATAGAATTTTATTGCGACAGGATAATGCAGATGCCCGCCTGACCGCCATCGGTTATAAGATAGGGTTAGCTTCAGCAGAGAGATTTTCACTCTTCCAAAACAAGTATTCTTCTGTAAATTCACTTGTTGATTTTTTAAATGATAATTCAGCCTCTCCGGACCAGGTAAATAAATACCTCTCATCTATAGGTGATACTGTTTTAACACAAAAAAAGAGGTTGTCGGAAATTCTTACTCGTCCAAATGTTAAGTTATTTGCTCTTTTAAGTAATGTTCCACAAGGAACAATCTTCTTGAATAACTTAAAACAGAGCGATTTACCTGCAAATTCTTCTACCAGTGTTCTTCCATATATTCCTAATTATATTCATTCGGATACTATTAATTTTGATGAATCATTTATATTAGATTCAAAGAACCTATTATTTAGTCAAATACTCGAATCTGCCGAGATATCAATTAAATATGAGGGGTACATTAAACGAGAAGAACGAATTGCATCAAAGTTGCTAAAACTTGAGAATGTCTCTATACCATTAGATTTCGACTTTTTAAAACTTACCTCCCTTTCTATAGAGGCTCGTCAGAAACTTAACCGCCTTAGACCAACAACTATTGCTCAAGCGGCTCGTATCCCGGGTGTTTCACCGGCAGATATTTCAATTATTCTTATTTATTTTGGAAGATAACCAGTTCCACGTGGAACGGAATTATTCCATATAGAAGGTAAAGATGGAATAGGGGCATGGTTTTATATGAATGCTTGCAGAATGAAACCGAATATTGAATGAATAGATGAGTTATCTATGCAATATACTGTTTATCTGTGTTATATATATCGGCGATAAGAGATCTGTAGTGGTTTTTAATCGCACTTCTCTTAAGCTTCAGTGTCTGTGAGAGCATATTGTTTGAGGTACTCCACTCTTCTACAACAATACGTTCCTTTTTAATTTGCTCGTGAGGAGCTAACTTCTCGTTAATCTGCTTTACTTCTCTGTGTATCTTATCAATTACCTCTGTTTTATTCAGTAATTCTTCATTGGAGCTGTAATCAATTCTTCTTTTGGCTGCCCAATAGTGTAATTTGCTGATATTTGGCACTATAATAGCCGAGGCGAACTTCTGATTCGCTCCAATGACAATGCAATTTTCTATATAGGAAGAATCTTTGAGCATATTCTCAATTACTTGCGGGGCAACATATTTTCCGAGCGAAAGTTTGAATATCTCCTTTTTGCGGTCTGTAAGTTTAAGATATTTACCCTCTACCATTGTGCCAATATCTCCGGTATGGAACCAGCCTTCGTTGTCTATTACTTCGCTTGTATAATCTGGGTCTTTGTAGTAACCCAACATGATGTGAGGTCCACGAGTCAAAATTTCGCCATCACCTGCTATTTTCATCTCTGTTCCCTCCATGGGTTTACCAACTGTTCCAATAATATTTATTCCCTCTATAGGGTTATTAACTGCTATCACAGGCGATGTTTCGGTCATTCCGTATCCCTCAAAAATATGCAGTTTTGCTGCATTGAATAACCTGATAATCTTTTCGTTTATGGCAGATCCTCCGGAAACAACCAACATCTCTTTTCCGCCAAGTGCAGCGCGCCATTTGGAATAGACAAGCTTATCGGCTATTCTCCATTTAATTAGATAGAGAGGAGAATTATTGTAGTTATCGAATGAGGTTCCAAACTTGAATGCCCAATGGTAAATCTCCTTTTTTATTCCTTTTAAATTTTTACCCGCACTTTCGAGCTTTACAAACATTTGTTCGAGCACCCTCGGGACACCGCAGAAACCATCGGCATGGCAGCTGGTAAGATCGGCTGCTATTGTAGAGAGGCTTTCTGCGTAGTATGTACTTATGCCAAGATACTGGTATTCATAGTTCATACTTCTTTCGTATATGTGGCATAAGGGCAAAAAACTCAGCATTTTGCTTTTGTGATCCTTTATCTGTTTTACAGCGTGGCCTATTGCGTTAAAGAGAAGGTTGTGATGAGAAAGCATTACTCCCTTTGGAGTGCCTGTTGTTCCCGATGTATAGATTATTGTAAATAGATCATCGGGTTTTATCTCCTTTTTATTCTCTTCAATCTTTGGGAGATGTTGGGAATAGGTGGCTTTTCCCTCCTCTATAAGGGTACTTAAGTTTATAAACTGCATTAATTCACCCTCTTTTCCTACATCGTGGTTGTCCATCATAATTACAATCGGTTTTACCGGCAGTTTCTTTAAAACTGGGAGTAAATGAGCAAGAATTATGTCATTACCAACACAGATAACTTTGGCCTCGCTATGTCTTATAATATAACTGAAATCGTCGTCACTTAAGGTGGTGTAAACAGGAACAGGTATTATACGGGCTAACCCAAGCGCCATATCTATAAAATTCCATTCAGGGCGATTGTTGGAGACAATAATTACTTTGTCGTTTTGTGTAAGACCTAAATTGAGAAAGGCGGCAGCAAGATAATATGAGTTTTTTCTGTATTCTTTAACACTGATTTTTCTCCAACACCCCTTTAAACTTTTGGCGAAAATGTCATTTTTATCGGGGTATTTTTCGAGAAGTCTGTCTAATAGGTCAAAAATTCTGGTGGGTTCCATGTTTAATTGCAGGTTTTAGGTAAATAAAATAATAAGGTGACCAAAAGTACTGTAAACCAATACTTTTCGGTCACCTATAATAGCAACGTGGAAAAGATTATTTACAGATTCCTTCGTATGCTTTTGCGTCCATTAGAGAGTTGGCTTCTGATGGATCGCTCATCTCAATTTTAATCATCCAACCCTCATCGTAAGGATGCGAATTAACCATCTCCGGGTTACTTTCTAATTCTGAGTTAACCTCAATTACTTTACCTGAAATAGGCATAAGAGCATCTGCTACTGTTTTAACAGCCTCAATAGCACCAAAGGTCTCACCTTTATTTAAAGATTCACCTTCTGTTTGAATGTCTACGAAAACGATATCGCCTAATTGGCTCTGAGCGAAATCTGTGATGCCTATTGTAGCAATGTTACCATCGATTTTTACCCATTCGTGGTCGGTGGAATACTTAAGATTTGTTGGAATATTCATAATTTTTTGTTTTTTGTATTGTTTAATGGAGTGCAAATTTATACTATTCTTTGTACTTCACAAATTTTTAACATTTAAATTTCTAAAGCCTTTTGAGGCTAAATTTTATTAGTTCTTCCAGAGTAGTGGAAGGTTTCTCTTTTAGAATCTCTGAGATGACTTTATCGGCAGCAGATTTACTGAAGCCGAGTAATACAAGGGCAGATAGAGCTTCTTCTTTGTTTTTAGATGATTCGCCGGGGAAGAGAGCATCGGATTGTGCACCACCTTTAATGATTTTATCTTTGAGATCAATGATTACTCTCTGGGCTGTTTTAAGACCTATTCCCTTCACACTTTTTATTTTATTTACATCTTCAGCTATAATAGCCGTTTTAAGTTCTTCCGGTGTAAGGGATGAAAGCATCATTCTTGCAGTATTAGGCCCTATTCCGTTCACCTCTATCAACATTAGAAAGATATTTCTCTCCTCTTTTGAAAAGAAGCCGTACCAAAGTTCAATATCTTCTCTTAAATGGTGGTATATGTATAGTTTGGCCTCATTTAAACCTTGTATATCTGAGTATGTCTGGAGTGATATCTGTAGTTTATAACCGATGCCGTTGTTTTCAATAACCGCCTCGGTAGGTGTGGATTCAATTAATGAACCTGTAATGTAATAGTACATATTCTGATTTAGCTATTGCCGCTTTTAGTTTCTAACCTGTTTACAAAGTTACAAATTTATATTTTTTATATGGAAACTAAAAGTTTGTTGTTAATTTTGTAAATATTATATTTATGAAGAAATGAGTAACCCGATAATTAATACTATAAGAGACAGATTCCCTGCTCTTTCGCAGCAGGTATATGGGAAAAATCTTGTCTATCTCGATAATGCAGCCACCTCTCAAAAGCCTGACACCGTAATTGCTTTGTTGAATGAGATGAACAGTCGTACAAATGCTAATGTTCATAGGGCCATGTATAAATTGAGCGATGATACAACGGCTCTTTACGAGAGTGCCCGTGAGAGAGTGAGGGAGTTTATTAATGCTCCTACAAGGGAGAATATTATTTTTACTTCCGGTACAACTGCATCCATTAATCTCGTTGCTTCATCCTTCGGGAGGAGGTTTTTAAATAAGGGAGATGTTGTGGTTATTACAGGCGATTCTCATCATTCTAACATTGTTCCATGGCAATTGGCCTGTAAATATGCTGGAGCGAGTGTCAGGGTACTGCCCATTAATGATAAAGGGGAGTGGGAATTGGATAAATTCGATGATATAGTTGACAGCAGGGTTAAAATTGTTGCAGCTACCCAGATTTCCAATGTTCTGGGCGTAATAAATCCCATTGAATCTTTGATTGGAATGGCTCATGCTCATAATATTCCAGTGCTTGTTGATGGGGCGCAGGGGATTGTGCATACTGGGGTTGATGTGATTGCTATGGGGTGTGATTTTTATGCATTTTCTGCTCATAAGGTTTATGGAGAGACGGGTTCCGGTATTCTTTACGGAAAGCGCGACCTTCTTGAGGAGATGCCTCCATATATGGGAGGTGGAGATATGGTTGATACCGTGACATTTGAGGAGACAAGTTATGCGCCTCTTCCTCTTAAATTCGAGGCCGGAACTCCGAATTTTATAGCGAATGCTGCTTTAAAACCTGCTTTGGATTTTGCTAAGGAGATCAGGGAGGGTGAAATAGGAAGGGCTGTTGCTACTAATGAGAAGGAGATAATTGATTATATGAGGAGAGAGCTACCTAAAATAGAGGGTATTGAGATATACGGGAATGCAGAGAAGAAGATTCCTTTGTTTTCTCTGAATATTAAAGGGGTTAATGCTGGGGATATTGCCCAAATACTCGATAAGCTCGGGATTGCTGTGCGTACCGGAATGATGTGTGCTGAGCCTGTTATGGCAAGATTCGGCGTTACAAGTATGGTGAGAGCTTCGTTTGCTCCATATAATACCCTTGAGGAGGCCCAATATTTTGTAGAGGGAGTTAAGAGGGTGGGGCGAATGCTTTTATAATTGATTTTTTATAGCTATTTTTGCTGTTCAATTTGCCTAGTTAACTCAATGGTAGAGTACATATCTCGTAAGTATGAGGTTGGTGGTTCGAGTCCACTACTAGGCTCAATAATATTAAGAGGCCGTCTGAAAACCATCGCCGGTCTCTTTTTAAATTTAGAAAGATGACTATTAAGCAGGAAGAGAAAAATATTATAGAGGAGTTCTCCGTATTTACAGACTGGATGGATAAATACGAGTATCTTATTGAACTTGGAAAAGATCTTCCAATTATAGAGGAAAAGGAAAAGGTTGAGTCCAATCTCATTAAAGGATGCCAGAGCAGAGTATGGCTTCAGAGTAGTTATGCCGATGGTAAATTATTTTTTAAAGCGGATAGCGATGCTATTATTACTAAAGGTATAATATCTTTACTTATAAGAGTTTATAGTGGTCATACTCCTGAGGAGATTCTGGCGGCTGATCTCTCTTTTATAGAGGAGATAGGTTTAAAAGAGAATCTTTCTCCAACAAGGGCCAATGGGTTGGTTTCTATGCTCAAACAGATACATCTCTATGCTTTGGCGTATAGAGAGCAAGAAAAACAGTCACAGATTCTATAGAGACATTATGAAAGCAGTTGAAAAACAGGAAATGGAAAAAAATGTCGTGAGAGCATTACGACAGGTATATGATCCGGAGATACCGGTAAATATTTATGATCTGGGGTTGATTTATGAGGTGAGGATTGATGAGAGTAATAAGGTGTTTATAAAGATGACTTTTACTGCTCCTAATTGTCCGCTTGCCGATGAGGTTCTCGATCAGGTAAATGAGGCGGTAAAGGAGGTTCCGGGAGTGACAGATGTAGCTATAGAGTTGGTTTTTGAGCCTGCGTGGAATCAGGATAGGATGAGTGAGGAGGCTAAATTGGAGTTGGGAATGTTGTAAAATAAGGGATAGACTCATTATGAACAGGGTATATTTGCTTTTAGGTAGTAATTTGGGAGATAGGGCTGCTCTTTTAAGAAGTGCCTGCTCCAAACTTTCTGAGAGGCTTCTGCCGACTATTTTAGAGGGGACGGCCGATCTTATGCGAAGTGAACCTCTTTTACAGGGTACTGCCGAAAAGGGTAATATATCGAGAGTACTCAGCGAGGAGGCTGCTTTAAAGTTGTTAATGCCGATGTTTGTACTCTCTGATATGATTGAAACTGATCCTGTTGGATTTGAGAGTGAGAAGAAATTTATTAATATGGCTCTTTCGGCAAAGACGCTGCTTAATGTGCGGGAGGTTTTAAATGTTTGTCTGGAGATTGAGAAGGAGCTTGGCAGAGAGAGACATTCAGAGGGTAATCGTTACGATAGTGATGGGAATAGAGTGTATCATTCCAGATTGATAGATATTGATATTTTGTTTTATGAAGGTTTGGAGGCTGTTTCAGTAGAGGAGGCTACGGCAGGAGAGGGGGAGATTCGCAAAGAGGGTCGGCTGCCGGGTACTTTTATTTGCAGACCGGTTGAGGTGAATGAGCCGGATCTTATTGTTCCACACAAGGAGTTACCTAACAGGCCTTTTGCCCAATATCTTTTAAAACAGGTTATTGCACGTGAAAATTAACGAAGACTAATTATATAATTATGACACAGGAAGAGCTTTTTAAGAATTTAATTGCCCATACCAAGGAGTACGGGTTTATTTTTCCTTCTAGTGAGATTTATGATGGGTTGGGAGCCGTATACGATTATGGCCAACTTGGATCTGAGCTCAAAAATAATATTAAGAGATATTGGTGGGACTCCATGGTGAAGATGCACGAAAATATTGTAGGTATAGATTCGGCTATTTTTATGCACCCTAAGATATGGGAGGCTTCAGGACATGTTGGAGCTTTTAATGATCCTTTAATCGATAATAAGGACTCAAAGAAGCGTTATAGGGCGGATGTATTGCTCGAGGATTATATTGGTAAACTTGAGGAGAAAAACAATAAAGAGGTTGAGAAGGGTAGAAAAAAGTTTGGAGATGCATTTGATGAGGCTAAATTTAGAGAGACAAACCCTAATGTTAAGCGTAATAACGAAAAGATAGAGGCCTGCAGGGGCAGAATGGTGGCCGCCCTGAATGCTAATGATCTTTCGGCTTTAAGGCAATTGATATTGGATTGTGAGATTGTTTGTCCTATTTCCGGTACTAAAAATTGGACTGAGGTTCGTCAATTCAATTTAATGTTCAGTACAAAGATTGGCAGTGTCTCTGATGAGAGTGATGTGCTTTATTTACGACCAGAGACCGCCCAAGGTATTTTTGTGAATTTTCTTAATGTGCAGAAGACCGGAAGGATGAAGATTCCTTTTGGAATAGCTCAAATTGGTAAAGCCTTCAGAAACGAGATTGTTGCAAGGCAATTTATTTTTAGAATGAGGGAATTTGAGCAGATGGAGATGCAATTTTTTGTTCGTCCAGGTTCTGAAATGGAATGGTTTCCAAAGTGGAAAGAGTGGCGTTTAGCTTGGCATAAGGCAATTGGCTTAGGCAACGATAAGTATCGTTTTCATGATCATGATAAATTGGCTCATTATGCAAATGCTGCCACAGATATTGAGTTTGAATTTCCTTTCGGGTTCAAGGAGATTGAGGGAATTCATTCAAGGACAAATTTCGATTTGAGCCGTCATCAGCAATTTTCAGGAAAGAAAATTCAGTATTTTGATCCGGAAACTAATGAGAGTTATGTCCCTTATGTGATAGAAACCTCTATCGGGTTGGATAGAACAGTGTTAGCTGTGCTCTCTTCTGCATATAGTGAGGAGAAATTGGAGAATGGAGAGGAGAGGGTTGTAATGAAGTTTAATCCTGCACTTGCTCCTATTAAAGTGGCGGTGCTGCCGTTGTTAAAGAAGGATGGTCTGCCTGAGGTAGCACAGGAGATAATGGACTCTCTCAAATATGATTTCAATTGTCAATATGACGAGAAAGATAGTATTGGTAAGAGATACCGCCGTCAAGATGCTATAGGAACTCCCCTGTGTGTTACTGTAGATCATAAGAGTTTAGAGGACAAGATGGTAACATTGAGGGATCGCGACACAATGAGTCAGGAGAGAGTAGCCATTACAGATCTGCCGAAAATTGTTGAAAATAAGGTCTCTTTAAAGAATCTTCTTAAGAAGAGATAATTTTAAGTTCAATGTCTCTGAATATTGACTAATTTAGCAACATAAATAATTAATTAACTCTGATACTATGGGGAATATAGCTGTCAATTATTTGGGGATACCTTTATCCTCGCCTATTATCGCTGCCAGCAGCGCTCTAACATCAAATTTAGATAATATTAAGGCTTTGGAAGAGGCTGGAGCGGGGGCGATTGTTCTAAAGTCTCTTTTTGAAGAGCAGATATATAAATTGGCCGGTGCATTGGAGGATTGTAGTGTAAATTATCCGGAAAATGCCGATTTGCTTAATAATTATGTGGCAGGAAGAGAGATAGGACAATATACCGATCTTATTTCACAAGTAAAGAGAGAGGTACATATACCAGTTATTGCCAGTATTAACTGTTTTGATTCTGGTAGCTGGGTCTCTTTTGCAAAGGAGATGGAGCGTGCCGGAGCAGATGCTCTTGAAATTAATATTTACAGTATGCCGCTCTCTCCGGGCAGAACCAGTGACAAAATAGAGAGAGAGGAGTTAAATATTATTAGAGAGATTGCCTCTGAAATCACCATACCTATATCTGTAAAAATAGGGGACAATTATTCCAATCTCCCCGAATTTGTTTCGGCTTTAAGAAATTCCGGAGCAAAAGGAGCGGTATTGTTCAATAGTTTCTATAAACCAGATATTGACATTGATAAGATGTCTCTTGTAAGCGCAAATCCTTTTTCGGCACAGGGCAGTTATGTTAGAGAGCTTCGCTGGATAGCTATTTGTTCTTCGTGTATAAGAGGAATGGATTTTTCTGCAACGGGAGGTGTTTTGGATCCTTCAGATGCGGTTAAACTGATGTTGGCTGGTGCAACTACAGTTCAGTTGTGCAGTGCCCTTTATCAGCAGGGTTATGGTGTGTTAAATTTGTTTAATAGTTTTTTAAATAACTTTATGATAGACAAAGGGTTCAAAACTACTTCTGATTTCATAGGAAAGTTAAATTATTCAAATATTAATCATCCGGAGGTATACGAACGCAGTCAATTTATTAAGGTCTTTGGAGCAAAGACTAATGTGTTATAGAGAGTACACCTGAAATTTCTTAGAAGAGAATATAAAAAAAGAGACTGACTAACAAGTCAGCCTTAATCTAAAAAACAAGGCTTTCTTTCTGATTTTCAGAGAGAAAGCCTTTGTTATATGCTAAGAATTTTGTATATGCTTTTTTCTTAACCTAAGAACTCGCATTACTTCTTTCTTTGTCATTACAGTCTTATTGTTATACACATATAATATTTTCAATTTGCTCCAATCACAATCTGAGCTTATAACTTTATCCATAATGAATTTATTCACATAAAGATAGCCATCTTTCGCTTTTTTAGTATGGATATACACTTCTCTTTTTTTTCGAGTGGTGTCAATTATTTGTGATATTTTAAAATCTGATATTTTAAGTTTAGAATAATATGTGCTAACAAAAATGTCAGACGTTAATTCTTGAATCAAGTTATCAATATAAATACATTGCTCGTAGGAATTATATTGTTCATTTCCTGCAATTCCTGTTTGAGCATTTAAATTTAAAAAAACATTCAAACAAATTAATAACCCCAAAATATGTGCTTTCATATTCATTTTGTATAATTAGTTCTTATTGTTTTACTATGATTCAAATTGTAATGTCCCATTATCATTGAAAGAAAGCATCTTTGTCCTATCGCCAAAAACATTTTGCAAGTCATTTATAAATTGCCTTTGATATTCTTTAGCTATTCGCACTTCTTTCCCATCTGGGTCAATCCTATTCATCGGATTATTTCCGCAATAGTTATAAGGTGTCAATGAGTAGTATTTCTCTGCCAT
>CAYLGW010000018.1:0-31219 GCA_964383385.1 uncultured Muribaculaceae bacterium
CCCTTTATCCGTTGTAATGAAAGATATATCGCGGTGGTATAGTATTAAATATCGTTTTATTGATGCCCGCGCCGCTTCAAAGAGAATATCGGCTAATATTGAGAAAGGGAGGCAGATAGATAATATTATGAATATTATAGATATTTTAGACAATATTAATGTGGAATTTGTAAATGATGAATATATAATTGAATCGAAATAAAAATGAAAAAAGCGGGGAATGTTGCAGCATTGCACCCGCCTAAAAATTTAATTTTTAATACTTATTACAAAGTTATGAAAATAATTCAAACAAAAGTGAACTTTCCACAGGAAATGAACAGATTATTCAGATCGTTCGTTATTCTGGTACTGATCCTCTCTTCATTTATGTTACAGTCGTTCATCACCATCGATGATACAAAAGTGACAATTAATGTAAAAAATGTCTCTATTGAACAGGTCCTTTGGAAATTGAAGGAGCAAACAAAAATTGAGTTCGTATATGGTACTGATGATTTGAAGGCATATAAGAACGTTAGTTTAAACATGGTCAATAAATCTCTAAAATCTGTTCTCGATAATCTTTTTACGGGGACTGATCTTAAATATGAGATTTCTAAGGATGTGATAGTCATTACTAAACGTGCTCCTGAAGAGATTAGAAAATCAGGAGATAATAAGAAATTTATAAAGGGCACTGTTAAGGATTCTAGCGGAGAGCCGCTTCCTGGTGCCTCTATTCTTATTGTGGGAACTACCTTGAATTATTTTACAGATATAGATGGTAAATTCCAAATAGAGTCCGATAAAGTTAATCCGCAGTCGATCTTGAGGGTTACTTATATTGGAATGAAGAGTGATGAATCCGCTTTGGGGGCAAGGAGAGAGCTTAATATTGTTTTGAATGATATGGCTCAGCAAATCGGAGAGGTTATGGTTGTTGCATACGGAGTTGTAAAAAAGGAGGCTTATACCGGTTCTGCATCGGTTGTAAAGGGAGAGCAGATTATGAAGGAGGCTTCACCGCTCTCTGCTGAAAAAGCATTACAGGGATATGTAGCCGGTGTCAGGGTAACACAGACAGATGGTCAACCCGGAGCTAAAGCAACTATACAGATTAGAGGTATTGGTTCAATTAATGGAAACCTTGAGCCTCTGTATGTAATTGATGGTGTGCCTATGGTTTCAGGGGATGTGTCTCAACTTATCTCCTCTAATGTGATGACTGCTCTCAACCCAGATGATATTGAGTCGATGACGGTGCTTAAGGATGCTGCTGCTACCTCTCTATATGGTTCACGTGCAGCAAATGGTGTTATTATTATTACAACCAAACAGGGAAAGGCAGGAAAAACTATATTCAGTGTTGATTATGAGCACGGATGGACGAAAACAGCAATGCGCCACGAGCTATTTGGTGAATATTTGAATGGAAAGCAGTATACCGAGTATGCACTTGAGGGATTGAAAAATAGATATCTTTATGACAGAAAAGCGCTGCCGGGTCAGGCTAATTATGTTTCCGGAAATTCGGCTCTACAAGAGGAGGCTATGAATTATGCCTATTCAAATCTTAATTCAAAGGCTAAAGTTATTCATCCCGATGATAAACTCGACGGCACATTTAAATACTCTACGGCAGATAGAGATAAATATATGTCAAATGCACGCAATACAGATTGGGCAAGGGAGTTGTTCAAAAGCGGCAAGGAGGATAAGTTAAATCTCTCTGCAAGGGGCGGTAACGATAAGATGAAGTTCTTTACCTCTTTAGGTTACTATAGCCAGGTTGGTCTTCTTCCGAGCAGCAGATTTGAAAGATATACAGGAAAGATTAGTATCGATAATACGGTCAGCGATTTTTTTAGTTTTTCTATTAATGAATCCGTTGCCTATACTGATCAGTCCGGTACCTCTTCAGGAGGTTATTATTCAAATCCTATCTGGGGTATCAAAAATCTTAATCCCACTGCGCCGGTCTCTCTTGAAAGCGGAGAGTTTTACAAATATCCCGGCTTCAGTTCAAAGATTCCTAACTATGTTAAGAATGTTCAGGAGGAGGTGAAAAAATCTACCAATTTCAGAAGTATTACAAACCTTACTGCTACGGCTAATATTACTAAATGGCTTACATTTAGAACTGTAAACGGATTGGATTATATAAATCTTGCCGAGAGAAGTGAGGCTGGAATAGATAGTCACGATGGAAGAAATGAGAAGGGAGATCTTGCAGAACTTTTTACTAAAATTTTAGATATGACTACCTCCAATACTTTTTCTTTCAATAAATCATTTGCCAAGCATAAAATAAGTGCAGTAATGGGTTATGAGGCGAAGAAGTATCATTATAAATATTTTTATGGTGAGGGTACCGGTTTTATCTCCGATAAGTTTTTGGAATTGGATAATGCTGCACAGGCTATTGCTGTTGGCGGATCGTTTAACGATGACAGACTTGTTTCCTATTTTGTAAAGGGCGACTATAACTATAATGATAGATATTATTTCTCTTTGAGCTATCGCCGTGATGGTTCTTCGAGACTTGCGCAGGAGGAAAGATGGGGTAATTTCTATGCTGTATCCGGTGCATGGGACCTTACAAAATCTAGCTTTATAAAGAACATTAAATGGATTAACAGTATGAGACTTAAGAGTTCTTATGGAACAACCGGTAATTTGCCGACAAATCTGTATGCTTCTCAATCTCTCTTCTCATTCTCCAACAGATATAATGGTGATCCTGTATTCTTCTTGAGTAATGTAGGCAACCCGAAATTGACTTGGGAACATTCATACACTTTCAATATTGGTGTGGATTTTTCTCTTTTGAATGCCCGTTTGCAGGGAGGTTTGGAGTATTATAATAAGATTACCGATAATTTGCTTAATAATGCTGCGGTCTCTGCCAATACGGGATTCTCAAGTATTCTTGTAAATGAGGGCAAATTGGCCAATAATGGTGTTGAGTTAAGTTTGGCAAGTAGAAATATTGTTAAAAATGACTTCAAATGGAGCACCGATTTAAATATCTCATGGATGAGTGCAAAGGTTAAGGATTTAGCAAATGATGTAATAAGTTCTCCTCTGATTTTCCGCGAGGGAGAGAATCTCTTCTCGTTTTATGGTAGGGAATGGGCCGGTGTAAATAAAGAGACAGGAGAGCCTATGTGGTATGTTAATGAGTATGAAGCTGACGGCAAGACGCCTAAGAAGGAGAGAACTACTACTAACGATCCTGCAAAGGCAAATCAGGTAATACTTACAAAGGCATATCCCAATCTCTACGGAGGTATAACCAATAGATTCTCCTATAAAGGTATAGAGTTGTCCTTCTTATTTACCTTCACTCTTGGTGGTCATATGTATCATAACCTTGACAGAAACAGTGCAGATGGTAAGTATATCGGAACATATAATCCTACAAAACGCGCACTCGAAGGAGTATGGAGACAGCCGGGTGACGATGCCTCAAAACCTCTTGTAATATATGGTAACCCATATTTGCCTGAGACATTATCCGACAGATATATTCTCTCTACAGATCATTTGAGATTAAAGAATCTGACCATTTCATACAATTTACCAAAGAATTTTGTTAAGAAGATGAAACTTGCTAATTGTAAAATCTATTTTAATGGTACAGATCTCTTTACATTATTCAAATATAATGATATAAATCCGGAGGTGAGTTATTCAGGATATACTAATGCCGGATCGAGATATCCTGCTCTCAAATCTTTTAGATTAGGTGTTAATCTTCAATTTTAATATGACTTTAAGTATGATACAGGGTATGATTTAATGTAGAAAATACTAAAGATTAAGATTATACGAGCTATCATACACAACTAATAAATATCAATTACAAGAGTATGAAAATCAATACATATAAAATACAGGGCGGGATATTGACACTGATTATTGCTGCTTTTATCGCCGTCTCATGCGGAAATGACTTCCTAAATGTTTCCCCCTCTACCAATGCAGGTGATGAAAATTTGATTAAGGATGCTTCTGATCTTTCTATTGCGACAAAGGGTACTTATGAGACTCTATCGAGTTCAAGTTATTATCAGGGTTACTATACTTTTATACCCGATCTTATGGGCGATCTTCTTATGGAGCCGTCTTGGGGCAGTCAGCATTTAAAATTTTATTATGCGTACGGATTCAGTAAGGTAAAAGCTGAAACTTCTATCTACAGATCTATGTATTTAGGTCTTCACAATATAAATATTATTCTTGAAAAGGCCTCTAAATTGACTGAAAGTGCAGAAGTAAAGGCGAGTATTGCAGAACTTAGAATATTAAGGGCAATTATGCATTTTGATCTTATAAGAATGTATGGCCCTGCTTACTGCAATCTTGGTAAAGGTTCAATTAAGGCCGATGCCCTTGGAATCAGAATTGCTAAGGAGCCTATCAAAGATATGAGAATGATTTTTTACCGCGATAAGGTAAAAGATGTATATGAGTTCATTAAATCAGAGGTAGAGGCTTCACTTCCTAGTATGCCGAAGGCTAAAAGAAACGGATTCCTTAACTATTGGGGTGCCGAAGCATTCCTGGCGAGGGTATATCAGTATATGGATCTTAACGACAAGGCTTTTTCTACAGCAAAGGATGTAATAGATAATAGCGGATGCAAACTTTACGGAATAGCTGATTATGTGGCTTCATGGGGTATGGAGTATGGTAGCGAATCTTTATTTGAAATAGCAACATCGCTTGCTGATAATGCCGGATACTCTTCGTTGGGCTGGATTTGTTCCGAGAGCGGATATAAGACCGCAGTTCCTACGGCCGATTTTATAGCACTTATAAAGACTAATCCAGAGGATGTCAGATTTAAACTTCTTAACTATTCTAACAAGGATAAGTGTTATTATATTTCAGGTAAATATCCTGGAAGAGAGGATAATATAAAGATTAATAATCCCAAGGTGATCAGATTGAGCGAAATGTATCTGATTGCTGCCGAGAGTGCATTAAAATCAGGAAATACAGCGGTTGCAGGTAAATACTTGAGTGATCTGAGAGAGCATCGTACTACTGTTGCTCCCCGTAAATATGAAACTTCTATTACTATCGACGATATTTTGTATGAGAGTGCGTTAGAGTTGTACGGCGAAGGACATCGTGCATGGGATCTATGGAGGAATGGTAAATCCGTTGTGAGATATACTACTCCTGAGGAAAAAGATGTTAAAGGGCATATAGATTATCTTTCTGATGGTACGGTTGCATTTGACTATTACCAGGCGATTTATCCGATTGCCGAGAGTGAATTGCTCCTTTTACCTGAAAAAGATAGACAATCACAACAGAATCCCGGATATTAATAGAACATAATTAAACTAATTGATATGCTTAAAAGAACTATAATTTCGCTATTAACACTTTGTATAGGTGTAACATTGTTTGCGCAGCAGCAAACCGGATATATGGAGCCGCCTAAGGTCATAAAAGATCTTGTACTTGCTCCGAGCACTCCTGATTTCAGTATGAGTCCCAAGAATGATTGTTATGCAGTCTTGGAGAGTACAGATATTCCCACTATTGCCGATATGGCGATGGAGGAGTACAAACTTGCCGGTGTCAGGGTACTTCCCTCTTTGAACTCAGTTCGTTTCAGAACAAAATATCATTCAATTGTTATTAATAAATTGCCCGGTTTCAAAAGTACTCAGATAGAGGGTAATATTAAGGGTTTTCCAAACAATGCCAACATTGTAAGTTATTCATGGTCTCCTGATGGTAATAAAATGGCTCTTCTATTGGAGGAGGCTAATGGTATCTATTTGTGGATTGCAGAGATTAATACTCTTTCAGCTAAGCAGTTGAGCAAAAGACCTCTCAACCTCTTTTTCGGACCGCGTATGTTAAGTTGGTCCCCAGACTCTAAAAGTATAATTGTACCTTTTATACCTGAGAATAGGGGCCGTAGACCTCAGCAGACGGATTTTAAAATTGTACCTGTAATTCAGGAGAGTGATGGTGAAAATAATCCGACTGAAACCTATCAGGATCTATTAAAGGATAAGTACAGCGAGATTCTTTTTGATTATTATGCTACCTCCGAGATAGGAATTGTCTCTACTGAGGGGGGTGAAATAAAGACCTCACTTGGTAAGGGGATTTATTCTCAGTTGAGTTGGTCTCCGGATGGTAAATATATTCTATCTCAGAGGATACATGCACCATATTCTTATGTTGTTCCCTATTACTATTTCCCTTCTACTACTCAGGTTATGACAGTCGATGGTGCAGAGGCAAAAACCATATTTGAGAAGCCTCTTGTTGAGACCGATTTTATTAACAAGAACTCTACCTCTCCCTATCCAAGAGGGTATTCATGGAGAAGCGACAGACCAGCAACTCTTTGCTGGATTGAGCCTCTCGACGGCGGAAATGGTAGAACAAAGGTTGAGTACCGCGACAAAATTGTAATGTCTGACTACCCGTTTACATCGGGTGAGGAGTTATTTAAGACAAAATTCAGATTTAGAGATATTATCTGGGGCAATGATAATAATGCCTTTGTCATGATGTATGATTATGCTACAAGAATGGAAAAGTGTCTCAGAATATCTGTGATTGAGAAGAAGGAACTTGGCGTAATATACAATCAGAGCAATGAAGAGCTATATGGAGATATGGGTAGAATCATAACTTCCAAAAACTCTTATGGCAGGAGCGTTGCACTTTCTTATGATAATTATAAAACTATCTTTTTCACCAGTAACGGCTATTCTCCTGATGGAGCCTTACCATTGATAAGTCGGTACAATATAAAAAGTAAAAAGAGCGAATGTATATGGAGATCCATTAATCCCTACTATGAAAAACCTATCGAATTTTTAGATCTCTCAAAGGGGTTGTTTATTTCTCAGCGTGAGAGTAATTATGAAAACCCCAATTTCTTTCTTAATAACCTTAAAAAGAAAGAAACTATTCAACTTACTTCCTTTGTAAATCCTTATGAAGCAATGAAAGGAGTTACAAAGGAGCAAGTTGAGTACGTAAGAAAAGACGGTGTTAAGTTAAGCGGGACATTGTATTTGCCTGCCGGCTATAAAAAATCTGACGGACCTCTTCCGCTTCTGATATGGGCTTACCCTGCAGAGTATAAAAACAAGGAGGCTGCTCAACAAAGAGGCGATGCTCCTAATCAATTTATAAGATATACAAGATCTTCATCTATACTCTATGTAGCAGCCGGATATGCTGTACTTAACAATGCTGCTTTCCCTATTATTGGTGAGGGTGATAAGGAGCCTAATGATACTTATGTTGAGCAACTTGTGGGCAATGCTGCAGCTGCAATAGATAAGTTGGCTGAGATGGGTGTTGCAGACAGAGCTCGTGTTGCGGTATCAGGACACTCTTACGGTGCCTTTATGACTGTAAATTTGCTTGCAAATTGTAATCTATTTGCAGCAGGTATTGCAAGAAGTGGCGCTTATAACAGAACTTTGACACCGTTCGGATTTCAGAATGAGATGCGTACATTATGGGAGGCTCCGAAGGTCTATTTAGAGATGTCTCCGTTTATGAAGGCAGATAAATTAAAAACACCTCTTCTTTTAATACACGGTATCAACGATAATAATACAGGTACCTTCCCAATACAGAGTGAGAGGATGTATTCTGCACTTAAGGGCAATGGAGGTAAAGTTCGTCTTGTAATGTTACCTTATGAGAGTCACGGCTATTCTGCAAAGGAATCGTTGTTGCAACAAGCTTATGAAACTTATACATGGTTGGAGAAATACGTAAAAAACAAAAAATAGTTATTTCATCTATGATTCGTTCGTGAACTGTCTATGACAGCATTCGGCGTCTTCTGAAAGCAACTCAGAAGGCGCTGTTTGGTTTTAGCATATTTTAGAAATTATTGATAACGGTCACCATTTTTCTTATCTTTGCAAACTTAATACATTGGATAATTATGGGTTTTCTCGGATTTTTCGGAAAAAAGAGTACGGAGGAGCAACAGGCTCTTGAGACAGGTCTTTCAAAGACTAAAGTTGGCTTGTTTGAAAAAATCTCCCGTGCCATCATGGGCAAAACTAAGATAGATAATAGCGATCTCGATAGTATTGAGGAGGCCCTTATAGCCTCCGATATAGGAGTGGAGACAACGCTTAAAATAATTGAATCGCTTGAGGAGCGTGTTCAAAGGGATAAGTTTATGAATTCCGATGAACTCAATGCTATACTGCACAGGGAGATAGAAAAACTCCTCGGAGAAAGCGGCAATGAGGAGCAAATCTTTGATTTTACAAAAAAACCATATGTAATAATGGTTGTTGGAGTTAATGGGGTAGGAAAGACTACGACAATTGGTAAACTTGCCTACAGACTTAAAGAGTCGGGAAAGAAGGTTATACTCGGAGCTGCAGACACCTTTAGAGCAGCGGCGGTGGATCAGCTTGTTGTGTGGAGTGAGAGGGCTGGTGTTCCTATTGTAAAACAGGCAATGGGTGCAGATCCAGCATCTGTAGCTTACGATACTCTCAGGTCGGCAGTTGCTCAGGAGGCCGATGTTGTTCTGATAGATACTGCGGGGCGTCTTCATAACAAGGTTAATCTGATGAATGAACTTACAAAAATTAGAAATGTCATGCGTAAGGTAGTTCCGGATGCACCTCATGATGTACTTTTGGTACTTGACGGTTCAACAGGTCAGAATGCATATCAGCAGGCGAAGGAATTTACAAAGGCTACCGATGTGACCTCTCTTGCCGTAACAAAACTCGATGGAACGGCCAAGGGCGGAGTTGTTATTGGAATCTCCGATCAGTTCAGGATTCCTGTAAAATTTATAGGGATAGGTGAGAAGATTCAAGATTTGCAGATTTTTAATAAGAAAGATTTTGTGGATTCTCTTTTTGATTAGCATTTGAGTTTTTAGTATTGAATAAAGATATAAAGTAAAATAAATTACATATATGAATATTTCTTATAATTGGTTGAAGGATTATGTCAAGTTTGATCTTGATCCAGATAAGGTGCAGGCTATATTGACCTCTATTGGACTTGAAGTAGAGGCCTATGAACAGGTTGAAGAGATCCCGGGCGGATTGGCCGGAGTTGTTGTGGCTGAAGTACTTGAATGTGCTGATCATCCCGATTCCGATCACCTGCATGTGACCAAGGTTAATATGGGAAGCGGTGAGCCATTACAGATAGTTTGTGGTGCCCCTAATGTAGCAGCCGGTCAGAAGGTTATGCTTGCTACAATTAATACTAAACTTACCTATTCGGATGGTACGGAGATAAAGATTAAAAGATCTAAGATAAGAGGAGTAGAATCTTTCGGGATGTTATGTGCAGAGGATGAACTTGGTGTGGGTAAGAGTCACGATGGAATCATGATACTCAATAATGATGCTGTACCGGGAACACCTGCAAAGGAGTATTTGCATCTTAAATCCGATACTATATACGAAATAGGCCTTACACCGAATAGGATTGATGCCGCCTCTCACATAGGAGTTGCTCGAGATCTTAGTGCTTATTTGAAGCTTAATGGTTTGGGAGGGGAAATGGTTTTGCCGCAAGTAGATGAATTTGATTCAATAGATAAAAAATATCCCGGATCAATAGAGGTTGAGGTGATTGCAAAAGAGGCCGCACCGCGCTATTCTGGAGTTACGATACGCAATATAAAGGTTAAAGAGTCTCCGGACTGGCTTAAGACAAAACTAAGAACAGTTGGTCTTCGTCCGATTAATAATGTTGTTGATATAACCAATTTCGTTCTTATGGAGATGGGGCAACCGCTCCATGCCTTTGATGCCGATAAGATAGAGGGTGAAAAGGTGATTGTGAAGTTCTGTCCGGAGGGAACTCCCTTTGAAACGCTTGATGGTGTTGAACGTAAGTTATCCGAAAAGGACCTAATGATTTGCAATAAGAGAGAACCTATGTGTATTGCCGGTGTTTTCGGTGGTAAAAAAAGCGGTGTAACAGAGGAGACCGTATCGGTTTTTCTGGAGAGTGCTTGCTTTAATCCTGTCTTTATAAGGAAGAGTTCCAAACGTCACACTTTAAAGACCGATGCCTCCTTTAGATACGAGAGAGGTTGTGATCCGCAGATAACAATTTATGCTCTTAAGCGTGCAGCTCTCCTGATTAGAGCTCTTGCAGGTGGTGAGATTTATGGTATGCCTATAGATATCGTCTCCGGAAATATTGAGAAGAAGAGTGTGGAATTGAATTATGAAAGGATGGAGAATTTAATAGGCAAAAAGATAGGAGCTAAAGTAATACGTAATATCCTTCAATACCTCGACATGGAATTTGTAAGTGAGGATGATAAGGGCGCCGTTGTTAAGATACCTACCTACAGAGTGGATGTCTGCCGCGAGTGTGATGTAGTGGAGGATGTATTGAGAATCTATGGCTATAATAACATTGAATTGCCTGATTCTATGAAGGTCTCTATTAATTCAACTCCTAAACCCGATCCAGAGAGAATTAAGGTGCTTGCATCCGAATTTCTTGCTGCAAACGGATTTATGGAGATTATGAACAACTCCTTGACAAAGAGCGACTACTATTCTAACCTTCATACATATCCTCAGGAAAAATGTGTCAAAATAATTAATCCTCTAAGCGCAGATCTTAACTCTATGAGGCAAACCTTGATATTCAGCGGGTTGGAGGTTGTAGCATATAATATTAACAGACAATATTCAGATCTCAAACTTTTTGAGTTTGGTAATGTATATTCATTCGATAATAATGCCATTAATAGCGGTAAACCTGTAGGGGAGCGTGAAAACCCGATTTTGAAATGTTATAATGAAGAGTCGAAATTGCTTATGGTTATAACAGGCAGCGGTTCACAAAGTTGGAGGAACAAGATTGAGGGTGGAGATTTCTTTATGCTTAAGGGCTATCTTGAACTGATACTTAAAAAGTTCGGGGTTAATGTTGCCTCTCTCGAATATGCTCAAGCTCCTTCCGATCTCTTTTCTGACGGCTTCACCTATCTCATTAATGGTAAAGAGTTGGCTGTAATGGGAACCATCTCTCCGCTCAGGGCAAAACAGTTTGGCATTAAACAGCCTGTTTTTATGGCAGAAGTAGCATGGAAACAGATAATTAAGGCTGTAAAAAGGAATAATGTCATTTATGCAGAGTTGCCTAAGTTCCCTGAGGTGCGCAGAGACCTGGCTCTACTGATAGATGAATCTGTCTCCTTTAAAGAGATAATGACAACTGCATATGCAACCGAAAAGAGACTTCTTAAAAATGTAAATCTCTTTGATGTGTATACGGGTGATAAGATAGGAGAGGGGAAGAAACAATATGCAGTCAGTTTTACTTTGCAAGATCCTGAGAAGACGCTTACCGATACTGCAGTTGAAGCTATTATGAATAAATTATTAAAGGCTTTCGAACAAAAATTTGGAGCAGCATTGAGATAATTTAATAGCTCTTCCCGCATTGCAATTAAGGGTAAAATAAGTTAACTTTGCCCTTATGAAAAGATTATTTTTATTATCAGCAATGTTTGTGAGCCTAACTGCAGCGGCACAAACAATAGGAACTGCGGAACTCAAGGAGATTCGTTCAAGTTTTAATAAGGATGCAGGTACGATTGCCATACAAAATATTCTTACTAACGATAAGAATATTAAGCAGAATGCCTTAAACAGAGACGTTCAGGGAAAAATAGATCATTTTTTCAAATACCGTACGGATGTAAAGGGAATAACAAACCAGTATAGTTCTGGAAGATGCTGGATGTTCACCTCTATGAATGTTCTTCGCCCGTCGGTAATGAAGAAATTTGAGATTTCAGACTTCGATTTCTCACACAACTACACCTATTTTTGGGATCTGTTTGAGAAAGCAAATTTGTTTCTTGAGAATGTAATCTCAACTGCCGATAAGAATTTTGATGATCGCGAGGTGGTGACCTTCTTCTCCTCTCCGGTTTCAGATGGCGGTGTGTGGAATCTATTTTATAATGTAGCGGAGAAATACGGTGTTGTTCCTCAATCAGTAATGCCTGAAACTGCCCATTCAAACAATACAGGACAGATGACCGGTATACTTAATGAAAGGTTGCGCACTGGTGGTTATGCAATTCGTGAGGCAGCATCAGGTGGTGCAAAACAAAAGGAACTACGTGAGATGAAAGTAGTGATTATGAAGGATGTATATCGTATTCTTTCCTTATGTCTCGGAGAACCTCCTGTTAATTTTACCTGGAGATATAAAGATTCAAAGGGTAATATTAAAGCCCTCTCCACAACCCCTATAGATTTCTACAAGAGCATTATACCTCAAGGATACAATCCTAATCAGTTCATAATGGTTATGAATGATCCAACACGTGAGTACTACAAGGTTTATGAGATTAAAAACTATCGTAATACTATTGAGGGAATCAACTGGAAATATCTCAATCTCCCGAATGAAGAGATTAAGGTTTCTGCTCTTGCCTCTATAAAAAACAATGAGCCGCTTTATACCTCATGTGATGTTGGTAAACAAAATAACGGAGAGACAGGCATTCTTACTCCTAACAACTACGATTACCAATCACTTTTCGGAATTAAACTTTCAATGGATAAAAAGGCCCGTATTCTTACCCGTCAAAGCGGTTCTTCTCATGCTATGCTTCTTGTAGCCTGTGATACCGATGAAAATGATAAACCAGTTAAATGGGAATTTGAAAATAGTTGGGGAGCCTCTGCTGGGCATAATGGTTATCTTACCTTTACAGATGAATGGTTCAGCGAGTATATGTTCCGTATGGTTTTAAATAAAAAATATTTGAGCCCTAAGGCAATCGAAAGCTTAAAAGGAAAGAGTATTATGCTTCCTATCTGGGATTATATGTTTTAATCTCTATTTTAGTTACTAATTAAGAGAATTTTTAAAAAAAAGGTCTGCGTGACCGTAAAAATAAACTCACCTCTATTGCTCTTATTGAGCAGAGGTGAGTTTTATTATAATGACTTTTCGTCCTTTACCCCCTTTAACTATCGTTTGCAGAGGCTCTCTATCTGTTACGTAGTGATATATTAAAAAAATGTAATGGTCTTCTGTTGTAATTCGCTGAGCAAATTATTAATAAGGCGGCTGGCTCCAAGTCTGAAATAACGTGGATTGAGCCACTGTTTGCCGAGAATAGTATCTACAATAGCGAGATAACACAGCGCATCCTTTGTAGTGGCTATTCCGCCTGCTGCTTTAAATCCTATCATCTTACCGGTCTTATTATAATATTCCTTTATACATTGGCACATTACTATTGCAGCCATCGGCGTTGCCGCAGGTTCCTGTTTTCCTGTAGAGGTCTTAATAAAATCGGCACCTGCCTCCATTGATACAAAAGAGGCTGCTGCTATCTTTTCAGGAGTGGAAAGTGCTCCCGTTTCAAGTATCACCTTTAGAATTATATTATCTCCGAGGTCAGACTTAATCTCCTTTATCTCTTTAGATGCTCTAGAGTAGTCGCTGTCTAAAAAGGCATTAAGGGCAAGAACAATATCTATTTCGTTGGCTCCGTTTTGTACAGCCATTTTACATTCCATTCTTTTTATCTCAGGAAAACTCTGAGAACTTGGAAAACAACCGGCAACTGTCGTAATATCAACTCCAGGAACTGTAAGAGTCTCTTTCACTATCTTGCTGAAATTTGGATAGACACATATAGAGGCCGGGGCAGGATAATCTGGATAAGTTGCTTTAAGATCATTCACCTTTTGAGTAAATGCAATAATTTTTGAGGGGGTATCCTCTGATTTAAGCGATGTAAGATCAGTATAACCTATGCATGATTCCATATAGTGCGGAGTAGCCCAATTCGCAAGGTTGTTTTGAATATTTGATAAAGTTTTGTCAATATTCTCCATATTGGGTTCGTATCCGAACTTTTCATTCCACTCTTTCATATTACAGTTTTTTGTATAATGTTTATTCTCTTTTTTTTGAATCAATTATTATTGTAACGGGGCCATCATTTGTTAAGGTAACCTTCATGTCCGCCCCAAAACTACCAGTCTCAATTTTTTTCCCGAGAGCTTCGCTCAGAGAAAAGATGAACTTTTCATAGATGGGAATAGCTGTTTCAGGTCTCGCAGCTCTTATATATGAGGGCCTGTTTCCTTTTGCGGTCAGGGCATGTAATGTAAATTGACTTATCAGCAGAATTTCTCCTCCGATTTCAGTTATCGGCAGATTCATTACTCCTGCGGTATCATCAAAGAGCCTCAAACAAATAATTTTTTTTGTAAGCCAAGCAATATCCTCGTCATTATCATTCTCTTCTATCCCTACGAGAATCATAAATCCTTTGCCAATTTTGCCCTTTATCTTCTCCTCTATTACAACTTGAGCCTCTGTAACCCTTTGAATAACAACTCTCATAATGTGCTATCTTTCTTATATTGTTTTGTGCCGCTTGGCCCTTTAATCTGTATCTTAAACCCTTTTTTTATAAGAGGCTCTGCAATCTTTTTCATTTCATTTATAGTTACCTGCTTAAGGTTGTTTGCCGGAGTCTCGCGATCGAGAGTGTACATCATTACCTCTCTGGGTTTTAGTACCTCGACAAGTTTTCTCCAGTTCTCACAGGAGACCGCATCTGTGCTGTCGATGGTAATAGGAGAGGTGTTACCCATATTGTTTGCATATCCCTCGCCGACACCAATAATTCCTTTCAAAAACATAGTCTGAAGAATGAAATTGCCATTGAACAATTTAAGATTCTCTATTGTGGTCTTGAGAGAGTAGCTGCTGTTTGGTCTGTTAATCTCGTTCACCATCTCTTCCGATACCGAATCAATCTTTAATATTGGATTATCGACCTTCATTAGAGCCTCTCTTATCTCCTTTATTCCTATTCTCGAGGCATTTGAGAGTACTGAAACAACAGCTTTAGGGTAGTACTCGTCTCTAAGTTTAAGAGTCAGATCAATTATCTCCGGGAATTGCGGATTGAGTGTAGGCTCTCCGTTACCTGAGAAGGTAATAGTATCTACGGGAGTTCCTGATCTCTTTAGCTCTATGAGTCTTGCCCTCAGTGCTCTTTCAACCTCATCTGCATTGGGGATTACGGTATCGCTTGTATGATCTTTGTTCCAGCCGCATTCGCAGTAGATACAATCAAAACTGCACCATTTCCCCTGTTTAGGAAGCAGATTTACACCAAGAGAGTGCCCTAATCTTCTGCTGATTATAGGACCAAAAATAATATTTTCGTAAAGTATTGTTGACATAATTAACTATCTAAATTATTCTTCTTGACGAACTAACGGGAGTTAACTCCATTTCATCTGTTATATTCTCTATAAAAACAATTCCCGGTCTCTTTCCCTTATCAAAAGTACCATATACTGCCCCTTTTCCGAGCGCATTTGCCCCGTTAATTGTGGCCCACGTTAGGAGTTCGTCTAATTTAATATGGCCAAAGTGGTTTTTTAAACATTTTATCTCTTCAATCATGGAGAGGCTCTTATTGCTGGAGAGACTGTCTGTCCCGATACAGAGAGTAAGAGCGTTTTTTCTCATCATATCTATAGGTGGAAGTGCTCTGTGTATAAACAAGTTGGAGAGCGGGCAGATAGTCCAGTAGGGCTCTTTTATATTACGTAGAGCGCAATCGATGCTCTCTTGATTTGTAGCCACATTATGAACCAACATTATTTTACCGGCAACCGGGCTTGTCGAAATGGAGTTTAATCTCTCAACAAAATAGAACAACGCCGGTTTTCCTGTTATTGGTGGAGTTGGAAGATTCCTGCCTTTATAATTTTCTGCAAGAGCACCGGTACCGCTTTTTACTAACTCCTCCTCTTCCTCGCTTTCTTGGTTGTGGTATGATATATAGCCCTCTTTAACTCCCTCTTTTGCTGAAAGTGCAAGTAATTTTGGACTCATCGTGTAGCAAGAATGAGGTGTAACCGAGGCATCAAGTCCCATGCGTTCGGCCTCCTCTTTAAGTTTCTTGCCCTCCTCCAGAATTTTAACTGCTTCATCTTCTATTGTTCCGAAAAGTTCTATATAACTGTGAGTGTATAATTTAGACTTAGATTTAATAGCGAAACTATCGCTACTATTGCTTATATCTCCCATAGCGCTTACGCCTTGTAGATAAAGATTATTCATCTCAATTTCAATCTCCCTGACTCTTTTCTCTTTACTTGCATTATCTCTCAGAGCATTTATTTGATTGATAAATCCGCTCATGCCGGTTGCCTCCTTAAAAAAACCCTTGAGGTGAGAGAGTTCTATATGGCAGTGAGCATTCGTAAAGCCTGGGCAGACAGCCCCGTCGTAATAGTCCGTACCCTCCATAATTTGGCCGTCCCATTCGCCTATGCCGCATATTACACCATCATCGTTAATCTCCACATAACCATTTCTGATAGGTTTGGAAGAGATTGGTATAAGATATTTTGCTGCTATTCTTCTCATTATTTCTGTTGCTTATTCTCTTTGCGTAACTCTTTACGAAGCTTATTGAGATCCTGTTTTTTTAGATTTTTGTTGAGAGTACGCTTAATTTCATCTATCTCTTTAGGCGCTACAATTTTGGTATTGTTAACTGTTGCAGGACTCTTATCGGTTTTCTTATTACTCTCATTGAGTCTCCTGCTATTTTTATCAATCGGCTTATATAGAGAGAGAGAATCGGATTTAATATAGATATTGTTATTCCACCACTTGCTATTTGCCGGAATATCACTCTTAAGTAGAGCGAAAAAGTCGGTTTTTCCATATAAATAGGGTGAGATAAGCCATTTTACTGCTCGATTATAAGGATTCTTAAATAAAGTATCCACATTATCCGAATCGTAATTGGAGTTTAAAACCCCCTTTTTTACCTCTAAATAAGGGACTATTTTTTCGAGCTCCTTCTTTCTCTTCGTCAGTATTTGTTTTGCATTAATATGAATTTTCAGCATATCCTTGCTTTTAGACATATAGTATCTTATCGAATTTATATAATCGGTCTCAGTATAGCCGAATTTTTGAATAATACCGGTATATAACTTCATTGAATCTGTACTGCCTCTGAGCTGAGGTGTTATCTCAGCATATTGATCCGCAAGATACATCTCGGAAAGTATCCTCGACATCTTTTTGGCCGGTATTACCCCTTTTTCCGTACAAGAAAAGGCGGATAAAAAGAGAAGTGCTACACAGCAGGATTTAAGTATATTTTTATAAAAATTCATATATACGAATATAATCTGCAAAGTTAATTTTTTTATTATTATTTTTGTCATCTAAAACATGGACGATGAAAATTAGGCCGCCAAAAATCATAAAAAGGCTTTTTCCTACATTTATATGGAATTTTCCGGATGAAAAGGAGGGAATTTTCCTCACTTTTGATGATGGTCCAAGGCCTGAGGTAACACCGTGGGTTTTAGATCAACTCGATCTATATGGAGCTAAAGCCACCTTCTTTTGTCTCGGTAAAAATGTCGAGATGTTTACCGATCTGTATAATGAGATATTAAAGAGAGGGCATGCTGTAGGAAACCATTCTTATAGTCATATAAAGGGGTGGGGCATGAGTACCGGTGATTATGTGAGAGATATAGATGTGGCCGGAGATATGATTAAATCAAATCTCTATCGTCCGCCCTATGCCCGTATCGGGCCTAACCAGGCGAGAGTATTGAGCGAAAGGTATCATGCAATAATGTGGAATATTTTGAGCAGGGATTATAATAAGAGACTTTCAGGTAAGCGATGTGCAAAAAATGTTATACCTCACATGGAGCCGGGAGATATTATAGTATTTCATGATTCTGTAAAATGTGCCAAGAATTTGTGGGTGGCATTACCGCTTGTGCTTGAGGCTATTAAGGAAAAGGGGCTTGTATGTAAAAAGATAGAGCTATAGTCAGATATTGTAAATAGTGTAATAATGAATGTTCTAATAATAGGATCGGGTGGCAGAGAACATGCGATGGCATGGAAGGTAAGACAAAGTGTATTATGCGATAAACTTTTCTGTTTACCGGGAAATCCGGGGACGGCTAATTGGTCGTGCAACATTGTCGGAGACCCGAGGAATTTTTCCCAAATAAAGAGAGCCGTTATAGATAATAAGATAGATTTGGTGGTTGTAGGACCGGAAGATCCTCTTGTAAATGGTCTAAAAGACTATTTTACAGGCGATGAGTCATTAAAAAAGGTGCTCTTTATTGGTCCGTGCAAACGAGGTGCGCAATTGGAGGGAAGTAAGGATTTTGCGAAGCATTTTATGAGTAAATATGGTATCCCGACAGCTTCTTACAAAAGTTTTACACCTGAAACGATTGAGGAGGGAGAGAGCTATTTGGAGACCATGCAGTCTCCTTATGTCTTAAAAGCCGATGGCCTGGCTGCCGGTAAGGGGGTGCTTATTTTAAATGAGTTAAATGAGGCTAAAGAGAAGTTGAAAGAGATATTCGGAGGGAAGTTTGGTGAGGCGGGAAAGACTGTTGTAATTGAGCAGTTTTTAAAGGGCATTGAGCTGTCGGTCTTTGTGCTTACCGATGGTAAAAATTATATGGTTCTTCCGGAGGCGAAGGATTATAAACGTATCTATGATGGTGACAAAGGGTTGAATACCGGAGGAATGGGGGCTGTCTCTCCCGTACCGTTCGCAGGCCGTTCCTTTATGAAAAAAGTTGAGGAGAGAATAATAAGGCCTACTCTCGACGGCCTTGTTAAAGAGGGAATAGAATACAGAGGTTTTATCTTTATTGGCCTTATGAATTGCAGTGGAGAACCATATGTAATAGAATATAATGTCAGAATGGGTGACCCGGAGACGGAATCTGTTATGACAAGGATAGATTCGGATCTGCTTTCCCACTTTAAGGCGGCGGCAGAGGGGACTCTGGGTAAAGAGAGCATTAAAATCTCTCCTTATGGAGCACTTACCGTAGTATGTGTCAGTGGCGGATATCCGGAAAGTTATAAAAAGGGAATGGAGATATCCGGAGCTCTTCCTCCTGATTATAGAGCGGGAAGAGATGAACCTAAAATTTTTCATTCCGGAACGGTCATAAATGGGGATAAACTTCTTACATCGGGAGGGAGGGTTCTTGCGGTTACGGTTAATGGAGAGAGTATTGAATCGTGTCGTAAAAAGGTCTACTCTCTGTTGGAGAGAGTGAATTACGACGGCATGTTTTTCAGACGCGATATAGGATTAGATGTATTGAGCTATGGAGAGGGTCAATAGAAATACACTGTTTGAGACTATTTTGATGATATGTGCACTTGTGTATCTTGTTGTAAGTTCTTTTTATGTACCACTCGGAGTGACTGATTCAAAGTGGATTCCAATTATTGCAGGACTTGTGGATACGGAGGTTCTTTTTACCAGTAAAGGGCTCTCTTATCTTCTCTCATTTATCTCTATTCTGCTTTTAATTTTCTCTGTCTCCTTCATCCTTAAGCGTACGATGGATTTGAACTTTAATATTCCGTATATGAGTCTGTTTATGTTGCTTATTATCTTTTCGGACAACAGATCTCTATACTTTAATCAGATATACCCGGTTGCACTCTGCTTTGTGTGGGCGCAATATTGCCTTTTATATGGACAACTGTTTTTCTCTTTCTTGTTGCTCTCACTCGGAGCGCTCTTTTACGCCCCTTTTATATGGCTTTTCCCTGTTTATCTTTTTCTCATCTTATTTAACCCGATGGATTTGCCTAAAAATTTGGTTAAGGCAATTTCAGGGTTTCTAATACCGGTTATATATCTTCTCTCCTTCAGATTTATTAGGTACGACGATACTTATGAGTTTATCTACAAATTCATAAAGGAGATGTTTTTTATAAACGATGAGTTATTTTATATTCACTTTCCCACATTGTTCCTTATTTTGTGTCTTATTTTCATATCGGTTCATTCTGTTCTTCATTCATTAAAGAAGTTATACAGAAAAGGACGCGATGTCGTAAATATTGTGAAACTTGAGTCTATTTCACTTTGTATTCTATTCCTCTTTTTTATTCTCTTTTCTCATCAACATACTGTTCCGCTGGTTATTCTGGTCTCTATACCTGTCGGGGTACTATATTCATACTATTTTGCTCACAGAACCGGTAATTATCTCTCGAATGTGGAGATTATACTCCTTGTTTGTGCTCTTATTATTGCCCGTTCTTCCAACTTTATTAATTAAATCTACTATAACTTGACGTTAAGGTGCATTTGACTCTTTTTTTGAGTAAATTCGCAAAATTTTAATAGTTATCCTATGAAACAAAGTTTTTTTACTATTCAGATTGTTTTCCTGGCTCTGTTTGGAATTGTTTCTGATGCTTTTGCTCAAAATTCGCCTTTGAAAGGGAGTGCTCAGCCTCTCTCTACAACGGTTCAGGAGTATATTGATACTCAGATGAAAACCGATTCCCTTTTCCAAAATGCAGTTGTGGCAATAAAGGCCGTAAATAGTAAGGGAGAGATAATTGGGGAGTGGAATCCCAATATGCCTTTACTTACTGCCTCTACAATGAAAACGATCACTACTGGAACGGGATTATCTCTTCTTGGACCCTATTTCAGGTTTGAGACAAAGATTGCGACAACCGGAACAATCAAGAATGGTACTCTTCACGGTGATCTTCATATAATTGGAGGCGGTGATCCGACACTCGGTTCTAAAGATACTGTGGCCTTTAAAGTAGATTCTATCTTCGGAGTCTGGAGAGCTGCGATTAAGGCTGCCGGTATAGAGAAGATAAATGGTAATATTATTGTTGATGACAGATATTTTAAGCGAGAAGCTATACCCGATAGTTGGACATGGGGAAATATCGGTTATGACTATGGTGCAGCCCCTTCCGGTCTCTCGTTTTTTGAAAACATGCAGCGGTTTAAACTTGTTCCCGGTAAAAAAATAGGGGATCCTGTTTCGATAACTGTTTTATATCCCTCTGTTCCGGAGTTTTCGGTACAAAATTGTCTTAAAACGGCCGCACGCAGAAGTGGAGACAAAAGTTCATACTATGTGCAGGATATCTCACTTGCGGGTCGTTATTCCGGGACTATTCCTGTTGATCGTGATTCAATAGTAACAAATAATGCCTTTAAATTTCCTCATTTAGGGTGTGGATATGAATTTGCAAACTCCTTGAGTATAGATGATATTAAATTTAAAGGAACAATTGTCGATATAGATTCTATGGGTGTATGTAACTGTGGTGAAGTAGAGGAGAATAGGAGAGTTGATACTTCAAGAACGATTCTGGTTACTACATACTCTCCGGAACTTTGGAGAATTGTGAATGTCACCAATAGAATAAGCAATAATTTTTATGCAGAGACAATTCTCAAAATGATTGGTAAAAAAGTTTCGGGCTGTGGCAGTTACGACTCCTCTATGGTTGCTATAAAGAGGGTTATTAGAGATAGTTTGAAGATTAATATGACGGGGTATAAAAATAATGATGGTAGCGGTCTTTCCAGAGAAAATTATGTCTCACCAAACTTTTTCTGTAATTACTATTCAGCCATTGCTAAAAATGGTATCTTTGTCAAGTTTTTTGAAAGCCTTCCTGTATGCGGTGGTCCCGGTACATTAAAGACGGTGCTTAGAAATGCTCCTTCCAATCTAAGAGATAGGATACATGCTAAAAGCGGATCGCTATCGAATGTAAGATGTTACGCAGGATATGTAGAGGAGGGGGAGAGTATGCAGATGGCTCCCGAGGAGAAGAAGTTGATAAAATTTGCTATTTTGGTTAATAATTACGATGCGAATACCTCTCGGGTTCAGCCTAAGATTGAGGGCTTTATGAGGGCGCTTGCCGAATATGCTCAAAATGCGGTTCAGGTTGAGGGGGAGCCGGTCGTTAAGTAGCAAGAGAGAGGTAGTTGCGGTAGAGCGGGCGCGCAGTTAAGAATTGGATGATACAGGATAGCTTTAGAATGCTATACGTCAATTGATAAAAGAGTAATAACACAATTAATATATTTAAAATAATAAACATATGTTGAACCTATCAAAAAAAGCGATAGAGATGCCATCATCTCCTATCAGAAAATTAGTACCTTATGCTGATGCAGCAAAAAAAAGAGGTGTAAAGGTATATCATCTTAATATCGGACAACCCGATATTGAGTCTCCAAAGGAGGCACTCGATGCTGTAAAAAATAATCCTCTTAAAGTTATAGCCTATTCCAATTCGGCAGGAAACGAATCTTATAGAAAGGGTTTGCTAAAATATTATGCCGGTATCGGAATTGATCTTAATTTGGAAGATATGATTGTAACCGCCTCAGGTTCTGAAGCTGTTTCATTTGCAATGAGCGTTACTTGTAACCCTGGTGATGAAGTGATTGTAATGGAGCCTTTCTATACAAATTATAGATCTTTTGCTATTCAAAACGATGTTAAATTAGTTCCAATATCAACCTCAATTAATGATGGTTTTAAACTTCCTCCAATTGAGGAGTTTGAAAAGCATATTACTCCCAAGACCAAAGCAATTCTTATTTGTAACCCCGGTAACCCGACAGGTACATTATATTCTAAGGAGGCATTACTTCAATTAGGAGAGATTGTTAAGAAACATAATCTCTATCTCTTCTCAGATGAGGTTTATAGAGAATTCTGCTATACAGATGTTCCTCATTTCTCATGTATGCAAATTCCGGGCGCAGAACAGAATGTTATTCTTCTCGATTCCGTCTCTAAGAGATATAGTTTGTGTGGGGTAAGAATAGGAGCTATTATTTCCAGAAACAGGGAGATAATGAAAGCCGTTATGAAATATGCTCAGGCACGTCTTTGTGCTCCTGCTTATGGTCAAATTGCTGCTGAAGGTGCCCTTTCTACACCTAAAGAGTATTTTGCTGCCGTAAAAAAGGAATATGTTGCAAGACGAGATGCTCTTATTGAGGGACTTAACAAGATAGAGGGGGTCTATTCACCTATGCCAATGGGTGCTTTTTATACTGTTGCAAAATTACCAGTAGATGATGCTGATAAATTTGCTCAGTGGTTATTGGAGGATTTCCAATACGAGGGACAAACAGTTATGGTTGCTCCTGCAGCCGGATTCTATGCAACTCCTGGAAGAGGAGCAAATGAGGTTCGTATTGCGTATGTTCTTAAGATAGAAGATCTTAAAGCTGCTATTAAGTGCTTAGAGGTAGCTCTTAAACAATATCCCGGCCGTACAAAGTAGTAGTAGGCAATATAAATATTAGAGAGACTGTCCGACAGACCACAAAAAGTTGGACAGTCTCTCTTTTTTTGTGGAGATTTTCAATTTTGAAGGAATAAATCTCTCTCTATTTATTATTTTTTTAAATAATTTAAAAAAGTAGTATAAAATTAGGTTCTATTATCTATATTTGCGCTATTATTTAAAAAATATACAGCATTTATATACTTACTGAGCTGAATTTGATGTTATTTTTTAAATAATTATAGTATTTACAAAGATTTTAACCCTTTTGTCTCCTTTGAGGTGAATGTCTTGCTCTTTTTGATGAGTAATATAATTTTCATTGGGGCAGGTTAATAGTATCTCCGGGAGTTTAAATTTTTGTATAATGGCAGGAAAAGACCGTAATTTTAATAAATGTTCCACTATGGGTAATATCCGCAACAGGGCACTTGATGAGTTTGCAACTCATAAGGCCGAAAGATTTTATAAAGAGACCCGTCCCATATCGGAGTACTTCGGAGTGAATGTATTTGATATGGACAAGATGCAACTCTATCTCTCAGAAGAGGCTTACAGTTCAATTGTAGCTGCCATAGAAAAAGGAGAGAAAATAGAGAGAATAATCGCAGATCAGATTGCTGCAGGAATGAAGGCTTGGGCTGTAAAGATGGGGGCAACCCACTACACTCATTGGTTTCATCCCTTGACAGATGCCACTGCAGAAAAACATGAGTCATTTCTCGATCCGATGTCAGGAGGTGGTGTTTTTGAAAATTTTAAAGGGAGTACACTTATCCAGCAAGAGCCGGATGCATCAAGTTTTCCTAGTGGAGGCTTGAGAAATACATTTGAGGCTAGAGGCTATACAGCCTGGGATCCGAGTTCTCCTGCTTTTATTATAGATCAGACGTTATGCATTCCTACAATATTTGTAGCATATACTGGTGAATCTTTAGATCAAAAGACTCCTCATTTGAAATCTATTGCTGCTGTCGATAAAGCGGCAGTTGCAATATGTAGGATGTTTGATAAGAATGTTACAAAAGTAATTCCAATGTTAGGAATTGAGCAGGAGTATTTTATTGTGGATGAGGCTTTTTACAGAGCCCGTCCTGATCTTATGATCTGCAATAGAACGCTTCTCGGTCATACAGCCGCTAAAGACCAGCAATTAGAGGATCACTATTTTGGTGCAATACCAAGCCGTGTTATGGCCTATATGAAAGATTTTGAGACTGAGGCATATAAATTAGGGGTTAAATTAAAGACCCGTCATAACGAGGTTGCTCCTAATCAATTTGAGTTTGCCCCAATTTATGGAGAGGCTAATCTCTCTTCAGATCAAAATTTGATGATGATGATTCTTATGAGAAAGATTGCTAAAAGGCATAAATTAAAGGTGATTTTTCATGAGAAGCCATTTGCCGGAGTGAATGGATCCGGTAAACACTGTAACTGGAGTTTAGTTACAAATACAGGAGTAAATCTGCTCTCCCCAGGTAGAACTCCAAGAACAAATTTGCAATTCTTAAGTTTCTTTGCCTCTGTCATAAGAGGTGTATATGAGCATAACTTTCTTTTAATGAGTAGTGTTGCTTCACTTAACAATATGTACAGACTTGGAGGAAATGAGGCCCCGCCTGCGGTAATGAGTGTTTTTGTGGGTGAAACTCTCTCTAAGTTACTTGGCTCCATAGAAAAACTTACAAGCAGAAACCTTACCAATCTTTCAGATAAAGAGGTAAAGGTCCGTTCCAAAATGCATATCGTAAATCAAATCCCGGAAATTCTTCCTGATAATACTGACAGAAACAGAACCTCACCTTTTGCTTTTACAGGTAATCGATTCGAGTTCAGGGCTGTAGGCTCTTCATGTAATGTAGCCTCTTCTGTTTTTATTTTGAACGGTATAGTAGCCGAACAATTGGAACGTTTCAAAGCTCTTACAGATATTGAGCTAAAGAGGGGGTTGAGTCAAGATAAGGCCATGATGAAGGTGATACGCAAATTTGTTGTTGAATCTAAAGCAATAATGTTTGAGGGGAACGGATATAGTGCCGCATGGCATGAAGAGGCTAAAAGAAGAGGTCTTAAAGCTATTCTCTCTGCTCCTATGGCCTTTGAGGAGTATATAACTCCCAAAAGTATAAAGATGTTTGTGCAGGAGAATATTCTTACCGAACGGGAGGTTCAGGCAAGGTATGATGTTCTTAATGAGATATTTGTGAAAAAATTGCAGATAGAGGCACGCGTGCTCGGAGATCTTGTTACGAATCATGTTATACCTACGGCAATCATTTTCCAGAATCGTCTTGTAAATAATGTAGAAGGTATTAAGGATTTGTATCCCGAAGAGTATAAATCTTTATGTGCCATGCAATTGAATCTTATAAGAAAGATATCGGGGTACATTAATGATTTGCATAATTATGTACATTGTATGGTTGAATCCCGTAAGGAGGCCAATACAATTGATGGGATTCATTCAAAGGCCGAGGCATACCAGAACACTGTTTTTCCGTACATGGAGAAGATAAGAGAGGTGGCTGATAAACTCGAAATGGTTGTGGATGATGAGTTATGGCCGTTACCAAAGTACCGTGAGTTGTTATTCTTCCGCTAATATGTGGTATTTATGGAAAAAATAAGTTAATTTTGCACATTTATAATTATAATTATGCAAAGAACTTGTAAGGCCGGCAGATATGCCCAGAGAGGTGTCTCTTCGGCGAAAGAAGATGTTCATAATGCTATAAAAAATGTGGATAAGGGTTTGTATCCCGAGGCATTTTGCAAGATTGTTCCTGATTATTTGGGGGGTGATGATGAGTATTGCATAGTGATGCATGCCGATGGTGCGGGTACAAAATCCTCTCTTGCCTATATATATTGGAGAGAAACAGGAGATATGAGTGTTTGGGATGGTATTGCGCAAGATGCAATAGTAATGAATACCGATGATCTTTTATGTGTGGGAGTTACAGAGAATATAATGTTGTCTTCTACAATAGGAAGAAATAAGAATCTTATTCCGGGTGAGGTTATTGCGAGGCTTATATCGGCCTCTTCCCTCTTTGCAGAAAGGATGTCTGAATATGGGGTCAATTTGATTTTGACAGGTGGAGAGACAGCTGATGTGGGCGATCTTGTTAGAACGATAATTGTTGATAGTACGGTATGCGCCAGAATGAAACGTTCTGATGTGATTGATAATTCGAGGATTGTAGGGGGTGAGGTTATTGTTGCTTTGGAATCCTCTGGCAAGGCGATATATGAGAGCGAATACAATGGAGGTATGGGCAGTAATGGACTTACATCGGCGCGTCACGATGTTTTTGCCGATTATCTGGCAGAAAAGTATCCCGAATCTTTTGATAATTCCATCAATAGAGAGTTGGTTTACAGCGGTTCAAGGAGACTCGATGAGATAGATGGAGCTACCGGGCTCTCTTACGGGAGGCTTGTTCTTTCACCTACAAGGACCTATTTGCCTGTTGCACGTGAGATATTTAGCCATTTGCGCTGCAAAATTCACGGGATGGTTCATTGTACCGGAGGGGCGCAGACAAAAGTGCTTCATTTTGTAGAGGGAGTAAAGGTTGTAAAGAATAATATGTTTGATATTCCGCCTCTGTTTAAGATTATTAGAGAGGAGTCAGGCACTTCTTGGGAGGAGATGTACAGAGTCTTCAATATGGGTCACAGATTGGAGTATTATCTACCGGAGGAGTATGCCGATCAGATTATAGCAATATCTAATAAGTTTGGAATAAAAGCCAAAGTTATAGGGTATGTAGAGAAGTCGGAGGCAAAATCTACTATGTTGGAGATACACTCTCCAAACGGAGTTTTCAACTATTATAAAGGGACTTATTAATTTATAGTAATATGAGATACTTTTTCCTTCTTGCTGCCGCGTTCCTGTTCCTATCTTGTTCATCCGGAAAAAATAATCAGTCGGATGAGGTTTTATCACCTATCTTAAGAAAGGCTCTATTTGAGCGATCTTCCAGATTCTACGCGGATTTCGGTAATTTCCCTGAAGCAAGGAAGAGTTTGCCGATTGGAGTTTTTGATTCGGGTACAGGCGGCCTTACTGTTTTAGAAAGGATGCTATCATTAGATTCATTTAATAATATTACCGGAGAGATGGTTCCTGATGGTATTCCTGATTTTGAGGGGGAAGATTTTACCTATGTGGCCGATCAGGCTAATATGCCGTATGGAAACTATTCATCGGAGGGGAAAGATGATTATCTAAAGGAGCTTGCCGTAAAAGATGCTCTATTTCTTTTAGGTAATAAGTTCAGTGAGAATCCTACCGATTATCAAACTCATTTAGGCGTAAAAAGTCCCTCCAAGATTGTTGTAATTGCTTGTAATACTGCAACAAGCTATGGACTTGGGGAGATTTCAAAGTTGCTCTACGAGAGTCATACTGGGGTTAAAGTCATAGGCGTTATAAATGCCGGGACAAGTGCTTTTCTCGATTTTATTTCGGATACCTTAAAAGAGAAGGATCTCTCCATACATCGTACCGGAGAGGTTGCTGTCGGGGTACTTGCTACTGTTGGTACTATTGCTTCCGGTGCTTACCAAAGGACAATTGGTTTGATGCAACAGGAGCTGATTAACTCAAAGGAGAGAATAAAAACAGGCAATGGAATGGTAAAGGCGCCATTTGCCGGAAAGATAGTGGTTGTAAATCATGGTTCGGCCGGATTTGCGGAGTCGGTCGACCTTGAATCTGATTTTGTAGATAGAACCTTGACACAACCAAGAAACAACTACAGAGGTCCTAAGTTCGGCAACGGAGAGAATGATATAAAGAGAGAGTTGCTGCCAGTATATAATTTCAGTTATAAGAACAACGATATTCTTTATGATAAAAAAGGGAAGAGTATTTCTGATATTCAACTTAATAGTGCGGCCAATTATGCCAGATTCCATCTTGTCTCTTTAGTGGAAAAATATAGATTGAGCGGGGAGAAGGCTAAATTAAAGGCAATTATATTAGGATGTACTCACTATCCTTTCCTAATAGATACGCTCCGGCAGGTGATGCAGGAATTGGTGGCATATAAGGATGCTTCAGGTAATTTTCTTTATAAAGATCTTATTGCCAGTGATTTCAGATTTATAGATCCTGCTGTGTACACTGCAATTGAGTGTTATAAGACTTTAAGAAGCGAGAAACTTCTTGCTTTGAGAGTTGCTGATGGTAAGCTTGATGCCTATGTATCTGTGCCTGTTTATGGTCTGACAGGTGAAAAGGTAGATCAGGAGGGAAATTTATCATATAAATATAAATATGGCAGGGAGTGTGGTTTGGAGGAGTATTCAACTGTTTTTGTTCCATTTTCGAGAAGATATATAAATAATGATAATATATTGAGGATTGAGGAGAGACTTCCTCATTCTTATAAATTGATTAATAAGATATTAAATTAAGATATGGGGTTTGTAACTAAGATAACATCTCAGGAGATAGAGCACATGGAGTGTATAGCTTTTCCCGGCTCAATCCATGTGATCTCTTCTGAAGGAGAGGATTTTGATGAAGCTGTCAACTATTTAAAGAGACAGCGAGTGATAGGATTCGATACTGAAACTAAGCCCTGTTTTATTCAAAAAGTTCCAAGGAATAGAATGGCTATTTTACAACTTGCAGGAGAGGAAAGAGCATTTATCTTCAGATTGCAGCAACTCGGAGTGCCTATGGAGCTTGCCAATATATTAAGCAGTAAGACAATCTTGAAAATAGGCGCAGCTGTTCATGATGATATTAAAGGTTTGCAGGAGTATAATCATTTTGAATCTGATGGCTTTGTGGATTTGCAGAAATTGGCCAGTGATTATGGGATAGAGGAGAAAAGTGTTAGAAAAATGTCAGCGATTATTGTTGGTAAAAAGGTCTCCAAATCTCAGCAGTTGTCTAATTGGGAATCTACACAATTGTCGGAGGCCCAATTACGTTATGCCGCAACAGATGCATGGGTTTGTAGGCTTATGTATATGCATCTTATCGAAAGTCAAAAACTTTAAATAGGTCAATAAGTATCTTATTGTAAATTAATCATGTACAGAATAATATTAAAAAAAGGCAAAGGTGAATCCGTCAAGCGATTTCACCCGTGGGTTTTTTCGGGCGCTGTAGGGCGAATAGATAATGTGAAGAGTATTGGAGGAAAAAGAGTTCAGAACAATGGAGTTGACGAGCTTAATGAGGGTGATGTTGTGGAGGTCCAATCTTACGAGGGAGATTTTTTGGGAATGGGACATTATCAGATTGGAACAATAGCGGTAAGAATACTCAGTTTTGAAAGGTGCGATATTGATGAAGAGTTTTGGTACGGTGCATTAAAACGCGCCTATGATATGAGAGTTGCCATTGGATTGGTTGGCTGCAAAGAGACTAATGCCTATAGGCTGGTACATGGCGAAGGGGATTTTTTACCAGGGCTTATAATTGATATTTATGGTGGTGTAGCAGTTTTGCAGGCTCATTCTGCGGGTATGTTCATTGTTAGAAAGCAGATTTGCTTGGCGTTGCAAAGAATTTACGGAGCTTCACTTAAGGCTGTATATGATAAGAGTTCCGGAACTGCACCTTTTAAGGCAGGTCTAAATAGCATTGATTCTTATCTTTTAGAGACTCCAGAAAAGGGATTAAGTGAGCATAAAGCCTCTCAATATATTGTGGAGCATGGTAATAAGTTCTCTGTAAATTGGGTTGAAGGGCAAAAAACGGGCTTTTTTCTCGATCAAAGAGAGAATAGAGAGTTGGTTAAACGATATTCTTCCGGAAAGAAGGTTTTGAATCTCTTCTGTTATACCGGCGGATTTTCTGTATATGCTTTGGCCGGTGGAGCAAAACATGTGGATTCTGTAGATAGTTCTCAAAAGGCTATAGATCTTGCAGTTGAAAATGTTGCTATTAATGGATTTGAAACCGGTAATGAGAGTGAACATTCGGCCTACTGTGTAGATGCTATTGATTTCCTTCAGAAGACAGAGAGGAATAAATATGATTTGATGATTGTGGATCCGCCTGCCTTTGCAAAGCATAGGGGAGCTATACAGAATGCTCTTAGGGCGTATAAGAGGCTCAATGCAGCTGCAATTGAGCGTATAGCACCAGGAGGCATCCTCTTTACGTTCAGCTGTTCTCAGGTTATAGATAAAAATGAGTTTGCTCTTGCAGTTTTTTCGGCTGCTGCGCAAAGTAAAAGAAGGGTTAGAATTTTGTATAGACTTACACAACCTCAGGATCATCCTGTTAATATCTATCATCCGGAGGGGGAATATCTTAAAGGTCTCGTTCTGTTTGTTGAATAAATAGGGAGGTGCGTGTCGGAGCTCTCGTCCTGTTTGTTGAATAAATAGGGAGGTGCGTGTCGGAGCTCTCGTCCTGTTAATTGAAAGGGGTAGATCTGCTTATTATATATTAAATTACATTTTTTATTATGGAAGAGTTAAAAATAGGTGCTGGAACTAAGGAGGAGATCTATAAGGAGATTATTCCTCAGATTGAGTCACTTATTCAAGGAGAGGAGTATGCTATAGCTAAAATGGCAAATATTTGTGCAGTTTTAAAGCAATCTTTTGATTATTGGTGGGTTGGTTTCTATCTTACACAAGAGTTCGCCCTTAATAAGGCAGATGAGGAGTTGAACTCATCTCAACTTGTGTTAGGACCATTTCAGGGTACAATAGCTTGTCAGAGAATAAAGTACGGTAGGGGAGTATGTGGTACGGCGTGGAAAGAGGGGCGCACTATAATAGTTCCCGATGTGGATAAATTTCAGGGGCATATTGCCTGTAGCTCACTCTCCAAATCTGAAATTGTTGTTCCCTTTTTTAATGGAGAAAAGATTATCGGGGTACTTGATATTGATAGTAAGGAGTATGCCTCCTTTGATGATATCGACAGTGCCTATCTTGGAGAAATAGTTGCGAAGTTGTTTTAGGAAGATTTCTAGGAGCATCTGCAAAAAGTTGTGCTTAACCTTGTTGGGTTGGAATGCTATCGCAGATAACATAAGGCTGATCTCGTCTAACTTTGGTGCAG
>CAYLGW010000019.1:0-20610 GCA_964383385.1 uncultured Muribaculaceae bacterium
CCCCCGACCAGCTGATTACAAATCAGCTGCTCTGGCCAACTGAGCTACATCGGCAATAATTCAAGAACTTTCGTTCCCCTTTTGAATTTGGGACTGCAAATATATTACTTTACTTTTTATCTACCAAACTTTTTTTTAAAAATAAAGTTTAGCCCCATATCATCATTCCTGCCTTAAATGCAGAAAATGAACATATCCAGGCTACTATAAGGGTACTTGCCATAGATAAAAGTGCCCATTTCCACTTACCGCTCTCCTTTTTTATGGTTATTGCGGTCGCCACGCACGGCATATAAAGAAGTGCGAAGATCATAAAGGATAAAGCATTCGACTTATTGAATGTACCCTCGCTCTTTATTCTCTCTACAAGTGAGGCCTTATTGTGGGCTTTCCCTTCATCTGCCTGGAAGACTACTCCGAGTGTGCTTACAATAAACTCTTTTGCTGTAATGCCTGTAATTAAGCTTACACTCATTTTCCAGTCGAATCCTAATGGACGCATTATCGGTTCCACAGTCTCTCCCATTTGTTCAAGGTATGACCTTTCGAGGGGTGCTCTCTTCTCCTTAAGCGGGAAATAGTCGAGAACCCACACTATTATTACTGCCAGAAGAACTACTGTTCCTATTTTTTTTAGATATTGCCAGGCGGCGGAGAGCATGGAATTTGTTACCAGTTTGAACGACGGTCTCCTATATGGTGGTAATTCTATGACATAATCCTCAGAGATTTTATTAAACAACACTCTTTTAAAAATTAGAGCGACAACTATACCTATTATAATTCCTCCTAAATAGAGCAGAAGCATTGCCATAACCTGGTTCTCATGAAAGAATATACCGCAAAGCAGCAGGAAGGTAGGTATTCTTGCACTGCACGGTATGTATGGTATCATCATCATTGTAAGAATTCGGTCACTTTTTCTCTCTATGGTTCTTGTTGCCATTATTGCCGGAACATTACACCCGAATCCCATAAGAAGGGGAATAAATGAGCTACCGTGAAGTCCTATGCGATGCATATATTTGTCCATAATGGTAGCTGCTCTCGGCAGGTATTCGGTCTCCTGCATAAGTGAAATAAAGAAGAAGAGAATGAGAATATTAGGCAGGAAAGCCAAAACAGAACCAAGTCCCATAACTAATCCGTTGCATAAAAATTCACGTATCCAGTTGTTTTGCAAGTTCCCCTTTATAATAATAATAAGGTGTTGCATGCCATTTTCTATCCAGGCTTGTGGGTAAGAGCCTAAAGTGAATGTGCAGTAAAACAGGAACCAGACGATAAATATAAAGGAGAAAAGACCCCAAATAGGGTGAGTCAGAACTTTATCTATCTTTTGATCTGTGGTAGTTTCCGGATTGTCAGTCATTTGTATCAGTCTCTTCTTTTATAACTTTTCTTATAGTTTCGTAGATCTCATTTTCATTATATCCGCATTCTGTCATCTGTTCCTCTACAGTTCCCTGTTCAACAAATTTGTCGTGAATGCCAAGAGGAATAACCTTTACATTATCTCCCATATCGGAGATAAATTCTGTTACAGAACTGTGTAGACCTCCAATAATTGTACCGTCTTCTATTGTGATAATTGTGCTGCAACTACTGCATACTCTCCCCAAAAGCTCGGTATCAATAGGCTTAAGAAATCTCATATCGCAGTGCATTATTGAGAGTTGAGGCATTTCATTACATAATTTTTCTATAGCCTTGGCGGCCTTGTTCCCTATAGTGCCAATTGTAAGTACCCCGACATCTTTACCCTCTCTTAGAATTCTTGCCTTTCCGTATGGAAGAGCTGTAAATTCCTCCGAAATATCATGACCCTCGCAATAGCCTCTCGGATAACGTATTGCTATCGGGCCTTTATATTCATCGGTTGTGGCTGAATACATCATATTGCGGAGCTCGTTTTCGTCCATCGGTGCGGTTACGGTAATTCCAGGTATCAGTCTGAGGTATGAGAGATCAAAAGCACCCTGATGGGTTGTGCCGTCTTCTCCGACTAAGCCTCCTCTGTCTATGCAAAAGATAACTTTCAACCTTTGCAGAGCTACATCGTGTATTATATTGTCGAAAGCTCTTTGCATAAAGGTAGAATAGATATTGCAGAAAGGGAGCAATCCTTGAGCTGCAAGACCGGCTGAAAAAGTTACTGCATGCTGCTCGGCAATTCCTACATCGAAGCACCTGTCCGGGAGCTCATTCATCATTATATTAAGCGAGCATCCCGATGCCATTGCCGGTGTGATAGCCACAATCCTTTTATCCTCTTTTGCAAGTTGTAAAATTGCCTCTCCAAAAATCACCTGATATTTCTTGACTGTGGAGTTGGATTTGATTCTTGTTCCGGTTGAGATATCAAATTTTCCCGGGGCGTGCCATACACTCTGATTCTTCTCTGCCGGAGAATAACCTTTACCCTTTATTGTTCTTATATGCAGTAGCTTAGGCCCCTTTATACTCTGTAAATTCTCAAGGGTGGTAACAAGTTGGCCAATATCATTTCCGTCTATGGTTCCAAAATATCTGAATCCGAGAGCTTCGAAGAGGGAGCCGTGTTTTAAAAAGGCTATTTTTGTACTATACATGAATTTCTGGATAATACGTCTGAATCCCACGTTCCCTATCTTTTCCCAAATACTATTCTTGAGTTTATTGTAGGTTTGAGAGGTGGACATCTTAATAAGATAGTTATGAAGAGCACCCACATTCTTGTCGATTGAGATTTGATTGTCGTTAAGGATTACCAGAAGATCGGATTTCATTGCTCCGGCATTATTTAATCCCTCAAACGCGAGCCCTCCGGTCATTGCTCCGTCTCCTATTATCGCCACTACCTTTATGTTTTGTCTCTGCATCTCCGCCGCTTTGGCTATTCCGAGCGCTGCGGAGATTGAGGTTGATGTGTGACCTGCACCAAATGCATCATATTTGCTCTCCGACATCTTAGTAAAGCCGCTCAACCCGCCCTGTTTACGGTTATTCATAAAAGCCTCCCTTCTGCCGGTAATAATTTTATGGGCATAAGACTGATGTCCTACATCCCAAATAAGTTTATCTTCAGGTGTATTGAATACATAATGCAACGCAACTGCAAGTTCTACTGCTCCCAAACTTGCTCCCAGGTGCCCCGGATTGTGGGCACAACACTTTATCATATATTCCCTTATTTCAGAACAAAGAGTTGTGAGCTCATGAATATCCAACCCTTTTATATCTTTGGGACTATCTATCTTTTCTAACATTCGACTCATTCAAAAATTTGTGCAAGGTACGATTATTTTATCATAAGGAAAAATAAAATAGATTTTGCAGATTGGAATTAAAGCGGTAAATTGCCATGCATTTTTTTGAAGCATATCTCCAACTATCAAGACTCGAGTTTAACTATAAAAAAACTATATATGACTAAGGTGCAGAAATTATTGAACGACAATTTTGCAGTCCGGTGGACTGCTCTTATTCTCATCGCATTGATGATGTTCTTTGCTTACATGTTTGTTGATGTGATGTCTCCTCTACAAACACTAGTTGAGACGCAAAGGGGTTGGAACCCTGCAGTGTTCGGAACTTACGCGGCGTCGGAGTACTTTTTAAATGTTTGCGGCTTCCTTATTCTTGCCGGTATTATTCTTGATAAATCCGGTATCCGTTTCACAGGAACCCTTTCAGCCTTTATTATGGTATTAGGAGCCTCTATCAAGTATGTCGGAATAAGCGATTGGTTTCAGGCTACAGCGGTTGCCGATTGGTTAAATTCGTGGTGGGTTGATCTTCCGGCAAGTGCAAAGATATCATCTCTCGGTTTTATGATCTTCGGATGCGGTTGTGAAATGGCCGGTATTACTGTTTCCAAATCTATTGCAAAATGGTTTAAGGGTAAGGAGATGGCACTTGCAATGGGTGTTGAGATGGCAATTGCACGTCTCGGTGTCTTTGCTGTTCTCTCACTCTCTCCATATATTGCAAATAAATTCGATGGATCTGTGGTGACTCCTATAGCATTTTGTACCGTTTTGTTGCTTATCGGACTTATAAATTACATTGTATTTACCTTTATGGATAAAAAACTCGACAAGCAATTGGGAGATGAGGCCAAGACAGCCGGTGAAGAAGAGTTTAAGGTGAGCGATATTAAAAAGATACTAACCAGTAAAATGTTCTGGATAATAGCTTTACTCTGCGTTCTCTACTATTCGGCCATCTTCCCGTTCCAGAGGTATGCGACAAATTATCTTGAGTGCACTTTAGGTATCGGTTCGGTAGCAGCGGCCAATCTGTTCCGCTGGTTCCCTATTCTTGCAATGGTACTTACTCCGTTTCTCGGTTCATTTATTGATTACAGAGGAAAGGGAGCATCGATGCTTCTTTACGGCGCATTAATTATGATTATCTGCCATCTTTCATTTGCATTTATACTTCCTCTCTATCCGCAGCAGTGGTTTGCACTCCTAATTATTGTGGTTCTTGGAGTTTCGTTCTCTCTTGTGCCTGCCGCTCTTTGGCCAAGCGTTCCTAAAATTATTGACTCATCATGTTTGGGAAGTGCCTATTCCCTAATCTTCTGGATTCAGAATATAGGACTTTGTTTTGTTCCTAAAATTATAGGTAATGTTCTCGATGGCGTAAATCCGGGTATTGCTGAGCAGCGCGAGGCTATTACTACTCAGATTGCTCAGGGAATTAAAGGACTTACCGTGCCGGCCTACAATTATACTGTTCCGATGGTAATATTTGCCTCATTTGGCGTTATTGCCTTTTTCCTCGGTATTTGGCTAAAGATAGAGGATAAGAAGAAGGGATATGGATTGGAGCTACCAAATGTAAAAAAAGCCTAATAACCAATGAATTATATGAACCCGAGCAGAAAACTATTTAGTATTGTACAGGTAAACTTTAAATAAGAGAGACCAAAGTAGATATTAATAATTTTAATGTTTTCCTGTTCAAAAAATTTAATAGTATGAATAATGCAGCAAAATTGTTGAAAGATTCAAAGAGTGCGCGCTGGATAGTATTAGGATGCCTTGTTATTCCAATGTTTGCCTCTTATTTCTTTGATGATATGTTTTCTACTTTATCACATATCTTCAAATCCCCGGAGCTGTTGTCCTTGGGTTGGAACTCTCAAGATTACGGTTTTTATGCCGGAGGTTACTCATTCCTTTGTGTTTGGGGAGGCCTTATAATCTGCGGAATGCTTCTTGATAAATGGGGCGTGCGTTTTACAGGCTCTCTTTTTGTGGGTATGATGGTTGGCGGCGGAGCATTGGTAGCCTATGCAATCTCCGGAAGCTTTGCCCAAAGTGCTTTCTCTTCCTGGTTGGGTAATTATATGTCCAAACCCTCTTTAATCATAGCGTATGTTGGTTGTATGTTGTTCGGACTTGGCAGTGAAATAGCCGGTGTTGCCGTAACTCGTTCAATAGCAAAATGGTTTAAGGGTAAAGAGATGGCGTTGGCTATGGGTCTTCAACTTTCAATTGCACGTTTGGGAACTGCAATGGCCTTTGTACTCTCTCCAATTCTTGTAATGGCTCAGGAGCCAGATGTAAGGGGCATTATCTATCCGTTTATTCAGACTAACAAACCTGCGCTGGTTGGGTTGGTGTTGATGATAATTGGAGTCATTGTCTGGAGCGTATTCATTACCATGGATGCAAAATTAGATAAACAGACAGGAGAGAATGATAAAAAGGAGCTGTCGGAAGAGGATAAGTTTAAGTTTTCGGATATCTTTAAGATACTGGGTAATAAACATTATATTCTTATCTCGCTTCTTTGTGTCTTCTTTTATTGTTGCATCATCTCTTTCAAAAAGTTCGCGACATCTATTCTTATACCCCGTTTTGATATAGAGGTGGAGGTTGCAAAATGGATGGTTGCAATGATACCTTTCTTTACAGTTATCTTTACACCATTGTTTGGTTCGCTCGTTGACTATATTGGAAAGGCAACAAGATGGATGATAACAGGCTCATGTCTTGTACTTGTCTCTCATATTCTTATTGCTTTTGCGCCTGAAGGATCTCAGTTTTGCGGCTATTTAGCCATCTCTCTATTGGGTATCGGATATTCTCTTGTTCCGGCTGCAATGTGGCCCTCTGTCCCTAAGATTATCCCGGAGAAGAATTTGGGTACAGCCTATTCTATGATTTACTGGATTCAGAATATGGGTATGTTACTTGTTCCGATTTTTGTAGGAGGTATCTTTACCAAATATGTTATAGAGGCAGGAAATCATGAACAAGAACTTATGGCTGCCGGGCGTGCAGAATATATCTTTATCGGGCTCGGTATTGTTGCTGTCTTTGTATCAATATTGTTGTTCATCTCTTCTAAGAAAAATCCTCAACTGAAGTTGGATTTACCAAATAAAGAGAAGAAGGCCTAAGATTGGTTCTTTAGAATAAAGAGGGCTTGCAAATTAATTTGCAAGCCCTCTTTATTAGTTAATTGAGACTCAATTAATAAATTATCTCTTGATTGTCTGTTTTCTATCTGGCCCGATAGAGACTATTTTTATTGGTACACCAATCTCTTTTTCTATGAATTCGATATATTTTATGAGTTCTTTAGGTAAATCGGAGGCTTTGGTAATCTTTGTGAGATCTCTCTTCCATCCTTTGAACTCTTTATAAATAGGTTCAATCTTTGCGTAGGTGTCGTAGGGCACCTTATCGGTCTTAACTCCATCTACAATATATGAAGTGGCAATTTTAATTGTTTCGAATGAATCAAGTACATCTGCCTTCATCATAATTAGTTCAGTTACGCCATTGATCATAACGGCATATTTTAGTGCCGGAATATCGAGCCATCCTGTTCTGCGCGGGCGTCCTGTAGTGGCTCCGAACTCGAATCCGTTTTTTCTTAACTCTTCGCCGGTAGCATCATTGAGTTCAGTTGGGAATGGTCCGCTTCCAACTCTTGTACAATAGGCCTTAAAGATACCATATACCTTTCCTATTTTGTTTGGTGCTATACCTAATCCGATGCATGATCCTGCGCACATTGTAGAGGATGAGGTTACAAACGGGTATGATCCGAAATCGATATCGAGCATTGAACCTTGAGCTCCCTCTGCAAGAACTTTCTTGCTTTCCAGATAGTTATTTATCTCGTATTCACCATCAATAAGATTGAACTTCTTAAGATATTTAACTGCCTCGAGCCACTCCTTCTCATGCTCTTCCGCATTGTATTGGAAATCGAACTGTTTGAGGAATAGAAGATGTTTTTGTTTTAGAGCATCGAATCTCTTTTTAAAATCTTTGGAGAGAAGGTCGCCTATTCTCAAACCATTTCTTCCTGTTTTATCCATATATGCCGGCCCTATACCTTTGAGGGTTGAGCCAATTTTGCTTTTACCTTTTGAGGCCTCGGAAGCAGCATCTATAATTCTGTGGGTAGGCAGTATCAGGTGTGTTTTCTTTGAGATGACTACTCTCTCAGTAATAGGAACTCCCATCTTCTCAATTTCCGAACATTCCTGTTTAAAAATTATTGGGTCTAAAACAACGCCATTGCCGACAATGTTAATTGTGCCCTCTCTGAAAACCCCGGCCGGAACAGTGTGAAGTACAAATTTTTTGTTTTCAAATTGCAAGGAGTGACCTGCATTGGGGCCTCCCTGAAATCTTGCAATAACAGGGTATGATTTGGCAAGTACATCAACAATTTTGCCTTTGCCTTCGTCTCCCCACTGGAGTCCCAAAACTACATCTACTTTCATAAGAATCAGAATTATATTGTTTTTGAAGTTGTTGCTTAATTATCATTATTATTCCTTTCACCTCTCTGGTAGCCCTTTATACTCATTACTAACGGGCATTCTTTATAATATGGCCAAAGAGAGAGGCTCTTGGAAATTTGTAGTAAATACGTTATCAAAATTAGAAAGGAAGGTCGTCGGTAGTCTCCTCCGCAACTGTATCGGCCTGTTTAATCTGTGATGGTGCACTAAAATTATTGTGCATCTCCTGAGGGTTATTTGCACTATTTCCTCCTTGCCCTTGCTGATCCTGTTTTCTGCCAAGCATTTGTACACTGTCGGCAATTATCTCAGTAGTGTACCTCTTTTGCCCGGATTGATCCTGCCAGTTTCTTGTGCGTATCTTACCCTCAATATATAGTTGAGTTCCCTTGAAAATATATTTTTCAACGGTTTCGGCAAGACCTCTCCAGCAAACTATGTTGTGCCACTCTGTCTGGTCCTGATACTCTCCGTTTTTATCTTTATACCTTTCTGATGTTGCCAGTGGGAACGATGCAACGGCGGCACCTGATTCCAAATGCCTTACTTCAGGATCTTTTCCCACATTCCCTATTAACATTACTTTATTTAGTGACATAATTTAATTTGTGTTTTTAACGCTTAAAAATACAACTTATTACAATAAATAAAAAACCGATAAGTAAAAAAGTTATCAACAAAATAGATACTGTTATACTATTTTTCTCATTGCCAATATATTTGGTGAGGAACCTGTGAAAAGTTCAAATGCTTTTACTGCTTGGTAAAGAAGCCATTTTTTTCCGCAGATATAGGTAATCTCTTGGCTTTTCTCTTTTTCGGGCCGATAATTGGGAGTTGCATAGTTCGCCTCCAGTATAATTTTTCTCTTCAGCCTCTTTTGATTTAACTGTTCTATTGGCATACTTAAGGCGTAAATTATCATCTCAGACTCTTTTATATACTCTTCCATACTATCGAGAGAGATTGCTTTTATTCTCACCTTCTCTGCGAAAAGAGCAATTTTTTGTAGAGTTCTGTTTGCTATCGTGACATTGATGCCGGAATCTTTTAAAGCAAGCGCAGCAGCTTTTCCTGCTCCTCCACCTCCGATTACCAGGGCTGTGTTAATTCTTTTCTCGCCAATTTCTTTAATTATTTCCGTAACTCCATAATAATCTGTATTATATGATTGCAATCCATTTGGGCCTTTTATTATTGTATTGGCCGCACCGATTTTGGAGGAGATGATGTCGGGGTACTGTATATAGCTCATGATGCTCTCCTTAAATGGGGAGGTGATATTTGCTCCGAAATAGCCGCCGGCCTCAAATCTATTCATGGACTCCTCAATAGTCGGCTCTTCTATGAGATTATATGAGAATTCGCACTCTTTATAAGCAGCTCTAAAGAGAGCAGGACTTTTTGAGTGAGAAATGGGATTGCCTATAAGAGAGAATTTTTTCATAATAGATCTTATTTGCCGGTTATTGAGTCCAGGAATTTATCTTTATATTTTCTGGAAATTTCTATTCGCTCTTCACCTATATATACATAACGAGAATCTGAGCCGGTAATCTTTAGCTTATTTACAATAAATGAGCGGTGAATGCGTATAAACCGTTCATCGAGTACATTTTCCCATTGCGATATTACCATCTTTGTTCTATGTGAATTTCCTCCCGACATTCTAACCCAAACCTCGTTATTGCACGATTCTATATAGAGTATTGAGAGGGTTTCTACAGTAATTTTTTTCCTATCGGAAATAAACTCAATTAATTCGGGGAATGAGCTCTCTCCTTTTGGAAATAGCCATGATTCAATCAACTGTTCTGCGGTTATAAGAAAGATAATCATAAACCAGATAAACAGTGGATTGAAGATCATCTCCGCCTCTTGGCCGAGGCCGAGATTGAAGAGATAAAAATTAATTAAAATTAGGACAAGGTACTCCGACAGCAATGCTATTAGTGCAAGATAGATTGTGCTGATAACTCCCTTTTTTTTATCTCTGAAAGAGATGCTCTGCCAAAGCATCTTTGTTATTATCACCACAGGTATGGTTGTAATGGAGATCAGTAGAGCTATGGGGTAAAATTTTGTACCACTTACAAAGATTAGGCTCATTAATAATGTAGCCAGTATCCAAAATAGTATGCTAAAGTAATTTTTCATACGCAGTCTAACTCTTACATTGAACTTTTACTCTTTGCCTTTCAGACAGTTTTAAGATTACGTTTTCCTCCCATAGATCAATTGAGAATTATTCTTTCAATTTATGAGATTGATGCTCTCTCCTCTATAGGTTGAAATACCTATTATTTTCGGTTTCAAAATTAACTTAAAATTGGAGAATAAAGAGAAAATACTCTCCGTTTTAGTGTGATTTTCTCCCAATGTGGGGTTTCTACAGCTGGAGAGGTGGATTTGAAGAGTCCTGTTTTGCCTCTTTTTACAACTTGGTAAGTAACTTTGCAGAGAAGAGATAAGGAAAGAATTCATCTCATTTTAGACCTTTTTTTTTACCGGTAAAATAGTCTCTGTAAAGTGGGTGAATTATAGATAATAGTTCTCTTTATTTATTAACTTTTAAATTTTATCAATTATGTTTATCAGTAGATTATTTATTGAGGGTGGACCTCTTTTTATGACAATTCTTACTATTGAATTGATTTGTCTCATTTTGGCTGCATGGAAAGCTCCTGCATGGGTAAAGGAGATAGGTATTCTTGCTTTTATCTCTATGTTCATCATGACCTGCTTTTCTCTTATCCAAATATTCTCTGCCATTCAGGCTGCCGGGGATGTTCCTCTACCTGTTCTTTGCGGCGGCTTTAAGGTTTCATTGATTACGGTTTTATACGGAGCATTTATTTATGCTATTTCATTAATTATCAGGATTATTCAGAAACCAAGAATATAATTTGTATTATATCGACACTAATCCGGTAGAAAAAGGTACGGAGTGCGCAAATTAATAGAGAGATAATTGAGATGATGTGCAAGATAGTTTTAAAATCAAATAGATGAGAGAGGAGGAATATTCCGGTGAGTTAACTGCGGATAAATGATATATTCCTTTTATCTGGCTTTTGCTGCCTATTGTGGAATGTTTTTTGTACAAAAGAGGCCTGAATCTTTGTCGTTTTATAAAGGCGCAGAAACCATTAGTAACCAACACCTTTGTCTATTAATTTTATTAACCTTTAATTCATTTTAAATGAATAGATTAGTCTTTAGTACCTTAATATTATTACTAATAGGCAGTGTTATGGCTTATGCGCAAACACTGCCTATTTCAAAAACAAGTTTGCAAAAAAGAGATGCGTCAAATACAGGCACAATAACCATAACAGGTGTTGTAGTTGATGAAATTACAGGAGAGGGTATAGAGTATCCGACGGTTGCCCTCTTCTCCGATTCGTTAAAAGTTATTAAAGCTGTTGCGGGTGGAATAGATGGGCGTTTTATAATTGAACACATTGCTCCTGGTAGCTATTTTCTCTCAGCATCGATGATCGGTTACACCAATTCTAAGGACCCTCTTACTATAGCCGGAATTGATAAAAAGAGAGATGTTGGTAAGATTAAGATAAAACGGGGTATAGCTTTAAAGGAGGTTGTGGTTCAAGCAGTAAAGCCTCTTGTAAAAAATGAGACGGATAAGCTTATATATAGTGTGGAGGCCGATCCGCTGTCTGCTTCAAGTAATCTGGTCGATATTTTAAAGAAGGTTCCTATGTTGAGTGTCGATGGTAATGACGAGATAAGATTGAATGGAACAACGGATTATAAATTGCTTGTCAACGGGAAATCCACCGGTATGATGGTGAAAAATTTTAAAGATGTAATGAAGAGTCTTCCTGCTACTGCGATAAAAGAGATTGAGGTAATCACAAATCCTCCTGCGAGATATGATGCTGAGGGTATAGGGGGTGTTATTAATATTATTACAAGCAGAAGACGTAGTGGAGGGTATAATGGAAATATTAATGCTAATGTTTCAACTAAAGGAGATTATGGTGCAGGTGGCTATTTTTCGGCTCAGATAAATAAGTTGGCATTGAGCGTAAATCTAAATAGCGGAATATACAATTCTGTAAAGACAAAAAATTATTATGAGTCGGAAAATCTTGGCAGTGATCTATACAGATATGCTTACAACAATGGTCATGCGATGAATAAAGGGGAGAATACCATGGTTGGAGTTGAGGGTAGTTATGATATTGACTCGTTGAATATGATTACTATATCCGGTTGGGGTTTTACAGGAGAAAACAGATCGGTCAGCAATAAGAGATATATCTCTATGGATCTGAATAAAAAAACGACAAGAGAATATGTGAATGACCTTAATAATAAAAATGGTTACGGCATGATGTCAGGGAGTCTCTCTTATCAGAAAAATTTTAAGAAACCCGACAAATCACTTACTTTCAGCTATAGTATCGATCACAATCCAAGCAGTGGAGATTTCAATAATGTTATAGACCCTGTTCTGGATTATTTGGAGTACAAGCAAAAATCCCATAATAAGGCAAACGGGACGGAACACACTATTCAAGCCGATTATTATGATCCTATCTCAAAAAAGCATCAATTTGAGACCGGTGTGAAGTATATATTGAGGCAGAATTATTCCGATACGGATGTTCATAAATGGGATGAAAGTAATAAAATATGGGTGCGGGATAATTCAAAAATCAACGATCTCGACTACAATCAGCATATTTTGGGCGCTTATTTGGGTTATGTTTTCAAATACAAGAAGTTATCGTTAAAGGGTGGAGCCAGAATGGAATATACCTATAACGACGGAGTCTCAAAAAGCGAACAAAAGGAGATAGAATTCGATAACAGACAATTCGATTTGGTCCCTTATGTGAATCTCTCTTATATGTTTAAGGGGGCTCATATAGTAACTCTCTCATATACTCAAAGGTTGAGTCGTCCAGGTATATGGTATCTTAATCCATATATTAATGATTCGGATCCTATGAATATCAGATTCGGTAATCCTGAACTCAATACGGTAAAGAGAGATGTCTTTACTATAGGGTATAGAAAATCCTCGTCGAAGTGGAGTCTTAATACTACGGCCAATGCGTCGTTTACAACAAATAATATAGAGAGTATTGTTACAATTGGTGCAAATGGAGTGAGCAGTACTACTTATGAGAATATCGGTAAAAATAATTCCTTCAGTTTGAATTTAAATTTCTCATATTATCTTGGTGCAAAATTCAATCTCTATCTTAACGGTTCTATTATCTATTCTACCTACGAATCAAAGGAGATTAATCAGAGTAGCAGTGGTTTTACTCCTATGGGGGGTGTTGGATGTTCTGTGGCGTTGTGGAAAAACGCTACGGCAACCGGAAATTTTTATATTTTCGGTGGCTCCGCGTCATTACAATCTAAATCGACGGTAATTTGTAATACTATGGTTGGGCTTACCCAAAAAATATATAAAGATAAATTTTCTGTATCTGCATCTGTTAATCAGCCGTTTAATCATACGATAACAAGTAAAAATGATATTACAGGTACTAACTTTTCTTCACATTCTGAGTTTATAAGCTATCCGCGTTCATTTAGGTTTAGTGTAAACTGGCGATTCGGAAAGTATAATGTTAATGTTAAAAAAGCGCGTAAATCCTCTGTGGATGATAAGTTGGGCGGAGGTGGAGCAACTACTGGCGGTGATAAATAGTAATCTTATGATAAGTGTTTTGTGAGCCTGTTATTTACCGGCTACCTCTTTATACACCTCAAGCATTTTGCGTGCAGTATGATCCCATGAGAAGAGCTTTACTCGTTCGAGCCCGTATTTAACTTGTGAGTTATAATAGTCAGTGTCGTTTTCGAGTTTAAGCAGTGCATCGGCTATTGTCTCCGGGTCCAATGGGTCAATCAATGTAGCTCCCTCTCCCGCTATCTCAGGCATTGCGGAGGTGGCAGAGGTGATAATCGGTGTTCCTGAGGCCATTCCCTCAAGTATCGGGATACCAAAACTTTCTCTTAATGAGGGGTAAAGGAAGACTTTTGCTCCGTTATAAATAGAGACGAGATCTTTGTTGTTGATATAACCGCAGAAACGCAGGTGAGGCATTATCTCTCCAAGATTATTCTTCTCAATAATTTTTTTTGCTATTTCGGCATGCAGGTCTGCAATCAGCAGCGGAAGTTTCTCTCCCGACCTTTTCAGGTAGAGTGAGTAAGCCTCCAAAACTCTCAAAGTATTCTTCTTTGGATCTGTGTTTCCAAGGAAAAAGAGATAATTTTTATCCTTCAGGTAGTTAGACGTTACAGAGAATGGATTTTCAATCGGCTTAAAATGTGTATCATAGCCATTGTATATGGCGGTTATTTTTGTTGGTGAAAGATGGAGAAACTCTTTAATTCTATTGCATTCGTAATTAGATACCGTGATGATTTTTTTGCATTTTGGAATTATTCGCGGGACTACCATCCGCCTGTAAATTCTGCCTAAATTTTGATATAAAGAGTGACTTGCTCCCTCTCTCTTTTCCAAAAAGATGATATCGTGCAATGTAAGGACAAGAGGAACTTTGCAGAAAATGGGGGCAGTGTTGCTCGTGCAGTGGAGTAAATCGGGTTTTAATTTATTAACTGCTTTTGCTAGAGCGTATTGTTCCCATAATGGATATGAGGGAGACTTAAGTGATATGACATGCATATTTTTTGTGGACTCAAGACAGATGTCGTCCCCTCCGGCGGTGAAGACGAAATATTCATTCTCTTTGTCGATTTCCCGAATTCTTTTTAAAGCCTCAAGAATGACGAAATCCATTCCATGCTTGTTAATTCTGAAAATCCTCTGGGCTTCAATGGCTATGATCATACAAAAGTGTTTAATTTCAAATTTATCAATACATCTCGTTATTTCACGTGATTCCCTGATCTTCTTTGTCTTACGGCCTCATAGCATAACACTGCCGCAGAGACGGAAACATTTAATGAATCAAGCTCTCCAAGCATTGGAATCTTTATTTTAGCATCCGAGATCTCCCTCCAATATGAGGTAAGGCCGTTTGCTTCGCTTCCCATCACTATTGCGCAGGCACCTGTCATCTCTGTCTCATAATAGTTGACAGAATCTTGGAGTTGTGCTGTAAAGATTTTAAAGCCGTGTTGTTTTAACCATTCACCGGCCTCCTCATTGGAGACGATAATAATTTTTTTTGTAAAAACGGCTCCAAGACTCGCCCTTATGAGATTCGGATTATATAAATCGCATTTTTGGTTGCAAATAAGTACGGCATCCGCTCCACAGGCATCTGCTGTTCTGAGCATTGCTCCAATATTACCTGGCTTTTCTATACTTTCGCATACAAGAACGAGAGGAGAATTGCAGCTCACCAATTCATTTAAGGTACTCTTTTTCTCCTTCACTAATGCGACAATACCCTCCGTTCCCTCTCTGTATGCTATCTTGTTGTAGGCAGAGTCGGAGAGGGAGTAAAAATTGGGTATAAATCTATTTTGAACTGAATCTTTACCTGTGCTGCAATGTTTTGGGGTGGTATAATGTGAGACTATGTCGGGGTACTTACTTAGTTGCTCTCCCGCTATTGCAGGATTAAAAAAGAATGATTGTATTTCGAATCCGTTTTTAAGACAAGCGGTAATTTCTCGTGCTCCTTCAACAACAAAAAGAGATTGTTCGCGTCTCAATTTTGATTTCTCAAGAAGCGTAACTATCTCCTTAATTCTGCTGTTTTGGGCAGATATAATCTCTTCTATCTGCATTTTATTACTCCGTTATCTCCTCCTTGATTTTAACTTCCGGCCTCATTTGAGGGAAGAAGAGGACATCTTGTATTGTTGTCTTATTGGTCATAAACATTGTGAGTCTGTCTATTCCGATTCCCATTCCAGATGTAGGAGGCATCCCATATTCGAGGGCCCGTATAAAGTCCATATCTATAAACATTGCCTCATCGTCGCCTTTATCCTTAAGGCTGAGCTGATCTTTAAAGCGGTCGAGTTGATCAATAGGGTCGTTCAGTTCACTATAGGCATTTGCAAGCTCCTTTCCGCATACGAACAGTTCGAAACGCTCTGTAAGATCGGGGTTTTCCCTATGTCTCTTTGTGAGTGGCGACATTGAAACAGGGTAGTCTGTGATAAAGGTAGGTTGAATAAGATGCTTCTCGCAATACTCTCCAAAAAGTGCATCTATCAATTTACCCTTTCCGAAAGAGGGGTCAATATCAACCTTCAATTTTTTACATACCTCTTTAAGTTGCTCCTCTTCCATACCGGAGATATCTACACCAGTATATTCTTTAATTGCCTCAAGCATAGGCAATCTCTTATATTTGCCTCCGAAATCTACCTCTTCTTCTCCGATTTTCACCTTGGTGGTGCCGTTTACTGCAATAGATACTTTGCGGAGCATCTCCTCAACAAAGCACATCATCCAGTTGTAATCTTTGTATGCAACATATATCTCCATTGCTGTAAATTCGGGATTGTGAGTTCTGTCCATTCCCTCATTTCTGAAATCCTTGGCAAATTCATAAACGCCGGCGTATCCGCCTACAATAAGTCTTTTAAGATAAAGTTCATCGGCTATTCGCAAATACAGAGGAATATTAAGTGTATTGTGGTGTGTTACAAAGGGTCTTGCATTTGCACCTCCGGGAATAGGTTGCAATATAGGAGTCTCCACCTCCAAGTATCCTTGATTGTCAAAAAACTCTCTCATGGTAGAGATGATTTTTGCCCTTTTAATAAAAGTCTCTCTTACCTCCGGATTTACTATAAGATCCACATATCTTTGGCGGTATCTTAGCTCCTGGTCTGCAAAGGCGTCATATACTTGCCCCTCTTTCTCCTTAACAATAGGAAGTACTCGCAGCGACTTGCTTAGAACTGTTAACTCCTTGGCGTGTACAGATTTCTGCCCTGTCTGAGTAACAAAAGCATACCCTCTTATTCCTACGATATCTCCAATATCGAGCAATTTTTTAAAGACGGTATTGTACATTGTCTTATCCTCGCCAGGACAAACCTCGTCGCGCTTTATATAGACCTGAACTTTACCATATTGGTCCTGTATCTCCATAAAAGCGGCAGCTCCCATTATTCTTCTGCTCATTATTCTTCCGGCGATTGAGATATTGCCGTATTCGCCGGCAAGTTCGCTTGATGGAAGGGGATTGTTTGGATCAGGTGATTCAGCCGGTTTGAACAGAGTTGTGATATCTGTACTTTTAACCGTAACCTCATACATATTGGCGGGGTATGGGTTAATACCTAACTTTCTAAGTTCATCAAGCGCATTGCGCCTATTTTGTTCCTGTTCATTTAAATTCGATTCCATTGTTATCTCCTGTTTTCTAAGGCCTGTATATTTTAAACCTGTATATTATTAATAAGTAAATTCGAATGTATAGCAGTAGGTAATTAACTAAACTATAAGTATTGTCTCTCTCCACTTATAAACCATCGCTCGCGGCAACACCTGTTATTTTCTACAAATATAACTATTTTGATTGAGATTGCACCTGTTGACGTAAAAGCTTCTTGTTCTTCGGGAGTGCTTTAGAAACCTCCCAGGCGCGTTCTACAGCCAAGTTAATATTGCTGCATATATTATCAGCACCTATCTTCAGATCAAATCCCGAATTAACAAGAACATTCCGTACATGGTCATTCACACCCGAAAGAATTACATGAATTCCCTCCGATTTAGACATCCTGTACAAACTCTCAAGATTATGCAGTCCGGTGGAGTCCATGAACGGTACTTTTCTCATTCTAATAATTCTTATTATCGGTTTATTGCCCATATTGTGCATTATGTCGTCAAACTTATTGGCTATACCAAAAAAGAAGGGACCATCAATCTCATAAACCTCTACCTTTTCTGGAAGAGAAAGTACCTCCTCTGTGTGAGTAATATCGCCCTCACCGGAGAGATCCAACTCCTTTGTTACCACCGATATCTTTGTGGTCTCGGCAACACGCTTCATAAAGAGGAACATGGCTATCAGAAGACCTACCTCAATTGCAATAGTAAGATCAAAAATTACGGTAAGGAAAAATGTCACAAGCAGAACGGAAACATCGCTTTTCGGATTTTTCATAAGTGATTTAAAGGTTCTCCATCCGCTCATGTTGTAGGAGACAATTATCAGCACGCCGGCAAGACAGGCCATGGGAATATGTTTTGTTAGAGGCCCTAAAAACAGTAGGATTAACATAAGAACAACGGTATGTATTATGCCGGCAATAGGTGTGCGTCCTCCATTATTAATATTGGCCATAGTTCTGGCGATTGCTCCTGTAACAGGTATTCCTCCGAAAAGAGGGGTGATAATATTTGCTGCACCCTGAGCGATAAGTTCTGTATTGGAATTATGTTTATCTCCAGTAACTCCATCTGCAACTGTAGCAGAAAGCAGTGATTCAATGGCACAGAGCATTGCAATAGTAAATGCGGAAGGGAGAAGCAGATCGATGCTCTTCATATCGAACTGTACGGGAACCGGTGTCGGCAGAGAGGGATTAATTGTAAATTTGTCCCCTATAGTGGAGATACCGTTAATTCCAAAATAGTGCTTCATAAAATAGACAATAGCAGTCAGAAGAATGATTGCTATAAGAGAGCCGGGTATCTTTTTGGAGATTTTGGGAGTTAAAACTATTATCAGAAGAGTTGATATACCTATAATTAACGACCAAAAATTTGTGGAACTGAAACTATGGAAATATGCAATCCACTTAGAGATAAAATCGGCAGGAACACTCTCCATTGTCAATCCGAACAGATCTTTTATCTGTGTTGTAAAGATTGTGAGAGCTATACCGCTTGTGAAACCTACAACAATTGGATATGGAATAAATTTAATGACGGTTCCCAATTTAAGGAGTCCCATAACAATCAAAATAATTCCCGCAACTATTGTGGCTATTACAAGCCCCTCAATACCGAAATTCTGTATAATCCCGTAGACAATTACAATAAAGGCTCCGGTTGGTCCTCCGATTTGGACGTTGGAACCGCCCATAAAGGAGACAATGAATCCTCCGATTATTGCTGTTATTATACCCTTTTCCGGACTTACTCCCGATGCTATACCAAACGCAATAGCAAGTGGAAGGGCAACAATTCCTACAATTATACCGGCCATAAGGTCGGCAAAAAATTTCTCCTTAGTGTAATTATTTAATGCTGTTACCAACTTTGGCTTAAAGTCAAATCTTTGCTTCATCTCATAGTGAGTTCATAAAGGTTAATCAAAAGAGTTGCAAAGATAGATAAAAAGGGAGTAAAGGCAAATAACTATTCGTAACGTAGGGCCTCAATCGGGTCTAATTTTGCAGCTTTTACAGCAGGGAGGTACCCCGATGTAATACCAACAATAAGACAGAGAAGAATTGCGACACATAACCATAGCCATGGTATTATAAACGATGTTTTCATAAAGAGAGCTGTGGCATTTCCAATAAGCACTCCTAATATTATCCCAAGAATGCAACCGAGTTGGCTTATGACTATGGCTTCTGACAGAAATTGCATTTTTATCAATTTTGCGGAGGCTCCGAGCGCCTTTCTTGTACCTATTTCCCTTGTCCTCTCTTTAACTGACACTAACATGATATTCATCAATCCTACTGAGGCGCCAAGCAAAGTAATAAGCCCTATTGCAAAGGAGACGATAGTTATTATCTTCATAATTTTATTGATCTCTTCCATAAAGGTTTCGCTTGTATTGATTGTGAAGTCCGATTCATCTGCTGGACTTAGGCGTCTGATTGATCTGAACAGAGATTCCGCCTTGCCATAGAGCTCATTATTATCTATCTGATAAGAATTGGGCCTAACTCCAATAGAAAAAGAGGTATTGTCGGACATAAAATAGGAACGGGCATTTGAGATAGGAATTATAATTATATTATCGGCACCACCTCCGAATCCGACTCCGACACTCTTAAGAAGACCGACAATTTTATATCGTAATCCCGAAATAGTAATAATTTTTCCTATAGCTGGCGTATTGGTGAAGAGAGATTTTGCTACTCCGGCACCTATCACACAACTAAATGAACTATTAGTGATATCAGTCTCTGTGATTCCTCTCCCTTTTTCCACTATAGAGTTATTATATGAGAGATAATCTTTATCGCCCGCAACAAGTCTGAGATTGGGATTGGAACTTTTTGCTCCGTACTTTGCTGTAATACCGTTTGCTGCATAGGTAAAGACTGAAATAATACAATTATTGTCTGTAAAATTCTTTTTGAATGTTTCAGCCTGGTAAAAAGTGATATATTGCAGATTCTTTATTCTCCTGTGTACTCCGGAAGAGGAGTAGTATTTGGATCGTATAGTAAATGAATTAGTGCCGAATTTCTCAAAATTCGAATAGACTTTTTTCTTTAGAGAATCTGTTGCTGTAAGTACCCCGACAAGGGAGGTGATACCAATACCTATAATAAGTATGGTTAGAATAGACCTCAACCTGTTGCTTTTTACCGATTTCACTGCTACATCAAGATTCTCCTTGAACAGTGGTGTTGTAAATAAAAACTTTCCCATATCTCCTCATTAATCAAGGTGTAAAAATAGGAAATTATCTGATATTAACATAACTTTGCGCCCGAATTATCAATATAATGGAAAAAATAAACAACAAAGAGAGCAAAGGACCCGGGAGGGCTCCTCGCACAAGAGCGGCCGGCGCGGCTAAGTCCGGAGAAAGAAGACCGTACAGAAGTTCCGAAAAAAGGGAAGACGGTGAAAGACCACGCAGAACCTTTGTGAAAAGGGAGGGCGACAGTGAAAGACCACGCAGAACCTTTGTGAAAAGGGAGGGCGACAGTGAAAGACCACG
>CAYLGW010000019.1:20710-31139 GCA_964383385.1 uncultured Muribaculaceae bacterium
CAGAAGCTTCGGGAGGAGCGAGGGCGATAGTGAAAGACCACGTAGAAGCTTCGGGAGGAGCGAGGGCGATAGTGAAAGACCACGCAGAACCTTTGTGAAAAGGGAGGGCGACAGTGAAAGACCGCGCAGAAGTTTCGGAAGAGGCGAGGGCAGCAGTGAAAGACCGCGTAGAAGTTTCGGAAGAGGCGAGGGCGATAGTGAAAGACCACGTAGAAGCTTTGGAAGAGGCGAGGGCAGCAGTGAAAAACCGCGCAGAAGTTTCGGAAGAGGCGAGGGCGACAGTGAAAGACCACGCAGAAGCTTCGGAAGAGGCGAGGGCGATAGTGAAAGACCGCGCAGAAGCTTCGGGAGGAGCGAGGGCGACAGTGAAAGACCACGTAGAAGCTTTGGAAGGAGAGAGGGCGATAGTGAAAGACCGCGCAGAAGCTTCGGGAGGAGCGAGGGCGACAGTGAAAGACCACGTAGAAGCTTTGGAAGGAGAGATGGTGAAGAGGAGAGAGGTTTTACACCTCGTTACAGAGGCACTACGGAGTATACTCCTAAGCCGCGTAAGCCGAAAGCGGAGGGAGAGAGTGGCGTTAGACTTAATAAATATATCTCTAATAGCGGTATCTGTTCAAGAAGAGAGGCAGATGAGTATATTCAGGCCGGCCTTGTAAAGGTAAATGATGTAATTATTACTGAATTAGGCACTCGTGTATTTCAGAACGATGTTGTAAAATTCAATGATGAAACTATAAGAGGAGAGGAGAAGGTTTATCTGGTTATGAACAAGCCTAAGGACTTTGTTACAACCACAAGCGATCCTCATGCCGAGAAGACAGTAATGGATCTTATTGCAGGTAAATGTCATGAGAGAGTTTATCCGGTAGGACGTCTCGATAAATCTACCACAGGCGTTTTGTTGCTAACCAACGATGGCGATCTTACAGATAAACTTACGCATCCCTCTTTTGAAAAGAAAAAGATTTATCAGGTTACTTTAGATAAAAATCTTAAAAAACCCGATTTTGATGCTATCCTAAGTGGGGTTACTCTTGATGATGGTCCTATCTGTGCCGACAGCCTTTCTTATATAGACGGAGACGAGAAGGTACTTGGTATTGAGATACATTCGGGCAGAAATAGAATAGTTAGAAGATTATTTGAATCGTTCGGTTATAAGGTTAAGAAACTCGACAGGGTCTATTTTGCCGGTCTTACAAAGAAGAATCTGAGAAGAGGACAATGGAGATTTCTAACTGAGCCGGAGGTTGGAATGTTAATGATGGACTCTTATGAATAGCGACAACGGCGACCGGATCAACAGATCCGGGTTTATAAACATTATCGGTAATCCTAATGTGGGAAAATCCACTCTTACGAATGTACTCGTCGGAGAGAATTTATCGATAGTTACTTCTAAGGCGCAGACAACAAGGCATAGAATCATGGGAATTGTAAATGGGGAGGACTACCAGATGGTCTTCTCCGATACTCCCGGAATTTTAAAGCCAAGCTATATGCTTCAAGAGAGTATGATGGATTTTGTGGATACAGCACTTACGGATGCGGATATTATTCTGTATGTGACCGATACTGTTGAGAAGATCGATAAGAATATTGAGTATATTGAGCGACTTAATGTAATAGAGTGTCCTGTTATTATTGTCATTAACAAGATAGATCTTTCCAATCAGCAGAAAGTTGAGGCTCTGGCGGAAAAGTGGCATACGCTTGTTCCTAAAGCGGAGATTTTTCCGGCTTCTGCTCTTAACAATTTTAATCTCGATAACATTTTTAACAGGCTTAAAGAGCTATTGCCGGTTCAACATGCCTGGTATGACAGAGAGGTTTTCACAGACCGTAGTATGCGTTTCTTTGCTTCTGAAATTATTAGGGAGAAAATACTCGTAAATTACCAGAAAGAGATTCCCTATTGTACCGAGATTGTTGTTGAAAGATTTGAGGAGGGTGAGAGTATGTACACAATAGAGGCTGTAATAAATGTTATGCGTCAATCGCAGAAGGGGATAATAATAGGAGCTCGTGGTGAGGCTATAAAAAAAGTTGGGACTGAAGCCAGAAAGGAGATGGAAACATTTTTTCAGCGAAAGGTTTTTCTCAAGCTTTTTGTGAAGGTGGATCCCGGGTGGAGAGAAAATAAAAAAGAGCTAAAGCGGTTCGGTTATATTCAATAATCGAACCATTTTTTTGTTATATTTGCAGCTAAACTTTACATATAATGGCAGACGAAATCAATAGCGGAAAAGGAGAGGATAAGGAGTTTGACTCGGAAGAGCTTCTTGATCAGAACGGCTCCGAATCTGTAGGATCAGGGAAGTATGAAAAATTAATTCAGGATGGAGAAAATAAGTATAAACTTACAGGTATGTTCAAGAATTGGTTTCTTGATTATGCCTCTTATGTTATTTTAGAGAGGGCTGTACCTCATATCGCAGATGGATTGAAACCCGTTCAGAGAAGAATACTGCATGCGATGAAGCGTGTAGATGACGGGAGATATAATAAGGTTGCCAATATTATAGGTCAGACAATGCAGTTCCATCCTCATGGAGATGCCTCCATAGGTGATGCACTTGTTCAGTTGGGACAAAAAGATTTACTTGTGGATTGTCAAGGTAACTGGGGTAATATACTAACAGGCGATAGTGCTGCAGCACCTCGATACATCGAGGCACGGCTTAGCAAATTTGCAAATGAGGTTGTATTTAATCCCAAGACAACAGAGTGGATGAGTTCTTATGACGGAAGGAATGAAGAACCTGTAAATTTACCTGTAAAATTTCCGCTGCTTCTTGCTCAGGGGTCGGAAGGAATAGCGGTAGGACTCTCTTCTAAAATATTGCCTCATAATTTCAACGAACTTATAGATTCCTCTATCGCCTATTTAAAGGAGAAACCTTTTGAGCTTTTTCCCGATTTCCCGACCGGAGGTATTATAGATTGTACCGGATATAACGATGGTAAAAGGGGAGGCAGAGTAAGAATAAGAGCTAAAATTCAGAAAATAGATAAAAAGACGCTCGTAATTGATGAAATTCCATTCGGTAAGACCACCTCTGTTTTGATAGAGAGTATTCTGAAGGCCAATGATAAGGGGAAAATAAAAATAAAGAAGATAGATGATAATACTGCCGGTAGTGCTGAGATAGTGATTCATCTTGCGAACGATGTCTCTCCCGATAAGACCATAGATGCACTTTACGCCTTTACCGATTGTGAGGTGCCAGTTGCCGTTAATGCTTGTGTTATTGAGGATCAGCAGCCGAAATTTTTAACTGTAAAAGAGATTCTAATTTACAATACAAATCACACTAAAGAGCTGTTGCGGAGGGAACTTGAGATAAGACAGGCCGAGCTGGAAAATGACTGGCACTATTTATCTCTCGAAAAACTTTTCTTTGAAAATAAGAAATACCGTCTATTGGAACAGGATGCAAAGTCGTGGGAGGCGCAGATAAAACTTTTACATAAAGAGATGATGGAGTATGAGGAGTTATTGCATAAGCCTATTGTAATGGAGGATATCCTTAAACTTGTGGAGAAGCCGGTAAGAAAGATCTCAAAATTTGATGTTAAGGAGGTTGATACCAAAATTAAAAAGATTGAGGAGGAGATGAAGGAGGTATTGTTTAACCTTGCTCATCTGGTCGATTATACTATTAAATATTATGAGCATCTGAAAGAGAGGTACGGAAAGGCTTTTCCGCGCAAGACCGAGGTTACAGGCTTTGAAACTATTCAGGGGAAGAAGGTTGCTGTTGCAAATGCTAAACTTTATATGAACAGCAAAGAGGGTTTTGTAGGGATGGATCTTAAAAAGGATGATTCTGCGGAGTATGTTTGCGAGTGTTCGGATATAGATGATATTATAGTCTTTTTAAAGGATGGCCGATATATAGTTACAAAGGTTAGTGATAAGATCTTTATTGGTAAGGATATTATTTATGCCGGAGTCTTTAACAAGGGAGATAATCGTACCATCTATAACGTGGTTTATCGCGACGGAAAGGGCGGAATTACCTATGTAAAACGTTTTTCGGTTACCAGTGTTACAAGGGATAAGGAGTATGATCTTACTCAGGGTAAACCTGATTCTCAACTCTTATGGTTTACTGCGAATCATAATGGAGAGGCTGAGGTTTTAAAGGTTTTTTTACGTCCTCGTCCTAAACTCAAAAAATTACTGTTTGAGTTCGATTTCGCCTCAATTGCAGTTAAAGGAAGGGCCTCGATGGGTAATATTTTATCGAAGAACCCTGTGCATAAGGTGCAATTGAAATCTAAAGGGCTCTCTACCATTGGTGGAAAGCCGTTGTGGTTTGATACTGCGATAAATCGTCTTAATGAGGAGCAACATGGAATTTATCTTGGTGAATTTCATAATGATGACCACTTGTTGACAATCTTTAAGGAGGGTACCTTTTACACGACAAATTATGATCTCAGCAACAGGTATCAGGGTGAGATAGAGAAGATTGAAAAGTTTAATACAGAAAAGACCTATAGTGCGATCTATTATGATGGTGAGGCAAAGAGTTACTATGTGAAGCGTTTTTCTTTTGAATATAGCGACAACAATGCTGCTCTGTTTATCTCCGATGCGAAAGGGTCTGAGTTTATAGCTATTTCAGATGATGCCTTTCCGAGAATTGAGCTTGTATTCGGCGGTAAGCATAATAAAAGGCCGAATGAGATTGTAGATGTAGCTGAGTTTATTGGTAAGAAGAGTTTTAAAGCGAAGGGGAAGAGACTTACCACTTATGAGACTGTCTCTGTTAGTTTTATAGAACCAATTATTAAGGAGGAGCTTAACAGTGAAGAGGAGAATGAAAACGGCGGAGGTGAGAATGGATTAGGGAGTAAAACAGACGGCGGAGCAGTAGAGAACAATAAAACAAGAGAGACAGAGAGAGCCGGAGAGGGAAGGGAGAAGGATAAAAGTGGTTTTGCTCCCGGAACTACAACCTCTTTCGATCCCAAAGATTTTGATGATGGACAGCCCTCTTTGTTTGATCTTTAATATTTAAACCGGGTTTGCTAAAAAAATAACTTTGATGATACTCTCCTTATGTGGCTTTATGGGGGCCGGGAAATCTACTATAGGTAAGAATTTAGCCTCTATTATGGGGGTTAAATTTATAGATCTCGACAGATATATTGAGAGCAGATTAGGTAAGACTATTTCTGTGCTTTTTGCTGAGGTTGGTATGGAGGGTTTTCGCCGGATTGAGCATGATGAATTGGTGCAATTATTAAAGAATGAGGGAGGAGATATTGTGCTCTCGCTTGGTGGAGGCACTGTTACAAGTAGACAGACAGCCGATATTGTACTGCAGCAGACCGAATGCGTTTATTTGAAGTACGATGTCGGGGTGCTTTACAGGAGGTTGCTTAAAAAGCAGACACAAAGGCCTTTGCTTGCAGGGAAAAGTCCGGAGGAATTGAACCGTTATATTACAGAGACCTTTGCGGAGCGAGAACCGCACTATTTGCGATCTGCCACTTTTTCTATTGATTGTAATGGTAAAAGTATCTCTCAGATCTGTAATGAAATTGCCGGACATTTTAATTTAGGTTAATATTTAATCGTTTTTTATAACTTTGCGCACTATTGCAAACGGGAGAGACTTTAGTGTACATATTTGTTTAGAGTAACTCCTAATAATTTTAAAAAAATATTTTATGTCCTTTTCTTTGATCGATATGGCAATTAAGGGCGGATGGCTTATGATTCCGCTTTTGATTCTTTCAGTAATGGCAGTATATATCTTTGCTAAAAAATGGTGGCTTATAAAAAATGCCGACCAAAACAGTGTAGAGCTTTTGAATAAAGTGTCCGCTTGCTTTAAAGAAGGCAGGTTGAATAAGGCCTCTGAACTTTGTAAAACCTCTCAAGATCCCGTTGCGAGGATGTTGGAGAAGGGGCTTTCTAAAATGGATAGGCCGTTGGGAGAGATAAAAAATGCCGTTGAGAATTGTGCCAACTTGGAGGTTTCCCGTTTGGAAAAGGGACTTCCAGGACTTGCTACAATTGCAGGAGGCGCTCCGATGATAGGGTTTTTAGGTACGGTAACAGGTATGATACAAGCCTTTTATAATATGTCACAAGCGGGTAATAATATAGATATCTCGCTTCTTTCAAGTGGTATTTATACAGCGATGGTAACTACTGTTGCGGGACTGATTGTTGGTATATTTGCCTATTTCTTTTATAATTATCTAACGACAAAGGTTTCTGATATGGTTTATAAGATGCAGTATACCACAACTGAATTTCTGGAGATGGTCGTTAAAGAGAAGGAGATCTGATATGGCAATACAACAGAGATCTAAAGTCCTGGACTCATTCAGTATGGCTTCAATGACGGATATTGTCTTCTTGTTATTGATCTTCTTTCTTGTTACATCCACTCTTATTAACCCTAATGCACTGAAACTGTTGTTACCCAAGAGTTCAAATCAAATCTCCACTAAAGAGCAAACTTCTGTCTCAATAAAACATAATCTTCAAGATAATACCTTCTCTTACCACCTTAACGGTAGGGTGGAGTCTGTATCATATAATACTATTGAACCTCAAATTCAAAAGCAACTTATGAATGAAGAGGATCCTGTCTTTGCAATCTATGCAGACAGAACAGTACCCATAGAAAAGGTGGTGGAACTTATGAATATAGGCAAAAGAAACAAATACAAGGTCATTCTTGCCACTGCTCCGGAAGAGTAATTCTTTAAATAAATTCTCCTCTCTTTATTGTGGTAACGTGCCGTTGTTTTTTATTGTTATTTGCCTTATGTATAGAATACGGGCCTTTATACATAATAGAGGCTTGTTCATGTATTTGTTATGTAATATGTATTTTAAGTACTATTTTAATCTAACTTTACAACCAAAGAACTATTTGTTATAATCCGAACAAAGAGAAACTTTATTAATTTTTATTAGTATGAAAAAAAATTATTTTATTGGCGGTTACATTTATTTTTGCCCTAACCGCAACTGCTAAATTCAAGTTTTCCGCTGATGGTCTTTCTGAAACTATCGGGATAAAAGATGCTCTAAAAAAGATGGATGTTTCAATTCCTTTCGGCATTTCATATGAATGTAAAAGATTTGTTTTGGAGGCGAGGTACAACCTTGGACTTACAAATATCATAAAGTCGAATATGTCACTTATGGAGGGAGAGATTGATACAGATAATTTTAAATCAAGAAACAGAGTATTCCAGATTACATTGGGATATCGACTCGGTTTTTAATTAATGAATTATTATTTTGAGTGGCCGTATGTAGATTATTACATGCGGTCTTTTTTTAGGAGCTGGAGAATTTTTATTACTTTTGTCTTTGTTTCGGTATAGGAGTGACAACTAAAAGAAGAGATTATGTTCTATTGCGAAAGGTATTTACTAATATGCTCAACAATTGCTGTTTTGCTTTTTTCGGGAGGTAAAACTTCTGCACAGACTCTTTCTACAGAAGAGCTAATGACAAAGGAGATCTCAATGGCGGCCGGGACGGATACCTTATATGGTACCTTGACAGATCCACTGCTCTGTAGAGGAGGAAGAGGAGATTGCGTAGTGTTAATCATTGCCGGATCGGGACCTACAGATAGGGACTGTAATAATAATACGGGAATGAAATCCAATACATATAAATATCTTGCCGAAGAGTTGTATGCAAAGGGTATTGCTTGTTTTAGATATGATAAAAGGGGGATAGGCAAATCTACCCGAAATCTTAAGGAGGCTCAATATACGATTGACCTCTATATCCAGGATGCCTCCATGTGGGCGAAAAAGTTGCAGATGGATTATAAGCGTGTTTTTCTGCTTGGGCATAGTGAAGGGGCACTGATAGCCTCTGCTGTGGCAGTATCGTCCAAAAAGGTTTCAGGGGTTATTTCAATAGCAGGTGTGGGAAGAAAAATGGATATTGTACTGAAAGAGCAACTCTCATACCTGCCAATCAATATTAAGGAGAGGTTATATTCAATAATAGATTCTTTATCTCAAGGAAACAAGGTGGAAAATGTTCCCGGTTTGTTCAATTCTCTATTTCGAAAGAGTGTACAACCATTTCTCATCTCAACATTCAGGCTTTCTCCTACCGATCTCATATCGCGGTTAGAGCAACCTCTTCTAATTATTCAGGGAGATAAGGATATACAAGTTTCTGTCGCCGATGCGCAGCTTCTTCATAATTCCAATCCGAAGTCGGAACTCGTTATTATTAAAGACATGAACCATGTGCTCAAGCAGATAGAATCAACGGATAAGGTGTTGCAATTGAAAAGCTATTATGATGCTAAGTCACCGATTGTGAATGAGGTGGTGATTAATATCGCTAAATTTATTGACAATAAAGGCCGTCACAGGTAATACAGACTCTTATAAATTTGAATGCAGTGCAGTTACAGTTTTCTCCATCCCGTGCGCTGTTATGCTTTTTTTGTGGAAATACAGATATTTTTTTTACATTTGTAAGTTATGGAGATAAAAAACGAAGACAAAAGGTGGATAGTTAAGGAGCCCGGCAATCCTCTGAATGTAAGGCAAATGGCTCAAGAATTAGGTATAGACCAAGTTCTGGCTAATCTTTTGGTTCAAAGAGGTGTGACAACCTTTGATGGTGCGCGAGACTTCTTTCGCCCCGATCTCTCCAAACTTTACGACCCTTTTCTGATGCGCGATATGGATGTCGCGGTAGAAAGATTACATAAAGCTATAGAAAATAATGAAAACATTCTTATCTATGGCGATTATGACGTAGATGGTACAACGGCGGTGGCTCTTTTTTACTCCTTTGTACGTTCATTAACTCCTAAAGTGGATTATTATATACCCGATCGATATGATGAGGGCTATGGTATTTCATATAAGGGAATTGATTGGGCGATTGAAAATAAGTTTACACTTGTAATTTCACTTGACTGTGGAATAAAGGCGGTGGAGAAGGTAAAATATGCCAAAGAACGGGGTGTGGAGTTTATCATATGTGATCACCACCTTCCTGATGATACACTTCCTCAAGCAGTTGCTACGTTAGATCCTAAACGGGAGGATTGTAATTATCCATTCGATGACCTATGCGGTTGCGGAGTCGGCTTTAAGTTGGTGCAGGGTTATGCTCAAAAATTCAATATCCCGTTTGAAAACATTATTCCTCTTTTAGATCTTGTAGTGGTGTCTATTGCTTCCGATCTTGTTCTGGTTACCGGAGAGAATAGAATACTTGCTTTTTATGGTTTAAAACAGTTGAACGAGGCCCCTCGCAGAGGATTGCAGTCTATGATTAAACTTTCAGGTTTAGAGAGACATATAATAACCATAGACGATATTGTATTTAAAATAGGTCCGAGAATTAATGCGGCCGGGAGAATGGAGAGTGGGAGAACTGCTGTTGATCTATTGGTATCACGTAATGAAGAGGATGCCTTTAAGTTGGGAAATACAATTAATGTCCATAATAATGACCGTAAGAATATCGACAGGGAGATAACGATAGAGGCGAAGGAGATGGTGCGAAATATGCCTAATTTTGAGAACAGAAAGGCTACTGTTGTGTATAACCCATTGTGGCATAAAGGTGTTGTCGGTATTGTAGCAAGCAGATTGGTGGAAGAATATTACAGGCCCACAATAGTTCTTACAAAATCCAATAATTTTATAACCGGTTCTGCCAGGAGCATTCCTGGATTTGACCTATATGAGGCTGTTGAGGCTTGCTCGGAGTACTTGGAGAATTTCGGTGGTCACATGTATGCTGCCGGTCTTACACTTAAGGAGGAGAATTTAAAACCATTCTCAGAGAAGTTTGAAAGAGAGGTGGAATTAAGAATTACAAAGGAGGTGCTCTCTCCGATTATCAACATAGATAGTTTCCTTGATTTTAATCAAATAACTCCTAAATTTTTTAGAATATTAAAGCAGTTTCAACCCTTTGGCCCCGGCAATTTATCTCCAGTTTTTATAACCGAAAATGTTTATGACAATGGAAATGGTAGAAGAGTTGGAAGTGATAACGGACATTTGAAACTCGAACTTATTCAGGAGGATGAGCCCTACCGGCATATATCAGCAATAGCTTTTAATAAATCTGAGCATTTTGATCATATGCAATCGGGAAATCCGGTAGATATTTGTTATTCGATTGCTGAAAATTATTATCGCGGAATTGCAAATATTCAGTTGAGAATAAAAGATATCCGAAATCGAGAGGATATAATTTGAAAGGTCTCTATGCAGTGCATTTTCCAGCTACGTAGAGGTCTAATTTGACGTTGCAATAGGTCTTTAGGACACTATTCTGAATGGATATTAATATAAGAGGAGTTGTCTAAATGAGATAGGCAACTCCTCTTGTTGTCGGGATTATGTGACTCGAACACACGACCTCTGCGTCCCGAACGCAGCGCGC
>CAYLGW010000020.1:0-30515 GCA_964383385.1 uncultured Muribaculaceae bacterium
GCTTCTCTCTTGGCTTTTTCAAGTGTTTTGGCATAAATAAGCGTTGTGCCTATATCTTTGTGTCCTAACATTTTTTGTATTGTTGTTATCTGTGTGCCTTGCTCTAATTGCAAAGTGGCAAATGTGTGTCTAAAACAATGGAATGTAACGTGTCGGGTAATACCTGCTGCTCCTAACCATTGAGCCAAATCTCTGCTTCCATATTGAGTAGCTTTTAATCCCTCAAATACTAATTTGTCAGGATTCCTACGTTCACCACACAATTCAACAGCCTCATCAGATAAGGGTAACTCACTATATTTGCTGGTCTTCTGCATAGTGTATTTAAGTGTGTATTGTCCGTTAGATTCTATAATCTCTTTCCACACCATTTTGCGTATATCACTGTGTCGTAAACCTGTAAGAGCAGAGAATAAAGCTGCTCTTTTTAATACCTCATCTCGGCAAGGTGTACTTACGAGTGTTCGCAATTCCTCCAAAGTCAGAAATTCACGTATTGATTCAGTCTCTTTAATACTGTTTAGGTCTGCATTTATATCTTTTGATAGATAACCATATTTGAAAGCTGCTTTAAGGGCTATCTTAAACTTAATGAAATAAGAGGCTGCTGTATTCTGTTTGAGCTGTAATTGTCCGTTTCTGCCTCTGGTAGTGAGTAGATAGTTTTTGAAACCATTGCACCATTCAAGTGTTATATCACAAAAACGTATAGAGGTAGCTTTGTCTGATTCTTTAAGATAGTTGTTGATGTGAGCCAGAGCAGATAACCAATTATCATGGTTTGATGTCTTCTTCTCATTGGTTATTCTAACAAAGAATGCTATAAAATCTTGTTTGCCTCTCTCTTTGGCAGCAAGCATTTCTCTTTCAGCATCTGTGTAGATAATGGCTTTGTCGAGCGTATTTTGCCGATTGTTTCGTATGGTTGTAGCCGTTCTTATAGTCTCTTCATCAGTAGGGCTATATTTATAGCTACCATCTTTCTCTTTTAGGTATTCTCCTTTGCGGTTTTTTAGAGGTTCTACCTGCATACCTAAATACTCTCTTCGTGAGGGTTGTCCTGTCTCTGGGTCTTGAATAGGTGGGTAAAAATCCAAATACAAAGTCTCTTTTCCCGATTTCAGCATACGGAATCGCAAAGATACTTTTACTGCTTTACTTCTCTTTTTGCTCATTTTAATATGGTTTTATTGGGTTCTATTAATCCTAACTCATCTATATGCCAACTGGATAGCAAAACAAATTTTCCCTCTCTCTTTTTGGGTATCTGCATTTCTGAGGTCAATCTATAAACGCTATCTCTACTCAGTCCATATTTGCTCATAACTTGCTCTACTGTGTACCACTCTTTTATTGTGCTTATATCTCTTCTTACTTTGGAGAAATAGCTATCAATATGTTTCTTTGATACATAGAGCTTGTTTTTATATAATTTCTTGGGTATGTGCTTTTGACTTATTATTTCGTTGAGGCGACCATATTTAATGTGATACAGTTCTTCTACCTCTGCAATGGTGTAAAACTCAGTAACAGGCTCATTCTCTTTCGTGGTGGGCTGAGTGTATTTGCATAATAAACTATCAATATCTTCTCTGCGAATTATTGTGCGATTGCCAAACTTGCCCATTTTAAGCTCTCCACGATGTATTAGATTATAAAGTGTCTGTCGAGCTACACCAACAAGCAAACAAGCCTCTGATATGCTTAGATAAGGTTTGCTATTTAACACCTCAACAGACTTTTGCTTTACAGTATTTGTGGCACAATCCGATTGAATAATCTTTTCTTGCCTTTGTCGGGCTTTGTATGCCTGAGAAGCACACCTATGAGAGCAATACTTGGTTACAGTAGTCTGTGCTGTAAATGTATTGCCACAATGTTCGCAAATGCGTTCTATTTGAATCTTACTACTCATTCATTTCGCCTGTTTATTGTCTATTATTGTCTTATACTGTCCAATATCGTCTAATAGTGTCCAAAGTATTTAGTATATAGTGGTACAAAAAATACTATTCAACGTTAGTGGTACAATAGTGGTACAAATATAATGAAAATAAACGGATAATAAATAGAAATATCAATAAATATGAATATAAATAAAGTCACTCAAAAACAGTATCTTAGGTGGCTTATTATAGCTTTTATTTTTGTTTGATTATATGTAGTTACTTTCCGATGCAAAACTTTCCAAAGATGTTTCCTAAAATTTCGTCGGTGGTGATTTGGCCTACAATTGTGCCTATATGGTAAATGGCATCGCGGATCTCCTCGGCTACAAGGTCGGTTGGAGTATTGGCAATAAGGGCCTCAGAAGTACGATCCAATGCAGCGGCCGCCTCTTTAAGGGCTTGATAGTGTCGTAAATTTGTTACAATTGTCTGCCCTGTGTAAATTGTTTGTGAGTTTTGTAGATTGATTAATAAATCTTTAAGCTCAGTTATTCCAATCTTTTGTTTAGCTGAAATAGAGAGTATAGATGGGAGGGAGGCAAAGAGTTCCGAGGAGATCTCCCTAACAGTTTCTATCTGCTCAGAGAGGGTGTCAAAAGTACCCGCCTGTCTGATTTTAAATTTCTTGTCAAGGTAGTCGGCCTTATTAAGAAGTATTACCAATTTCTGACGCTCAAGATTAATACGTTTGCTCAAATCCTTAAGATTACTCTCAAAGGAATCGGGCTTGCTGCAATCGAGCATCATTATTACAATGGAGGCCTCCCGGAGTTTAGCAAAAGTGCGTTCAATACCTATCACCTCAATAGCCTCTTTAGTCTCGCGAATGCCTGCAGTATCTATAAAACGAAACATTGTTCCGGCAATATTCACATTATCTTCAATAGTGTCGCGTGTAGTGCCGTCAATCTCCGAAACAATGGCACGTTCCTCTCCGCATAGTGTATTGAGCAGAGTACTTTTTCCTGTATTAGTTGCACCAACAATTGCCACTGGTACACCATTTTTAATTACATTACCTAAAGCAAAGGAAGAAATAAGTGAATCCACCTTTTCTTTCACCTCTACAAGTAAACTTTTGAGCCTATTTCTATCTGCAAACTCAACCTCCTCCTCACTAAAATCGAGTTCAAGCTCCATAAGGGAGACTAATTCCAATAAATGCGAGCGCATCTCCTTCAGCTCTTCAGAAAAACCACCCTTCATCTGCTGCATTGCAACAGCATGCGCACTTGAAGTTTCAGATGATATAAGATCCGCAACAGCTTCTGTCTGCGCAAGATCCATCTTACCATTTAAAAAGGCGCGTTTGGAAAATTCACCTGGTTCGGCCATTCTAAACCCATTAGAAAGCAGTATCCTGATAATTTCAGAGACTATATATGAAGAACCGTGACAATAGATCTCAACGCCGTTCTCACCAGTGTAGGAGTGAGGCGCTTTAAAAACCGCCGCCAATACCTCATCGAGCAATTTATCTCCATCATATATTGCGCCGTAGCGCATTGTATAGGCATTTGTTTCCAAAAGTGAACGGAGTTGAGAGTCCTGTTTAGGATTGCTTAACTCCAATACAGATGAATCACCACCGCGGCTGATAATTTTAAAAATCCTGTTGATTTTAGAGATAGATTCGGCGCCGCTCGTGCGAATAATCGCTATGGCGCCATGACCTTGTGGAGTGGCCAATGCACAAATATCCTCGTTATCTATACTCCCCGGAATATACTCTTCTGTTATTTTCATATTGTAAAAATCTAAAGACTAATCTACACGCTCAAGTTTTACAACATTCTCTACATGGACAGTATGTGGAAACATATCTACCGGCCTTACTGCTGTAATTTTATATTTATCATCTTTACAAAGAATCTCCAAATCTCTGGCTTGACTTGCAGGATTACAACTAACATACACTATTTTATAAGGTGCAGCCTTAAGTAATACTTCAGCTACAGAGGGGTGTATTCCCGCTCTCGGCGGATCAAGTACCACGACATCTGGATGACCATTTGTTCCTATGAACTCATCGTTAAGTATCTCCTTCATATCGCCTGCAAAAAAGAGAGAATTAGAGAGACCATTTATCTCGGCATTAATATTCGCATCGTCTATAGCCTCCTGCACATACTCAATCCCAACCACTTTTGAAGCCTTAGAGGCAAGGAAAAGTGCAATTGTCCCGGTACCGGTGTATAAATCATATACTATTTCACGACCAGTAAGTCCGGCAAAATCGCGCACGACCGAATACAACTTGTGTACCTGCTCCGAATTGGTTTGAAAAAAGGATTTTGGACCAATCCTAAACTTTAATCCTTCCATCTCCTCGTAGATACAATCTTTGCCTGCGTAAGTAGTATATGGCAAGTCCGATACAGAATCGTTTTTCTTTGTGTTTATCATGTAGTTCAAGGAGGTTATCTCAGGAAAACGTTCATGTACTGCATCCAACAATAATCTACTCATTTTTTCCTCTTTATACGCAAAAACAACTGTCAACATAACCTCGCCTGTAGAGACACATCTGATGATAAGGTCCCTCATAAAACCGGTTTGTGAACGCATATTAAAGAAGGTAAGCTTGTGCTCAATGCAAAAATTCCTCACGAAAAGTCTAATAGAATCTGAGGGCTCGCGCTGAAGATGACACTCCTTTATATCCAATATTTTATCGAAAAATCCACCTATATGGAATCCCAAAGCCATCCAGTCTTCAGCCATAATCTTCTCCGGATCCTCACCTGAAAGTACCCAACGATGATCCGAAAAGGAAAAATCCAATTTATTTCTATAATATTCAGTAATAGGAGAGCCTAAAATTGGAGTTATCTCAGGTAACTTCAAATGCCCGATACGTGTTAGTTGATCTATAACTTGTTGCTGTTTTACCTCCAATTGCTTCTCATATGGAAGGTGCTGCCACGTACAACCGCCACAAACCCCAAAATGAGGACAAAAAGGCTTAATACGAAGAGGAGAGGGGGTAACTATCTTAACAATATAGCCCATCATATACCCGCTTCTAACCCTATTTACCTGCACATCCACAATATCCCCCGGGATAGCCTGCTGCACAAAAAGGACCTTTCCATCCACTTTTGCAATTGAATTTCCCTCGGCTCCAACCGATTCTATCTCTACATTCCTCAATAAAGGTTTCTCTTTTCTCCCCATAACTATTTTTATTAATGCAATCCGAATGTTTACGGCACAAAAATACGCAATAAAATAACAAATTTTCAATAATTGTCGTAAATTAGCCGAAACGAAGTAGCATTTTGCTCCATAATCTTAACAGACGAGGTTTTAATAAACAATTATCAGGCAATGAGAATATTACATAAAACAGCCACTGTAACGTTAATAATAATGTTGTGCTGTATCTCTTATCTGTACAGTCAGGAATCCTCAAAAAAATTTATAACAGTATCTGGATATATTAAGGATGCAAGAACCGGTAAGCCACTACCATATTCAACAGTATTCCTGCTTAAAACCACAATATCAAATATCTCAAATGCCGAGGGCTATTTTACTCTCAAAATACCAATTGAATTCACAAACGACTCATTAAGAGCAAGCTTTATTGGATATTCCGGCAATAACATTGCCGTACAGGAGTTATTAAACGCCAAAAAGCCGATAATTAAACTATTCGCCTCCACATTAAACCTTAAGCCCACATACGTAAGACCGGAGGATGCAGCAACTATATTTCGTATGGCCTACAACCGAATAAAGCAAAATTACCGGGAAAAGCCTGTAGGAATGACTGGCTTTTATAGAGAAACAATCAAACGTGGCAATCAGTATATGATTCTTAATGAGGCTATTCTGGATATTTTCAAAGCCTCATATACCTCATCGCTTCAGAGAGATCAGATAGCCATATACAAGGGGAGGGGCAACCAAAATTATAAAATGACAGATACCCTTATGATGAAACTCCAGGGTGGGCCAATCTCCTCACTCTATATAGATATAGTTAAAAATCCATTTGCAGGTGCAGACCTCGTAATGGCTCAGGAATGCTACTCATTTACACTTGAATCACCAATTTATAAAGACGGGCGGACAATTCTGGTGCTTTCCTTTAATCAGAAACCCGACATTACAGATATCCTGTACAGAGGTAAACTCTATATAGATAATGAATCACTCGCAATAATTCGTGCCGAATTTTCAATGAATGTAGAGAATAAACCTTTCGCTTGGAAAGAGTTTGTAATGCATAAACCTGATAACGTAAAGGTTGGTGTTGAATATGCTACTTATGTTGTAAACTTTAAGGAATATTCCGGCAAATGGTATTTCGATTATTCACGTCTGGAGCTGAAATTTAACATAAAATACAGCAACAAGTGGCTGAAAAACCGTTATACTGTCGTGACAGAGCTTGCCGCCACAAATATTAACGAGAATACCTCAAAGATAGAGCCTAAACGCCGTCTTAAATGGCGCGATATAATGTCGTCTAAGGTAAATGATTTTACCGATAGGGAATTCTGGGAGGGTTACAATATTATAGAGCCGGATGAATCTATAGAGAATATAATCTCAAAAATCATAAAACAATTAAATAAACGTGCAGAACAGCAAATGTAAAGATGATTAACAAGACCAATCTATATTGTATACTCTCTCTTATAGCATATCTGCTTATATCATACAATTTATATTATGTTAAATAGTAATAATAGAACAATACCTCTTCCCGAACGCATGAGACCAAAAAGCATGGATGAATATGTTGGTCAGGAACATTTATTAGGTAAGAAATCTCTGCTGGGATCGATGATAAGTACCGGTAACCTCTCTTCATTTATATTATGGGGCCCTCCCGGTGTTGGTAAAACCACCCTCGCAAGGATAATCGCAAATAGAACAGACAGACCATTTTATACACTTTCTGCAATAAGCTCCGGAGTAAAAGAGGTTCGGGAGATAATTCAAAAATCAAAAGGGAACGGACTTTTCACTCCTAAAACCCCTATTCTATTTATAGACGAAATCCATAGATTCAACAAAGCTCAGCAAGACGCTCTTCTGGGAGCTGTTGAAGATGGCACAATAATACTAATTGGCGCCACCACAGAAAACCCCTCTTTTGAGGTTATAAGCCCTCTGCTGTCGAGGTGCCAGGTATTTGTCTTAAAAGAACTTACTGTAAAAGACCTCGATATTTTGTTAAAAAGAGCCCTCGAAAAGGATGAATTTCTGGCGACTCTTGATATTAAAATCAAGGAAAAAGAGGCTCTGTACGGCTATTCGGGCGGTGATGCAAGAAAACTGCTCAATATTCTTGAAATTATTACCAACGACTCCTCCCCTGCCGATAAAATATTAATTACCAATGATTTGGTAAAGAATAAATTACAGCAGAATATGGCCATGTACGACAAAAACGGAGAGCAGCATTACGATATTATTTCGGCCTTTATAAAGAGTATTCGCGGTTCAGACCCAAACGCTGCAGTCTATTGGCTTGCAAGAATGATTAAAGGAGGTGAAGATCCACTATTTATAGCACGCAGAATGATTATTCTTGCTTCGGAAGATATAGGTTTAGCCAACCCTAATGCTCTGCTACTTGCTCAATCATGCTTTGACGCAGTGCACCAGATAGGTATGCCGGAGGGCAGAATACCTCTTTCGGAGACAGCTATATACCTTGCAACAAGTCCTAAAAGCAATTCGGCCTATATGGCTATAGATACAGCTCTTGCCTTTGTTGAACAAAGTAACGATCTCTCGGTTCCTTTACATTTACGCAATGCTCCTACCAAACTAATGAAAGAACTCGGATATGGTAAAGAGTACAAATACGCTCATTCATACGATAATAACTTTGTTGACGAGGAATTTTTACCGGAATCAGCCTCAGGAACAAAACTATATGAACCTGGTAACAATCCTAAGGAGAAACAGATGCGACAGAACCTCGCACTGATGTGGAAAAAATATAATTATTAGTATTTATTATCTTTATTTAGTAATTTTGCGGCGTAATTTAATACGGTGCATTATGCTCAATTTGTCAAATCTAAAGGAGTACGGAAACGGAATGTTCTTTCTTATTGCAGGCCCTTGTGTGATAGAGGGGAGAGAAATTACATTTTCAATAGCAAAATATCTGAAAGAACTCACTTCCAAATATGAAATTCCATTTATTTTCAAAGCTTCATATAGAAAAGCTAATCGCTCAAAATTAAGTTCTTTTACAGGAATCGGAGATATAGAGGGTTTGGAGATTTTACAAGAGATAAGAAAGACACTTCAAGTTCCCGTAATTACAGATATTCATAACCCCGACGAAGCAAAGCTGGTGGCCTCATACGATATTGATATAATCCAAATTCCTGCCTTCTTATGCAGACAGACAGATCTTTTGGAAGCTGCTGCCAAAACCGGAAAATATGTTAATATTAAAAAAGGACAGTTCCTCTCCCCTATGTCAATGAAATTTGCTGCGGAGAAGGTGGCTGCATTCGGCAATAACAATATTATACTCACGGAAAGAGGCACACAATTCGGTTATTCAGATCTGATTATCGATTATCGGGGTATTCCTCAAATGCAATCGTTAAATTATCCTGTTGTATTAGATGTTACCCACAGTTTACAACAGCCAAACCAATCTTCCGGAGTAACGGGAGGAAAACCTGAATTAATAACTACTATGGCCAAAGCAGGTATAGCAGTTGGTGTGAATGGTCTTTTTATAGAGACTCATCCCAACCCGGCTGAGGCAAAATCTGATGGTGCAAATATGTTGAGATTAGATCTAATGGAAAACTTGCTTAAAACCTTAATACCTATAAGAAAAGCTGTAATTACACAAGACCAGGTATGATTGTTTTCGCCTATTAAATAGTGCATAATAGATCATACTAACATGAATAAATTTTTAAAACAATATATAATGACCCCTATATCAGATTTTTCAAGGCGTTATGAAAAAGTTCCCGTCCAAATATTCGAGGAACAGAAAGATGCGGCTAAGGTTGTAGTTGACGATATCATCAAAAGTGCCACCGCAAAGGCAAAATCAAATAAAAACTTAGTTCTTGCCTTGTCAGCCTCCTCGGCTTGTATTCAAATTTATGAAGACTTAGTAAAGGCTTATGAAGCCGGTAAGATCAGTTTTAAAAAAGTTGAAATTTTCACGATTGATGAATATTATCCGCTTGATAAAAATGAGCTCCAAAGTCATTACAGATTCTTTAAGGAATATCTCTTTGATTTAGTAGATATACCTCAAGAAAATATACATTGTATTGAGAGCAACAAAATGGAGGATATAAATGGTTATTGCCAGGAATTTGAAAAACTCATACAATCGAAAGGAATAGATATTCTCATTACATCTAATATGGGTAGTAATGAGCCGGGTTCACCCTACAATTCCAGAACAAGGCAGATAACTCTTAACTATACCACAAGAGTTGCCGCCGCCAGCGATTTCTTCGGAGTAGAATATGTGCCATACCATGCCATTACTATGGGTATCGCTACAATCTTGGATGCAGCTAAGATTTATTATCTGGCTTGGGGAGAGGGAGCGGCATCATCAATTAAGAACCTTGTAGAGGGAGAGATAAACGCCCACATTCCTTATTCATATCTTCAAGGACACAAACATCTCTCCATTTTTATAGATAATGCTGCATCGGTTAACCTTACGAGAATAGATACTCCTTGGTTGACAGATCAGTGCGAATGGGACGATAATCTTACAAGAAAATCTGTATTCTGGCTCTGTAAAAAGTTGCAAAAACCAATCTTAAAACTTACAGATCGAGACTATAATGATAACGGTATGAGTGAATTAGTTACATCTCATGGTCCGGCAAGTGCAATAAACATCAAGGTATTCAATGATCTTCAACATACAATATCAGGTTGGCCAGGCGGAAAGCCCAATGCAGATGACTCCACAAGACCTGAAAGAGCCACCCCATTTCCTAAGAGAGTAATTGTCTTTAGTCCACACCCGGACGATGATGTTATCTCAATGGGAGGTACTGTAGCCCGTCTCTCCTCTCAAGGTCATGAGCTTCATCTTGCCTATCAGACCTCAGGGAATATCGCAGTATTCGATCACGATGTTATTAGATATCTCGATTTTATAAGAGAAAGCAGTCATGTATACAATTTTTCAAGCCAAAAGTCCGGTGAGTTGTATAAAAGAGTCTCTAAAGAACTTGCAAAGAAGCATCCCGGTGAGCCCGATCCTATGGATGTAAGAGAGATTAAAACAACTATAAGAAGAGGTGAGGCAAGAAGTGCGTGCCGCTATCTTGGAATTCCTGAAGAAAGAGTTCACTTTTTGGAACTGCCTTTCTATGAGACCGGTGGTGTAAAAAAGAAACCATTAAGCAGGGCCGACATAGATATTGTTAAAAATCTACTAAAAGAGGTAAAACCTCATCAGATATTTGCTGCCGGAGACCTCTCCGACCCTCATGGAACACATAGAGTATGTTTTCAGGCCATAGTAGCCGCATGCGAAGAGTTGAAAAATGAGGAATGGTTTAAGGATTGTAGGCTTTGGATGTATCGCGGTGCTTGGCAGGAATGGGATGTAGCTGAAGCTGAAATGGCTGTTCCACTTAGTCCGGAAGAGGTTGAAATTAAGCGTGAAGCTATATTCAGACATCAATCTCAAAAGGATAGACCAATGTTCCCCGGTTCTGATAAACGTGAATTCTGGCTAAGAGCAGAAGAGAGGAACCACAATACGGCTATTCTATATGATAAACTCGGCATGGCAGAATACCAGGCAATAGAGTTATTTGTAAAGCATAAATTTGAAAAATAACTAAATGTATATTATTTCAATAACAGTTATCCTCCTGAATATATGGTCTTTTGCCTATAATCGGGAGGATTTATCTTTAGACAATGAGCAGAGACCGCAAAATGAACGTTTAAACTCAGTCAAATGCCAAAAGCAACAAAATGAGATAATGGAAAAGAATAATTATAAAACAATTATGATTAAGAGAGTTCTAATGAACTCCGATACTCCCTCAGCTAAAGAGATTGACTCTTCAATGAACGATGCCGGGGTCACATATAACAATATTGATGTGGCAAATTGGCCCGGTTTCAATTATAATCCCATTGTTAAATTCAGAATAGCATACTCTAAAAGTGAACTTTACATTCAATACACTGTAAAAGAACGTGATTTAAAGGCTGTATTTGGAAAAGACTCAGAATCGCAACCATATAAAGATTCATGTTGCGAGTTCTTTGTTGTACCGGAACCTGGAAAAGGATATTATAATCTTGAGCTAAATTGTATTGGAAAGGGGACATTCGCCTATCGATGCGGAGATGAAAAGGTTAGATTCACAGATGAAGTACTCTCAAAAATAAGAAGATATTCCTCGCTCGGATCGGAGCCTTTTGGTATAGTTAAAGGAGATGAAAAGGATTTAAAGGAGTGGAATCTTATAGTAGCTATCCCATATAATGTATTTTGCAAAGCGCAAATGAATCCTGTCTCAGGAACGACAATCAAAGCCAATTTTTATAAATGCGGTGATGAAATGCCCCAGAAGCATTATTTTAGCTGGAATCCCATACTAACACCAAAACCAAATTTTCATACCCCGGACTATTTTGGATTGTTAATATTCGAATAGACAGAAGACTATAATAGTGTTAGAACGGATATTCTATACCGAACTGTATGGTATAATTATCGTTTTTGAACCATCTGCCCGGTCCTATCCACGACTTAATAGAAGGGTCATAAGTTTTAAGTCCCATATCTAGTCTGAGAATTGTAAATCCAAGATTCAATCTCAAACCTACACCTGTATTCATAGCTATTTGACGATAAAAAGTATTAAAGTGGAAAAGCCCAGATTTATCCTCCTTAGCGGAATCGGCCTTTATCATCCATACATTTCCGGCATCAGCAAACACAGCCCCATCAAAGAGCCAAAAGAGAGGGAAACGATACTCAATATTCGCCTCCAATTTCATATTTCCAGTCTGATTAGGTATTCTGAATGTAGTGTCCCTCTGAGATGCTCCAGGCCCTATAGTTCTTGCCTGCCAACCGCGGAGGTCATAAGCTCCTCCTGCCCAAAATAATTTTTCAAAGGGCAAAGAGATAGAATTACCATACCCCTTGCCTACTCCGGCCAATACTCTTACCGCAACCCCTTGTTTCTTATCACGACCTAATAACCAGGTATAGACAGCGCTTATCTCTGTTCTGAAATATTGAGAATAAGGTGTATTCCAAATAAGATACTCTCCAGAACTATTTTTTGTAAGAACATTATTAAAGAGACTGAGCAGATTACCTGAAAAATCACTATTCCAACGCAGATAAAAATAACTCTTATTATGGGGTGAAGAGGCATCGGTAGTATAGTAAAAACTCCCTCCTACTCCAAGATCAAAGTGATTCTGGTATGAATTTTTAAGAAACGGATCTTTAAGCGACTCATAAAATGATTCACTAAGATTATATAATTTAACAACATTGGCCTGAATAAGGTTTACCTTATAAAATAACTTATTCCTCACACTCCACGAATAGCCGAACGATCCGGAGATAATGTTACGAGTATATTCCGGACGCTGTTGATAATTGTAAGAGACAGATAACTCCGTAGAGGGTATGGTCCCTCCCTTGAATATATTATCGTTAATAAATAAAAAGTTGGGAATACTCAAAGAGGTGGAGATGCCGAATTCATTAGAATGAACATTATCGTTGGGTTTAAACTGAAAATTACCTGTAAAGCCTATATTAACCACCTCTCCGTTACCAAAAAAGTTCTTATGGTAATATGAGAGTCCCGGTGAAATTCCAAAAAGGCCTGATGAGTTGCTTGAACCCTCAAGACTTAATTTATAACCCTGTAAAGATGAGGAGAGTAACTTGATATTTATATCTACAGCCGCTGAATCTGATGAGGGAACAGTAGCTTCCATATTAATACTGCTGAACAATTTAATATAGGAATAACGTTTATAGCTCTTCTCTACCAGCCTCTCATCGTAGATTTTGCCGGGCACAATAAGATTCATGCGTTCCAAAACCTTTCTCCTTATCAACGGCTTTTTACCGGAGTAGATAATATTTACATCTTTATATACAATAGTATCCTTTTTTAAAATAGAAAGAGAATCGGAAGGGCCGAAAGAGGATTGAGTATTTCTAACAGGATTTAAATATACCTTCCCGAAAGTATAAACTTTATGGGGTTTAGCCTCCTCTTTAGTCTCACTTCTGAGGTAGTTATTAATACAGACCTCCAATTTGACCTTATCTGTGCCAAGTAGTGTATCGGCAACAAAAGAGAAATAGTTACCATTAAAGTTAAAATAGCCATTATCCCTAAAGATTTTTGTAGCGCGTTTTACCTCTGTTTCTAATAAGCCCTCAGAGAGAAACTCTCCCTTTTTTATTACAGATGAGGAGAGATTATTCATGTATAAATGCTTCAAAGAGGTATCGGTAATAGAGTAGCTAACACTATCAATAGGATAGCGATTCCCAAGATTAACTTTATAGTAAACTTTTGTCTTTTTCTTATGAGTAATAGTGGAATCTGTAGCTGTAGAATTATAATAACCATCGTGAATGAGCTGACTCTCAATATTCTGTTCCGACATCTTCACCAAAGTAGGATCGAACAAAACTGGAGGATTTCCTATTTTCTTAATAGCTCTATCCCACCAGCTATTAGAGCCTGTACTCCAATTATACACATTAAGAAATGGATTCCAACCAAAAATTAAATAGTTATTTGGTTTTTGCTTTATACAATGTTGAAGAGAGGCGGGAGTCACAACTTTGGAATTTAAGACTTCTATTTTATTTTTGGCAAGTCTACTCCTGCCTTCCGGTATTACACGAGTTGTACTGCAAGAGATAACGGTAAAAAATACCATTAAGCAAAATATTATCTTACAGCAAATTGGCTTGTACATAAAGAATAATTATATCGGTTACAAATTTAAATATAAATAACAATATAAAAAAATAGATATATTTGCAAAAAAATACAAAGTAACTTAACTACATAGCATATTATTTAACTAACCAACCAACTTACATTCGTAAAATGAAAAATAAGTACATCGACCTGATTAATCAAACATTCGAATTTCCACAAGACGAATTCACGGTTGAAGAGAGCAATCTTCTTTTTCACAACATTCCAATGATGGATATAATAGAACAATACGGAACACCTTTAAAGATAACGTATTTACCAAAAATATCCAGTCAAATTCAACGAGCCAAACGAATGTTCAATGTCGCTATGGCAAAGGTAGATTACAAAGGGGCATATCACTACTGTTATTGCAGTAAGAGTTCCCATTTTTCATTTGTAATAGAAGAGGCTTTAAAAAACGATATCCATCTGGAAACCTCATCTGCCTTCGATATAAATCTAATTGAATCGTTGTACGACGAAAAAAAGGTAGATCAGGACCTATACATTATCTGTAACGGCTTTAAGAAGGATAAATATATAGAGAACATTGCTAATATGCGCAATAACGGGTGGAAAAATATTATCCCGGTACTCGATAATATGACAGAATTCGATGATCTTGAACTCTGCATTCATGAACCAACTAAGTTGGGAATAAGGATAGCTGCAGAGGAGGAGCCGAAATTTGAATTTTATACATCGAGATTAGGCATAAGGTACAGCGATATAATCCCTTTTTATAAAGCAAAAATTAAGAAAAGCGACACATTTACACTTAAAATGTTGCACTTCTTTATTAATACGGGTATAAGAGATAATGCGTACTATTGGAATGAATTAGCTAAGTGCGTTCATGTCTATTGCGACCTCAAACAGATATGTAAAGAACTTGATTCCTTGAATATAGGAGGAGGATTCCCAATAAAGAATTCACTCATCCAGGATTACGACTATGAATATATGTCCGAGGAGGTTATATCCCAAATTAAAAGCATATGTAACTCACGTGGAGTTCCAGAACCTAACATCTTCACCGAGTTCGGAAGTTTTACAGTTGGAGAGAGCGGAGCTACAATATTTCAAATTCTTGATATTAAACAACAGAACGATAGAGAAAGATGGTATATGGTTGACAGCTCCTTCATGACCACATTACCAGATACATGGGGAATTAAACAGAGATTCATTTTACTACCTATCAATAAATGGGATAAGGAGTACCAGAGAGTCTTTCTCGGCGGTCTTACCTGCGATTCACAGGATTATTATAATGCTGAAGCTCATGCAAATGCGATCTTTCTTCCTAAAATGGATAACAGAACCGATCCTCTGTATATAGGATTCTTTCATACAGGAGCTTACCAGGAATCAATTGCCGGATATGGAGGAATACAACATTGCCTTCAACCTGCACCCAAACATGTTATTATCGACAGAGATGAGAATGGCGAATATTTCACTAAACTATTCAGCAAAGAGCAAAGTTACAAGTCGATGCTAAAAATACTCGGTTATTAACCATAAAATTGTTTATTTTATGACTACTCTTTCTCTCAACAAAATAAAACAACTCCGCGCACTTTCTAACAAAAAAGAGAGAGAGGAACAGGGTCTATTTATAATAGAGGGGGAAAAAGTTGTAAATGAGGCAATAGAATCCGGATTTGAGATTGTAGAAATTTTTCGCACATCAGATATTGGAGAAGAAGTTATGAAAAAGATAACCTGTTTCTCCTCCCCTTCTCCAGTTTTGGCAGTGGTGAAAGAGAGACAATACACTCTTTCTGAACTCTTTCAAACAGACGGAAAGTTAAAACAGGACTATTTAACAATTGGGAATCCCCTCTTTTTAGGGCTTTGCGGAGTAAGAGACCCTGGCAATCTCGGCACAATTATAAGAATAGCAGATTGGTTCGGAATAGATGCCATCTTCTCTTCTGAAGATACAGTAGAGCTTTACAATCCAAAGACTGTACAGGCAACAATGGGTGCAATTTTCCGCAAAAAGGTGATATACTGTAATATGGAAGATCTTATCGGGTTACTTAAAAAAAATGAATTACCAGTTTATGGAACCTTTCTTAATGGAAAAAATATTTATTCAGTAAAACCGGAAAAGAAAGGACTCATTATTATGGGGAATGAATCCAACGGCATACCGCAATATATTGAGAATATGATAAATAAAGATTGCAAACTATTCCTTCCACCCTACCCGTCCGACACTTGGGGAAGTGAATCGCTTAATGTTGCAGTCTCAACAGCCATAGTATGCGCCGAATTCAGGAGAGGACTCTAATAAGATCCCCCTTGATCTCTATTTTGCCATTATCTCTCATCTCTCTCAAAATCTGCAAATAAAGATTAGATAGTTCCCCTGCGGCAATCTCAATATCACGAACTTTCATCTGCCCTCCCGACTCTGATTTTTTAACAATAAGTTCCATAATCCGTTCTTCTACAGCTCCACTCCTGAGCAGAGGGTTCAATACACTTTTCCTCTTAAGACATACATCGCAGAGACCGCAATCCATCTCCTCCTCAATTCCAAAATAGGAAGAGAGCACCCTGCTTCTGCAACAATTCTCCTCCTTAAGATAAGAGATCATACTTTCTATTCTCTTTTTCAAGACCTCCTTGCGCTCATTGTAACGCTTCTCAGAGATATAGAGGTTATTCGGATAGAGACGCTCATTGTTGAAAATAATTAGAGGAGACCTAACAGCAGGAACATATTTAAGAATTTTAAGTTTAGAGAGCATCTTCAGTTTTTCCACAACTCCATCTCTACTGTCATTAGTAAGTTTGGCAATATGCTCCTCATCTATCTGAATCAGTTTTGAAAAAAGGCCGGCATAAATTCTAAGTATAGATTTCACAAAACTATCCAATATAACATTCTGTATTTGAACCTTATAAAGCTCATCACGATTCACAATGAACATAACCTTGGAAGGATTATCTATTTCGTCAGTTAGCTCCCAATAGCCCTCTTGCTCAATATACTTTATTGCATAGTACCCCGACACCGCATTGAGCGAAAACTGTCTCGCAAAATCAGCCAGATTAAACTTCCATACGCTCTCCTTACCCTCCTCATAAGCTATCTTGAAATAGATAAAAACCTTCTGATAAACCTCCTTAATATAATCTATAGGGGGATAATTTATATTATGAATCTGTCTGAGTCTTGCAAAATCAGACCTGTTCCAAAGTATAGTCGCATAGGCTCTTTCACCATCCCTACCTGCCCTACCTGCCTCTTGAAAATAGGCCTCAATAGAATCGGGAACATCGTAATGCACAACAAAACGCACATCGGGCTTATCTATCCCCATTCCAAATGCATTGGTGGCAACAATAACTCTTATCTCATTCTGTCTCCAACCATCCTGCTTATAAGACCTTCGCTCTCTACTCATTCCGGCATGATAAAAATCTGATGAGACACCATAACCGGAAAGAAGCTTTGAGATCTCTTCTGCCTTTTTCCTCTCTCTAACATAGATAATTCCAGAACCTTGTACTCCGTCACAAACCTTCAAAATATTACCTAATTTATCATCTGTTTGTCGGACCACATAAGAGAGATTAGAACGGACAAAACCACTCCTTATCACCACAGCCTCTTCCATTTTAAGTTTCGCTATTATCTCCTCCACCACAGGAGGAGTTGCAGTAGCTGTGAGCGCCACGGTAGTAACACTACCGATTATCTTCTTAAGATCTGCAATTTGTAGATATGCCGGCCTAAAGTCATAACCCCATTGAGAAATGCAATGAGCCTCATCTACAACAAGATAACTTATATTCATCTTGGCAACCCTTGCTTTAAAAATAGCTGTGGAAAGACGCTCCGGAGAAACATATAAAAATTTATAATCTCCATAAATAGCATTATCGAGAGCAATATCAATCTGCGAATACGACATACCGGAACAGACGGCTATGGCCTTAATCCCTCTTCTGCTTAGATTCTCCACCTGATCTTTCATTAAAGCGATTAGTGGAGAAACCACAATGCAAATGCCCTCCGAAGCCAACGCCGGTATCTGAAAACATAACGATTTACCTCCTCCCGTGGGCATTAAGGCCAATGTATCTTTACCGGAAAGAATGGAGTTAATTATCTCCTCCTGCATTGGTCTGAAGGCCTGGTAGCCCCAATATTTACTCAACAAACTCTTCGTATTCTCCATAATTATGAGATCGTATATTATATCTTAGCAAATATACCTTTTTGGCTCAAATTTTGCAATTAATTTGGGTTCTTTTAAGGTCATACTATAGACCAAGAGAGAACAATATTAAACAAAAGTAAAAAGATTATTAATTTTATAAAACAACCTTAAAATATGTCTACAATTGATTTAAGCAAGTACGGCATTTCTGATGTAAAAGAAATCATTTACAATCCCTCATTTGAGACTCTCTATAATGAAGAGACTGCCGCTGGATTAACAGGTTACGAAATTGGACAAAAAACAGAGTTAGGCGCTATTAATGTCATGACAGGCGTCTACACAGGACGTTCGCCAAAAGATAAATTTATTGTTTATGACCAGACATCAAAGGAGACCGTATGGTGGACTTCAGATGAGTACAAAAACGATAATAAAAAAGCCTCTCCAGAAGCATGGGATGCATGCAAAGACCTGGCAGTAAAAGAATTATCAAACAAAAAATTATATGTAGTTGATGGTTATTGCGGAGCCAACGAAAACACCAGAATGAAGGTCCGCTTCATTATGGAAGTTGCATGGCAGGCACATTTTGTAACCAACATGTTCATCCGTCCTACGGCAGAAGAACTTAAAAACTTTGGTGAGCCGGATTTCGTAGTATTCAACGCATCAAAGGCAAAACTTACCAACTACAAAGAACTTGGTCTTAACTCAGAAACAGCTGTTGTATTTAACCTTACAAAGAGAGAGCAGGTAATCATTAACACCTGGTATGGCGGAGAGATGAAAAAAGGTATGTTCTCAATGATGAACTACTATCTTCCTCTTAAAGGTATTGCCTCTATGCATTGCTCAGCCAATACAAACGCTAATGGTGAAACAGCTATCTTCTTCGGACTATCAGGAACCGGTAAAACAACTCTTTCTACCGATCCTAAGAGAGCACTCATTGGTGATGACGAACATGGATGGGACGACGACGGCATCTTCAATTTTGAGGGAGGCTGCTATGCAAAAGTTATCAACTTAAGCAAAGAGGCAGAGCCGGATATCTACAAGGCTATTAAAAGAGATGCTCTTTTGGAGAATGTAACAGTCGACAAGGCCGGAAAAATAGATTTCAACGAAAAGAGCGTTACCGAAAACACTCGTGTCTCTTATCCTATATATCACATCGACAATATTGTTAAACCTATCTCTAAAGCACCGGCTGCTAAAAAGGTTATATTCCTTTCAGCAGATGCATTCGGTGTTCTTCCTCCTGTCTCTATTCTTACTCCTGAACAGACAAAATACTATTTCCTTTCAGGGTTTACAGCAAAATTGGCAGGAACAGAACGTGGCATAACAGAACCTACTCCTACATTTTCAGCCTGTTTTGGTGCTGCATTCCTCTCCCTTCATCCTACAAAATATGGAGAAGAACTTGTAAAGAAGATGGAAAAATCAGGAGCAAAGGCATATCTTGTAAATACGGGATGGAACGGAACTGGAAAACGTATTTCTATAAAGGATACAAGAGGAATTATAGATGCAATTCTCGATGGTTCAATCGACAATGCAGCTACCAAATCAATCCCTTATTTCGGTTTTGAGGTTCCAACTGCTCTACCTGGTGTAGATCCTAAAATACTCGACCCTCGCGACACTTACGCAAGTACAGCTCAATGGGACGAGAAGGCAAAAGACCTCGCTGCTCGTTTTATTAAGAACTTTACCAAGTTTACAGGAAACACAGCAGGAAAAGCCCTTGTATCAGCAGGTCCTCAGCTATAACAAGCAGCAGTTGTGTTACAAATAGCTAACTACTATATGGTAACATAGCCGCTAAACTAAAGATGAAGCAACTACATAGTGATATGTAGTAACAGAACAAAGATAAACGCCGTCAGCATCAAAAAAGCTTGACGGCGTTTCTTATCTCCTCATCTCTAAAACCAATAGTTAGGAGAGGGAAAAATCATTAGGAATTATCACGTCTAATTAATAAATTTGCTCATATAAAGATTATCATTTTTAATTCTATTTTCAGAGAAGATGAATAAACTATTAGCATTACTATTAATAACACTGTGCACTAACTACACCATAGCACAGGAGAGGAATTCTTTAACAAAAGAAGAATATGCATCTCATTTAAAAGAAAATGGGTTAGTTGACATTAATGAGATTGAACCTCAAATAGATGTTTACCTAGTCTATTCCACACCTCATAATTTTATGAATCATGTTTTATATAAAAACCTCGACAAAGCCTTTCTAAGGCCGGAAGCTGCACAAAAATTAAAACTTGCGCAAAAGTTTCTGCAAGAAAAGCGAAAAGATCTCCATCTGGCAATCTATGATGCGGCAAGGCCGATCTCCATTCAAAAAGAGATGTGGAAAGAGGTAGAGGGAACAAATATGGAGGATTATGTAGCAAATCCATATAAAAACGGAGGTGGCGGTCATAACTTTGGCATTGCTGTAGATGTGACATTAATTGATTGTACAGGTCATCCTCTGCCAATGGGTTCTGAATACGATTATTTTGGAGATAGAGCCAGAGTAGATAAAGAGGCGGATTTATTACTCAATGGAGAAATTAACCGCAGAGAATTGGAAAACAGAGAGTTACTTAGAGAGGTTATGACAAAGGCCGGATTTCTTATTGAACCTTCTGAATGGTGGCATTTTAACTCAATTCCTGTCTCTGAGGCCGGGAAATATTACAAAGTAATTGAGTAGGCCGATGCAAAAATACACATTTGAAAAACATCCGCTGGCTCCATTTCTGCCAGATAACGCTCTCTTGCTTATGCTCGGCAGTTTTCCCCCCTTAGTAGAACGTTGGAGCATGAATTTTTTCTATCCAAATTTCAATAATGATATGTGGAGAGTTATGGGAATAGTATTTTACAATAACCCCGACTTCTTTACAATTAATGAAGAAAAAAAATTTAACTACGGCTCAGTTGTTGAATTTGCTGCTGAACGCGGCATTGCGATGTATGATACAGCCTCTGAAATCAGAAGATTGAACGGCGATTCTTCCGATAAATTCCTTGAAATTGTCAAAAGAACAGATATAGAAGAGCTGCTAAGGAGTCTTCCATTATGCCGGGCAATAGTCACAACAGGCAGTAAGGCAACCGAAATAGTTGCTCAAAATGCTCAATCTCAAATACCTGCAATTGGCAGGTCTGTAGAAATTACCTTAGGTAACAGAACTTTGCAACTTTACAGAATGCCCTCCACCTCCAGAGCCTATCCGCTAAAGATTGAAAAGAAGGCAGCCTATTATAGTAAGATGTTTCATGAAATTAATCTCATATAAAAAAGATAATCGCTCATGGTCATAAAATAAGAATATTTTATCTGAACAAATCAAGTATAATATCAATTAGAAGAGGAAAAATGAATAATAAAAGTATAGTAATAATTGGTGCAACATCTGGCATAGGCTTGGAAACTGCAAAAATATTTATCAAAGAGGATTATGTGGTAGGGATATGTGGCAGACGATACAAAGAACTTGAGCAATTACAAAGAGTTGCTCCGTCGAAAATCTTTATAAAAGAGATTGATATTACCTCCGAGCAGGCCCCTGCCCTACTCCTGACCCTTATTGAAGAGATGGGAGGCACTTCAATAATACTAAACTGCGCAGGCATTGGATTTCAAAACAGGAATCTCGATATGGCTACGGAGATAAAAACCATAGAGACAAACGTATTGGGATTTACACGGATTGCTGATACTGCATTTAACTATTTTTCAGAGCGAGGTCAAGGTCATTTTGCGGCAATATCATCAATAGCCGGAGTCAAAGGATTAGGTGCCGCTCCCGCATATTCCGCTACAAAAAGATATCAAAATACTTATATTCAGGCACTGACTCAACTCTCACACATTAAGGGGGCAAAAATAACCTTTACAGATATACGTCCCGGATTTGTAAATACAGCTCTTCTGGCTGATAATCGTAAATATCCTCTATTAATGTCACCTCAAAAGGTAGCATCCAAAATAGTTTCGGCTATAAAAGGGAAAAAAAGAGGTATAATAATAGACTGGCGCTATGCTATTATGGTTTTTTTCTGGCGTATGATTCCAACTCCTCTCTGGGAAAGATTGAAAATTACTAACTGATTACAATTAGGGGATAAATCAACAGACGCTGTCTAACAAATTCAGGCCCAAGCATCAAATCGCCCATCATCGTCTGTTAAGATCTCATCAAAGGCATCTTGGGCCTCTTTATGACCATGATCAGCAGCTTTTCTGAGCCACTCCATACCTAACCAGTATGTATCAGCCTCTGCAATTTGTATTATTCCCAATTCATATTGAGCCTGAGCATCGCCTTTATTGGCAAGCATAGTTAGTTGTTCTATAGGTTTATCCATAATTAAGTATTTAAAGAAGCCATTTCATCATCTCTTTAGAAAATAAATCGTCAAAGGTATGGTACTGATCCCAAATATCTAAACCATTAATATCTCGCGCCTCATATCTTTTAGTACGGAAATTATAGGTATATAGATCATCATCGATTCGACCGAAAAAAATCAGATTATCTATCTCCTCATCTCCCTTCTTATAAAGACGATTCTGCATTGTGAAATTTATAATATCGTTATTAGTTGTGCCGAAAATCTGCATGCCGTTAAACTCCATACCATTACATATCCTTAAGAAATCTATAAAAGAATCTGGTAACTGAGGAATATCATTTTCTTTGAGTTTATTATTACAATTTGATATTTCTCCATTTGTAACAGGTGGATTTACAATAGCATTATTATCAATATTTTGTATTACTTCTTCTATTTTCATCTTTAAAGGTCTTAAAAACATAAAATCTATGGTTAAATCAAAGTCTACATCTATAGTATATCCATAACTACAGTTTTATAACTCAATAATTTTAAGGATATTAATGCTTATATTATCCTTGCCTCCTGCCTTTTTTGCTTTATCTACAAGTATTTGTGCAGATGCATTTTGTGAAAGTAAATGCTCAATAATCTCATCGGGAATCATATCGGAAAGCCCATCTGAACAGAGCAGAAAAATATCATTATCAAAAATCTGCTCAGTTATATTTTTAATCTCCACAAATACATCACCATCGGCACCAAACGAGTTGTAAATAACATTATTCGGTACTGTCATATCACCTGATAAACTTCTCACGGAGTGATCATTCGACAATTGCTTCAACACTCCGTCACGAAATCGATATAGGCGACTATCACCTATATTGAGACTAAAAACCATCTTCTCATAAAACATCAATCCGCAAAAGGTGGTACCCATACCCTGCAAATTTTCATGCTTATTTCCCAACTCGATAAGACTGCTCTGAGTTACGTGCACCCAATTATTAATTTGAGAAATAAGCTCATCTTCTTTTAAATTTGACAATAAATTATATAAAAAATCATTAAACGACTTTAAAACAATCTCTGAGGCAACCTCTCCTGCGTTATGCCCGCCCATACCATCGGCAATAACAGCAGTAAAGCGTACATTATCTGTAAGTTCGTATTTACTTTCAATACAGCAATCACGATATAGCTCGCCATCGAGCAAAATCATATCCTCATTATTTTGCCTTACACAACCAATATCGCAAATTAAATCACTCTTAATTATCATCCTTCAGTTATATGATCTTTTAAATATGAGTCAATAAGTTTACTGTCAAGCTCAACAAGCTCCTGAGAGTATGTATAATATATCTTTCCACAACCTCTGCAAACATGAGTATGCTTATAATCAAGCACATTGTATAAAACATTATAAAGGTTATGTCGATATGTTCTTGTGGTTGTTGAGTGATATTTCACATTCTCGTCATGCGAACTGCTACGTGATGAGCCATCGCCGTATGTAGTGGTTGTAGTAACTTTGTCCCATGTTTTCTTCCATTTTGTACTGGAATTCATTAATGCACCTCTTGAATCCATCTTACGCCACTCCTTCTTTTCACCTATCAACTCCTTTTTCTGATGAACAATTGAATACAAACGTTTACATTCATCGCATCGCTGCGGGGGGGAGTAAGAAAAGAAATCCATTACCTCTCTATTTGCATAAAGAAGAGAATAGATAAGAATAGGTATAAAAAACCACCATAAAAAACAATAACTTAAGCCAAGCACTAACCAAATATAGGTGGAGATTATGGCAACAACCAAAAACAATAATGGAAAAATCTTATTGCTCACAAATATCAGTGGATAACGTAACTTAAGTAACCCAAATAGTAATAAAGGAATAATTAAATTAGTAGCAAATATCCACAATAAGCCTCCAATACCAATAAATATTGATATAACTATAGCTAATACTTTTTTAAAATTCGAGTTAGAAAAATCAGCTAAAACAGGGGTTTCAAATGTATTTCCTTTAATAAGATTGGCAAAGAAATCCACATCCAATATCTTATCGGAAAGAGGTAAATATTTTAAAAATATATTATTATTTAAATACCACGTTTTCTTAAAATTGAGATCTTTCTCCAGTGAATATGACTTGGCAATATTATTCTCAAATATAATAGTAGGGTTGTAAAATCTACCATCAGTCTTGTCTAATATCCTTAATTCATAAACTCCCTCCTTCTTATCTCCCTTATTAGTGATTACAAGAGCTTTACTATATAGACTTTCAACTTGTTCAAAGGATTTACCAATATAAAGTCTTTCAAATTTCTCTTTCGACATATAGTAAGCCCTTCTATCATTAAGCGTATATTTAATCAACTCTCTTCCTTTTGTAGTAATCATTCCGTCAACCCTGACAGTTCCCGTTTCTCCTTCATCAGTTTTTATATTGTACCTTGCATAACTACTCTCCTCTTTAAAAGGCCCAACAATAGTAACTACCTCACCTAATCTTAGTTTAAGTCCATTATCTACCTTACTCATTTTATATATAATAGCTCTATTATCCAATATATCTTGCGCAATAAATCCACGTTGACCAAGTTTAGTCTCAACCCAAAATTCGAGAGCTTCCGAAGTCTCTCTTTGACCTAAAATGATTAATGTATCACTTTTAGAGATTTTCTCTATTACATTACCATTATATGTAAGTAGAGTACCCTTTAAAGCTATGGCTTTTTCATTTGCTACTGTAGTTTTAGGATAAGTAGAAAAAATAACTATAACAATTAAAAGCACCGACAATAAAAGTGTCAGTAATGTTATATCAAAGATTTGAATATTTTTAAGGAATTTAAACATGAGGTTATAAATTTAGATATTAATATAAATTATTCAACTATAAATTTTGTGTCATAGAGGGCTATTTCATCACCTACATTAATGACTACAGGGTTATCAGGTGCAATTTGTTTTCCATTAACAAATGTTCCATTTGTTGAGTTTAGATCTATGATAACCCAATTGCCGCTACTATTTTTTTGCAGTTTAGCATGTGTGCCAGAAACATACCCCAATGAGCAGAAGGTATCAATATAGTCACCACTACGCCTACCGATAATAGCACCCTCTTTTAAGAGTAATTTTGCACTCAATGTTTTGCCTACAAGATATTGCGGAGCAACACTCTTAACAACATCTCTTACAGGACTTTCTTTAATAAACGTATGCGCTTCCACAAGTGTACAGCCGCACTGACTGCATATTTTACCCTTTTTGAAGCCATGCCCTTTGGGACATAATTTTAATTTTTCGCCACATTGATCGCAAAAATAACTATCATTCTCAATCTCTTTGTCACAAAATGGACAACTTACTAATTCTGACATCTCTTTGTTCTATTTATTATATAACATATCTTCCTCAATAAGAATAGTGAATTCTTTGCTATCGAAATTCTCATTATTCATGACTTGTTGAATTCTTGAACTTTGTGCAGATTTAACAGCAGCAAAATATTCATTTACTTCACGAGCATTCGCAAAATCATCACCCCTGTTTTCATATAAATGATTAAAATAATCTCTCATCACTTTATCGGCCTCAGGGGTTAAAGTTAGTTGATCTTTTTTTGCTTTTAACATGAAAATTTCAGCAAGTTCATTACCATTGTAATCGTCAAAATAAATTGTTTTGTTAAATCGCGATTTCAAACCGCTATTTGTTTGCAACCACATACTAATTTCGTTAGGGTATCCGGCCGCTATGCAGATATTCTTTCCTCTATTATCTTCCATAAGTTTTAGCAATGTAGTTGTAGCCTCATTCCCAAAGGTATCTCCATCAGATTGATGTAGAGCATATGCTTCATCTATAAATAATACTCCACCCATTGAACTCATAAATACCTCCTTAGTTTTTTGTGCCGTGAACCCTTGATACATATCTACAAGGCCATCTCTCGCAGTCTCAATAAGTTTATTGGTAGGAAGAATATCCAAAGCATAAAAAATATCAGCCATAATACGTGCTATGGTAGTTTTGCCTGTCCCAGGATTTCCCTCAAACAAATAGTGATCTTTCAAAGGATCAAATTTTTTTCCCAATATTGCAGCTTTTGCCCTCTCAACCTTTATATATGCAGCTATTTTCTTCACCTCTTTTTTAACATTTTCCAAGCCTATAAGCTGATTTAACTCCCCAAAATATGCCTCCTCATCCAAAGGCTTAGGTTCATCGTATGGTATATCACCTATCTCAATTGTCTGAAATAACACTTTAGTGATTTCAATACCATTTCTTTTAAGTTCTGCAAGACGGCTCGATTTACGTATTTTTGTCTCAGAAAGGAGTTTAATTATCTCCCCCGCATTACCAAAGTTCTCTTTTTTGGTTTCTACCATTTTTGTAATTTGCTTATGCAACTGAATTTTTGCCTCTTCTGTTAGTTTTAGACCGCTTTTTTTCGCATTTAGCAAAAATATTTCCAAAAGTTGATCCGCATTATAATCATCTATATGCAAACGTGTTGTAAATCTGCGTTCCAACCCGGGGTTGGCTTTTTCTATAAATCTGTCTATCTGTTTTTTATATCCAGCAACAATTACAACAAATTTACCCTCATCCTTACTCATACGTGTCATAAGTGCTTCAACTGCCTGAACTCCTGTTTGATCGATATTTCCCACATTATCAATCTTTGCTAAATTGTATGCCTCGTCAATCAAAAGAGTTGCCCCCATAGCCTCATCACACGCTTTATCCATTCGCTTGGCAGTATCATTGACTATTGAACTTAATATATCTTTAGGCTCCTTAACTACAACCTTCCCTGAAGGTAACAACCCTATAGCTTTAAAAATTTCTCCCAATTTGTTTGCAATAGTTGTTTTACCCGTACCCGGATTACCTGTAAGTGCAATATGAATATTGGTAAGTTCGGCCTCACTAAACCCTTTTTCCTGCATCTCCTTATCCATTTGCAACTTGGTTGCCAATTGACGTATTTCCCTCTTCACATTATCCATACCAATAAAATTGTCAAGTTCCGACAAGATAGAGTCTAAATCCTTCTCTTTAATATTTTCTTCTCCTTCAATATCGGCACGAGTAATTGTAAAGAGCTCCTTTTTAGATAGGTTTTGATTCTCTTTAATTGCTTGTATCCTCAGACCATGATTTTTTAAGGCTCTCTCAAATACATTACGAACCTCTCTCGCATTTCCGAAAATTCGCGCATCACGAGAGATATACATTCTATTAAAGAAATTTTCGATATTATTTTGAGCATCATCATCTAAAGTCATATTTTTATTCTCTACAAAACGGCGGAAAATTTCTGTAAGTTCGGCCGAATTATAATCTCTAAAATTGATGGTTTCATTAAAACGCGAGACCATTCCTGAGTTTGCCGAGACAAAATCGGCCATCTCTTTTGTATAGCCGGCAGCAATAGCTACCATTTTTCCTCTATTGTCTTCTATAAGTTTTAAAAGAGTATCAACAGCCTCTTTGCCAAAACTATCGTTTTCATCTTTAATAATTGAGTAGGCTTCATCTATAAATAAAACCCCACCCATTGCTCTCTGAACAACATTATCTACTTTGATGGCGGTTTGTCCTACAAATTCTGCTACCAAATCCTTACGTGTAACCTCTATCAACTGCCCCACAGGTAATAGTTCCAACGAATTAAGAATATCTGCAAAAATTCGCGCTATGGTGGTTTTGCCAGTGCCGGGATTCCCCAAAAACAAGAAATGATCTCTTATCTCACGCTTCGAATTAGTTCCAAGAAGTAATCTATCTGTATCTAATTTGCTTATTATCTTTTCTATAGATTGTTTCACTTCATCTATACCTACAAATTTGTCGAGTTCCTCAATTATCTCATTATATGTTTTTTGGATAAATTCTTTATTTGTGATATCACCTATTTCTACACTTTGAGCATTATGATTGCGCTTTATTACATTAGAGAAAATTTCCGATGCAATTTTGGAAGATAAATGCCCGTTACCAAAATCGGCCTGCTTATTGCGAAATTCGTACTTAAAGACTCTAAGAAGTTTGGCTTCAGCCTCCTCATTTAAAGTTAGTCCGTCGTACTCTTCAAATAATTTATTCTTACAAATCTCCGCAAGCTCTTCAATAGAAAAATCCTTTAAGTTGAAGTGATATTCAAATCTGTTTGCAATGTCGGGGTTAGCAACCATAAAGGCCTTTAGACCAGACAATCCAGAGAGAATAACAATTGGGTCGTTGCTCCATTGGTCATTCATGCATTTAAAGAGCTTGTCCAACTTATTAATGTCGTTTGCAGCTCCCTGCGGTAAAAGTTTTTGAGCATTTTCAATAATTAAAAGACCGCCTTTGGCTTTGTTTATATTTTCCTGCCAATTATCTATTTTTTCTGTTTTCCGCGCAAACTCCTCATAATCTACAGCATCTACCATGACAGCATTTTTGTTTTTTATTACCCCTGCAGAAAAAAGAAGATTTTGGATAACTTTAACAAGTTCGGTTTTGCCTGTTCCTGTATTTCCGGTTATCACCATATCCATTCCCAAACGAATCTTTACACCTGTTTTCTTTGCACGCAACGCAATATTCTCACAAGTTATTACCAACTCCTGCAATCTATTTTTCACCTCCTCCATTCCCACCAACTCCTGCAACGGCGCATTGACTTTTGTTGCAATCGGCTCTCCGCATCTCTTGCAATATTTTGCTTTGCTTCTATTAAGCATATTACACGAAGGACAGTTCATACTATTTATTAAATTTAAATTCTACCTGCTTTTTAGTTTTATAATTACGATAAATGCCTGAAAATTCGGAAAAATCCTCATTAAAAGAGCCATTATATTCACCATCTAACTTATTATTTATATTCAAATCGTCAAAATGAAATGTCCGAGAATCAATATTAATTGTGCCCTTTAAACTCTCATTTATCAAATTTTTATATTTCACCTTAATAGTAGCATCCACTCTACCCGGAACGGCCTCAACTACATTGAATAGAGCATTTTTGTTGTCAAAAATTCCTTTATATTCACCTTTGATTTGCTCATATCTCTCAATTTCATGCTGTTTATCTCCCTTGTATTTAAAGAGAGATCTTGCAGTATATCCTGTTGCCACAGATAAAAGAACTACTAATATTGAGACTTGAATTACCCTTTTTGTATTGGCCTTTAATAAATTTATAAAATTCATACTTCTATCGCCAAAAGAGGAGCAGAATTCACTATTTGCATCTGCGATAAACGCAAAATGAAGGGGCTCTAAATGTAGTTCTTCAAAGCCGGGATTCATAAGGTCTCTATTATCTTTTATTGAAAGCTTAGGCTTTATATAACAAACTATAGCCATGTATGATAATAAAGTTAATAATAAACCCGCAAAAATATATGTAGGATATGATATTGTTAATGAGATTATTAGTGATAGTCCTATAAAAATCCCCAATCCAATTAAAAAACTTTTAATAAAACTTTGTAAACATTCTCCCCATATATATTTAGCGGAAAAATAGGCAATAATTAGCGGAACAATATACAAAACACTTGAGTTTGATATAAAAGTTAAATTCATATTCAACAAATAATATATTACTACTCCCACTACTATGGTAGTAAGTGCTCCTAATATTACCTTTATGGCTAGATGAAATTTAAAGTTTCGATTTAATTTATCTGAAGTATTTTGAACTTGATTAGTTGCATTAAAATAGGCAGAGGTCTCCTGGTCGTTTACATTGTACCGCGATATAAACTCCAAATAATCAACCGTCAGCCTTTCAAAAGAGTATTGTTGTGAAAGGTCGGCAGCCGGATTTTCTTGAAAAGAGACAGCTATCCACTCCTTTAAAAAACCCTCTTTAAGCTCTTTTCGTATCTCATCAACAGGGACTTCATCTAATTCATCAAGCGTATAGATATATTTATCGCTATTAGGAAAATAGTAACAAGGATCAGCCCCTAAACCCTTAATAGACTTATAGAGACCGGTTTTCCAATTATATGG
>CAYLGW010000021.1:0-29440 GCA_964383385.1 uncultured Muribaculaceae bacterium
ATTAGGTCAACAAATTTGCAGAGTCATCGGTATTACAAAAATATTTAGGCTTATTAGTCAAAACGGGTGCTGAAACGCCTAAAAAAAAGAGAAACGCCACGCTATAGGTCAAAACGGGTGCTGATAGTATGGCATTCTGTTTGATATTCAGTATCTTTGTTTCTTTGAAAATCTAAAAATTGCATTATGAACAAAAAAATGTCCGGCCTGCAATTCCCCCATTGTAAAGAAGGACGGTAAACGTAAAAGCGTGCAACGATACAAGTGCATGGTGTGTGGATACCGCTTCAGTGGCGGGCGGGACATGACAAAAGAAGACATTTGGGAGATGTACCTGAACGGCAAGCAGACAATATCCCAGATTAGCAAGCTCACTGGCCTCAGCGCTTCAACCGTGACTCGTCGGCTTGCCTCCATTTCATTCAGCTGGGATCAGCCCAAGATCAAAGGCTGCGGAGTAATACATCTCGATGCCACCTATTTCGGTCGCAATACTGGAGTGCTGCTGGCTTTGGAAAGCGGAAGCGGCAGGCTGCTTTACATGAAGCATATAGCACACGAGCACATCAGCGATTACGAGGACGCAGTGAAACATATAGTAGGTTGCGGGTATAGCATTCAAGGAATTGTTATTGATGGCCTTCAAAAGCTGTTTGCCGTCTTTTCGGAATACAACATGCAGATGTGCCAGTTTCACATGGTGGCGATAGTAAGGAGAAAACTTACTAAGAATCCGCAACTTGAGGCAGGAAAGGAGTTGTTGGGTCTTATATATCGCCTAACAGATATGAATGAAAGTACGTTTGTCAGTGCATTCGAAAAATGGAAGAGAAAATGGCATGACTTTCTGAAAGAAAAGACTATCAACGAGATTACAGGACGTACGATATATACCCATCAGCGGCTCAGATCCGCCATGGTCAGCATATCGACCTACCTTCCGTTTCTGTTTACATACGAGAAAGTCAAGGGTATGCCTAACACAAACAATATGATTGAGGGCACATTCACCGACATGAAGAAAGCCTTGAGAAATCATCCAGGAATGATTAAAGAAAACCGCAAGAGAATGATTAACGGGTTTTTCTTGGCATATGCCAAATTGCATAATAAAAAAGGAGACAACCGCTAAGGCTATCTCCTAAATTGCATTATGCATATTGGATGGCTTTATTCCTCGCGGAGTTGCTCCCCAGCAGAGCTCCGTTACGCTTCAAGCCACAATGCAAAATAACGAAATGTAGATGAATCCACCAAAAAACGGGTGCCATCTTCAGCACCCGTTTTGACCTATAGAGCGAAAGAGCTTGCATCAAATATACAATCAAAAGTTTTGAAGGTCCATAACACACTGATAAACATAAACATTACAGCGATTTCAGCACCCGAAATGACTTATACGCCTGATTTTCAATATCCTTGGATTATCGACAGACTGTTCCAAATGAGATTCTGCAAATTTTGTTAATTTACTCGGCTAATTGGCAAAAACCTTTTGATGAGTAAGATATTACCATCAAATCATTTTGCACTATGGCATGTATTTCTTACCTTTGCCTTGCTATTTAGAGGTAATGTTTGGAGTTTTCATTATATTTTCCGCAATACACTTTGATAGCATTTGTTCTTTACAAGATTGATAATGACTTACCGTCCGATAACAACTATCGTAATTTGGTCCATGATACCGTGTTACAGTGTGATACATCGTTTTTATTGCTCATTATGTAGCGATAAATGCTGATAGATAGTGATATATCACATATTCCAACACCCCAAGCGGATCACTAAAAACGAAAGAAAATCCAAGCAAATCCCTGATAATAAAGCATTATCGGGGATTCCTTTTATATGGCAGGTAGCAGAAAATAGTTGTTTCAAGCATATTAGAAGAAGCTCTCACATAAACCTATGGAATCAGTCAAAAGAGAACTCAAAAGGCAAAGACCATACAGCGGTTTTGAAGATTGAAGAGGGCTGTGCGCAGAACTCCGCTATCACCCGATTAAAGAACTTGAAGAAGATTATCCGCATTGCTTTGGAAAACGACTGGATAAAGAAAGATCCATTCGCTTACTACCGCTTTAAGTTGGAAGAAACTGATCCCGAATTCCTGACAATGGACGAGATTAAAATCATTCTCGCCAAAGAGTTCACTATTAAGCGAGTAGAGCAAGTACGAGATATTTTTGTTTTTTTCAGCTTCACAGGATTGGCGTTTAGCGATGTGAAAGATTTATCGCCTGAACATTTGGTAAGGGATAATAAAGGGGAACTTTGGATAAGAAAGAACCGCCAAAAGACAAAAATCATGTGTAACATTCCTGTGCTACCTGTGGCAGCTTCTATACTTGACAAGTATAAGAATGTGGTAGAATGTACCGGAAAACTTTTACCAGTATTGTGTAATCAACGCATGAACAGTTATTTGAAAGATATATATATATATATATATGAAAAACAATAATTTATATTACATTGATTATTATTTAGAAAATAAGGTTACCTATGTATTTATTATCTTCTCGAACTATTTTAGATTAAAATACTCATATAAATACATTCAAATAGACAAATGATAAATTATAGGACCAAAATGGTAATAACTATTTTATGATGCGTATCTAAATTTGCAAACTAGATTAATCAATTAAAAAATATATAAGTAATGATTAATGCCTAGTGGAAATATTCACCCTCTTTTTGTAGTGAAATGAATATTTAGAATAATAACAATTATGGTCATGAAAAAAGAACTGGTAACAATCATAGGTATAATTTGTATTTTGACAGGTTGTCAAAGGGAAGAATTTGAATCTGTAAAAAATGTAGTTAATAATCTGACTAATTTTGAGATAACGGTGAATGAGATGCCAGATGATAAAACGCAAACAAGAGGGTTTTCTTCTGCCGATCTTTCGGTAGATGTAGATGTGTTTCAGTTGAGATTAGTCTTATAATCATCACCGGTATACCGGCAAATGAAATACGCTTTATTCAAGAGGCAAAGACCGACAAGGCTCGAAAAACGATGATAGAGGGAATGAATCGCTGTTAGAAAAGGCAACGAGATTATAAAAAGCTACTTCATCTGATACAACTCTATTCCGCTTTTCCATGAAATGAAAATAGTATTTGAATGCCATATCTCTAACTTTTATCATATTGAAATTTCTATTACCTGCAAAATTAGTGAATTAAAATTATAGTAGGGCTTGAAAGAAGAAGTAATTTAAAGCGCATTACTCTTTTATCAAATGAAGTATAGGTGTTTTATGTTACAACAGGAAGGCTATTTCTGTCTTATCAACAAAACAAAAACTGCCTGCTTTCGTCTTGTCAACAGAATAAGGATATCCCTAATTCACTTAGTGTCTTGTTTTGTTTCCAAAATGCATTATATTTGCAGCATAATAGAAACAAAATAAAAATAATGACCTTTCTGGAATTTAAGAATCAGCTATTTGATTTGGCATGCTTCAATATCTATCAGGTATATGCATGGCAACCCGATTTTGACCGTAATAATCTTACCCGTTGGGCGAAGAAAGGATATCTTATCCGATTACGGCAAGGCTATTTTGCTTTTTCGGAATGCAAAAGCAAGCCGGATTATTCCCTTTATTTTGCCAACCGGATTTACCGTCCGTCCTATATCAGCCTGCATATGGCATTGTCGTTTTACGGGATGATACCGGAAGCGGTGGTACAGATTACCAGTGTGACAACCCTGAAAACAGCATCATTCACCAATGACTTCGGCGAATACTCTTATAAGAATGTCAAAGAAAGCTTGATGTTCGGGTACGAGTTGAAGCCCATGGCAGACAACCGTACCATACAGTTTGCCACACCAGAAAAGGCATTGCTTGATTTGCTGTATCTTTATCCGTTCTATGATAGCGAACAGGAATTGGAGGAACTTCGTTTGGATGAAGATTACCTGCGGGATGATTTGAACAAGGATTTATTGATGGACTATTGCGCCAAGTTTCAGAGCAAGGCACTTGACCATCGGGTAAAGTTACTTCTTAAAACTTACGATTTATGATACAGATTGAACAGATAAGAAATTATTTTCCGACTCAAATCCGTGGAAATTCGGGTTTCGATAAGCACATACTAAAAGAGTATTTGCAGTTGATGATTCTGGATTACCTTTCTTCTACGCCAAACATCCAAAAGATAGCTTTTATTGGCGGGACAAACTTGCGTTTGGTGAAAGGGATAGACCGGTTCTCCGAAGACTTAGATTTTGACTGTAAAGACCTGTCGAAAGACGAATTTATTGAAATGACAAACGGCGTAATCCAATTTTTGGAGCGTTCAGGGTTGAGGGTGGAAGCAAAAGATAAAGAAAATCCAAAGCTAACAGCTTTCCGGCGTAATATCCATTTCCCAGAACTACTATTCGACTTGGGATTGAGCGGACATAAGGAAGAACGCTTTTTAATAAAGGTCGAAAGCCAAGACCAAGGAATCGTTTATCCTCCGGTTATCACGAACATCAAGGGTTTCGGATTCTTTTTCCCGTTTCCCGTTCCTTCTGATGGTGTATTATGCAGCATGAAAATAGCCGCCATGTTAGCCCGTGCAAAAGGACGTGATTTTTATGACTTGATGTTTTTATTGTCACAAGCAAAACCCGATTACGATTTTCTTTCAAAACGTTGCGAAGTACATAATTTGCAAGAGTTTAAACAAGCAACAGCCAAACTATTGAGAACCGTTGATTTGAAGAAGAAGCAAAAGGATTTTGAACACCTACTTTTCAATAAAGCGAATAGCGAGAAGATTTTGAGGTTTGGGGAATTTGTAGATTCACTTACAGAATAATTAGATGCGAAATGGCGGTTAAGGAACAAAGGAAAGGAAAATTAAACATTCGTAAATTTTACCTCCATAAAAATCACCCACTATTTCTGTTATGCACTATTTTTACTGCATGATAGAGATAAAAAGACTAATTATTCCAACTTTTAGGGCAAACAATAGATTGATTTCATATTCTTTCTTACCTTTATTTCAGTATTCTCCATGAGCAAACTATCGCAAAAACACGTAGCAAATTAGTGGGATAAATCATGGGATATGCTTGAAATTAAAAATATAAAGTTTTAAATATCAGCGTGGTAACTCTATCAGGAGAATCCCAGGCGGATCACAAAGAATCACTCACACGGGTGCTTTTCTTGTTTATATGCCCTTCTGAGGGGGGTGCTCCTTTATTGAGTTTGTTCCGGATTCTGCTGATTCATCTTTTCGTTTCTCTTCCTGACTAACTCCACTAATTCTCTCTGCTGTGGGTTTAGAGTCTGCTCTATCTCCCGGAATATCTCCTGTTTGCTTGGACCTGTAATTGTTTGCTTGTTCTGCTGTTGATACAATTCTTGATTGTTCATCGTTGAGTTCTGTTCTGATTTTTCCATATACATCATTTTTATTATATAATTCACCTGTAAATATATCGGCTACACCACTGCTTAATCTTTCATTAAAGTAGTTTATCGTGTCTCTTAAAGCTTTGGCGCCTTCTTCAATCTTTAATGATATAATAAGAGAATTTATAAGGAGCTGAATCTAATTGACCGTGTTGTAGCACAAAGTGAATTAACAATCAAAATCAATTAGCTAAAAATTAAAAAAAAGAAAAACTACGCAAGAAATAAATTACTTTTGCATTTATAGAATGTCATAATGTTTACTTAAACACACACGCGAATATTTATGAAAAGATGTTACTCAATGGCCTCAGCAAAGATATTTGTAACTCTATTTGCTTTATTTCTCATCTCCACAGACTCTTTTGCATGGGGAAGAATAGGACATGACGTTATAACCTATATGGCAGAGTGCAATCTCACTCCAAAAGCTAAAAAGACCATCGACCACTATCTACATCACTCTATAGTCTACTACTCGTCATGGATGGATGATTACCGGACCACTGCGGAATATAAACACACCACCTACTGGCATATGGCGGCAGTTAATAAAGATTTAGACTATACAGATGAGGTAAAGAGCCCTAAAGGAGATGTTATCTGCGAACTTGAGAATGCAATCACGCAACTTAAGAATTATAATAATCTTGACGATTCGACAGTAGCGGTCAACATTAAATATATTATCCACATGGTAGCAGATATGCACTGCCCAAGCCACATTTTCTACCCGGAAATTAATATAGGATATTATATTACGCTAAAAAAACAGCGATATAAATATCACTCCGTATGGGACAGTCAGATAAATGAAATTATGCACCGCTGGTCCTATACCGAATGGCAGCAACAACTTGACAGACTTAACAGAGAAGAGAAAAAAAAGATAACACAAGGAACTCCTCGCGACTGGTTCAGTCAAAATGCAAAGGAGTGCAGAATTATTTACGAATGGGCACCGGCCGACAGTAATCCCGGGATTAATTTCCTCAATAAAGCAATTAAGTTATCCGAGACTCAAATGACTAAAGCTGCTTATCGTCTTGCTAAAATACTAAATGACATATTCGGTTGATTTATAGTTATTTTTTGTCCAAAAATGCCCACATTAAGGATTTTTATTAAAAAATGGTTTTATTATTCAACAATTGTGAATATTTTTGCAAGATAAAATTTTGAAAGTATTAAAAAACTACAAAACATAAACAAATATTAATTTATTTTTAATAAAAAGTGAAGATGAAAAAAATTTATTATTTATCGGTAGTCCTAATAGGATTATTGACAATTGTTTCCTGCTCAAAAGATAATGATACCCCTGCAAAAGAGCTAGCCGATAGTTATAGCGGTGCCTCTCTTATTGCATACAATGGTGATAAGACAGAATCCAATAAATGTCCTAACGCAGCAATTAAAGTTACCGCAATAGATAATAACAACGCAAAACTCGATCTGCAATATTGTGTAAGCGGTTATGCTTCATACGAAATGGAGGCTAAAGTAATAAAGACTAAATCTGACGAGAGTTATACCATAACAGGTACAAGCACAAAAAGCGGCGAGATATCAGTAGATTTCTCCGGTATAGTTACTAATGGCGTTCTTACAGCAACAATTAAAAACACAATCCTCTCTACAGATATAGTAAAGACATGGACTGTCAATGCCAGCTCTACAGGAACACTTGACTTCATTAACTTTAAAGCAACAACCAAATCAGGGAAAGCAAATATGCCTAACAGCGGTATAGCAAATGCTACCACAGATCAATTTAATGAGACTTTAACTACTTGGATAAATATGATAGTTGGCATAGGTGTCAACAATACTAAACTCTCTATGCAGAGCGATGGTTATGTCTCCTTCTCAGCTGTATCTCCTTTTGCTACTGGAGGCATAGATTATAAGAATATTACAAGATATTCATACGACCCTTCTACAAAGATTTTGTCTTTTGAAATTCCAATGAGCCTTTTTGTAAAGTCAAAAACTACAGATGTCTCAACACCTATTTTCTATCTCAAATTCAAATGCTCATTTGAGAATGGTGTTTTGACTGCCAATCTCGACGAAACAACTACCAAGATGCTACTTGCTCTAATACCTACAGGAACAACTCTTGCAGGATACCTTAGCCAACTGGACAATTTATTCCCTGCTGAATATGCATTTATGCTTCCGATTCTTAAAGGCCTAATAACCGATACTGCTAATATCCTCACATCAGATGATCTTACCTCTTTGGTATTAGGTGGTAAACTTGCTCCTGCAAAATAGTGATTTTTGTAAAAAAATAACAGCTATTCCGGCATATCGGAGATCCGGTATGCCGGATTTTATTAAAAGGCCTCTATCAGCCATAGAATAGTCTCAAAATATTGTTCAATATGACAACAACAACGCGTTTATCTCAGCTCATTTGCCTTATATTTATTTTGGCGGCAACCTCATGCATAAAAAAAGAGTCCCCAAATACTGAGGCCGATATAATATCTATAAAAGTACCTCAGGAGATTCTGAAAGTCGACCCTGTAATACAAAACAAATCGGTTATGGTAATGGTTAAGGGGGGAACAAATCTTAAGTCTATTGCTCCCGACTTTGAGCTCACTCCCGGCGCTACCATAAATCCTCCGGGAAAAACAGCAAGAGACTTCACAAATCCTCAAAAATACGTTGTAACCTCTGAGGATGGAAAATGGCAAAAGGCCTATACCATATCATTTATAGATGCAGACCTGGAGACAAGATTTAATTTTGAAGACACTCTAAAAAGAAATACCAAATACTACATTTTTGTTGAAAAGGAGTCAAACCAAATTATTATGGAATGGGGCAGCGGAAATTCGGGCTACGCAATTACAGGCGTTCCGAAATCTCCTGAAGATTATCCTACATTACAATCATCGGATGGTAGAACGGGCAAATGTCTTAAACTCATAACACGTTCCACCGGAAGTTTCGGAGCAGGTGTGGGTATGCCATTGGCTGCCGGCAATCTATTCATTGGCACATTTGATGTCCTAAATGCACTTAGCAATCCGTTAAAGGCAACTAAATTTGGAATACCATTCAAATACAATCCTACATATTTGTCGGGGTACTATAAATACAAAGCAGGAAGTATCTATACAGAGGGCGGAAAAGTTGTTACGGGCAAAAAAGATATCTTCAATATCTATGCAATGTTTTTTGAAACAGATGAAACAGTTCAACAACTCGACGGTACAAACCAACTCTCCCACAAGAATATTATCTCCTCCGCGGAAATAGATAATGCCGTAGAAACTACACAGTGGAAGAGATTTGAAATTCCATTTATTCTAAGAGATGGAAAATCTGTCGACCCGGTAAAACTTGCAGCCGGTAAATACAGTATTGCAATTGTTTTTACCTCAAGTCTTCACGGAGATGTATTTAACGGTTCTGAAGGAAGTACTTTAATGATAGACGATGTTGAAGTTCTTTACTCCAATTTATCAAAATAAGCCATACAGTATGAAAAAAATTATCTGCATAATTGCAATACTATTTGCAATAACAATTTCAACAAATTCCTATGCCCAAAAGGAGAGAACAAGAGGTATAATATGGTCATACTTACACGGTTTGGAGTATGAATTAAAAGCCGGAGTAAATATCGGAGGTACTGCTCCGCTCCCCTTACCAAGTGAAATAAGAAAGATAAATTCATATAGTCCCAACCTTGCCCTTTCGTTCGGTACAGAGATAACAAAATGGTTTTCAGACAAGGCCATTAATAAAACAGGTCTCATTATCGGACTTAGATTCGAAACCAAAGGAATGACAACACAGGCCACCGTTAAAAATTATGGAATGGAGATAATTGGAGATAGAGGTGAGCTCGTAGATGGAATGTGGACAGGAAAAGTTAAGACAAAGGTAAACAACGCCTATTTGACTATGCCAATTATGTTTGCATATAAAGCCACCGAAAGATGGACTGTAAAAGCCGGTGCTTACTTCTCATACCTGCTTACAGGTGATTTTTCCGGCCACGTAAGTGACGGGTATATACGACAAGACGATCCTACCGGCGAAAAAATTGTCTTCGATGATGGAAAAACTGCTTCATACGATTTCTCAAAAGATCTAAGAAAATTCCAATGGGGGGCAGAAATAGGTGGAGAGTGGAAGGCTTTAAAACATTTTAACGTTAATGCAGACCTGACCTGGGGTATAAATGGGATCTTTAAAAGAGATTTTAAGACCATCACCTTTAAAATGTATCCAATTTATCTCTCTGTAGGTTTCGGCTATATTTTTTAAGCTCAATCTGTTAAATTCTATCTTATATCAACTATATCGATTTAGATCTATCTCTCAATCGACCATCTTTTTTATTATTCAGAATAAGCGTCAATTTGAGCAAAAGAGAGTAATGGAAAATTGCCAAATTAAAAGGTAAAACAGCTATATCATTATTAATAAAAACATACTTCCTTTGTACTAAATAACGAGACCGAATAAAATTTTAATAGTATGAAACAGTTTGATGCAATAATTATCGGATTCGGCAAAGGGGGAAAAACCCTTGCAGCAGAATTTGCAAAAAGAGGGAAAAAAGTTGCCATAATAGAACGCTCCTCCGGAATGTATGGCGGCACATGCATAAATATCGGATGTATTCCCACCAAAACGCTTGTCCATCAGGCGAAAATAGCATCCAATCTAAAAGACCACCAATTTGAGACGAAAAAAAAATTCTATAGAAACGCTATTGAAGAGAAAGAGAGGGTCACTACTATTTTATGGGATTAAAATTACTACACCCTCGCAGACAATCCGAACGTTACAGTTTACACCGGCACAGGCTCTTTTCTATCTGAGAACACTGTACTCATAAAAATTACCGGAGAAGAGACTGTTATTAAATCTGAAAACATAATTATAAATAGTGGAGCCAGAACAGTTATCCCGCCAATACCCGGAATTAAAGAGAACCCTTATCTCTATACAAGCACAAGTATAATGGAGATGAGAGAATTACCGGAAAAACTTGTAATTATAGGCGGCGGCTATATAGGACTCGAATTTGCCTCTATGTATGCCTCATTCGGCTCAAAGGTTACAGTGTTGGAAAGTTATCCTCAACTTATCGGAAGAGAGGACCACGACATTGCAGAGGCTGTAAAGGAGGCACTGGAAAAGAAGGGAGTTAAATTCAGACTGAATGTAAGCGTAAACTCTGTCGGGGTAATTAATGAGATGGCCTACACGGAGATTACCGATAAAACAACCGGAAAAACCGAAAAACTTATCTCTGAAGCAGTTCTTTTGGCCACCGGCAGAGTACCGGAAACAGCCGAACTGAATTTACAAAATGCAGGTGTAAAAACAGACGAAAAGGGAACAATATTAGTTGATGAACACCTTGTAACAAGTAATCCTAAAATAAGAGCTGTAGGCGATGTAAAGGGGGGACTTCAATTTACCTACATTTCATTGGATGATTATCGAATAGTGAAAGAGGATCTTTTCGGGAAGGGAGAAAGAACCATAAACAACAGAGGACCGATAAGCTATTCAGTCTTTATCGACCCGCCGCTTTCGCGAGTTGGACTGAGCGAAGCTGAGGCGGAAAAACAAAATATCGAGGTAATTGTAAAGAGATTACCTGTCATGGCTATACCACGCGCAAAGACTCTCGGCGAGACTACCGGCCTGCAAAAGGCGATAATCGAAAAATCAACCGGAAAGATTTTAGGCTGCACCCTATTTGCTCCGGACTCCTCAGAGACCATTAATATTGTTACGGCCGCCATGAAGGCAGATCTACCATATACCTTTTTAAGAGATTTCATCTTTACTCATCCGAGCATGAGCGAATCTTTAAACGACCTCTTTTCCATTTAATATCTAAAGTCCTTACAATAAGGCATATACAAATATGCTCCAAAACAGATAGAGGCTGTCAAATAAGCATTAACTTATTGTCAGCCTCTTAAATATTAAACTGAGATACAACAATAATAGTCTCTCAGAAGGAATTATTGCATCTTTTTAGAGTCATTTATAAAAGTCTCCAACCCCTTATCGGTCAGAGGATGACTCAATAGCCCCAAAATAGCCTTGAGCGGGCAGGTCGCAACATCCGCACCGGCATCGAGGCACTGAATAATATGCATGGTATGTCTAATAGAGGCAGCAAGTACTTGCGTACCATAACCATAACGTTGAAAAACCTCCACAATATGAGCAATAAGCTCTACACCATCCGTTGAGATATCATCGAGTCTTCCTACAAAAGGAGAGACATAAGTAGCACCCGCTTTGGCAGCCAATAAAGCCTGTCCGACAGAGAATACAAGAGTGCAATTAGTCTTTATTCCCTTTGAAGAAAAATATTTAACCGCTCTGATTCCCTCCTTGGTACAAGGCAATTTAACTACAATCTGCTTGTCAAGAGCGGAAAGTTCGGTACCCTCCCTGAGCATACCCTCATAATCGGTAGCAAAAACCTCGGCACTTACATCGCCATCCACAATGGCGCAAATCTTACGATAATGCTCAAGAATATTTACGTGACCTTTTACGCCCTCCTTTGCCATAAGTGAGGGATTAGTTGTAACACCGTCCAGAATACCAAGCTCCTGCGCTTCGCGTATCTGATCCAAATTTGCTGTATCTATAAAGAACTTCATGTGAGATAATTTTTACAAAGATATAAATTAAGGATGGTCTACAACCAAAAAATTATCAACATAAAAGTGTCGCTATAACAACCACAAGTATAAAATGTTACAGCGACACTCGTTAATAAATGGATACAACTATAAATCCATTTCATTAAACCCGTAAAATATATTAATCCGCATAATTACTCCACTTCACTTTAGTAAATGGAATATCGGCCCTCTTTTTCTCATTGAATTCATTTGTATAAGTAACTCTAATACCCTTTATACCCATAGCATAACATTCCTGATCCAAAATAAACGAAACATACGCCCCACTTGTATTCTGCTTAATATCGTCATTAGCATCGTGACGGAGCTCGAGACAATAATATCCCTCCTCATTCACCGGATTACCCGCATTCAAATCATTTACAAGGTAGATGTAATGAGGCTTATATAGTCCCGCTGCAGCTACAAAATAAAGATTTAAATATCTCTTACCGGTATTGACATTGCTGCCGAAACAAGCATCATAAAGTGTAGCAGGATCATTCTTCACCGTATCTATTCTATTGGTATTTAGTATCCCCTTTGTAAGTATATTCTGGATTTTTGCCACTTTAACATACTTTTTCTTAATATTTTCTGTGTTATCTTTAGTACTAATCTTTTCGGCAGAACTAACCTTAGGGTTTACTAAATAATCATCATCGTACTTATAATATAAAATAACACGTTGTCCCTCTAAAGCTTTATAGGACGACATCTCCGTGATATTCGTAGGATAGAGCCACAAACTGTCATCCGTAACAATAGCAACATCTTTTAAAGGAATTGATTCGTCATCTTTGTAAGGTGTCGGGGCTGCAGGCTTCGTAATAGTACCGAACGAAACCTTGTCATAATCCAACTTATCTTCTCCGAGCCAATCCGAGCATGATGTTAATGAAAGAGTTGCAAATAATGCAAAAAATGTGTAAAATAAATATTGTTTCATCTATCTATAATTTTTAAAATTTTGTTTCATCTATTAAATGCAAAAAACCGATTATTACTGCATGAGCTATCAAAAATATATTAATAAGAAGAGATAAAAAAAATTAGAAAATATGCAGTATTTATACCTATTTTGCATTTATAAATTAACCGATAAAATGACAGAACTGGAACTTTTAAAATATGCCTATGACAAATACGCCGGCAGAATGCTTACCGTATGTCTTCGCTATTGCCACGACAGAGGTATAGCGGAAGATATGCTGCATGACGGGTACCTTCAGGCATACAAAAGTTTCAATAAATTCACAAACAGAGGAGAAGGCTCACTCAGGGCATGGTTGGAAAGAGTAATGGCCAATACATGCCTGCAATATCTGCGAAAAAAGGATTTGCTAAGAATGAGCGAGGAGATAGAGAAGTCAACTTTGGCGAACTACACACTCTCGCCAGAGGAGGAGGAACCGGATGATGAACTGTCGGCTCTTATAGAAGAGCTCCCTGAATCCTCCCTCCTTAAAATAATAGCGGAACTGCCTATAGGATATAGAACCGTATTCAACCTATATATATTTGAAAATTATTCTCATAAGGAGATTGGAGAGATGCTTGGTATAAATGAAAAAAGTTCCTCGTCGCAATACTTCAGAGCAAAAAAAATGCTTGCTAAAATGATAACAGAATACTGCACAGAACACAAAGAAGAGATAAAGAGAGAGAGAGCGAATTATTCAATAAAAGAACTAAATGGAGGGATATTACATGAAGGAAGAGAGAGAAAAATGGACAGGTAAGATAAAAGACAAATTATCTGAACATTCAGAACCTGTCTCTAAATGTTCATGGGAAAGTATCCTAAAGGATGCTTCACCGGATAAAAAGGCCACCCTGTTGAAGGGTAAATTCAGACCATATATTAAATACGTGGCCGCAGCCTGCTTAGTCATTATTATAGGTACAGGAATAACCATTCGCTATTTCAATAAAACCGCCATCACAATTGTAGATAAAGGCAAGGAACTCACCATATCAAAAGTAGAACAAAATGCTTCTGATAAGGCTGAAAGCAATATCTCAATTGAGGAGAATAATAATATTTCAGCCAAAAAGAGGAGCACCGTTTCAAATAAAAAGCAGAATGCCTCTTCAATTCAAACTACAAAAGCAGTAAGCAACACAGAGAAAATAAACACAGAGGCAGTAAACACAGAGGCAATAAACACCAAGTCAATTGCATTAAACGATAAAAACACAGAGACTGCAGAGGCAGATAAAAAGGAGAAGGTAGAAAGATCAGAGAATCTCTTAATTAAAGAAGAGAAAAATCTCTTATCAGAAAAGGAGCTATTCGGAGATTCAATAGAGGAGTTAGATAATGTCAACATTAAGAAAAGGGGTAAAAAATCCAACTTTAATAATAGCGGTCTCTATATTGCCATGTACACCGGGATAGGTAGCAATCAGATAAAATCAGACCAATCTTTGTATAACATTAATCAGAACTCACCTGATGGCGTAACCTATATGGGATCATTGAATAATATCAATATGGAAAACAACCTCTTTAACCCGACCTTATTAAAAGAGAAAGATCTTAAATACAAAATTCCAATAAGTTATGGTCTCTCTGTACGTAAATACATCAATAGCAATACCTCGTTAGAATCGGGACTGTATTTTACAAAACTCAATACTCAATTTATCAACGATAATAAATCGGAGCAAAACCTGTGGTACATGGGAATACCTGTTAAAATAGGTTACTCAATCTACAACACAAAGAGATTCGATCTCTACATCTCAGCCGGTGGCACAATGGAGATATGCATTGCAGCAAAATACGGAGGTAACTACCCAATAAAGAGTGTTAAAAAGATACCTCTCCAGTTCTCAATTAATGCAGCAGCGGGAGCACAATATCTCTTCACCTCACATTTCGGACTCTTTATTGAACCTGGTGTCTCATATTTCTTTAAAAGAGATAACGCACCCTTTACAATCAGAAGTAAACACCCAACCAACTTTAACCTGAATATAGGTTTCAGGTTTAACATACATTAATAAGGTAGATAAAACCTGTAAAATTGACAGCTTTATAGCTGATTACCAGCCATTTTGACACAATAACAGACAATACGTCATAATTACATAATTGGTACAGCATTTGACCAATACTCCAAATGAACGACGGCTCAAAAGAACCGGCGAAGAGATAAAAAATAAAACAAAAGATAAAAATGGAGGATAATATTATGATGATGCCTACAAGAAAATATCAGAATTGGTTACCAACGATTTTTAATGATTTCTTTGATAACGACTGGATGGAAAAAGCTAACGCAACTGCACCTGCAATTAACGTTATAGAGAACAAAAAAGAGTATAAGATTGAAGTTGCCTCTCCGGGAATGACTAAAGAGGATTTCGATATAAGACTCGACGAAGACAATGACCTTGTTATAACAATGGAGAAAAAACACAGTGAGAAGGAGAATAAAGAGGAGAAAGAAAACGGACGCTACTTAAGACGCGAATTTTCATACACCAAGTATCAACAAACAATGGTCCTTCCAGATAATTCAGACAAGGAACATATTGAGGCAAAAGCCGAAAACGGAGTTCTTACTATTACTATACCAAAATTCTCTCATGAAGAGTTAAAGAAGGAACAAAAGCTGATAGCTATTAAATAAACAGAGAGTACCAAAAGGTCTATATATTATTAAAATGAGGTCGTATAAAGGCCGATTAAAAGAGATTTTAGTCGGCCTTTATTTCAAGTATATCATTCCAATCCGTAGTATAACGGCGCGAAAGGTGATTTCTATTCATCTTAACTCCTTCGAACCCCTGAGTTGCCACAACAAGAGTTTTATCGCCGTACACCCTATTTAATTTATCCATGGTCTTCATAAGACGGTTATGCTTAACAGCATCAAAAGAATCAAACAGCCCCTGCTGCATATTAGCCTTGGGAGAGATCTCGCCAATAATAACACCGGCCTTTTTATAACCGTAGCCCACTTTGAACAGTTCGCTCAAAAGAGAGAGAGCATATCGAATTATCTCCAACGAACTATCCGTAGGAGTATCAAGATTAATAACCTTATTGTCGAAATAGTGAGGCACATTCTCCTTATGCGGATTTGTAAAGAGAAAAACTGTTAAACGGCCGCAAATACTCCTTTGAGCGCGCAACTTCTCGGCACACATAGCGGCAAAATTGGAAACAGAACGGTGCACCTCTTCAAAATCATATAATTCCGTGGCAAAAGAACGGGAAACACAAATCTGTTGCTTCTCATGAGGAATATCCTCAAAAGAGATACACGGCTCCCCATGCAACTCTTTCCAAGTTCTTAAACCAGTAATAGTAAATTGTTTACGTATCCAGTACGGCGACATAGAGGCAAAATCGGCTGCCGTAATAATTCCATAATCACTTAAAAACTTGAGATGCCTCCTACCTATACCCCACACATCCCCTATCGGAAACTTTTTAAGCACCTTGGCAATATCCTCCTCTCTATACATAAAGCAACTGCCATTCAATTTAGGATAACTCTTGCATAATTTAGAAGCAATCTTAGCCAACGTTTTTGTAGGAGCAATACCTATACTTACAGGAATACCCGTATATCTTTTAATTCTGCAACTGAGCTCAACCCCCATCTGAGATAACTTATGCTGAGGCACTCCTGTAAAATTAAGAAACGCCTCATCTATAGAATAAACTTCAATAGCCGGAGCTGCCTCTCTTAACAAATAGATAACTCTGTCGGACATATCGCCATACAAAACAAAATTTGTAGAAAAGACCTCAACATGAGCCCTTTCTACCAACTCTTTCAACTGATAAAACGGCTGTCCCATTCCTATTCCAAGTCTTTTTGCCTCATTGGAACGAGAAATAACGCACCCGTCATTATTGCTCAGTACAATAACAGGCTTACCCTCGAGCCCCGGATTAAAGAGACGCTCACAACTAACAAAAAAATTATTGCAATCACACAACCCGTACATACAGTTACAACTTATGAATAATATATCTGACAATACCCCAAATAAGAAATTGATTATCTGCGGTTACCTCAATGGGCTTATAGCTCTTATTTGCCGGCATTAATAAAATCTTTTTATCGCTCGTACCGGCCGTAGAGGTACTCTTTTCGGTGGGTGACCCTCCGTCAATATTAACACGCTTTAAAGTAAACTCCCCATCCAAAAAACAAACCGCAATACAATTATGAGATGGTTCTACAGCCTTATCTACAACAAGAATATCGCCCTCAAAAATAGAGGCATCCTTCATACTGTCGCCCTTAACCCTCACATAAAAGGTAGAAGAGGGATGCTTCACAAGCAATTTATTTATATCCAACGTCTCCTCCATAAAGTCCTCTGCCGGAGAGGGAAAACCGGCATGGACGCTTTCGACAGCCATAGAGGCTCCCACCTTTTTAGAATGAGACAGATCGGGCTTTGCAATCTCCAACCAGCCCCGTTGTTGGGGATTTGAACTATTTTTCAACATAAAAACAAGAGAATTAATCAAAAAAATATAATCGCTAATTTACAAATAAAATATAGAATTAATTCGCATTAATTATTTGCCCCCATCTAAAGACTAAAACCAAATTAAGCCACCAACTAAATTAGTAAGCTAAACAGACTTAGGTATTAAGATATGAAAGAAAAAAAAGAAAAATTAAATACATATTAAAAAATAAATATTATCTTTGTTAAAATAAGTTAAAGATATGATTGATACTAAGGATTATTTCATTCTTGTAGCTGAAGATATCGAATTCAACTATTTACTTATCAAAGCAATGATAGGTAAGAAATACAACCTTATCAGAGCTAAGACCGGAGTAGAAGCTATAAATGAATTTGATAAGCAGCGTGTGGATCTTATTCTTATGGATACGAAGATGCCAGAAATGGATGGAATTACAGCTACCAAAATTATTCGTGGCAAAGATCCGAAGATTCCAATAATAGCAGTAACAGCTTATGCATTCAATTCAGATAAAATTGTTGCGATGGAGGCAGGCTGTAATGATTATTTAGTTAAACCTATTGATGTTAATGCTCTTGAGGAGACAATAAAAAGATACCTCCCTTCTGAATAACTCATTATTAACAAAGACAATTCCAAAATTCAACTATAAAAAGAGAGACAGGGAGAGAAGAAAATCGGCAATAGAGAAACAACACAATAATTATCCAATAATATTTATTGTTTGCAGATATAACAATATAAATTCAATAAAAGGTGAATGTTTAACGCATTCACCTTTTATTGAATTATAATTTAAATATAATCTTAGGAGTAAAAGGGTTACAATCCTATCTCCCTCTAAAGATTATACATCTTCTCATAATAGGTTACATAATCTCCGCTTGTAACATTGTCCATCCAGGCCTGATTATCCAAATACCATCTTACTGTCTTCTCAATACCCTCTTCAAATTGAAGACTCGGCTCCCATCCAAGCTCGTCCTTTAATTTTGTAGAATCAATTGCATAACGCAAATCATGTCCGGCACGATCCTTAACATAGGTAATCAGATTATCGGAATACCCTGCCGGTCTGCCAAGCAACTTATCGGTAACCTTAATTAAAACCTTGATTAAATCAATATTTTTCCACTCATTAAAACCACCAATATTATAGGTCTCCTTAATACGCCCCTTATGGAAAATAAGATCTATGGCACGAGCATGGTCCTCAACAAAGAGCCAATCGCGCACATTCTCCCCCTTACCATAGACAGGAAGCGGTTTGCCATGACGAATATTGTTAATAAACAAAGGAATCAACTTTTCGGGAAACTGATACGGACCATAATTATTGCTGCAATTTGTTACCACAATAGGCATTCCGTAAGTATCACCAAAAGCCCTTACAAAGTGATCGCTGCTCGCCTTACTTGCGGAATAGGGACTATGAGGATCATACTTTGTTGTCTCCTTAAAGAGAGTACCATCAAAGTTTAAAGCGCCATACACCTCATCGGTAGAGATATGATAAAAAAGTGACTTACGGGCGCACTCATTCTCATTGCCGAGAGTGCATCCCCAATACTCTTTTGCCGCCTGCAACATACTTAACGTACCAATCACATTGGTTTTAGCAAAAGTAAAGGGATCCTTTATACTCCTATCTACATGGCTCTCCGCTGCAAGATGAATAACCGAATCAATCTCATACTTTTTAAACAACTCCAGAATAGAGTCAAAATTACAAATATCCTCCTTAATAAAATGATAATTGGGTGCCTTTTCTATCTCCTTAAGATTTGCAAGATTACCTGCATAAGTCAATTTGTCGAGATTATAAATATTATAATCGGGATACTTATTTACAAATAATCTCACAACATGAGAACCAATAAATCCGGCTCCGCCGGTGATCAGAATATTACGTTTCATAGAGTTAAAATTTATTACTTTTTTTCGTTGTATTATTTAGCGGGCAGCAAATTCTTCATACAGACACGCAAACTCTCCTCCCACTGAGGAATCACATAAGCAAACCTCCTTTTTATCAAAGACTTATCCAGAACAGAGTAGGTAGGTCTTGTAACTTTTGATGGGAACTCCTCACTTGTACAGGGGGAGATCACACATTCACCCTCAGGAGCCGCCGTTCCGGCCAACTTCGCAATTTGAAGAGCAAAATCATACCATGTACAAACGCCCTCATCGGTAAAATGGTAAACCCCTTCATTACCCTCTATTGCACCCTTCTCCACAATCCTGAAAATAAGATCCGCAAGATCTCCTGCATATGTCGGAGTACCTGTCTGATCATCAACAACTCTAATCTGAGGCCTTGTCGAAGTGAGCTTAATCATAGTCTTCACAAAATTATTACCGTACTCAGAATAAAGCCATGCTGTTCTTATAATAATATACTTACAACTGCTCCCCATAACAGCAAGTTCACCGGAATACTTAGTTTTACCATAAACGCCAATGGGATCAGGAGTCTCATCCACTCTGTAAGGAGTACTCCCCTTACCATTAAAAACATAATCCGTTGAGAGATGAATTAAGGCAGCCCCTACTTTGGCACAAGCATAAGAGAGATTCCCAACCGCAATATTATTTAACAAATTTGCTGTATCAAAATCATCCTCAGCCCTCTCTACATTCGTATAGGCGGCACAATTAATAATAACATTAATATTGTGTACCTCGACAAAATTTACAACAGCCTCTCTGCATGTAATATCAAGTTTAGAGTAGCCATTATAATCCAAATCGGCAATATCAGTAAAAAAATATCTGTTATTAACAGGACCAGGGCCAAATATCAAATCCTTCAGTTTATTACCCAACTGGCCATTGGAACCGGTTATAAGTACATTAAGCGACATTATGTTTAAATTTAAGACAGGAAGCAGAATACCTGTCTGATTCTGAGTTGCAAATATATAATAAATCCCGATAAATGGCTAATTCGAAAACAATTCGCTCAACAAAGGATGATGCTTATCCTTTTCGGAAAGAATAATTTTTTCAACCGGAATTTTCCAATCAATCGCAAGATCGGGATCATTCCAGGCAATTGCGCCCTCATATTCCGGAGCATAATAGTTGTCGCACTTATACTCAAAGATGGCGACATCGCTTAAAACAGAAAAGCCATGGGCAAAACCGCGCGGCATAAAAAATTGCTTGTGATTCTCCTCCGTAAGCTCAACAGCAATATACTTTCCAAAAGTGGGCGAATTTCTCCTTATATCAACGGCTATATCCAGAACACTGCCCTTAATAACCTTTACCAACTTACTCTGCTCAAACGGCGGTTTTTGAAAATGCAACCCTCGCACAACCCCGTAACAACTTTTACTTTGATTCTCCTGTACAAAATGATAAACCTTATTGCTACCCGCAGAAGAAGAATCGGCCTGAACCGCCACTCCTTCAGAAAATTCTCTCTCAGAATAACTTTCATAAAAATAACCTCTCGCATCTGAGAAGAGCTTAGGCTCAAGAATATAAACGCCCTCTATCTCTGTTTTAATAAACTTCACGACAATACCTTTAAATAAATTAGACAAAAATTACAAACTCCAATAAACCATATTTTTAATTCTGTTTCTATAGATTCCCTTCACATCAACAAGCACAGCATTTGGAAGAGTAACAGAGCTGAAAAAACCTTCGTCGAGAGTCCTGTACTCCTCATGAGAAACCGCAACAATAACAGCATTGTATCTCTTCGAAAACTTACCGGCAAGGAGCTCTGCACTACTCAACAAACCAAAACCATACATACGTTGCATCTCAACAGAATCCGCACGCGGATCCACTGCATCTACATTAACACCATAATCCTTAAGCTCATTTATGATATCAACCACCTTTGAATTACGAATATCCGCAACATTCTCCTTAAAGGTAACACCCATCACAAGCACATTAGAGCCGAGAATAGGCGTATTCAGAGAGATCATCTTCTTTACCAGCTTTTTGGCAATGTAACCGCCCATCGTATCATTTATAAATCGGCCGGCATTAATCAACTGAGGGTGATACTTCAACTCACTTGCCTTCTGCACAAGATAATACGGATCAACCCCTATACAGTGACCACCTACAAGACCGGGATAAAACTTTAAAAAATTCCATTTAGTACCTGCTGCCTCAAGCACATCATAGGTATTAATTCCTATCCTGCTGAAGATTATGGAGAGCTCATTCATTAAGGCAATATTTACATCTCGCTGCGTATTCTCTATAATCTTTGCCGCCTCCGCAACCTTTATACTCGGAGCACGGTGGACTCCCGGCTTAACAACCAACTCATAAACAGAGGCTATCTCGCTTAAAGATTCGGCATCGCAACCGGAAACTATCTTTATGGTATTAGGCAACGTATGTACCTTCTCACCCGGATTAATTCTCTCCGGAGAGTAGCCAACCTTAAAATCCTTACCAAACTTAAGACCCGATAATTTTTCGAGAACCGGAACACAATCCTCCTCTGTACAGCCCGGATAAACCGTAGACTCATATACCACATAATCACCTCTCTTGAGAACTTTCCCGACACTCTCCGTAGCCCCTATAAGCGGCGTAAGATCTGGCTTATTATATTTATCTATAGGAGTAGGTACCGCGATAATAAAAAACGAGGCCTCCTTAAGCTCATCAAGAGAAGAGGTGAATTTAATATCGGCGGCACTGAAGGCCTCGGCCGGCAACTCTTTACAAGGATCAATACCCTTGTTCATCAAATTGATACGCTCCTTATTAATATCGTATCCTATTACCGAAACCCTCTTTGCAAACTCCAGAGCAATAGGCAGTCCCACATATCCGAGACCTACCAAAGCGAGTTTTGCCTTTTTATTTAAAAGATCATTTATCATATAATTTGTCCAAAAGGAATATTACTATAACTCATACATACTGTCAATCCTAACTAACAACACTACATTCGCCCGCAAAAAAGAGCGAATCACTAAATCTCATTCCTCAAAAAATCTCTAACTCTCTCTATAACCATATCCATCTGCCCGGTCGAGAGTTCCGTATGCATAGGCAAAGATAGTACCGAATCCGATAACTCTTGCGAAACATTTAAACTTCCAACAGCACGGGCGATATTTTTAAAGGCCTCTTGTTTCTGCAACGGAAGAGGATAATAGATCATCGATGGTACTCCGCCTTCGGCAAGAAACTCTTTAAGCTCCTCTCTTATAGAAGATTTAACTCTCAACGTATATTGGTGATAAACATGCGTGGAATAGGGTGCCTCAAAAGGGAGAGAAATTAGATCCTCCTCTATACCAAGCTCACGCAAAACGGTATCGAGACCGGCTGTATAGTAACAGGCAGCTTTATATCTCGCCTGAATATATTGTGGCAAATATTTAAGTTTCACATCGAGAATAGCAGCCTGCAAAGTATCAAGACGAGAATTACAACCAATAAGACGATGGTGATACTTAATATTTTGCCCATGATTGGCAATCATTCTTATACGTTCGGCCAACTCATCACTCTCTGTAAATAGAGCGCCTCCGTCACCAAAACAGCCTAAGTTTTTAGAGGGGAAAAATGAGGTACATCCTATATCACCCATCCTCCCAGAAAATAAAGTATTAGATTCGCCCGAAGCTCCTGGACAAAGGCGTTTAGCCGCTGCCGCAGAGGAAAAGGTGTATTTTGCTCCAATTGCTTGAGCATTATCCTCAACAAGATAGAGCCCATTATAATGAGCAAACTCTAAAAGAGACTCCATATCTGCACACTGTCCATACAAATGAACCGGCACAATTGCCCTTGTACGTTCTGTCAGGGCCCTCTCCAAACCTATTACCGAGATATTAAAAGTCTGCCTATCAACATCAACCATCACGGGAACAAGCCCCAACAGAGCAACAACTTCTGCAGTAGCAACATATGTAAAGGCCGGCACAATAACCTCATCGCCGGGTTTAAGCCCGAGCGACATTAAGGCAATCTGAAGAGCATCAGTTCCGTTTGCGCAAGAGATTACATGTTTGGAACCGATGAACGAAGAGAGATTTTTCTCAAACCTTTCGACTTGAGGACCATGAATAAAAGCGGTACTATCAATCACCTCCTTAATTGAGGCATCTATCTCGCTCTTAATCTCATCATACTGAGCACGCAAATCAACAAATTTCATCTTCGGTTTCTTATAATTAATCGTTCCTATCGAGTTCATACAATTCACACTCTCTATCTGAGGCGACCCCTACCACCCGAACGGATGACCGGTCAAAGGCAATTTTGCAAGCGGATGATAATCGCCCTTTAATCCAATCGGAGTACTGTTTCTTATATCGTGTACAATTTGAATACAGTTACGAGCCTCCGAAATTCTGAAGCCCGAACCGGCAAGAATCTTTTCATAACTCTTTGTATGAAGCTCGGTAAAACCCTCGCTGAATTCAAACTCTTCTCCATCTATCATAATTGTCCTATATGTCCGTTTCTCACCCTGAACAGCATTGGCGGGCAAATTATCGGCATTTATGCTAAGAAAATATCTAACCCTTGCCCTCTCGAGACCCAAATATCCGGCTACTCTATCATGAGACATCACATGAACAATATTCTCTTTTACAGGTCCAAAAATCCACTGAAGCATATCATAAAAATGGACTCCGATATTAGTTGCAACACCACCGCTCTTATGAACATCTCCCTTCCATGAGGTATAGTACCAATTACCACGAGAGGTAATATAAGTAAGATCAACATCATACACCTTACCCTCCGGACCATCGGCTATCTTCTTTTTAAGCGCAGCAATTGAATTATGAAGACGTAACTGCAAAATAGTATAGATTTTATGACCCGTCTCAGACTCAATCCTCTCCAAAGCATCAATATTCCAGGGATTTAAAACGACCGGCTTCTCACAAATGACATCCGCTCCAAGTCGCAAACCATATCTTATATGCGCATCATGAAGATAATTAGGCGTACATACAGAGACAATATCCAATTGTTTATCGGTCCCTTTAAGCTTAGAGTTATGCCTATCAAACAATTCCATCTCCGTAAAAAAAGCGGCATCAGGAAAATAACTATCCATAATACCGACACTGTCAAATTTATCGTACGCGGAAACAAGTTGATTGTTTGTCTCTTTAATAGCCCTGAGGTGACGGGGAGCTATATACCCGGCAACTCCGATTATTCCAAAATGTCTCATACAATTATAAAAATTGAACAAATAAATTATACAAAAATTCGTGCTCCCACATAAATTTTTGTATTTCTCCTCACAGAATTAAATAACATCACAAAAATACTAAAAAAAACGGGTAACACAATAAAGAGTTGGCACACATGATCGTCAATAGAATTGAATAATTATTAAAAAAAATAGATTATTAAAAAAAAATAGATTATTAAAAAAAATAGATTATTAAAAAAAATATTATATTTGTCATTAGAAGAGTGTAGAAATTACCCGTTTTTTCTAAATCTGATTGTCCCAATATAATTAACCTGCTAAACTCAAATTATAAAAACTACCCATAGTTATTCGAATATGGGGGGATAGTATTTACACACTTTTTGAATATTTAACATTTTTAATCGTTTATGAAAAAAACATTACTAAAAAACCTACCCCTGTTAATGCTATTGCTAATAACTGCAATATCGTGTAGCAAGGAGAAAAAAATTATCCCCGATAAAGGGACATTTTCAATTTCCTCAGTAAATATCACTATTATTGAGAATGAAGAGATCACTATTACAGCAGGTGATACATGGACAGCAGCATTTGTAACAGGAAAAACAACTAATAATTGGGTTGCCATGGATAAAACAAGTGGTGACGCAGGAGTATTTAAAATTAAATTCAGCTCAAAAATAGACAACACATCAAATGAAGAGAGAAACGTACTTGTAAAATTTATATCAGGCAGCTCTACACTTTACGCTACAGTAACGCAGAGACCATTAAAATCTAATATAGTTTCAAAAGGAAGAGTAGAGGTTCCAGAAGAGGGAGGAAATTTTAATATAAGAGTTAAAGAGTATGATAAATGCAAAATCACAATCCCTGAGAAATTTACATGGATTACCCAATCTACCGGTAAACCATCTTCTACCAACGGAGCAAGTGATGTAAATTTTTCTGTCGGAAAAGGAGTTAACAGAACCGGACATATAATTATACAAAATGGTACCATAACAGATACCGTACGTATCTTCCAATATCCGGCAAACAAACTCATCCTCTCCACCGATACCCTGAACCTCTATAAAGCTACAACTAACTTAGAGGTTTATTTTAGAGAGAATGCAGAATACACCTACTCTATAGTAGATGATGAAAAGTGGCTAAACGAGGCCTCCATCCAGGACGAAAGAGTAGATTGCAAAGTTCTTTCAATGTCAGAGAACTCAACTGATAAATTCAAAAAGGCTCTCTTTATTGTAAAGGAGATTGCCTCAGGTAAATCCGATACTTTGCAACTTTATCACGCCTTTTTTAATACACTGCCTTTCTTATCGGAGACAACTCCGGGAATTTACAATTTTGACCACGCAGAAGGTAAATTTACCTATAGCAAATTCAAAGACCAATACTCATCTAAAATAAACAGTAAGACAAAGTCGTTCAGAATACAAAGTATAAAAAACAAAAGCTATTTGACATTAAACAGTATCCCTGTTGATATCGACATGGCCGACTATTTTGAGACAAGAGTACTTCAAAACTGCATCGCTACAATAAGCCGCAACATAGTGTTCAAGGCAAATGTTGTTAAGGTACAAAACGGATCGCTTTGGCTATATGATTCCGAGAGCGGTATCGGCATAATAATTAAAAAATAGAGATCGGGATACTAACAAAATGAAATTAAGAAAATGAAAAAGATACTTATATTAATAGCTACAATAGGATTGCTTTTATCCTTTGCAAAAGAGGCTGAAGCTGTAAGAGCATATCCGTGGCCAATTACAGTTACACAACCGGATGGATCAAAAATCACCATCCAAGTCTTTGGAGACGAATTTTTAAACTGGACAGTATGCGGTAACAGACTGGTCAAAAAAGCTGCCGATGGTTACTACTATTATGCAAATTTTGATACCAATGGAGTAATCCAGGCCACTACCCTAAAGGCCTCAGGTACCTCAACATATACAAAATCAGGTAACTCGGTATCACCTGTAACACCTCCTGCAGCAGCCATTATCAGGGCACAAAAACTTCGCGAGAAGGTTAGTAACTCCCTCAGAGTAGGAAAAAGTAATATGTTGCAACAAGGAGTACAAAGTAATGGCTCTACTCCCTCAGCTGTTTCAGGTAACAAACGGACACTTGTAGTTCTCATAGAGTTCTCCGACACACCATTTACAACAGCCTCACCAAATACGGCCTTCAGCAATATGCTTAACCAGACCAACTATTCCGAAAACGGAGGAACCGGATCTGTTTCTCAATATTATGCTGAAAACTCTAAGAATATTTTCACCCCGGGTTTTGACGTAATAGGACCAATTAAAGTGAGTCAACCTCTTGCCTACTACTCAGCTAATAACGGATTGGAAACTCCAGGAGCACGGGAGCTACTTGTAGAGGCCTGCAAGATAGCAGACGCAACAGTGGATTTTTCTAAATATGATGAAAACGGAGACGGATACGTCGACAATATCTTCTTCTACTATGCAGGACACAATAGCGCAGAGGGAGCAGAAAACACAATCTGGCCACACGCATGGTACATCCCGGACGGCGATAGTTTCGACGGTAAAAAATTACACCGCTACTCCTGCTCTTCTGAGTTAAAAGGCGCTTCTGGTTCATTAATGTGCGGAATAGGCACTTTCTGCCATGAGTACGGACATACTATCGGCCTTCCCGACTTCTACGACACCGATTATGAAACAAACGGCAGCGGTAACGGATTGTCATATTTTTCACTTATGTCATCGGGTAACTACCTCAACAACGGCAAAACACCGCCGTTTCTTACATGGGTGGAGAGAAATATGTTAGGCTGGGCAACTAAAGCAACCGAGCTGACCACCGGAGGTAGCTATTCACTTGAGCCAGTCAATCTCAATAATAAGATATATTTGTCACATACCACTAATCCTGGTGAATTCTTCCTTTATGAAAACAGACAAAATACAAGTTGGGACAAATACCTGCCTGCTCATGGAATGTTGATATATCATATAGACCAATCCGATAATATAGTAAATGGTACTACTGCAAAATACAAATGGGAATCAGGACAAAATATCAATAGCTATGCAGCACATCAGTGTTGCGATATCGTTGAAGCCATCCCAGAATCAAGAAAACCAGATATTAGTCAGATGCCTTTCCCGGGTGCAAGTAATGTAACCTCATATACAAGCAAAACAGAACCGGCTGCAATAGATTGGACCGGCAACCCGACAGGATATAACTTGACAAACATTACAGAAAATGGGAGTGAAATCTCTTTCAATCTTGCTATAGACAACACAAGAACAATAAACGGACAAGTTATCAACGCCTCCGGATTCCCTGTTAATGGTGCTGTAGTAACAATTAGTGAATTAAAGGCTTCAGCCTCAGCTTTTGGTGAATTAAGTGCAGTTAGCAAAGTAGTATCATATACAGACCAAGCCTCTTTTACTGCCAAAACAGACCAAAACGGAAAATTTTCAATCAATTGCGGTGAGATAAAAAATATACAAATTGAAGTGAAGTGCGAAGGATACAACACTACTAACCAAACAATGGCTTTGGAAGCAAAAGGCTACTACAATCCTACCCTCATGTTATACGACTACAGCGAGAGCAAATACGAAGAGATTAAAAAACACAAAGGCGATATCTCCACATTCCTCGGATATAATAAAACAGACATAACAGTTCTCGGCGCAATAAAAATGACTTCAGCAGAACTTACCTCTCATGTAGGCAAGAAGCTCACAACTATCTCTTTCACAATAGGAGGAAATACAGCATACAGTGTAGATGCGGTAGTCTATTTCGGAACTCAGAAAGTACTCGTACAAAATATTCCGTCACCAAGATTTGGCAGTATGAATATCGTAGATATTTCAGCTGCGAATCTCATAATACCGGCAAATACCGATATCATGATAGGATATTCAATCAAAAACTCAGATAGCAAGTATCCTTTGGCTTGTGCAAAAGGAAGTACACCAGGAGGCGGTTTTGTTTCACAAAACGACGGCAGCACATGGAACGACATTTCAGAAAACGATTGCAGTCTTATGATCTCTTTTAAAGTGTACGATTCGTCAAATACCTTCTACGATTTTGGTTATAATATCATTTCAGGAATCAAGGAAAGCTATACAGTAGGAGAAGAACTTGCATTGACAATTGCAGAGAGTAAAGATCAACCAACCTCCGTCGTATGGTACTTCGATAACAAAGAACAAACAGGAAATAAGATAACACTTACAAAGGGTGAACATACAATAAAAGCACTCCTTAAATTCAGCGACGGATCTCAAGAGATAATAGTTCAAGAGATCTTGGTAAACTAAAAAATACCATACAATAAAGGTTCAACCTTTTTTATTAAGGCCGTTTTGATTTTTTAAGATTATTTATTAACTCAATATAAAGCTATTATTAAAAAATTTAGAATTTTCTAAATTATAAATTATAACTTTACAAAAGAGAACAAGAGATAAATTATCATAAATCAAAACGGCTTTTAATTATAATAACAACTATAAACTAAAATTTGATAATAACATCAACAAAGTTTTATAATAATAGCCTGCCCGATAAAAAATAAACTCATGAGCTACAGGAAATTAAGAAATGACGAAATTCGCATTCTTGAGTCACAAGGATGCAGTTG
>CAYLGW010000022.1:0-29012 GCA_964383385.1 uncultured Muribaculaceae bacterium
GAAAAGCCGGTTACTTCTATTACTAATTTTCTTTAAGTTTTGATTAACTTCGCAAAGGACTCGGATGCGTTCGACTCCCCATCTGCTTAATCTGTAATGCGCATCTTTTGTCTGGAAATATTAATGCCGCCTATTAGGTTTTCACTTGGTAGGCGGCATTTTAATTTTTATGTTGGCTTACGATTACTCCTTAATCGCTTTAATTCCGGGAAGTTCTTTGCCCTCAAGATATTCGAGCATTGCTCCGCCACCGGTTGAAACATAACTGACTTTATCGGCGTATCCCATTTGAGAGACAGCAGCAACAGAATCACCACCTCCTACAAGAGTATAGGCTCCATTCTGAGAAGTGGCCTTTGCCAGCAGCTCAGCAATTTTTTTAGTTCCTACTGCAAATTTCGGCATTTCAAAAACTCCGACAGGACCATTCCATAATATTGTTCTGGATTTCATTATGACCTCCTCCCATTCTTTCAGGGATATCGGACCGGAATCCATTCCTTCCCACATATCGGGAATCTCGAATGCATTTACAACCTTTGTGTTAGCTTCATTGGAAAAGGCATCGGCAATAACCACGTCTTTAGAGAAGAAGAGTTTTACCCCTTTTTCCTTTGCCTTCTTAATTATTTCGAGAGCAAGTTCAAGTTGATCATCCTCACAAAGAGATGTTCCAATCCTTCCTCCTTGCGCCTTAACAAAAGTGAAGACCATTCCACCGCCGATAATCATGTTATCTACAACATCGAACATATTTTGAATAACACCAATCTTGGAGGAAACTTTTGCCCCTCCAATAATTGCAGTAACCGGATGTTCACCATTGTGTAGCACTTTGTCAATTGCTTTAATCTCGTTAGCCATAATATAGCCGAACATCTTGTCATTAGGGAAATAGGAAGCGATTAGTGCGGTAGAGGCGTGAGCTCTGTGTGCGGTTCCAAAAGCATCATTAATATAACAATCCGCATAAGAGGCAAGAACTTTAACAAAATCTTTTTGAGCTTCCTTTATCTTTGCCTTTGCGGCTTTCTTAACCTCATCACTTGCATCGTCGGCCAGATCTCTTGGTTTGCCCTCCTCTTCTGCGTAGAAGCGTAAGTTCTCTAATAAAAGAACCTCCCCGGCCTTGAGGTTTTTGGCTTGCTCTCCGGCTTTTTGGCAGTCATCGGCAAAAATAATTTTTGTACCGAGCAGTTCTTCAATTCTGTAAACTATATGTTTTAGGGAGTATTTGTTAGTTACCCCTTTTGGACGTCCAAGATGAGACATTAAAATTAGTGAACCACCGCCGGCTAATACTTTTTTTAAAGTGGGTATTGCTGCTCTGATTCTTGTGTCGTCGGTGATTTTAAAATTTTCATCAAGCGGAACATTAAAGTCAACTCTTACGATGGCCCTTTTGTTCTTAAAACTGTAAGTGTCAATATTCTGTTGCATACTCTTATGTATTAATTGTTGCAAATGTAACAAAAATAGCTCATAGTATAAAAATTGAGAGCATCTACTTGTTTTTTTTATATCTTTGCGCGAAACAGTTAAGCCTCCCTATTAGTAATATTTGGTCTAATATGCAGTTGGAATCCCCACAAAATTGGAAAGATTATGAGCTTGTCGATTCAGGAAATTTTGAGAAACTAGAGCGATTCGGCAACTTTATTCTTGCACGTCCGGAGCCTAAAGCGCTTTGGGATAAGACTCTTTCAGAAGGGGAGTGGCAGTCGTTGATTCATACTAAATTTGTTCCCGGAGCGGGATTTGGCAGAGCCGGTAAAGAGGACTCAGGAAGTTGGAAGATGCTAAAAAAGATGCCGGAACAGTGGACTATAAAGTATTGTAATACTATCTGTTCAAGTAGTCGGGCGCATAAAGAGGCAGAAAGAACGGAGAGCGTTCAAAGTAAAGATGAATTGGAAATTAAACTGAGGTTGGGGCTTACCTCTTTTAAACATGTCGGCGTTTTTCCGGAGCAGGCGCCTAATTGGGATTTTATATATAGTCAGGTTAGGAGAATTGTGGGTACATTGGAGTGTGCTACGGCAAATAGACCCCACGTAACCTCAATTGCAGAGAATGTCAAGGTTCTTAATCTCTTCGCATACACAGGTGCAGCATCTCTTGCAGCTAAAGCCGCCGGAGCAGAGGTTACCCATTTGGATTCTGTGCGTCAAGTTGTTACTTGGGCAAAGAACAATATGGAAATCAGTGGATTTGATAATATAAGATGGGTTGTTGAGGATGCAATGAAATATGTAAGGAGAGAGGTAAAAAGGGGAAATAAGTATAATGGCATTATTTTAGATCCTCCTGCTTATGGACATGGGCCCAACGGGGAGAGATGGAAATTAGATGAATTACTTTATGAGTTGTTGCTCGGCTGTTCGCAACTTCTTGCTCCTGATAATTCATTTATGGTGCTTAACCTTTATTCCAACGGTTACTCTGCGATGCTGGCCGATACTGCTGTGAGGTCGGCATTCAAATTACTTCCTGCCATAAGTGCTGCAACTTGTCCCGAATCCGGTGTGCTTTTGACGCCAGATAAGGTAAAGGCCGAATTGACTTGCGGCGAACTGGTCCTGAAAGATCGTTTTGGGAAGGCTCTTCCCCTGAGTGTCTTCTCGCGGCTCGTGAGATAAAAGTGTAGTTGTAAAAAAGTCATTTACAGGCTGAGGAGAGAAGTTGTAATAGGACAATAGTAGATGCAGTAAATGGAGTAACAGTGTATTTTAGTTATAGAAAAGTAATAGAGTTTATTTTTTAATTTATGGGAATATTAACAATATTGTCTTCACTATTCGGACTTGGCTTTATGGCTCCGATGGCAATTAACTGGACTATTAATCCTGAGATATTGCATTTTGGGCCTATTCATTTGAGATATTATGGTATGCTCTTTATAACCGGCTTTATTCTCGGTTATGCAATTTTTATGTGGTTTTATAGGAGGGAGAAATTGCCTTTAACCCTGCTCGATCCGTTATTATACATTCTATTGGGGTGTACTCTTGTTGGAGCGCGTCTCGGTCATGTGCTTTTTTATGAACCTGAATATTATCTTGCAAATCCCTGGAAGATTTTTGTTGTGTGGGAGGGTGGTTTGGCAAGCCATGGAGGAGCAATAGCAATTGTATTTGGAATATGGTGGTACGCAAGGCGTTACGGTAAAAAATATAATTTCGATTTTATGTGGATAATGGATAGGGTGGGTATTACCGTTGCTTTTGCCGGAATGTTTATTAGATTAGGTAACCTGATGAATTCGGAGATATTCGGTGGTCCTACTACTTTGCCGTGGGGATTCAGATTCTTCTCTTCTCGTGAATGGCAACTTTATTATGGCCCGAAAATATTTCCGCCCGAGGGACTGGCTTGTCACCCCACTCAACTATACGAGGCCCTATCATATATGATGCTCGGTTTTATTCTTATTGCCCTATATAAATTTGCTCTTCCAAAGTTGAAACGCGGGCTTTTGTTCGGACTCTTTCTTACCGGATTGTTCGGAGCTCGTTTTTGTATAGAATTTATCAAATTGCCTCAGGTGGAATTTGAGCAGAGTATGAGACTCAATATGGGGCAGATTTTGAGCATCCCTTTTATTCTTGTGGGTATTTTCTTAATAATAAGAAGTTTCTATATCTCTACTCCTGCACAGAGGGAGGAGATTGTGAAATAGATGCCGTATTGAGTGACTATCAGGCAGCTGTAGGGTAGAGGTTATTATGTGTGTGGTAAAGAGATATTGGGAGGTTACAATCTATCCATCTCGCGTTTGAGGTCTTTCTCTTTAATTGATTGGCGTTTATCGTATTCTTTTTTGCCTCGTGCAAGAGAAATATTGAGTTTGGCAAATCCGTTTTCCGCTATATATAGACGTGTAGGGACTATCGTGAGTCCTTTCTCCTTTGTGGCACGTTCTAATTTTCTCAACTCTTTTTTATTCATAAGCAGTTTTCTCTCTCTCTTCGGGTCCTGCCTATTGTAGCTTGTCCACCAATATTCGGAGATATGCATATTTTTTACATAGAGTTCTCTGTTTACAAAGTAGCAGAATGAATCTACTAATGAGGCTTTCCCTGCACGAATAGATTTAATTTCGCTGCCGTACAAAACAATTCCGGCCGTGAAGTTTTCGAGAAATTCATATTCAAAACTTGCGCGCCTATTCTTTATCTCTATTTTACCTTTTGCTTTCGGCATTGTTTTCCTGCTCTATTACCTTTTCTAAGTGGAGTGCAAATATAGAAAGAATTTGTGAAACATTTTTTTCTACCTTTGTCACATGTATTTCTACGATTCTATAGCGGTTATTGGCCCTACCGCAAGCGGCAAAACTAAGTTCGCTGTTAATCTTGCTCTTGCTCTTCCGGATTTATTGGAAGGGTTAGGTAAGAAGATTTGCGGTGCGGAGATAATTTCGGCAGATTCGAGACAGGTTTATAGAGGGATGGATATCGGGACGGGCAAAGATCTTTCCGATTATTCGGTTGAGCGTAACGGGGTGAGTCTTTCTGTGCCATACCATCTTATGAATATTGCCGATGCCGGTTCAAAGTATAATATTTTCCAGTATCAAAGAGATTTTTCTAAGGCTTATCCCTCTATTCTTGAGCGTGGGGCCTACCCAATTATATGCGGGGGGTCCGGGCTCTATGTTCAGGCTGTTACCTGCGGGTATGATCTTAAAGATGTCTCGCCGGACAATGAGTTAAGGGCAAAACTCGAGACTAAATCTATGACCGAGCTTGTGGAGATGCTCGCTGAGCTTAAGGCCGGGAGAGGAGAGAAGTTACATAATTCAACCGATTATGATACAAAAAAAAGAGTTATAAGAGCTATTGAAATAGAGAGGGCTTACGTTTCCGGGAGCTCTGAAACAACATCGGTTCTCAAAACGGCGGCGATTAAGTGTGAGGAGCAAAATATTAGTGGCAGAAGAGATGAGAGAGAGGGGAAGGTGTCGGGATACTTACTCCCGAAGAAGGTTCTTTATATTGGTGTTGAGGTGGATAGAGATGAACGCAACAGGAGGATAGATAGGCGATTAAGTGCAAGATTGCAGGAGGGTATGATTGACGAGGTGCAGAAGTTATTGGATTCTGGAATAAAACCGGAAGATCTTATTTATTATGGGCTCGAGTATAAGTTTGTTACTCTATATTTGGTTGGAGAGTTGAGTTATGATGAGATGGTAGAAAAACTCTCTATTGCCATTCATCAATTTGCTAAACGTCAGATGACTTGGTTTAGAGGAATGGAGAGAAAGGGTATTTGTATTTGGTGGACATCAGATGGGGTAACTTTCTTTAATAACTTGGATAATAAAAGATGTGCTTTAAGTGAACTATTAAATAACTATTGTTATGATTATTAAACCATTTTCTTTAAGTGGCTACAGCAAGTCTCTTGCAGTCTTTGTTTTTGTATTCTCTTTAGTTGCATCGCAGAATGTGATTGCACAGAAATCCTCCGAACTTAAATATTATGATGTGGTTGAGAATAAATTACCGGTCATAGGGCGTGGTTTTGAGGAGAGCGGCAACTATTTTTCGAGACTACCGGCAGATATAAAAGGGGTTGTAAGGAAGGAGGTCTGGGATTTAGGTCAGAATTCTTCCGGCATAGCTGTTAGATTCTATTCTAATTCTCCCGTTATAGGAGTAAAATGGGAGTTGCTTAATAATTTTAATATGTTCCACATGACCGGTGCCGGTATTAGGGGCTTGGATCTATATACTTTAGAGGGAGGAGAGTGGTTATTTGTTGGAACTGCTCAACCATATAAAATAGAGGGAAGTAATAAAATTTGTAGAGCAATTGCGAGAAGCAAGATAGAACCATTGAGGGATGCCGATGGTAATCAGATTGGCGATGGTGGCAGAGAGTATCTTTTGTATCTTCCTCTATATGATGGCGCATTAAAGGTTGAGGTTGGAGTGGACAGTACATCTTCTATCGGGGTACCAAAGAATTTAGATTTAGTCCCTCAAGTTGGCGATAAACCGATTGTTTTTTATGGAACAAGTGTAACTCAGGGGGGTTGTGCTTCTCGTCCCGGTATGTCATATACAAGCATTATTGAGAGAAAGTTGCATACCGAGACAATCAATTTAGGATTTAGCGGCAATGGTAGAATGGATAAGATAATGGCGGATAAAATCTCTACAATTAAGGCAAAGGCTTTTTTTATAGATTGCTTGGCTAATTGTACATATCAAATAGTTAAAGATAGCACCGAGTATTTTATTAAAAAGTTGGCAGGCGATAATCCCAATGTACCTGTTTTTATGGTTAGTAATTATGCCTATCCGTATCAGTACCTCGATAAAGGTTTTCGTTCCGATTTAAATGCTGAGAACTCTTTGTGGTATGCGTATTATCTAAAATTTAAGAAGGAGGGGTATAAGAATCTTCATTTTATCAATGTTTCCGGGGTGAAAATTAAGCCGGAAGATTTATCTGCTAAAGCTGAGGATAAATCAAATGAAATGGTTATACCTAAATATTTGGGTGGAAAGATGGAGACTTCTGCAATTGGGCCCGATCACGAGGCTACTGTCGATGGAGTACACATGACAGATTTGGGTTTTCTAAGATTTGCCGACGAACTAATTAAAATGAGTAAAGGTAAATTGTAAGGGAGCAGATTGAAAAATAGAGAGAGGCTGGCTAAAAGTAATTTTTAGTCAGCCTCTCTATTAATTCTTAATATTTAATCTATTGGCAGCAAGAGATAAGGTTTCTATCTCCGGAGCCGTTGTCAACTCTTGTGCATGCTGGCCAGAACTTATTCTCGCGAATCCACTCTAAAGGGTACGCAGCAAGTTCTCTACTGTATTTATGTTCCCATTTGTCTGAACAAACCTCTTCTGCTGTATGAGGAGAGTTCTTCACAGGATTATCTTCTGCGTCAAATTCACCTGATTTTATCATCTCGCACTCCTTCTTGATCTGTTTCATGGTCTCTATAAATCTATCGAGTTCCTCAAGCGGTTCGCTCTCGGTTGGTTCAATCATAAGTGTCTCGTGAACGGGGAACGATAGTGTAGGGGCATGAAATCCATAGTCCATAAGGCGTTTGGCAAGGTCGGTAGCATCTACACCATACTCAGCTTTAAAATGTTGGCAATCTAAGATGCACTCATGTGCAACTCTTCCTGTTACTCCGGTATATAATGTCTTAAACTCCGGTTCGAACTGGGCAGCCATATAATTGGCGTTCAGAATAGCAACCTCGGAGGATTTCTTTAATCCTTCAAAGCCAAGTAATTTAATGTAAGCATGAGTGATAGGAAGCAGTAGCGGGTTACCGTATGCGGTTGCGCTCACAGCATCCATCTCCTTACCGCCGCAATCTGGATCGAGCGGATGTCCCGGTAAATATGGTGCAAGTTCTTTTGTGCAGCAGATAGGACCTACTCCGGGACCGCCGCCGCCATGAGGCATAGCAAATGATTTATGGAGGTTAAGGTGGCATATATCCGCTCCGATTGTTCCGGGATTTGTAAGTCCAATCTGTGCGTTCATGTTTGCGCCGTCCATATAAACTTTTCCGCCATTTTTGTGTATTATCTCTACAATCTCTCTGATTTTAACCTCAAACACGCCATGTGTAGAAGGGTAGGTAATCATTAGGCCTGCCAAAGTCTCCTTTGCAGCCTCTGCTTTTTGGCGAAGTTCTTCAACATTGATGTTTCCGTTTTCATCGCAACCTACAAGGACAATATTGTAACCGCCCATTGCTGCGCTGGCAGGGTTTGTCCCGTGAGCGGAGGTAGGGATGATCATTGTTTTTCTATGACCCTGACCATTTGCTTCCAAATATCTTTTTATGGTTGTAAGCCCGGCATATTCACCAGCTGCTCCGGAGCTTGGTTGCAAAGAGCAGGAGTGGAATCCTGTGATTGTGGCGAGATCGTTTTCAAGTTCGGTAATCAACTGCATATAGCCCTGTACCTGATCTTTTGGTGCAAGAGGGTGAACATTGGTAAGTTCGCTCCAGCTTAGTGGCATCATTTCAACTGCGGCATTGAGTTTCATGGTGCAAGAACCGAGTGGTATCATGGAGTGAGCAAGCGATACATCTTTTCTTTCCAGCATCTTAATGAATCTCATCATTTGTGTCTCTGAGTGATAAGAGTTGAAGACCTTTTCGGTCAAGAATGAACTCTCTCTTTCCATACCGCCTAATCCCTTTTTAGCGCAGCATATATGCTCTGGGCTGTGATGGAGTTCCTCTCCTTTCTCTTTGCAGCAAGCTTCGTGAGCGAGTGTGAATACTTGCTCCATAAGAATATGTGCTTCGGCACAATCAGTGAGCTCATCTGTGCTGAATCTGATAGAGTTGTCGAGGTACATAAAATTGATTCCGGCAGCAAGAGCCTTTGTCCTTATCTCCTCTATTTGTTTCTTAGTTAAATCTACAATTTCAATTGTATCAAAGAAGTTGTCGGCAGCGAGTTTGTATCCGGACTTAATGAGGCGATCGGCTATTTTGCGAGCGTATTTGTGAGTTTTGTAGGCCTTGTCTTTAATCTCATCCGGTCCGTTGTATACTGCATACATTCCGCTCATTGTTGCCATAAGTGCTGTTGCGGTACATACATTGGAGGTGGCCTTTTCTCTCTTTATATGTTGCTCTCTTGTTTGGAGAGCGAGTCTGACTGCTCTGTTTCCGAGTCTATCTACAGAGATTCCGATAATACGTCCGGGAATTTGGCGCTTGTAATCCTCTTTAGTCGCCATGAAACCTGCAGTAGGGCCTCCAAAGCCCATCGGAAGTCCAAATCTCTGTGCTGAACCTACTGCGCAATCCGCTCCCCATGCTGCAGGTTCTTTAAGAATTGCAAGTGAGAGGAGGTCGCAATATGCTGTTACCAATGCATTTGCGGCGTGTGCTTTTTCGCAGAAAGAGGTATAATCTCTTATCTCTCCATTTGCTGCAGGGTATTGAACTATTGCACCATAACATTTAGGGCCAAACTCGTAATTTTTGTAATTACCTACTTCTATATTGATTCCGAGACCGGCAGCGCGAGTTTTAAGCACTGAAAGCACTTGTGGGAAAATATTCTCATCTACAAAAACAACATTTTTGCCTGCCTTTACAGCTTCTCTGCTCCTTACCTCAAACATCATTCTCATTGCCTCTCCTGCTGCCTGAGCATCATCGAGCATAGAACAGTTGGAGAGAGGAAATCCGGTAAGGCTGCTTATCATTGTCTGGAAGATAAGAAGAGCCTCGAGACGTCCCTGTGAAATTTCTGCCTGATAAGGGGTGTATGAGGTATACCAGCATGGGTTTTCAAAGATATTCCTTACAATAACCGGCATTACTGAGGTACCATATACTCCGCATCCGATAAGTGAACGCATATTTTTATTCTTCGAAACCATCTCTTTCAATTCTTGGAGATATTTAGTTTCGGAAACAGCAGGTGAGAGATTTAGCTCCTCCTTTATCAAAATATCCTGTGGAATAGTTTGTTGCATTAGTTCTTCTATAGAGTTAACCTTAAGAACCTTTAGCATCTGCTGTATTTCAGTCTCCCTTGGGCCTATATGGCGATCTGCAAAATTTAATGACATATTTGTTAATTATTTAAAAGTTGTTTTGGATTTATGGCTGTTCTTTATCTCTATTTTGTGTTGGGAAAAAGCCTAAATAACTGCTATATAAACTCAAAACCGCTTATTAGTTATAAATTGATTTAAAATTTGTGTTTTAACTAACAAAGATAATTATTTTTGGTAATATTATGAATGATTCGGGAGTTATATGATAAATATGGTATAGCGACAAAAAAGGAGGTGACTGCTTTTTGAACAGGTACCTCCTTCCAATTATCATAGGTTAAATAGATAATTAACTTTTAGTTAGAATAGTTATACTGTCATAATCTCTTTCTCTTTGACTACTATTATTTCGTCCACCTTCTTGTTTGCGTTGTCGGTCTCCTTTTGAACAATTGCCTCTGCATCTTTGCAGATATCCTCCGGAAGACCCTCTTTCTGGAATTTCTTGTGAGCTTCAACCGCATCGCGTCTTGCATTACGAATACTAAGTTTTGCTGTTTCACCCTCTGATCTGGCCTTTTTTACAAGCTCTTTTCTTCTCTCCTCTGTTAATGGCGGAATATTTATTCTAATATTTTCACCGTTATTTACCGGAGTGTAGCCAAGATTAGCGTCAAAAATCACCTTTTCTATTATAGGTATGAGCTTTTTCTCCCATGGTTGAATTACAATCGTTTTTGCATCAGGCGTGTTTATACTTGCTACCTGCTGTAAAGGAGTTGGTGTACCATAATAATCTACCATCAATCCGTTGAGAATAGATGTGTTAGCTTTTCCTGCCCTAAATCCCTTAAGTTCTTCTTCCAAGTGTGCAATGGCTTTGTTCATTTTTTCCTTTGCCTGGGCAATGCTCTGTTTTGATACGCTTATGTCCATATATTTGATTTTTATGTAATTTCTGAAGTTTATGATTAGTATACTATAAATTATCTTTATCTGTTACAATGGTTCCTAATTCTCTCTTTCCGTTAATAAGTGAGTAAAGATTACCCTCTTTATTCATATCGAAAACAATAATAGGCATGTTGTTCTCTTTACAGAGGGCGAAAGCGGTTTGGTCCATTATTCGTAGATTCTTTGCCAAAGCCTCGTCGAAAGTTAAAGTTCTGTATTTTTTTGCGTTTTTGTCCTTTTCCGGATCGGCTGTGTAAACTCCATCTACTCTTGTTCCCTTGAGTAGGGCATCGGCCTCAATCTCGCATGCCCTTAATGCTGAGGCTGAATCTGTTGTAAAGTAAGGATTTCCGGTCCCGCCGGCTATTATTGCAACTCCGCCCTTTTCCATAAGGGCAACTGCCTTTTCTTTTGCGTAGTATCTTGCCATTGGCTCCATAGGGGTTGAGGTGAAGACCTCTGCCTCAATGCCCTCACTTTTGAGAAACATAGCCAGTCCGATACTGTTTATTACGGTTGCAAGCATTCCCATCTGGTCTCCCTTAACTCTGCTGAATCCTTTGCCTACGCCTGCCACGCCGCGGAAAATATTACCTCCTCCTACTACAATTCCTATCTGGAATCCCTCTTTAACACAGGAGGCAATCTCTTTTGCATATCGTGAGATTATTGTCTGATCCAGACCTATCCCGGAGACTCCTCCAAGACTTTCTCCACTCAATTTAAGCAAAACCCGTCTAAATTTCATAGTTATATCCTGTTTCAAATAATCAAACAAAAATAGCCAAATATTATGATAATTGCAACTAAGAATCTATCTTTGCAGATAAATAAAGAATTTAATAAAATTAAAAATAACCTTATGGCTAACATATTTACATCTTCGATAGGAAAGAAACTCATAATGAGTATTACCGGTTTATTCCTGATTCTATTTTTATTTATTCATGTAACTATTAATGCGTTATCGCTTATAAGTCCGGAGGCTTTTGCGGCCGGCTGTGAATTTATGAGTCTTCCGATTGTTACGGTAATGGTTCCGATTCTTGCTGCAGGATTTATTTTCCATATTATTTATGCTTTCGTTCTTTATTTAATGAACTACAAAGCACGTGGTAAAGAGAGATATGCAGTTGCAAACAGGGCTCAAACAGATGATTGGGCAGCAAAAAATATGATTTTTCTCGGAATAGTTATACTTGGTATTCTTGCTTTCCATCTTACTCATTTCTGGGCTAATATGCAGCTTCCGGAGTTTTTGGGAGAGGAGGCATCAGACCCTGTTATGCTTTTGGGAGAGACTTTTAGTAACCCGATAATTCTTGTACTCTACATATTGTGGTTTATAGCACTATGGTTTCATCTTACCCATGGCTTCTGGAGTGCGTTCCAGACAATCGGATTAGATAATCAGATTTGGATGAAGCGTTGGAAGGCTGTTGGATATGTAGTTGCTACTATTCTTGTTGGCCTGTTTATAGTAATTGCACTTTATGCACATTTTGTCTACTAAACAGATATTTTGACAAGCCCCGCGTTACCGGTATGAATAGGGAAATATCTCATTGACAGGCGTTCAGGGAGATATTAGCGATGGATAAAAAGAAATTTCGGATTGCTCCTGCAAACATTTGATTAAAAATGGAATGCAGGAGCAATAGTTCTTTTATATAGGTACCTTTCCAATATATGCTCAGTTAAATAATTTTTGTACCTTTACGCCACTTAAAAAGTATTCTTAAATATAAATTTGATATGACAGCAAAAATTAATTGTTTTGTACCTGTAACTGATGATAATCAAGTGCTTGAAACCGTAGTGGAGTTAAGAAAAGATTGTTCTGTAGCTAAAATTTACCTATTGTCATTCGGAGATTACAAAGGCTCCTCGCTGCCGATCCTGAAGGATTGTGAGATTATTGTTTCAGATTCCCTTAAGAGTTCCGCAACAATTAAAAAAATAGCGGAAAAATCTTCCGATGCCGATTTTTCTCTTATTTATACAAAATATACGACTCTCAATATTGGTTATCTTGCACTTGAACGTTTTGCCAGAATAGCTGCAGATACCAATGCATCTATGCTTTACTCAGACCATTATCAGATTATAGAGGGTAAGAAAACGGCAGCTCCGGTTATTGATTATCAATTCGGCAGCCTCAGGGACGATTTTGATTTCGGCTCCGTACTCTTTTTCAGAAGTTCCGCTTTGCAGGAGGCAGCCGGAAGAATGAATAAGGAGTATAAATTTGCTGCTCTTTATGATTTGAGATTGAAGAGTGCGCAAAAGGGAGAGATTGTTCATATAAATGAATACCTTTATTCTGAGGTGGAGCACGATACCAGAAAGAGCGGTGAGAAGCTCTTCGACTATGTAGATCCTAAGAATAGGAGTGTGCAGGTTGAGATGGAACAGGCATGTACCGAGCATCTTAAAGAGATAGGCGGTTATCTGGCTCCTAATTTTAAGCATATAGAGTTCAATGAGAATAGTTTTGAATATGAAGCATCTGTAATAATTCCTGTTTTTAACAGAATTAAGACCATCCGCGATGCCGTCAAATCTGTTTTGGCTCAACAGGCAAAATTTAAATTCAATCTTATTATTATCGATAATCACTCAACTGATGGAACGGCTGAGGCGATAGAGGAGTTCAAAGCGGATCCAAAGGTGATTCATATAATTCCGGAGAGGTTCGATCTTGGAATCGGCGGATGCTGGAATATTGGAGTTCATCATCCAAAGTGCGGAAAATTTGCAATTCAATTGGATTCGGACGATGTTTATTCAGGTCCCGATACTTTGCAGAAGATTGTAGAGGCCTTTTATGCACAAAATTGCGCAATGGTGGTAGGTACCTATAAGATGACTAATTTTAATATGGAGATGATTGCTCCGGGTATTATTGATCATAAGGAGTGGACTCCTGAGAATGGAAGGAACAATGCTCTTAGAATAAACGGACTCGGTGCTCCGCGTGCCTTTTATACTCCGCTTTTGAGAGAGATTAATCTGCCAAATACAAGTTATGGAGAGGATTATGCTCTCGGATTAAGGTTTTCAAGAGAGTATCAAATTGGCAGACTATATGAGCCTCTCTATTGTTGCCGTCGTTGGGAGGATAATTCCGATGCCTCTCTCGACATTGTTAAGATGAATAATAATAATCTATATAAAGACAGAGTTCGTACTTGGGAATTGCAGGCGAGAGTAGCTCTTATCAAGTAAAGTATCCCGATATTTTTTAGTTATGGAACCAATCAGTATGAATGTTGAGGCTCTAATGAGGAGTCAACTTAAAGCATGGGAGCAGGCGGCAAATAATTATTCCGCCCTTTCCGGGGTTCGTGTTAAGGAGTTTACTCTTGGAAATATAAGAATCAAAGTGCAGTTTAATCCGGCACGCATTCTCTCTTCAGCGGCTAAAGTTGATGCAAAATCAATCAGCGAGCGCAAATGTTTTCTGTGCAAAGAAAATCGTCCGGCTGTTCAGGAGGGAATTAAGTATAGTGGCAATAATGGTGATTATGAGGTACTTGTAAATCCCTTCCCAATTTTCCCCAAACATCTTACTATTCCCGAACTGAGGCATACCAGACAGCAGATTAAGGGGAGATATTTTGATATGCTTAATTTATCGCGGTGCCTGAGCGACTATGTGGTCTTTTACAACGGGCCAAAATGTGGGGCTTCTGCACCGGACCACATGCATTTTCAGGCAGGTAATAAGGGCATGTTGCCAATACAGACGGATACGGCTTCGCTTCATCTTGATAAGATAGAATTTTTTCAAAAGGGGAGTTCCCTTTCGGGAGCAGAACTCTATGAGATAAAGGATTATATTAGAGGCTCACTCTTGATAGTATCAAATTCTATTGAGGAGTCGCAGATTTTGTTTGAGAAGATTTATGAGTTGCTGCACATTAATGAGGGAGAGTGGGAGCCTATGATGAATCTTTTGTCGTGGTACCATGACAATAAATGGTATACGGTCTTATTTTTAAGAGCAAAACACAGGCCTTCGCACTATTTTGCTGAGGGTGATTCAAATCTCCTTTTAAGCCCTGCCTCCGTTGATTTGGGGGGTCTCTTCATTACTCCGCTCGAAAAGGATTTCAAAAAGATTTCCGATAGAGAGATTTTAGAGATTTGTGATGAAATTATGGTTCCGCAGAAAGATATTGATGAATTGATATTAAAATTAAAACAGCAATGAATACTGTTAGACAACAACCGAAAGTAAGCGTTGGGGTATTGCACAGCAACTCCATAGAATTTGTTTTTAACACCGACTATCGTCTCAACCCTGATTGTAAGAGCGATAGCCAATCTAAAGAGTTGGGCAATCGTAAGGATTTTTTTAAAGGGGAGCAGCGAGTTGAATTCCATAAAGGTAAAATTATGTGGGACGGGAAAGAATATAGCGAACTTTTGTTTGATCCTATCTATAAGAAGATTGGTGAGCAGCCCTCTTTCTGGATTAAAGATGTTGTAATAGGTATTAATTTTCATTGGGAAAGAAGGGAGGATCAGAAGTTTGGCGGCTCTCTTAAGATAATTGTTGAGGAGGGTGCGTTGACGGCTGTGAATCTTGCCGGTGTGGAGGATTATCTTACAAGTGTAATCTCTTCAGAAATGAGCGCGACCGCCTCTAATGAATTACTTAAGGCCCATGCTGTTATTTCGAGAAGTTGGTTGCTTGCACAGATGGAGAAGAATAAGGAGATCAAGCGGCTTAATTCGGACTATTCCGCTTGCGAGGAGACGCCTGATGAGAGGATTAAATGGTACGATAGAGAGGATCATAAGAATTTTGATGTATGTGCCGATGATCATTGTCAAAGATATCAGGGTCTTACGAGAGAATCCACTCCTGAGGTGCGTAAGGCGGTTGAGGCTACATGGGGGGAGGTATTAATGCACGGCGGGAAAATCTGCGATGCTCGTTTTTCAAAGTGTTGCGGAGGAGTTTTTGAGGAGTTTCAAAATTGCTGGGAACCGGTAAAATATCCCTATCTTGTTAAGAAACGCGATATTGATCAGCAAGAAACCATCCCGGATCTTACTGTGGAAAATGAGGCGGAGAAGTGGATAATATTTTCCCCTGACTCTTTTTGTAATACCACAGATAAAAAAATACTCTCTCAGGTACTGAACAATTATGATCAGGAGACCCATAATTTTTACAGATGGAGAACAGAATATACTGTTAAGGAGCTCTCCGAACTTGTAAAAAAGCGTTCGGGGATAGATTTCGGAACAATTACAGATTTAATACCTGTTGAAAGAGGAACATCGGGGCGCCTTATAAAATTAAAAATTGTAGGGACCAAAAGAACAATGGTGATTGGAAAGGAGCTTGAAATAAGGAAATATCTCTCTACCTCTCACCTTTATAGTTCGGCATTTGTAGTTAGAAAAGAGAATGAAAAGTTTATTCTTATAGGAGCCGGATGGGGGCATGGCGTGGGCCTTTGTCAAATCGGTGCTGCGGTAATGGGTGAGAGAGGCTATAAATATGACGCTATTTTATTACATTATTATGTTGGTGCAGAGATAACAAGACAATATTGATTATTATAACATAAAGAAAAAGTATGGAAAAGAAAAAAGTATCTCCTTGGGCTTGGATCCCGTCGCTTTATTTTGCCGAGGGCTTGCCGTACGTGGCTGTTATGACCATTACAGTAATCATGTATAAGAGAATGGGTATTTCCAATACCGATATAGCTCTATATACAAGTTGGTTGTATTTACCGTGGGTAATAAAGCCATTTTGGAGTCCCTTTGTGGATCTGTTTAAGACAAAGAGATGGTGGGTTGTTGTAATGCAGTTTATTTTGGGGTGCGGTCTTGCCGCTGTGGCGTTCGCCATACCTATGAGCTCGTTTTTTCAGATAACCCTCGCTATTTTTTGGATAATTGGCTTTGCCTCTGCGACTCATGATATTGCTGCAGACGGCTTCTATATGCTTGCACTGGATAGTCATGAGCAATCGATGTATGTTGGAATAAGAAGCACATTTTACAGATGTGCAACAATATTCGGTCAAGGTATTCTTGTGATAGTGGCAGGTCTTCTTGAGATGAGTACAGGTCTTGAGCCGGTTAATATAGAGGTTACCGCGTCACCAGATTATACGAAAGAGGTGGTACTGCCTGCCTCCGATTCCTCCTCTTTGCCGGCTAATACTTTACAGGCGTTTGCCGATTCAAAGCCGGAAGCGGTTGCTATTTCTGACGGGGAGCTTGGTTTTAGTGCGCAGGAGAACGTTCAGATGGGTACTGCTCATATATCAATAGAGAAAGAGGCTGAGATAAAGAGTTTTGTAGAGAATCATAATATTCAGTACGGATTTGTTCCCAAGCCTGCAGATTCAAAGAGCGAGTCGGCAAATGAGGGTTGGTGGACAAGGAGAGTTTCTAAACCGATTGGAGAGTGGGTGACAAAGAGTTTTGGAAAAAAGATTGAGAAGAGTGAGTCTGTTAGTGCGGGAGCAATGAGTATTGCGGAGATTAAACTTTCAAAGAGGCCGGAGGAGGGTAAGACGGTTATATTAAATACCGCCTTCAACAGAGGAGATAAAAGTCTCTCTCTTATCTCGGGAGAGAGGCTGTGTTTTAATGCGGATAATTGGGATAAACCTGCATATATTCTTTTCCATGCCGATCAGAAACTTTCCAAAAAGGCTGTTGCCGAGTTCAGAGGCCTTTCGGGAAATATTCCGATGTCGTGGTCCGTTACTTTTTTTATTTTGGCTGCCTTCTTTTTGCTAATTACATTGTATCATAAATTTATTTTACCTAAACCTAATGTTGATAAGGCGGTTACAGGCGACAGCAAAGTTAGTGCTTCAATGATCTTTAAGGAGTTTTTTGGAACATTCGGTTCGTTTTTCCGCAAGAAACAGATATGGGTTGCAATGGCATTCATGTTATTATATCGGTTTCCGGAGGCTCAGCTTGTAAAACTTATAAATCCGTTTTTGTTAGATAGTAAAGACCTTGGTGGAATGGGACTTACTACAGGTCAGGTGGGTATTGTTTATGGAACAGTTGGTATTTTGGGATTGACCATCGGAGGTATTATTGGAGGTATTGTAGCAGCTAAAGGCGGGCTGAAACGGTGGTTGTGGCCTATGGCATGGAGTATCTCATTAACTTGCGCTACATTTGTCTATCTTAGTGTTTTCCAGCCGGAAAATATGCTGGTGATTAATTTGTGTGTATTTATTGAGCAATTCGGCTACGGATTCGGTTTTACTGCGTATATGCTATATATGATCTATTTCTCGGAGGGGGAGTACAAAACTGCTCACTATGCCATTTGTACAGCCTTTATGGCATTAGGAATGATGGTTCCGGGAATGTTTGCAGGATGGCTTCAGGAACATTTGGGCTATGAGAATTTCTTTTGGTGGATAATGATCTGTTGCGCTGCAACAATTATTGTGACTATGTTTGTAAAGGTAGATTCCTCTTTTGGCAAAAAGGTTGAAGAGAAAAAAATAAACGAATAATTGATTAATCATGAGACTGAATATGAATTTTATAAATAAAATGGCATTTTTAAGTAGATCAAGGAGTTTGACCTTATCTGTGCTTGTCTCTTTTACGTTAATGTTTACTGCCGGAGATTGCGGTGCTGTGATTGTACTCAATCCGGCCAAGCCTTTGATTAAAACCGGTATCGAAGTACTTAAATCCTCTAAATTTAAGCAGTTAGAGGGTAAGAGAATAGCACTTGTTACAAATCCCACCGGTGTAGATGACAATCTCGTCTCTACGATAGATCTTTTGTTTGCGGCAAAAAATGTAAAATTGGTGGCCTTGTTTGCACCGGAACATGGTGTTAGGGGAGATGTGTATGCCGGTGGAGCTGTTGAGAATACAGTTGATTCGGCTACCGGCGTGCCTGTATACTCTATCTACGGGAAAAATCTTAAACCTTCTCCAGATCTGTTGCGCGGGGTAGATGCAATAGTGTATGATATTCAGGATAATGGATGCCGTTCATATACTTTTATCAGTACTTTGGGAAAAATAATGGAGGCCGCCGCAGAAAATGACAAGGAGGTTATAGTGCTCGACAGGCCTAATCCTCTTGGAGGTGAAAAGGTTGAGGGAAGTCTTGTAGAGGATGGATATATCTCCTTTGTAAGCCAGTTTAAGATACCTTATTTATATGGCCTTACTGTTGGTGAACTTGCACAGTTGATTAATGGAGAGAACCTTGTTGGCAAGCAATGCCGTCTGACTGTTATAAAGATGAATGGCTGGCGCAGGAGTATGACCTATGACGATACGAGGCTGCCCTGGATATTGCCCTCTCCGCACGTACCTCAGGCTATTACCTCCTTTTTCTACCCGGCGTCCGGTATTCTTGGTGAATTAGGTTATCTCTCTATAGGAGTGGGTTATACATTACCCTTCCAGATTTTTGCCGCACCTTGGATAGATGCAAATAGGTTTTCAGCTGCTTTAAACAGTTTGAATTTGCCGGGAGTAATGTTCAGACCGATTTGTGTAAAACCTTATTATTCCGTCTTTTCAGGTCAGAATATTCAGGGTGTACAGTTCTTTATAACCGATTACAAAAAGGCTGCGTTATCTGAGATTCAGTTTTATGTGATGCAGGTAATTGCAGAGTTGTACCCCGACAGGGCTGTCTTTGCTAAAGCTAATGAGAGCAGATTCAGGATGTTTGATCTTGTTTGCGGTTCAAATTATATTAGAGAGACATTTTCTCAAACTAACAAGGCCTCATCCATACTCAATTTTTGGAATAAGGATGTGAAGAGTTTTAAGGAGCTCTCAAAGGGTTACTATCTGTATTGATTTAGTTTTAACGGACAGAGAGAGTGCGTTTCGAGTGAGGTGTATCCGAAAATCGCTCCTTTAAAAGAGGGATATATGGGACCCTACTCTCTTTATTACTATTATTAGCGGTTTTCCGTCTGTTTTGTGCCGCTACCTTCTTTTCTGTCTTATGCATGGAGCGTTTAATAGCTTTTGCTTTTCTCTTACTTTGAGTAGCTATGGCTGCATTCTGAATAGAATCAACCTGTGCGAGCTCCTCCTTTAATAGCAAGCTATCTTGCTGCTGCTCTGTCATATTCATCATTGAGAACAATACAGTATCCGGACGTTGCATCAAAAGAGAATCTCTTAAGGTTAGCGGGTCGAGATTGTCGGTAGAGAGCATTGTCTTTTTAGCACTTGTTACAAGCTTTTCATCGGCCTTTGCCCCCTCTTGCATTGCTGCGGCAACTCCTCTTTGGAAAATATCTGCAATATAGGTTCGCAGATTCATTCTCGTATCGTATATTATTTGGCTGTATACAGGCAAATTGGCATTTTTATATTTTGCTCTTCCTATTCTGAATTTGAATTTATCGGGTGTTCCGGTAACATTAATGCCGAGTCTGAACGGAATCGGGGATTTTAGTACGGAGATATGATATTTGAAAGACATATCGAGATTCTGTGTTCCGCTTATCGCAGTACGATATCTGTCTATCTCCATCAGGAACGGGAAAATCTCAATTTTGTTATCGTTGATAAGGGCCTCTACTGCAATTTTATCTACAAGATTTCTCTTTTTATTCTTGAAGTGAAGTTTCTTTGAGATTTCGCCGAAAGTCTCTCCATCCATCAATACAAGCTGTTCTCCGTTTATCTTTATAACTCCCTTCATTGTAGGAAGTTTAATATTCATATTTTCATCAATTTCCGTCGTTGCTGCCATCTGACTATTTATAGTACCCTCAAAGGAGCGTAACATAGGCAAGATCGTATCAATAGAAGGAACCATTCCGAGCAGCTTTTTCACATTTATCTCCTTCATCTCCATATCGAATCCCGCAGAAAGATCATTTTTATTTCTTGTGGCATAGAAGGCAGATAAGTTCATTTCTCCTGCAGAAGTTGTAGCGTTAAAGTTGTTTATCTGAAGGCATCTCTCTTTTGCAATCAATTCTCCGGTTACCTTATTCAGCATTACATCGGCATATATTCCGTGCTTTATGCTCAATTTAATATTGGCGGCAATATTACCAGGCACAATAATAAGTGCTGGAGAGGAGGAGATATGCGAATTATCACCCTGCGTAGGGCTATTTGCGATAAGTTGGTTATAGCTATTTACCGATTGCCTCAAAGAGTCTTTTATGGATTTGCTTCCGTTCATATACTCCGACCCTTTGGCTGCTGCGTATGATATTTCATTGAGATTCAATGTATCTGCCGTAATATTCAAAGTAATGCCGAGAACGCCTCTTTTTAATAGAGCCTCCTTTATACCCGAAATTTTACCGGTGCTTGTAATTACAGACTCTCCAAGTTTAAAGGTGGAGTTGTTCATTATTATCTCATCGGTATTAAAAACTATATCTATATTACCGAGAGTAGTTTTTATAGGGAATAAAGGGCTTCTTACGCTCCCTCTTGAGGCCTTTACAAGGCCGTTCATATTTAGGTCGCGGATAATAGTTGCCAAGTTTCTGTCTACTCCAAAATCAATATTGCTATTGGCAAAATCATCAGTTTTATTACCACGACGCGATAACCTATTTCTGGCGGCGAGAGCTATAAGCGAATCCCGGTTCAATTGCGGATAGGCCCTGTGAAGAGAATCTAATTTATGATTTATACGTCTGCTCCTCTGTACCTTTGCACTCCTATTCATTAAGGCATTCAATTGCAGTGTGGCATTTGCGAGGCTGTAACGGCCCACCATATCTTTGAAAGAGATATATCTATTTTCCGATTTTATTCTTATTTCAGGGTTTATGTAGTGTCCCTTTTGAGGGAAGATTAGAAATTGGTTATTTGTACCGTTCATTACTATCCTTAGGGAATCCTGCCCCTCTACCGAGAATCTGTTAGCGGCCAAGTTAACATAAAGAGGTACTATCTTATTCGGTTTTGCATCTAATATAGAGGTGGGATTCTTTGTGTTGAGGAGAATTTTATTCCCATTTATAAGGAAGGAGTTACGATATTTGATCTTTGCCGAGTCTGTATCGAAATCAATGGTTATCAACTTATCGTAGATATTTTTATTGCCTGCTCTCTCTCTCTTGCCGATTCCTATTCGGGCGCCCGTGCCTATTAACTGGCAGCAGATATCCTCTTTAGGAATGTCGATATCGAGAAATTTGGATTTAATTTTACAATCTATCTCAGCGGCTCCGAGTTTCTTGATATTGGTCAAGTTACTTAATAAAGATTCTAATTTTAAATTAGCGGTTGCGGAGCCGCTGATTGTAGCTATAAAATCTTTTGGGAGCAGCTTGCCGATGGTGTCGGCGTTAATGTGCGAGGTAAGATCCATAATTATATTTGGATCGTTCATATAGTCTCTTAGAGATCCGTTTCCGCTGATTCTTAGCCCATTGCCCTTTAATGATAGATTTGTGAATTCAATTATTGAAGCACTTGGCGTGTTCGGGAGATAGTTGGCATTTATTTCCGCCGCTATCTCGTTTAGTTTGATGCCTGTTCCTTTAAACTCTGCCGTGCTGTTCGGTATTTTAATCTCTACGGTAGCAGAGGGCAGTATGCCGGTCTTATAGTTGTAACTGCCATCTATATCTATGTCTACAAATAATTTGGCATTAGTTTTAAGCTTATGTATATCTGGAATTATCTTCTCCGGTATATTGCTGAGAATTTCTGTAATATCAAAATTGTCTGTCTTTCCGCATAAGAATGGAATATCGAGCGAGTCTTTTGTTACCACGATATTACCATTAAAGGTGATTGGAATTTTAGCCAGAGTAACTTTCATCTCTTTAATATTAAATGAATTACGTTTTACTCCGGAGGTTGAAACAGAACCATTTATCTCAAGAGGAATATCCTTTGCCAGGATATTTTTGTCTATAACAAGGCGGGTATGAGTGAGGAGGTTTACCTGCAGCTCTTTCTTCTCTTTCGAATCGATTCTCAATGAATCTATTGTGAAACTTGCAAAGATATTTTTGCCGTATGGGTTATTTACTGCCTTACCGTTAAGTATTTTTGTCAGTTCCACGGAAACTTTTGAGAAGTAGGAACGGTCGATATTTATTCTTTCCGGATTATTGGCGAGATTGCCCTCTATTCTTAGGGTGTTCAGGGAGAGTTTGGCACAAATGGAATCGGGGCGGCTTTCGTACACAAGGTCGCCGTCTCCCGTAATATCTACACTTCTTATATCGATTTGGATGGGGCTGCTTTCCTTGCTCTTCTTGGTTGAATCGGCGGATTGATAAATATTCCAGTTTGCCTCTCCCCAAGGAGCAATATAGGCATAAATATGTGGTTCTATTATTCGGATCTTCTTAATGGTATAGTGGCCAATCATTAGTTCCGGAATATTGATAGAAAGAGACAATTCTTTGAATTTAAGAAGAGTATCTGCGCAATTTGGGACAATTGCCTTTAAGGAGTCGCTCTCTTTATCAAAGGCTTTTGAGATAATCTGTCCGTTGCTCAGTTGTATCCCTACAAAGGGAAATTCGCTGAAAAGTTTTAGCCTAATAGTCTCTATCTTTACCTCTGCATTTAAATATTCATTCGAATACTTGTTGACTATTTTAGTGAGTTTGGCGGGCGTAAGAATTATAGAGATAGCGGTCATGAGAATAACAATAAGTCCGATAATCGAACCTAATACTATCCCACCTATCTTCAAATATTTTTTCTCTCTTTCAGATAAAGCCATTTTCTTATATTTTATAGAAATAACCGGTGCAATAAGTGAGGTATCTCATTTCTTAGTGGATTTTATCAATTATCCTCTGAGCAACAAGAGGCTGCAAGAATTGGTTCATTTGTGGTTATCAGATCTACGCCAAGCTCTATCATCTTTTTGATTTGCTCTTTGGTGTTGACTGTCCAGACATTAACGGTGAGCCCACTATCGTGAGCCTCTTTTACCCATTCCGGATGTTCTTCAAAGCAGCTGTAATTATAATCTATTCCATCGAGTCCCATGGCCTTAACCTCTCTCGGCGGAATATCTCCGCCAAGATAGGAGACCTTGGATTTTGGCATTAACCTCTTCAACTCCTTACATATATATACACTGAACGAGATAAATTCAACCTGATCCCTAACTCCGCATTTTTTCACCTCTTTAATTGCCCCAAGCAGTGCCTCACCCTCTAAAACAGTGTTGTCGTGGGCCTTAATTTCCAGAATTAACTTTGTGCCGGGAGATTTCTTCCCGGCTATCAGATAATCTTTAAGCAACGGTACCTTTTCTCCATTTTCCAGAGATTCATTCCCTATTGCCAACAGGTCGGCGTACTGCACATTTTTTATTTTCCCTATTGCCGGACCGTGACATACAACAAGTTCTCCCTCTTTTGTGAGATTGACATCAAATTCGGAACCATATATACCCAATTGCTGCGCCTTTGTCAGTGAGGCAATTGAATTTTGTGCGGATCCCTCTGTTTTCCAGTATCCTCTATGTGCTATGATGCCTGTTTTTGCTTTGCAGGGAGAGTGTTCCGTCTGAGCAAAAAGCAAAGTAGCGGAAATAAGGCTCAATGTTGTAAGAATCAGTTTATTCATTATCTATTTTGCATATAACTTTACAATGTTCAGTATAACTTCAGATGCTTTATCCATGCTTTCTACAGGGACAAATTCCATTTTTCCGTGAAAATTGAGTCCCCCTGCAAAAAGATTTGGGCAAGGAAGCCCCATAAATGAGAGGTTGGCCCCATCTGTACCACCTCTGATAGGTTGTATTTTTGGTTTTACCCCCGCCTCTTCCATAGCTTTTACGGCAATATCAATTACTTGTTTATGAGGCTCTACCATTTGGCGCATATTATGATATTGGTCTTTCATGAGAAGTCTTGCAGTTCCCTTTCCGTATTTTTTATTTATGAAATCTACTGACTCTCTCATCAATTTCTTCTTATCCTCAAATTTCTCCATACAATGGTCACGTATAATATATTGGATGTCAGCTTCCTCTACTGTTCCGTTGAACCCTATTATATGGAAAAACCCCTCATATCCCTCTGTAAATTCCGGCCTTTGATTCACCGGTAAAATTGAGTTAAGGTCCATACCAATAATCATTGCATTTTTCATCTTATTTTTTGCATATCCGGGATGGACATTGCGCCCGTTTATATGGATTTTAGCACTTGCTGCATTAAAATTCTCATATTCAAGTTCTCCAATCTCTCCTCCATCCAGAGTGTAGGCGTAGTCTGCTCCAAACTTTTTAACGTCAAATTTGGCAACTCCGCGCCCTATCTCTTCATCCGGGGTGAAGCCAATTTTTATCTCACCGTGTTTGATGTCGGGATTATTCATGAGATATTCGGCTGCATACATAATCTCCGCAATACCGGCTTTGTCATCTGCACCGAGCAGAGTGGTGCCGTCTGTTGTAATCAGTGTTTTTCCCTTATAATTGAGCATTTCAGGAAAGTCGGCGGTATTGAGAACTATGTTTTTTGCCTTATTCAACACTATCTCTTTCCCGTCATAATTTTTGACAATTTGTGGTTTAATATTTTTTCCTGAGGCATCTGGAGCAGTATCAACGTGGGCAATAAACCCTATTGCCGGCACCTTTTTCTTACCAATATTAGAGGGGATAGTTCCCATTACATATCCGAATTCATCTACAGAGGCCTTTATACCCATATTATTTAGCTCATTAGCTAATATTTTCAGAAGGTTCAACTGACATTTAGTACTCGGTTGAGTATTGGATTCAGGATCTGATGTTGTCTCAACAGCAACATATCTTAAAAATTTATCTATTACCTTTTCCATATTGTAATGTATTTAAAATCAATTAATATTGTAGTTTCCTAACTCTTTTTTAAAATAATGTAAGGCCAAAGCCCATAAAAGCCATTCCTGCAATGACGCCCATTATTGCAATGTGGTGTTCTCCGTAATTTTCAGCATTAGGCAGCAGTTCGTCAAGTGAAATATAAACCATAATCCCGGCTACTATTGCCAAAACAATGCCTAATACTACAGGTGATAGGAAATTCCTGAGCAGAATGTATCCGACAACGCCGCCGATAGGTTCTGCGAGCCCCGACAGTGTGGCATTCAATACTGCCTTGCCCTTTTTCCGCGTGGCATAATAGATCGGGACAGCAATTGCAATGCCTTCTGGAATATTATGTATTGCTATTGCAAAGGCGATGCTGACTCCGAGAGTTGTGTCTGTCATTGCACTCATAAAGGTTGCCATACCCTCGGGAAAATTGTGTATGGCAATTACCAGAGCTGAGAAGAACCCGAGGCGTAAGAGATGCTTGCCGCCTAATTCAATTGAGCGTTCTCCTACGGCCTCTTCGTGCACAGATTTGGTCATTGGGGAGACTTCGTGAGGGTTATTATCCTCCGGAATAACATTATCTATTATGGCAATAAGTGCCATACCCCCAAAAAATGCCAATAGAGTGTAAATTAGACCAATATGGTCTCCAAATGCATTTCCTAAAGAGGTTCGTGCCTCTCTGAACAACTCTACAAATGAGATAAGTATCATTACTCCGGCAGAAAAGCCAAGAGAGGCGGAGAGCATTTTGGAACTAAATTTCTTAAAAAAGAGAATAATGGCACCTCCAACCCCTGTCGCAAGTCCTGCAAATAGGGTAAGTAGCAGAGCATTTATGAATTTTCCTTCCAGCATATTATACTATTAACAATTGCTTTTTTCTTTTTTTAGCGACGCAAAAATAAGATAGCAGATTAGAAGCATATAGACCACTATACCAACATATTGAGCATAATTTGTTCCGCTCCACAATTTTTGATACCAGTTAATACCGGAAAACTTCATGATTGCACTCACTACTCCCATTAATGCTCCGCCGGCTATAAAGCCGCTTGCGAGCAATGTTCCCTTCTCTTTTCTCTCATTGTTAATCTTCTCGTCTTTGCTTCTTGTGCTTACATACCAAGCGACAGCTCCTCCTACAAGAAGTGGCAGGTTAAGGTCGAGCGGAATAAACATACCGAGTGCAAAAGCAAGAGCAGGAATTTTAAAGTATGTAAGAATCAGTGCTATTAGAGCACCTATGCCATATAAAATCCAAGGTGCACCGCCTCCCGACATTAATGGTTCAATAACAGCCGCCATTGCATTTGCTTGAGGTGCTACAAGAGCATCCTCTCCTGTGAATCCATAGGTTTGGTTAAGAATGATCATTACCCCGCCTACAGTTGCCGCTGCAACCAATGTACCGAGAAATTTCCACGACTCCTGCTTTTTAGGAGTGGTACCTATCCAATATCCAATTTTAAGGTCTGTTATAAAGGCTCCCGAGACTGAGAGTGCCGTACAGACAACTCCTCCTATGATTAATGCTGCTGTCATTCCTGCTGTGCCGGTAAGGCCGCTCGCTACCATAATAACTGATCCGAGAATGAGTGTCATAAGAGTCATTCCACTTACAGGGTTTGTGCCTACAATTGCTATTGCGTTGGCAGCCACAGTGGTAAATAGGAAGGCTATTATACCTACAACCAGAAGTGCTATAATAGCATGTTTGAGATTATCCACAACTCCAAATCTAAAAAATATGAAGGTGACAACCAAAGTGATAAGGACTCCGAGGGCTATTATTTTCATAGAAAGATCCTTTTGGGTGCGCGGAACAATCTCCTTTTTAGACCCTTTATTGCCGCCTAATTCCTTTGCTGCAAGCCCAAATGCCGATTTTATAATTCCGGCAGACTTAATGATGCCAATAACACCAGCTGTTGCTATACCTCCTATACCTATATGTCTTGCATAGGTTGTGAAGATCATCTCAGGAGACATATTACCTATTGTTTGTGTAATACCGGTGCCCATAAAATCGAGAACTTGTGCTCCCCAAACTAAATTCATCATAGGTATTATTACAAACCATACCAAAAATGAACCGCAGCAGATTATAAAGGCATATTTAAGTCCGATTATAAAACCGAGTCCGAGAACAGCAGCTCCCACATTGATTTTAAACATAACTTTTGCCTTATCGGCAATAGCCTCTCCAAATGGCAGTACTCTCGATGTAAAAGTCTCCGCCCAAAATCCGAATGTAGAAACGATGAAATCATAAATACCTCCAATTAGACCGCTTATTAACAACAGCTTAGCTCCATTTCCTCCGCTTTCTCCGCTGACAAGTACCTGTGTTGTGGCAGTAGCCTCAGGGAAGGGATATTTTCCATGCATATTTGAGACAAAATATTTTCTAAAAGGAATGAGAAACAATATTCCGAGCACTCCTCCGAGGAGAGAGCTAAGGAAGACCTTCATAAAATCTACTGTAAGTTCCGGATATTTTGCTTGTAATATATATAGTGCAGGAAGTGTGAAGATGGCACCTGCCACAATAGCTCCCGAGCAGGCTCCGATAGATTGTATTATTACATTCTCACCAAGTGCATTTTTTCTTTTTAGTGCTCCTGAAAGTCCGACAGCAATTATGGCAATCGGAATAGCAGCTTCAAACACTTGACCTACCTTAAGGCCAAGAAAGGCCGCAGCGGCAGAAAAGATAATTGTCATTACAATTCCTATTGAAACCGACCAGAAACTTACCTCCGGGTAGGTTTTATTAGGGTTTAGCAGCGGTTCGTATTTTTCACCGGGCTTTAACTCCCTTGCGGCGTTATCCGGTAGTTTAAATTGTGATTTCGGCTCCTTTACAGCATTTTCCATTGATAGGTTATTTAGTTAATTTATTTTTAATATAATTTTTCTCTTTTTTTGGTACTATTTACAAAGATAGAATACAATGAGAGATTTTAGAAAATAATAATAATTTTTTTCAAAAAATTTGCAGGTAAATAAAATTTCATTACCTTTGCAGCCCCGTTTGAGAAAGGTGTCCTGCTGAAACAGCATAAATCACCAAATACGAACAGGAAGTTGTTTGAAATAATGAGAGAGAAGATAGAAGAGGTAAAAGAAAAAGATTAAGTCTGAAAAACGGGTCACCTGAGAGATCAGGAGAGACTGTTAGCGGACTACAATTTTTATCACGAGAGAAAAAGAAGTTACAAAGGGCGAATGGAGGATGCCTGGGCTTCTCAGAGCGAAGAAGGACGCGGAAAGCTGCGAAAAAGGTTGGGGATTGGCAAACACGAATTGATCCGACCGAATCCGAATGGGGCAACCCGTCGAGTTGAAGGCTCGACACATGGAGACATGAGCTAACGCAGGGAACTGAAACATCTTAGTACCTGTAGGAAAAGAAAGAAAGATCGATATCCTTAGTAGTGGCGAGCGAAAGGGATAGAGCCCAAACCGGTGATGTTGAGGCATGATCGGGGTTGAAGGAGTGTCAAGAAGAGTTTATAAAGAAGTGGAATTATCTGGAAAGATAAGGCGAAGAGGGTGAAACCCCCGTACACGTAAGGATATAGATGAACGGACACCACCTGAGTAGGACGGGACACGAGGAATCCTGTCTGAATCTGCGGGGACCATCCCGCAAGGCTAAATAAGAAGAGAAGACCGATAGTGAACCAGTACTGTGAAGGAAAGGTGAAAAGTACCCCGAACA
>CAYLGW010000023.1:0-28859 GCA_964383385.1 uncultured Muribaculaceae bacterium
AACCCACCCTCGCACAATTACACCTTTTTTTATATAGTCAACATATATATTGCAACTACAATTTTAATGGCTTCTCAGAAAATGCGACAACTCCCGTAGTTTAAAAAATTATTTGATTTTAGATAGGGCCTGTTTTAGGGCCTTTGAAAGTTGATCAGGACAAGAGGTTGCTTTTTTACCACATTTAATACCATCCAAACGCACAATTGCCTCATCTACCTTCATACCTTTAATTAAGGCACCTATTCCTTTGGCATTGCCATCGCACCCATCGGTGAAGGTAACATTACTTATAAGGCCGGTTTTATCTATCTCTATATGTATTAATGAGGAACAGACACCGGTAGGTACATATTCAATAATTCTGACATTATCCGCTCTTAAAGAATCCATGGTTATACCCGATTTTGTACTATTAGCACTCTCCTCACTCTCTTGATCATTATTAAAATTCTGAAGAGTGTCATTTGCTGCAATAGCAGCCTTAAGTTCCTTTTCCTCCTCATTATTATTAGCTCTTTGTGAACACATGGTAAAGGAGAATAGACAGAGAACCGCTCCTGCTAATTTGGCGACAGATAGTATTTTTTTAATCATTTTTTAAAAATTTTTATTATTAATTATTTAGCCCTTATTTATTATTATTTTTATTATTTATTACGTAATACTTACGATTTGAAATAATTTCCGCAAATATACAATAAGGTTTTTTATTGTAAAAATTAGTGAAATAGCTAAAACCCTGCTACAGTGCATTGGAATTAAAAAAAAACTTATACATTTGCCCCCGAAAAACAATCGGTAATGACAGAATTGTCATTCTCTAAAATTAATTAACAATGAATAAAGGTCACCAAACACAATTCTACATTCTTCATTGGCAGGTCAGACACCATGCCTCGGTGGCTTATTCATTAGTCCGACAATAAAGAGCTGCAATCTACCTCTACTCTCAAAGAGAATATGGGGTTATATTCAGTTCGAAATAACCATCTGACGGAGTGGTAATCCGTATTGAAAATCATTATCAACATTCTAACCAGGTACCATAAGACCTGAATTTTATTTATCAAAAGATGAAGGTAAATATTTATGTGGCAAATGAATCCCACACTAAATATGCCGAAGAGATATGCGAACTCGTGTATATTTCGGCACAGGAAAGAGGAACGGGTATTGCCAAAAGAAGTCCCGAATATGTAAAAGAAAAAATGAAGGACGGGAAAGCAGTAATTGCACTTACAGAAGAGGGTTCTCTCGCAGGATACTCTTACATAGAGACTTGGAGTCATACAAAATTTGTAGCCAATTCTGGATTGATTGTAGCTCACAAATATAGAAAAACAGGCCTTGCAAGAGCTATAAAAAAGAGAGTATTTGAACTGTCGCGAGAGATGTACCCCTACGCGAAAATTTTTAGCATAACAACCGGATTAGCGGTTATGAAAATTAACACAGAACTGGGGTACAGGCCGGTGCCATTCTCTGAGCTAACCGACGATAAAGAATTTTGGATGGGCTGCAAAGGTTGCAGGAATTATGATATTCTTGAAAGGAATAGTTTCAAAATGTGCCTGTGTACTGCTTTATTGTATGATCCCGCCACTGAGACGAAACTTAAATCCAATAAAAGCACTCCGACACAATTTGTCTCAATGATGGGAAAGAGTGTTATTTATCCTATAAAGAAGATTAATAATATTTTACATATTCCTAAAAACAATAAAAACCTATAAAATTATATTTATACTATACAAGATATCGGTGGAATATGGTAGAGTAAAAGAAGAGCTGTAAAAGAGGAGTAAAAAAAGACAGCATTTATAATTTATATAGAATAGTAGAAAAAATAATAATCAATAATAATTAAGTAGTATTAAGATGGAAAAGGTAGTATTAGCATTCAGCGGAGGATTGGACACTTCATTCTGCGTCCCATATTTAAAAAACAAAAAGAAATTAGAGGTACATACTGTCATGGTAAATACAGGTGGATTCAATAAAGAAGAGGAGAAGAATATTGAGGAACGCGCCCTCAAATTGGGTGCTAAAACCCACACAACCATAGAGGCCGTTGATACCTATTATAAAAAAGGGATAAAATATCTGATTTTTGGCAATATCCTCAAAAATGAAACATATCCACTCTCTGTGAGCTCGGAAAGAATATTTCAGGCCCTCGAAGTACTCAAACTCGTAAAAAAGATTAAAGCGGAATATGTCGCTCACGGGAGTACCGGCGCAGGCAACGACCAGGTAAGATTCGATCTGGTGTTTGATGTGCTCGCACCGGAAGTAAAAATCTTAGCCCCTATAAGGGAACTGGAAATAGGCAGAAAAGATGAGGTGGATTATTTAACTGAACAGGGATTCAATTATTCATGGGAAAAGGCTAAATACTCAATAAATCAGGGTATTTGGGGAACAAGCATAGGTGGTCAGGAAACTCTTAACTCAGAAGGATATCTTCCGGAAGAGGCCTATCCGCACAAAGCAGTAAAGAGGGAAGAAAAGAAGATTAAAATTGATTTTAAAAATGGAGAGCCAATAGCATTAAATGGGGAAAAGATGGCTCCTGTTGCATTAATAAAAGAGGTTACAAACATTGCAGCACCATATGGAATTGGAAGAGATATGCATGTCGGGGATACTATAATAGGCATAAAGGGGCGGGTAGGCTTTGAAGCAGCAGCTCCTCTCATTATTATTAAGGCTCATCACTTGCTCGAAAAACATGTACTCACTAAAACACAACTCTATTGGAAAGGTCTGATTGCCGAATATTACGGCCAACTTATGCATGAGGCGCAATATCTTGAACCTGCGATGAGAGATATGGAAACCTTTTTAGAAAGCACTCAAAATTCTGTTTCAGGGAGCGTGGAAATACTATTGAGGCCCTACTCTTTTATGATATTGGGATGCAAAACAAATTTCGATTTAATGAGTTCAAAATTCGGAGAATACGGAGAGGTGAACAAATCATATTCCGGACGCGATGTGATAGGTTTTACAAAGGTTCTTGCAAACCCTCTTAAAATATACTATTCACTACATAATCAAAAGGAGAAATAATATGATTAAAGCAGCTATAGCAGGAGCTACCGGATACACTGGCGGAGAGGTAATAAGACTACTGCTCAATCACCCTGATGTTGAGATAATATCGGCATTCAGCACCAGCAATATGGGAATTCCTATCTCCATCATTCATCGCGATTTAATAGGTGAAACGGATTTGCTTTTTTCAAAAGAGGTAGGTACCCCCGACATAATATTTCTCTGCCTCGGACATGGTCTCTCAAAAGCATTTTTAGATGAACACCCTCTTCCCGAACAGTGTAAAATTGTTGACTTGGGAAATGATTTCAGATTAGAACCGGAATATTATGATAATCACAACAGAACAAAAAAAAGATTTATCTACGGCTTAGCCGATGTATTCACGGAAGAGATTAAAAAGGCTCAATATATAGCTAATCCAGGATGCTTCGCTACCGCGATACAATCTGCAATAGTTCCTCTTGCCACAAAGGGATTAATTAGAGATGATATTCATGTTAACGCAATAACAGGTACGACAGGAGCCGGAAAAAAGTTATCCGAAACCAACAATTTTAGCTACAGGAATAATAATATCTCAGTATATAAACCCTTTACACACCAGCATTTAGGCGAAATGTACCGCACTCTTTCTCTCTTGTGCGGAGACTTTTCAAAACAAATAAATTTTGTACCAATGCGTGGAGACTTTACAAGAGGAATATTTGCAAGTATTTACACTAAATGGGATGATTGCAATTTGCCTGAAAAGGAGAGACAAAAGGCTCAATTTGAAGCAATACAGCTCTTTAAAGAGTACTATAAAGACTCCCCTTTTACATTTATTTCAGATGAGCCGATAAGCCTAAAAGAGGTTATAAATACAAATAAATGCCTGTTGCATATAGAGTTCCATAACGGATATATTCATATTACCTCAGTTATAGATAATTTGATTAAGGGAGCCGCCGGGCAGGCAATAGAAAATATGAATCTACTCTTCGGATTAGAGAGAACAGCTGGATTAAAACTAAAACCATCCTCTTTTTAAACATTTAAACCTTTAAAAATATGAACTTATTTGATGTTTATAATACGTGGGACATTGAGCCTGTAAAAGCACTCGGAACAAAATTATGGGATAAAAACGGTATAGAGTATCTCGACCTATATGGAGGGCATGCCGTAATAAGCATAGGACACTCACACCCAATATATAGAGAGATGCTGCATCAACAAATAGATAAAATAGGATTTTATTCAAATGCTGTTTGTAACTCACTTCAAAGAGTTTTTGCACAAAAGCTTGGAGAATTATGCGGATACAACAATTACTCACTCTTTTTATGCAACTCCGGAGCAGAAGCCAATGAAAATGCCATAAAAGCGGCCTCATTTCATACAGGCAGAAAAAAAATAGTCGCCCTTAAAAAATCTTTTCACGGCAGAACATCCGGAGCCGTAGAGGCTACTGATAATCCCAAAATCCAATCTGAATTCAATAGAAACGGCAATGTTGTTTTTGTTGAGATAAATAATATAGAAGAGGCGCAAAAAGAGGTTGAAACAAAAGAATACGCCGCTTTCATTTTTGAAGGCATTCAGGGAGTAGCAGGAATTTATACTCCCAATCAGAACTATCTTAAAGCACTCTCCGAGTCATGTAAAGCAAACGGAACTATACTCATTGCAGATGAAGTGCAATCGGGATGCGGCAGAACAGGAAAATTTTTTGCACACCAGCACGCAGACATAAAGCCCGATATGATAACTATGGCTAAAGGAATAGCCAACGGATTCCCAATGGGCGCACTATTAATCTCCCCCTCAATAAAAGCCGAAAAGGGAGAACTGGGAACCACATTTGGAGGCAGTCATCTTGCCTGCACTGCAGCAATAGCAGTAATGAAGGTTATTAAAGAGGAGAATCTCATGGAAAACGCCTCCATAATGGGAAATTATCTTATACATGGTCTGAATGGAAACAAAGCTATAAAAGAGATCAGAGGAGAGGGACTTATGATAGGAATTGAACTTTATGGGGAGTATGAATCTTTACGCGATAAACTGCTGTTCCAAAAAAAGATCTTCACGGGTGCTGCCGGAAAAAATGTAATTCGACTACTACCTCCGCTCTGCATCAGTAAAGAAGAGTGCGATCTCTTTATTGAATCATTCCATCAACTCACAAAATAGAAAGATCATGCAGAATTTTACATCAATTAGCGATATAGGAGATTTGCAACAATTACTAAAAGAGGCCAGATATGTGAAGCAAAATCCCTTTGCAGATAAGGAGCTCGGTAGAGACAAAACAATGCTTCTTATCTTCTTCAACTCCAGTTTGAGGACAAGGCTCAGCACGCAAAAAGCCGCCATGAATTTGGGAATGAATGTTATAGTATTGGATATAAATCAGGGAGCATGGAAATTGGAGACAGAACGCGGTACAGTAATGGACGGCGACAAATCAGAACATATTCTTGAGGCAATTCCGGTAATGGGCTCCTATTGCGACATAATAGGAGTAAGATCATTTGCGGAATTAAGTGATAAATCGGCCGACTATTCTGAGAAAATAGTTAAACAGTTTATAAACTACTCCGGACGTCCTGTAGTCAGCATGGAGGCTGCCACCGGCCACCCTCTTCAAAGTTTCGCCGATATAATTACAATTGAGGAGTATAAGAAAAGAGAAAAACCGAAAGTTGTAATGACATGGGCACCTCATCCGAAAGCATTACCACAAGCCGTCCCAAACTCCTTTGCACAATGGAGCAGCGCCGCAGGCTATAATGTAGTTATAACCCACCCGAAAGGTTACGAACTTAATCCGGAATTTACTGTAGGGTGTCAAATTGAATACGACCAAAATAAAGCCTTTATGGGGGCCGATTTTATCTATGCTAAAAATTGGTCTGTCTATAATGACAAAGAGTATGGCCAGGTTATCAGCAGAGATATGAGTTGGACTGTCAATTCACAGAAGATGGAGCTCACCAATAATGCTTTCTTCATGCACTGCCTCCCAGTAAGGCGCAATATGATTGTAACAGATGATGTTATAGAAAGCGCCAATTCGTTGGTGATACAAGAAGCAGCAAATAGAGTTGTTTCAGCTCAAACCATCATTAAAAGAGTCTTAACAACAATTAAATAACAATAAACTATTACTATATAAAAGAAAAGAAGATTAACATGAAGAGACTTACTGTAATAAAAATCGGTGGAAACATTGTGGACAAGCCGGAGAGACTGCAACAGTTTTTAAATAATTTCCAACAAATTGAGAACCCAAAGATATTAGTACACGGAGGCGGAAGTGCTGTAACCGAATTCTCCAAAAAATTGGGTATTGAGGTAAAAATGAGAGACGGACGACGTATAACAGATTATGAGACACTTAAACTCGCCACTATGATATATGCAGGCCTTATTAACAAGCAGATAGTTGCATCGCTCCAAAAAATTGGCTGTAATGCCATAGGGCTATCGGGAGCAGATGCCGATTGTGTCCCTGCTAAAAAAAGAGTTTCAGATACTATAGATTGGGGATATGTAGGTGATATTCAAACTAATGGCATAAATATAGATTTTATAACTCCTCTGCTCAGCAAAGGCTTGAGCCCTGTCTTCTCTGCAATCACCCACGATAGAAACGGCTCTTTGCTAAATACAAATGCAGATACTATGGCATCGAGCATTGCAGTGGCAATGTCAAAAAATTACGCAGTAAAACTAATATATTGCTTTGAAAAACAAGGTGTTTTATATAATCCTGCAGACGATGACTCTGTAATCCCTATCATTACCGAAAAAAACTACAAAACATTATTGGAGGAGGGAAGAGTAAAAGAGGGCATGATGCCTAAACTCGATAACGCATTTGCTGCATTGAATAATGGTGTAAATGAAGTTATTATAAAGCACGCCGACAATTTATTAAATAATAAGGAGACAATTTTAAAATTATAAACAGCTTCAATATTTCTCTAATATGCCTGAAACACAAATAACAGAGGTAGAATTAACTCTACACCGCAAAAATGCAATATCGCTGTTAAAAAAACTTATTGAGATTCCCTCCTACTCACTAAACGAAGAGAAAAGAGCGGATTATTTATCTGCATACCTTAAAAATAGAGGAGTTTGCGTAACCAGAATAAAAAATAATCTGATCTGCGTGAGCAAAAATTTCAATAAGAAGAGCAAGATATTGATGCTCAATTCACATATAGATACGGTAAAGGAGTCGGATAGTTATACGAAAAATCCATTTGAACCAGAAGAGTCAGAGGGTAAGATATACGGGCTCGGCAGTAATGACGCAGGTGCAAGTGTCGTAAGCCTCATAGAGACTTTTCTGCACTTTGAACAGAAAGCCGAAAACATAATGCTGGTCCTAACTGCAGAGGAGGAATGTTCGGGCAAGGAGGGCATGGATGCAATCGTAAACTATTTTGAGACAAAGGCCGGGTATAGACCCGAATATGTGATAATTGGAGAGCCAACAGGCATGAAGGTAGCAATAGGAGAACACGGATTGCTTGTTATAGATGCATTTGCAAAGGGAATAAGCGGGCATGCCGCAAGGAATGATGGCGTTAACGCACTTTATAAGGCAATAGATGATATAAATATGCTCCGCAATTATAAATTCGGCAAACATTCCGAACTTATGGGAGATGTAAAGATGACAGTAACAATCATTAATTCTGGTTATGCGCACAATGTTATACCCGACAAATGCACCTTCACCATAGATATAAGACCTACAGACGTTTACACAAATAGTGAAATTTATGAGGAGCTACAACAAAAGGTAAGCAGCACGCTAAAGCCGCGTAATCTCTCCAACCGCACCTCATCTACTCCTAAAAATAGTTCCCTGATACAATGTGCAATAGAATGCGGAGTGGAGCAATACATCTCCCCTACCACATCTGACTGGATGCGAATAAATTATCCCTCAATAAAAATGGGACCCGGAGAATCTGCCAGGAGTCATAAAGCAGATGAATATATCTTCATAAATGAGATTGAGGAGGCTATAAAAAAATATATAATATTTATAAATACATTATGTAATATTAAGTAAAGTGCAGAACTATGAGATTAAATAAAATGCCGCACAATACAATGAATTATAATAAAGTAACAATTGAAAGAGATAACAGTAAAGTATGGTGGAGGGATAATGTTTGTAATAGATAAATTTTAAAAAGGACTATGAGTACAATTTGGAATAAGGGAACGGAGGCTACGGATATTGTGGAGAACTTCACGGTAGGAAACGATAAATACCTCGATATTAAACTTGCTAAATGGGATGTAATTGGCTCGATGGCACATATCAAGATGCTGAAATCAATCGGATTACTTAAGGAAGAGGAGGAAAAAGTTCTACAGGAGGGGTTAAATGCAGTTTTAGTAGAAATAGAGGCAGGAAAATTCTCTATGGACGAGGATATAGAGGATATTCATTCACAAATTGAGTCCCTTCTGACCCGTAAATACGGCGAAGTAGGAAAAAAAATTCATTCCGGCCGTTCGCGTAATGATCAGGTTCTTGTGGATATAAAACTATATTTAAAATCAGAAATTAAGTGTTTCAGAGAAAATATCATAATATTGTTCAATAAATTACAGGAACTGAGCGAGAAATATAAAGAGATTTTACTGCCGGGATATACTCATGCCCAGATAGCCATGCCATCGTCGTTCGGGCTGTGGTTCGGAGCCTATGCAGAGATACTTGCCGATGATATGTTTATGCTTAAAGGCGCATATAATGTTATAAATCAGAATCCATTAGGTTCTGCAGCAGGATATGGCAGCTCTTTTCCATTAGACAGAGAGATGACCACTCGCGAGTTAGGTTTTGCCACGCTTAATTATAACTCCATAGCTGCTCAAATGAGCAGGGGAAAAGCCGAAAGAGCACTCTCATGCGCAATGGGACAGATTGCATATACCTTGAATAAATTTGCAGCCGATTGTTGTATGTACATGTGTAATAATTTCTCATTCATTAAGTTCCCTGACGAATTAACAACAGGATCCAGCATTATGCCTCACAAAAAAAATCCGGATGTATGGGAGATAATAAGAGGCAACTGTAATAGAATTCAATCTGTACAAAACGAGCTTGCCCTGATGACAACCAATTTACCACACGGATACCATCGAGATTACCAACTCTTAAAAGAGGTTATTTTTCCTGCTATTGAAAAATTGCACGAATGCCTAAACATGACTGTTTATATGCTGAACCATATTATTGTAAATGTCGAGATACTAAAAGAGGAAAAATATAAATACCTCTTCACAGTTGAAGAGGTAAACAGACGCGTAATGGATGGCATTCCTTTCAGAGATGCCTATATACAAGTAGGAAAAGAGGTAAATGATGGTAACTTCAACTATTGCTCTCTTGATAATAATAAAAGAGCCAAAAAAATGAGCGTTAAAATATTGAAACACACACATAAAGGCAGTATAGGCAATCTCTGCACAGCAGAAATCAAAGCAAAAATGCAAACTGCCGCCGAATTTTAATAAAAACGGCGATTGAAAATCAACCGCCGTTTAAACTATTCTTCTATTGCTTCTCCTTTATCTGTACACCACTGGGACTGAAGAAGAGTAAAGTCGGAATCAATGAGCGTCTTAATAGAACAATCATACTTCTTACTCCATTTCCGCTTTATACTCTTAAAATAGCCCTTTGTAATGTAGGCCTCTACAACAGGATTAAGTTTTAAAATAAAAGATCTTATGTTTCGCTCCTTAACATAAAACGCCAATTGTCTCTCGAGCATTTCATCTACTAATAAAGTCGGTGCTATCTCTCCTGTACCATGACACATTGGACATTGCTCATTAACCTTTATTTCGGTAGCAGGTCTGACACGTTGCCTTGTAATCTGCATAAGGCCGAATCTGGTAAGTGGCAATACATTATGTTTTGCACGGTCGTTAGACAATAGATCTTGCATATGTTTATACAATGCCACTTTGTGGTCACCATTGTCCATATCAATAAAATCCACAATTATAATACCTCCGATATCTCTAAGACGCATCTGTCGCGCAATTTCGTCGGCAGCATGCATATTGACAACAAAAGAGTTATCTTCTTGTTCTACACCGCTTTTCGCCCGGATACCGCTATTGACATCTACAACATGTAATGCCTCAGTGTGTTCAAGAACTATATACGCTCCCTGCCGTATTGGGACAACCCGTCCAAAAGCACCCTTAATCTGTTTGGTGATGTCGTAATAGTCAAAAATTGGGACATCTCCTTTATAATACTTAACAATTTTCTCCTGTTCCGGTAAAATTGTTGAAATGTATGATCTTATCTCTTCGTAGACCTCTTTGTCGTTAACAAAGATATTTGAGAAAGAATCATTTAAAAGGTCTCTTAGAATTGTTGTTGTTCTGCTTGTCTCATTGAAAAGCAGTTTTGGAGGTTTAGACTCGGCTATCTTTACAAATGAATCTCCCCACTTCTTTATAAGGCCTCGAAGCTCTGAATCAAGCACCGCCGCCTTTTTACCTTCTGCCGCAGTTCTTATAATGGCTCCGTAATTTTTGGGAAGAATACTGTATACCAGCCTTTCGAGTCGTTTTCGTTCCTCTTTCGAGGAGATTTTTTGTGATATGCTTACTTTATCCGCAAAGGGAAGGAGTACTATGTTTCTTCCCGCAATTGAAATTTCCGCTGTAAGCCTGGCACCCTTGGTGGAGATAGGTTCTTTAACTATCTGAACCACAAGTGGGCTACCTGGAAGTAATACATCTTCTATTTTACCCTCTTTTTCGAGGATTGGTCCTATTGTTACATTGGAGAAGAAAGAGTTCAAATCCTGCTTAGGATTGGAATGTTTTGTAAAATAATCAAAGGCTCTGAAATTCAACCCAAGGTCGAGATAATGTATGAAGGCCTCTTTTTCGTCGCCTATATCTATAAAGGCGGCATTGAGAGCAGGCATGATCTTTTTTACTTTTCCTAAATAAACATCTCCTACAGATATCGATCCTGCATTATCTTCCTTATTGAGTTCAGCAAGCCTATGATTCTCCATCAGAGCAATATTAATCTCCGAAGGGCTTACATCAATTACTAAATCTTTCTCCATCAATCTATTAAATAAACACAAAGCGATGCCCTTATTTCAGACATCGCCTGTTCATTACCGACATTCACGGTTACTTGCGCTTCTTATGTCTGTTCTTACGAAGACGTTTTTTGCGCTTGTGAGTAGCCATTTTATGTCTCTTTCTTTTCTTTCCGCTTGGCATAATTAGTTATTATTTAAAATGTTAGAACACAAGATTATTTCTTGCCACCTTTAACCTTACCCATGAAAACCTTAGCAGGTTTAAATGCAGGAATATTATGAGCAGGAATAATCAAAGTAGTGTTCTTTGAAATATTTCTTGCAGTTTTCTTAGCACGTTTCTTTACGATGAAACTTCCGAAACCACGAAGATAAACGTTCTTGTTCTTTGCTAAAGAGCCTTTTACACTCTCCATGAAGCATTCAACAATTTTTTGTACGGCAATTTTCTCCATGCCAGTTGCTTTTGCAATCTCATTAACTACATCTGCTTTAGTCATAATTATTAAAAAATTAAAAGGTTAGTTGTATACATAATTGTTTGCAAATTTATACATTTTTTTTATTATTACAATGATTATCAAAAAATTCTTAATTATTGAAAAAAATAAAACAATAATACTTATTTTTGAGCATGGGAATGTTGAGGACAAAATATTGGATTTCTTTAATTATTATTTTTCTTGCATACCAAAGCGTAAATGCAAAGAATATATATATATCAAAGATTATTGTAACGGGGAACAAAACAACAAAAGAGTTTGTCATTATAAGGGAATTACCCTTCTCTGAAGGTACTCAAGTAGATTCTTCCTCCTTTAAATCACTAATCGAATCGGCAAAGGAAAACTTGACAAATACCTCTTTATTCAACTATATCAATATAAAATGGGAGATAGATTCTTCCGGATTATCCAATAACTACTCAACAAATCCTCTCTCTTCGCACGACATTTCGGGCCAATTATTCTCCCCTACCCCATCAACCGAAAGCATTACTATAATCATCAATGTTGAGGAGAGGTGGTATTATTGGCCGCTGATAAATATTAAACTTGAAGATCGCAACTTCAGTTCCTGGATAAAAAACGCCAAAATGGACAAAATAACGCTCGACCTCGGAGTTAATCTGGATAATATGTTCGGCAGAGCGCATAAAGTGGTTATAAGTGGCTCTTACGGTTATGAAAAGGGCTTCTCTTTCTCATACAACAATATCTTTTTAGACAGAAGCGGCAGGCATATATTGGGGGTAAACGGATATAATCATTATAACAAAACAATTAATGCCTTTTCTCAAGACAACAAGGCAAAATATCTAAAGGCTTCAGAAGGATTTATGCTTAAGGAATTCGGAGGCGAAATTTCATATACATATAGAAAAAATATCAGACAAAGGCACACATTTTCTATCGGATTCAATCGCTCTTCAATAAAAGATACTATATTAATAGCCAACCCCACTTATTGGGGTATCGACGGTACGAGGAGCCATACCTTCACATTAGGATACGAATATTCAATTGAAGAGAGAGATTATAATGTATATCCGACGTCGGGTTACTATATAGATCTAAATGGTAAAAGCAGCTGCGTAAATGGTTTTGATCTCTACTATTTAAAGTTAAAACTGAATTTTCAATATTATAAACCACTTGGAGAGAGATGGTTTTGGAGTACAAATGTAAACATAGGAAGTACTTACAAAAATAAAAGGGCATATCTTTATGATCAAGCCTTGGGTTACGGAACCTTGAATATGGCAGGGTATGACTACTATGTTGCAGATGGTCAGCATTATATAATAGTAAACAATAGTATTAAATATCTTATTCTGCCAAAAAGAATATTTACAATGAATTTTATAAGGAGATTGGATAAATTCTATAAAATTCACCTTACGATATATGGGAAACTGATGATAGACGCCGGCTATATCTCCAATAAATACAAGACAATCGGGAATGAACTTGAGAATAGATCCATTATGGGATCCGGAGTGGGTGTGGATATTGTAACGTACTATGATACGGTCTTAAGCGTAAGCTACGCTATAAACAAGTTTGGAGAGAAGGGTTTCTTTTTTGGAATTAAATTACCGCTACTTTAGTTTGGCACAGAGATTGACCATACAAGGCGATACTGACAAAATGACACTAAAAACTGAGGAGGAAATATGAAGATACCTGAATTTATTTTAAATCAGATAAATCAAATAGAGGGAGGAAATAATTTGAATATCGTGCCCATCATGAATGTAGAAGGAAATTCAAATACCGATGATATAGATTTACCGCAGACATTACCGATTCTGGCTTTACGCGATGCTGTTCTCTTCCCGGGAACCATTATGCCTATTACTATCGGCAGGGAAAAATCAATTAAATTAGTAAAGGCCCTATATAAGACCACTAAAATAATTGGTACTGTAACTCAAATAGAGGTAAAGGTGGAGGATCCAAAAAGAAAAGATCTTTATGATATTGGAACCTCTGCAAAAATACTTAAGATAATAGAGTTGCCGGACGGCAGTATGACAGCTCTGCTTCAGGGTATAAAGAGATTCAAACTGATAGATATCATCTCAAGCGAACCCTATCTTATAGGTGTTGTAGAGCATCTCGAAGAGAAAAGTCCTAAAAAGAATGATCCGAATATGGATGTCATCTCCGAATCAATTAAAGATGCGGCAATGTACATTCTTAAATTATCTCCGCATCTACCGCAAGAGGTAGGATTCGCCATTAAAAATATTGAAGGCTACGAATTCCTTACCAACTTTATTGCATCAAATTTAGAGGTAGAAAAATTAACCGATAAAATTGATATATTAAGCGAAAACAGCTTGAAGAAGAGAGCATACAAACTGCTTGAGGTTCTTAACAAACAGATAGAAATCCTTAAAATAAAAGATGACATTCAGCAAAAGGTAAAGAATGAAATTGACCAACAGCAACGAGAATATTATCTAAACAACCAACTGAAAACAATTCAGGAAGAGCTCGGTATGGGTGGTAGCTCAATCGACAGTGACGAACTGAGAGAGAAGGCCAAAAATAAAAAATGGCCTGCCAAGGTGGCTGAAACTTTTGAAAAGGAGTTGAACAAATTAGACAAGATGAATATCAACTCTCCGGACTACAGCGTTCAGTTGAATTATGTGGAATTTATTCTCGACTTACCATGGGATGAGACTACAAAGGATAACCTTGATCTTAAAAATTCTCAAAAAATTCTTGATAACGACCATTTTGGGCTCGAAAAGGTTAAAGAGAGAATTATTGAATATTTGGCAGTACTGAAATTAAAAGGGAATATGAAATCTCCTATAATCTGCCTATACGGCCCTCCCGGTGTCGGAAAAACATCACTTGGCAAATCTATAGCAAAGGCTCTTGAAAGAAAATACGGGAGAATCTCCCTCGGTGGATTACATGATGAATCGGAAATAAGAGGTCACAGAAAAACCTACATCGGTGCAATGCCAGGCAGAATAATTGATACTATAAAGAGAACGGGGAGTTCAAATCCGGTTATTGTTCTCGATGAAATTGATAAAGTTAACTCCGATTTTAAAGGAGACCCGGCTTCGGCACTTTTGGAGGTGCTCGACCCTGAGCAAAACACCGCCTTCCATGATAATTATCTCGATATTGATTATGATCTCTCAAAGGTTCTCTTCCTAACTACCGCTAATAATGTAGGAACAATAAGTCCGGCTCTTAGAGATAGAATGGAGATGATTCCCGTAAGCGGATACCTTGCAGAAGAGAAATATTATATTGCAAAAGACCATCTTATTCCTAAACAGATTGAGGCCCATGGTCTAAAAGCAAAACAGATGAAATTTGAAAAAGGCGCCATTGAGACAATCATTGATGACTATACCAGAGAATCAGGAGTAAGGAATCTCGATAAACAAATTGCAAAAATTGCAAGACACACTGCCATGGAGATAGCTATGGAGAAAAAAATTCCAAAGTCCATAACAGCAAAAGAGGTGAAGAGTATTTTAGGACTCCCGACAAATTTACATGATATGCAGAAGGGTAATGAGGCTCCTGGCGTTGTTACAGGACTTGCGTGGACAGAGATGGGAGGTGAAATTCTATTTGTTGAGTGCAGTTTAAGTAAGGGTAAGGGAGCATTAACATCGACAGGTAACCTCGGAGATGTAATGAAAGAGTCTGCAGTCATTGCTTATCAATATATTAAAGCTCATCCGGAACAGATAGGTGTAACTTCCAAAGAGATAAATAATAAAGATGTTCATATTCACGTACCCGAAGGTGCCATCCCTAAAGATGGACCATCGGCAGGTATTACTATGGTAAGCGCTATGGCATCGGCATTTAAAGGGGAAAAAGTAAAGCATCAAATTGCTATGACAGGAGAGATGACACTCAGAGGAAAAGTATTACCTGTCGGAGGTATTAAAGAGAAGATTCTTGCTGCAAAGAGGGCAGGAATCAAGACAATCGTTCTATCGGCAGAAAATGAAAGAGATATAAAGGAGATTAAAGAGATCTACGTAAAAGGGCTCTCATTCCACTATGTTAACACTATGGAAGAGGTACTTAAATTCATCTTTTAAGCCTTGGTCTTTATTATTAAATCTTTAAAAGCACCCTTTTTGTGAGAGAGATGCAGCTAACATAGAGAATCAGAAGAGGGTGAGGAGAGTTTCTAAACAACTATTATTTAAGCAGATAATAAGAGAGATGGATGTACAGATAGAAGAGAGCTGGAAAGAGCTATTGAAGGATGAATTTAAAAAACAATATTTTGTTGATCTGGTAAATTCACTTCATGAAGAAAAGAGAAACGGGACGGTTATTTACCCTCCCGGATCTCTTATTTTTAACGCATTCAGTCTCACTCCTCTCAACAAACTAAAGGTAGTCATTCTCGGACAGGATCCATATCACGGTCCTAATCAGGCCCACGGGCTCTCCTTCTCCGTTCCTGAAGGGGTCGCGGTACCTCCTTCACTAATGAATATTTATAAAGAGATTGAAAAAGACCTTGAGACAACATTGAGCAATAAAAACGGGAATCTGACAGGCTGGGCTCAACAAGGAGTCTTCCTTCTTAATGCGGTTCTTACAGTTAGAGCCAACCAGCCGGCTTCACATAGTAATTTAGGGTGGAAACTATTTACAGATGCGGTAATAAGACTCATCTCCGAGAGAAAAGAGAATATAGTTTTTATGTTGTGGGGTAATTATGCAAAGAGTAAAAATAGTCTTATAGACTCCTCCCGTCATCTGATTCTTCAGGCCGCACACCCCTCACCTCTTGCCAGAGGGGCATTTTTCGGATGTAGACACTTTTCCCAATGCAACAACTATCTTATTTCAAAAGGAATAGCTCCTATCAAATGGGATAATCATACTATTTCATAGATGGTAATGTGTCAATAAGACAACCCCTCATGCACAATATCACCGGCATAAGTAGCACTCTTCATAGGAAATGGCTCGTCACTTAATAGCCTGTACATATTTGGCTCTTCAAGCACCGATTTAATATCATACTCCTTTCCGTCAATCTTAACATATCGCGATATTAACCTTATTCCGTGGCTGTAGTCTACATAAAAATTCACATGAATATTATTAGATGGTTGAATATGGCCACCATCCGGATAATGCCATCCATAAATTGTAACATGATTTCTCCTATTGGGGTCCATTATCTTGTAGGTCAAAATAACATCTTTTTTCAGACCACTGATTAATTGTCCGAAATGATAACCATTCGCCCTGTAGAGCGCATTAATGGCGTTATTGCTCTCCTCAAATACGGCAGGTTGAATATTTCTATCCTTTATAGGTCTGAATGGAAATGGTTCAATTCTTCCTTCAGAGGCAATAGCTATTTTATCTACTAAATATGCGGTTGGAAGTGTACAAAATAGAGAATCTGCTATTATCTGGGCGGAGAGAGGTCCCATCGGAATCCTTATAAAATCATTATTAGTACCGATTGAGAGATAGTCGGGAAGAACATGTATCTCAACTATATGCTCATTTTTAAGCACTTCAACACTATCTACTATTGAGGTTACAAAAACAATTTTTTTAAAAAATTTGAGCGAATCTGGCACATTACCGGATAAAATCTCCTCCACAATCCTCCCCTCTCTATGAAGAAATGACGCAGTCTCCATAGATTTGATAAACTCCTTGCCACCAATACGATATCCAGATTGAGCAATAAGATGCTTGTGTTTATAATAATCGACCTCCACCCTCTGCGCATATGCACAATCTGCTAATGAATAGGAGGTAATAAATAATAAAATTAAAAGTATATTCTTCATCTCATAAAACTATGAGACAAAATTAACAGATAAGTGAATAAAAAACGTTATTTTTACGGAAAATTTTAATTTATGCGTACGGCTATTTTTCCAGGTTCATTCGACCCTTTTACCGTAGGACACTATGATGTTCTTATCTCTGCACTACAACTTTTTGATAAAGTGATAATTGCTGTTGGATACAATAGTTCCAAAATGGGATATTTCAAACCGGATATTAGAGTTGATATTATTAAAGAGGCAACAAAGGAGCTGATGAATATCGAGGTCTGCACCTATTCCGAACTTACAATTGATCTGTGCAAAAGGTTAAATGTAAATTATATTGTAAGAGGATTAAGGACAACGACAGATTTTGAGCTTGAGAGCGTTATTGCTCAAGCTAATAAAAAAATGGCTCCCGAAATCTCAACAATCTTTATTCCGGCAAGACAAGAGTACTCTTTTGTCTCATCGACCGTTGTTAGAGATGTTCTTGTTCATGGAGGTAATGCTGAACTTTTCATTCCAAAGGGAGTTGATATTAAAAAATATATGAAACCGAATATGATTCCTTAATATGTATGAAACCATGTCCGGCAACTTGTCACATATCTTCTATAAAGCTCTCCTGATTACACTACTGCTCTCAGCTCTTTCATACTATTCTTCTGAAGCAAGGGAGAATGGAGGCGTTAACAACTATTATTCTAATAAGAGGGAGAATAAAAGGTTTAACAGATATTATTCTATTAGATTAGAGTTTGCAAAGGTAAACGGCAATAGTCTCTTTGCTACGGGAGATAAAATATTTCTATATAGAGCAAAATGGGGTGAGGAGATAGCTGTAGATTCCGCTATCATCTCTAAAGAGGGAATTGCCAACTTCTCAGGTCCGAAAAAAGGAGTAGGTGAATATGTAATTAAAAAGGGGAAAAAAGTCGTTGCCGAATTCTTTATTTCTAATGCCGAAAGCAGGATGAACGAGGTTTACTCCATAGATTCTGATGCAACAGGTAAGGAGTTAAAGGTCAGTCATAAAATGGGTTCGGTGGAAAATGCTCTATTTATGAATTTGCAGAACTATCTCTTTTCTGCCCTTAACTATAAGACCGATCCTAAAAAAATTTCTGTTGCCATTGATTCTATCTCTCTTGAAATAGCAAATAAATGCAAAGGCTCCATACTCGATATCATGTGCCGGCTCTCCATGAATCCCAACTCCGGCAAGCCTTCGTATATAAGAGATAATTTTCCATTTAAAGAGAATAGAATAATCTATACGCGATTTGGCAAGAGTGTTATAGAAAATTATTTGGAAGTGGTGAGATTGAACACCAACGAAGCAATTGAATTTCTTGCCGACGATCTTATTGAAGCGGCTTCTGACCCTCTCAAACCATTTATTGCCTCTACAATTTTTCATAAATTTGAAGAGTCGGATATTATGGGACAGGAGGCGGTTGCAGTCTACGTTGCAAAGAGATATTTCGGAGAGGGAAAATTAAAATGGCCCGGAGAGGAGGAGGAGTTTCTTGCCGGCGCTTTCGTGCACATGAATGAAAATTCACTGATAGGGATGAAGGCTCCGACAATAACCATGAAGGACACATCGGGGTACTCAATTCCTTTCGATTCCATTGGAGGAGAGTACAAAATACTCTATTTTTACTCCGCAGATTGCAAAACTTGCCGTATTGAGACGCCAAAACTTGCAAAATTTTTAAAAGAGTACTCCGGTGCACCAATAAGTGTTTATGCAGTATTTACTGATAGTAGTAGAGAGCACTGGATTAAATATATTAAAGATAATTTTAAAAACGACAATCGGTCTGTAAAGTGGATAAATGTTTGGGATCCTGCAATTGAGAGCAATTTCCCTCTATTATACGGGGTAATTTCTACTCCACAATTATTTCTCATAGATATGCAGGGAACTATTATCGGGAGAAGATTACGTACCGACAGTCTCAAAGAACTACTGAAGATTAAGAATAATAATTAACAATATGATCACCGGTATATATAAAACCTTCTACGACAGAGTAAATGCCGTAATTCCAAAGGAAAGATTATTACATGATGCACTAAGTACCATTGCATTCGGGACAGATGCCTCTTTTTACAGACTTATTCCAAAACTTGTTATAAGAGCAAATAGTGAGAGTGAGATAATTTTCATTATGAAAACAGCTTATGAACTGGAGGTGCCGGTTACATTCAGAGCGGCAGGAACCTCCCTTTCCGGGCAGGCGCAATCAAATTCCGTTCTCGTTCTTGCAACACATGGATTTGGGGGGCATAAGATTTTAGACGGCGGATTAAAAATAACCCTTCAACCGGGGCTGAGAGGCAGTTATGCAAACTCTTTTCTGATTCCTTACGGTAGAAGAATTGGACCTGATCCTGCCTCAATAGATTCTGCAATGATAGGTGGAATAGCTGCCAATAATGCCAGCGGAATGTGCTGCGGAACAAGTGAAAATTCATATAAAACGATTGCAGAGATAAGAGTTGTTTTACCTGACGGCACCTTGCTCGACACCTCGGATGAAAATTCCAGAATAGAGTTTAGAAAGAGTCATAGAGCCCTTCTTGATGGGCTTGAGAAGATGTCGGAAGAGATTAACAGCAATCCTGAATTAAAGGAGCGGATCAAGAAAAAATATAAGATTAAAAATACAACCGGATATAGTCTTAACGCCTATGTAGATTATACAGATGGCTTTGAAATCTTAAAACATATTATAATCGGTTCAGAAGGAACACTTGCATTTATAGCAGGTATAACATACAATACGGTAATAGAACATAAACATAAGGCTCTTGCTCTTGCAATATATCCTACTATAAAAGAGGCCTGTAACGCCGTTCAAGTTCTCAAAGAGCAACCGGTCTCCGCTGTGGAACTAATCGACAGAGCAGGAATGAAATCTGTTGAAAATACAGAGGGGGTACCAGCTTTTCTGAAAACTCTCTCGGGGGGAGCGTGTGCACTCCTTATTGAGACAAGAGCCGAGAATGAGTCTGATCTCAACAATAATATTGAGAAGATACAAAAATCCATTGAAGAATTCCATACTGAAATACCTTATGAATTTACAAAAGAGGCTCATAAACAAGCCATTTTATGGAAAATAAGAAAGGAGACTTTACCTACTGTTGCAGGAATGAGAAAGGCCGGCACAACCGCCATAATTGAGGATGTCTGTTTTCCTGTACCTATGCTGGCGCAAGCCACAATGGATTTAAGAGAGGTCTTTGCCAAGAACGGGTACGAAGATGCTGTTATTTTCGGTCATGCGTTAGCAGGCAATCTACATTTTATGTTTAATCAGGATTTCGGTACTAAAGCTGAGATAGATAGGTACGCAAAGTTTATGGATGATATCGCCTATTTGGTAGTATCTAAATACGATGGTTCTCTTAAAGCAGAACATGGTACGGGAAGAAACATGGCTCCGTTTGTGGAGCTCGAATGGGGCAAACAGGCCTATCAGTTAATGATTGCGACAAAGGAGCTATTTGACCCACGTAATATTCTTAATCCCGGAGTGATTCTTAATAGCGATAAAAAGGCTCATATATCAAACTTGAAGCCTTGTCCTGATAGCAGTGAAATCATTAATAAATGTATGGAATGCGGTTTCTGCGAGAGGACTTGTGTTGCGGAGGGATTAACACTCTCCCCAAGACAAAGAGTTGCCACTTTCAGAGAGATGCAGCGTCTAATAAAGAGTGGGGAAACACCACATATAGCAGCAGAGATACAAACAAGATATAAATACTGGGGGGATGAGACTTGTGCAACAGATAGTCTATGTGCAATGTTATGCCCGGTAAAAGTGGATACCGGCAAACTTGTAAAAGAGATAAGACATGAGGGACATTCTGCAAAAGCAGAGGAAGCCGCAGTAAAGATTGCCTCAAACATGGATAAGGTAACTGCAGGAATGAGAGCCTCTCTCAATAGCGTCTATTTACTGAGATTGTTGTTAGGTAAAAGGGTATTTGGTTCAATAGCATCGGCTTCGAGATATCTCTCCGGAGGAACATTGCCAAAATGGAGTGAGTATTTACCAAAGGGAGCACATAAGATAGTAGATAGGGAAAAGGCAGAAAATAAGAACTTTAACAAGGGAGACAGTTCAGAAGAGTTGAGAAAAATGGTCTATTTTCCCTCCTGTATTACCAGAAGCATGGGCGTTTCGCAAAGCTATAAAGATGAACTTGAAATAACCCGTCTCACAGAAAAACTACTGAAGAAGGCAGGATATCAAATTATCTATCCGGAGAATCTAAACAAACTCTGCTGCGGTATGGCCTTCTCAAGCAAAGGCTATGTAAAGGCGGGAAAAAAGGCCTCTGATGAGTTGGAATCTGCACTCCGTAAGGCATCGGATAATGGCAAATATCCTATTCTTTGCGATATGAGCCCTTGTCTGTACACCATGCACAACAATATGGAGGGGAAATTAAAATTGCACGAACCAGCAGAATTTATTAAAAAATATCTTATCGAACGGCTTACAATAACACCTATTGAGGAAAAAGTTGCAGTATTTGCTGTCTGCTCCGCAAAAAAATTAGGTATTGCCGACGATCTTTACAATATTGTAAAATTATGCGCCAAAGAGGTTGTGGTAATAGAGAGTAATTGCTGCGGTTTTGCAGGAGACAGGGGTTTCACATATCCGGAACTGAATAGCTATGGAACAAGGCATATTAAGGAGCAGATTGAGGGGTGCCAAAGTGGATATGCTACGAGCCGTACTTGTGAGATAGGCCTTTCTGAAGCTACAGGTATAGATTTCAAATCGGTTTTGTATCTGCTCGACAGAGCCTCCGAACCAAAAGCAAAACAATAGATTCATTTTTAGACAATATGTATTCGGGAATATTAAGAGAGATCCTTAAGATCAGCGGAACAATAAAAGAGATTGTCGAGAAGAGGTATCGCGACATTAAATCTGGTAGTTCCGTTCATTGCTTTCCTTATGAAGAGTTATTAAATTTCTGTAATGAAGGCGAGGAGAACGAGGAGACAAAAAATCTTAAATTTAATCCTGTAGACAACTCCTGTTTCACTGTTGAGGGACTCTTTTCTACCGAAGAGAGATTTTTAGATATTATAGGGCTCAATAGTTTTGAAGAGGGCAGTAAAAATATTGAGGAGTTCCTGGAAAGACGCATTGTAGGGCAGGCATCCGTAAAAGAGGTCATAAGATCTCTTCCTCAACTATGCGAAGAGACAGGATACGCTCCAATTGAAATAAATGGTACACCTGATTGTCAAGATATTGTATTAATGCAATCAGATATTGGAAGATTACCTATAAGTACCCTTGACGACGGCTCAATGGGGATGGAAAAGGCCATCCTAAACTTTTTCAATATAAGGACAGGTCTCTCCGAAATGGGCTTCTGCGACTTTAAAGTTCTCTCAGAGGAGACTCTCTCAATTAAATACGACAGATGCTCAAGAATTGGAAAAGCCCTTAACAGTATTCATAAAACAAAAATTCCTGCTGCAATCTGCATGGGCGGCCATCCTATTTATTACTACTGCGCAGCAGCACCCCTACCCGATTTCATTGGGAAGTATGCTTTTGCGGGATTTCTCAGGGGTAGCGGCATCGCAATGGCGGAATGTCTCACTCAGGAGGTAAATGTCCCGGCCGACTCCTCATTTGTTGTTGAGGGCGAATTAATGAGAGACTCCGACAATAATACTATTTTTCATATAACTTGCATATCGAGAAGAACAGAGGCCTTTGTACCAGTATTCCCCAAAGACTTATCGGAGATGTACTATTTTATAAAAGCTAACGAAGCACTCCTTAATCCGATTGCCAAATACACTGTTTCCGCAAATATTAAGGAGATACACACTATTAATGAGGCTCCTGAGAGACTTATTAAACTCTTTGATAGAATTAAAACAGCCGATGGAAAAGATAAAACAGGGAACAGAAGTATTGTTGTTGTCAGAATAAGAAAAATGCAACCATTTGAGGCAATTAAGACCGCCCATGCCATGTGGGGAACGGAAAGATTCCAAAATACAGATAAAATAATAATTACGGATGATAAAGCCCTGACTAACTGCTTTAAAAATAGGGAAACAAGGGACTATTCCAGATTCAGCATAGAGGAGATTAAACTTTTGGAGGAGAGCATAGACGAAAACTTCAATAACACGACTGATCTTTACATAAGTACCGGATTTTCGAATAGTTGTTCTATTTGCAGCTTTGCCTGCGCAGATGCAACCGCCAAGATGCCGGAAGAGATTAGCGCCGCTAATTTATAAACAGATCTACAGGTATTACTTTATAAAACTTGTCCTTTTTTATTACTGAAATGCCTTACTATACCAAGAAGTATAAAGAGCATAAATAAGAAGACCGATACTCGCCCAATAATGTCGCCATACTTAACAAATGTGGTTATATTATTATTTAGCGGCAATTGGCCATTGAGATATGCAGGTTTCCACCACTTAGTAGCTGAAACTATCTCCCCTCGCTCAGAGATAAAGGCCGATATTCCCGTATTGGCACATCTGGCAATTGATCGTCTGGTCTCTATAGCTCTCAAAGAGGCATAATGCAAATGCTGAATATAACCATGAGTATCTCCCCACCAGCCATCGTTGGTAATTATTGTCATAACCTCTGCCCCCTTCAAAATGTAATCTCGGTAGAAATCACCATACACAGATTCGTAACAGATTGCCGTTCCAATACCTATTGAATCTCTCCCTATTTTGAAGATGCTACGCTCCTTCTGTGTGCCGAAACTTCCTACACAACCGCCAAGGTCTATGGCAAATTTTTCGATAGGTTTAAAAATTCCAGTAAAAGGAGTACTCTCGGCAAGAATCACAAGTTTTGATTTGTGATAATAGTCTATTTTTCCACTCTGATTTACAAATACCGCTGCATTGTAACGGTCGTACCAATGAACTCCGTCTCCATAACTGCGCGCCGTCTCTGATGGCAGTTCAGGTTGGCCGGTTCTACTGTCAGTCAATACTGAGGTGTAAATTTTATCAGTAACAGCACCTGTAATAAGCGAATAATTAAGCTGCCGCATAGAGGAATCAGAAGAATTTTTATTCTTTAAAAAGCCGTAAAGAGAGCCGAATGAAGGATTCATTAATGGCTCATTCTCATAGAATACTGTTCCCGGCTCTGCTGATGGGGAAAAAAAGGTCTCCGGAGCAAGGATAACGCAATTATCCGTATTATTTGTAATAGTGTGTGCAGTAGCCTCTTCTGCAAGTGAGAGAAGAATCATTGTCTGCTCCCGTTGAGACATTCCACCGAACTTATCGCTATACGGATCTATATTAGGTTGAAGTATGGAAAAAGCAATACTGTCTCTTTTATCATTAGATAATTTCTTACCATATTGATTATACATTATGGCGGAAAAAAGCATAGGAAGTACAATTATAGCTGCAAGAGATGAGACCGAAATCAGATAACGTTTATGAGAGTATATTAACATCAGTATTCTGAAGAGCAGAATATTGACAAGCAATATCCACAGCGAACCACCGAGAGTTCCGGTGAATTCATACCATTGAACAAGTTTAATTGATGTTGCAAAAGAATTTCCCAAAACAAGCCATGGCCAACTTACCTGCCAATTAAAATAGGAATGTTCCCACGCCAACCAGGCAACAACCAGAAAGAGATATGAGAGGAAAGTGCCGGTATTACGTTTTATCCATCTGAAAAGTGCGAATATTACAGACATTTGAAGAGCATTAAGGGTGATTGCTGCAATCGCACCTGGCATAGTGGCAAGATAGACCCAATATGTTGTAAATAAGTTAAAGAGTAAAAATGCAAGATAATAAATAACCCAGAAGAACTTTACTTTTCCCTCTTTTGCCAAATATTCCGCCGTGAGTAAAGGAACTAATGCAACAAATGCTACAATTCCCCCATGAGGTAATAGGAAGGGAACCGAAAGCAGCAACGACGAGAGAAGTGACAGAAGCCAAATATAAATTATAGTTTTTTTTCTACCCATATACAGTATTATTGCCTTTAAAGAATCTTTTTTTGTAAATTTGCAACTTAGGTACAAATATAGAGAAAATATCGGTTCAATTATGTTATTAACGCTGTTAAAAGGTTTTATAGTAGGATTGGGTGCCTCCATTCCTCTGGGCCCAATAGGAATTCTGTGCGTACAGAAAACTCTAAGTAAAGGTAGGAATTCGGGCTTCATTACGGGACTTGGAGCCTCTGCTTCGGATACTTTTTATGCCGGCATCTCCTTACTCGGACTTGCTTTCGTACAAAACCTTATTAAAGATCACACAGAAATAGTAATGATTGTCGGAGGTATAATCATCATCCTTATAGGCTTACGCATCTACCTCAAGAACCCTATTAAACAAATCAGACAAAAAAATACAAATAAAAGACATCTCGAAGATTTTCTCGAGGCCTTTGTAATGACCATCACAAATCCGGGAGCTGTTTTTCTGATTCTCGGCCTATTTGCAGCGGTTGGTTTCGAATTCACAGATGAACAGGCCTCAAAATCAACCATATTTACAATTTTATGGGGCGTATTTTTGGGAACGGCATTCTGGTGGTTTGTTTTAAGTACCACGATAAATGTTTTCAGAAAGAAATTCAGACTTAAACAGCTCATTACAATTAATAAAATTTCTGGTATTGTAATCTTTGTACTCGGGCTCATATCGGTAATTTCGGGACTATTTGAGATGATAATTCCTGCTATAAAAACTATCAAATAGCAATATCTATATATTGATTATTGATAGTCAATATAAAAGCAACTGCATATCATATAGATAAAGTTTTAACTTAATAAATTCAATCAATTTGTTTGTTTTAGTTACATTTTTATAGTAACTTTACGCCTAAAATTAAAACATTTAATATTTTCTATATAAAACCGAACATAAAATTATTTTAACATTGCTAAAAAGGGACAATTAAATAATAATGCAAAAATAGCTCTATAGTGAATTGATTATATGGCTATTGCAAAATTTTTTAATCTTTTTATGTTCAAAATTTTTAAATAGTATGACAAAAAGACTTTTATTAGGTGATGAAGCAATTGCCCAGGCTGCAATAGATGCCGGACTCTCCGGAGTATACTCCTATCCGGGTACTCCATCGACAGAAATTACCGAGTATATTCAACAGAAAACAGCCGGCAGTAATATTCACAGCCGCTGGTGCACAAATGAAAAAACAGCATTGGAGACTGCTCACGGAATGAGTTATGCCGGAAAACGCACACTTAGTTGTATGAAGCATGTAGGTTTAAATGTTGCAGCAGACAGTTTCATGAATGCCTGTATGAGCGGCATTAATGGAGGTATGATTATTGTCACAGCAGACGATCCATCTATGCACTCTTCTCAAAATGAACAAGATAATAGAACATATGGTAATTTTGCCATGATTCCTATTTTTGAGCCCTCTAACCAGCAAGAGGCATACGATATGACCTATGATGGTTATGAACTTTCAGAAAAATTAGGCTATCCTATCTTAATGAGAGTAACTACCCGTATGGCCCACTCACGTGCAGGTGTTACTGCCCGCGAGCCAAAGAGACAGAATGAGATGCATATCGACCCCGAAAGCAGAAAACGTTATATTCTACTTCCTGCAAATGCACGCGAACGTTATAGAAAACTTATTGCCGATCAGGATCTATTTACAGCAGAGTCTGAAAATTCAAAATACAACAACTATTTCGATGGTCCAGACAAGAAACTAGGTATAATTACTACAGGTATAGCTTTTAATTATCTCGCTGAAAATTGTAAAGAAGGATTTAATCATCCTGTACTTAAAATATGTCAATATCCGCTCCCAAGAAAACTCGTTGAAAAAATTGCAAATGAATGTGACGAGTTACTTGTTATTGAGGAGGGATTCCCAATAGTAGAGCAACAGTTGAAAGGTTACCTTGCAAAGGGTCTTATAGTTCACGGACGCCTTGATGGTACCCTTAAACGCGATGGTGAGCTTACACCAGATGAGGTTGGTAAGGCTATCGGAAAGAAGATTGATAAATTTTTTGCTATTCCTGAAGTTGTTGAACAACGTCCGCCGGCTCTTTGCATGGGTTGCGGCCACAGGGATGTTTATGAAGTTCTAAATGAGGTTATTGCCGACTATAAGGGAGCAAAAGTATTCTCCGACATAGGATGTTATACATTAGGAGCAATGCCTCCTTTCAGAACAGTAGATACTTGTATAGATATGGGTGCATCAATAACAATGGCAAAAGGAGCTTCCGATGCTGGCTTGTTCCCGGCTATCTCTGTTATTGGTGATTCCACTTTTACCCACTCCGGAATGACAGGACTACTCGACTGCGTTAACGAAAAGACAAATATCACCATAGTTATCTCCGACAATGAAACAACTGCCATGACCGGTGGACAGGATTCTGCAGGTACAGGACGCCTTGAGTCTATCTGCCAAGGTATAGGTGTTGCGCCTGAACATATCAGGGTACTTATCCCTCTAAAGAAGAATCACGAGGAGATGCGCAAAGTAATTAAGGAAGAGGTTGAATATAAAGGTGTTTCAGTTATAATTCCAAGAAGGGAATGTATGCAAACTCTTGCCCGCAAAAAGAAAAAGAAATAATGTCCAAAATTTTTTAAATAGTATGAAAACAGATATTATACTTTCAGGAGTCGGCGGACAAGGAATATTGTCTATTGCAGCAGTAATAAGCGAAGCCGCTCTTAAGGAGGGACTCTATATGAAACAGGCCGAAGTCCACGGAATGAGCCAAAGAGGAGGCGATGTACAATCCAATCTCAGAATCTCAGATAAACCTATCAATTCCGATCTTATTCCGCTTGGTCATGCAGATTTGATTATCTCTCTTGAGCCAATGGAAAGTCTCAGATATTTACCATACCTCCGTAAAGAGGGTTGGCTTGTAACCAATTCAGTTCCTTTCGTTAATATTCCAAATTATCCGGATATTGCAAAGGTTAATGCAGAGTTGGATAAACTCTCTCATAAGGTTATATTGAATGTAGAGGAGATTGCAAAAGAGATAGGTTCTCCGAGGGCAGCAAATATTGTAATGCTCGGAGCTGCCGCACCTTTTGTAGGAATTGAGTACGATAAGATAGAGGAGGGTATCCGCTTTATCTTCGGGAAAAAAGGAGAAGAGATTGTTGATATGAACCTTAAAGCCCTCAAGGCCGGATATGATATAGCCAAAAACATAAAATAACTATATAGCTTTAAATAGTATACATAAAATAGAAGAGGCCGATTGACTATTCAATCGGCCTCTTCTATTTACGCCCCTCTAAGAATTAGAGAGTAGTGATTATCTAATAATCG
>CAYLGW010000024.1:0-8051 GCA_964383385.1 uncultured Muribaculaceae bacterium
AGTTGATGTTTCCATCTCCACTGCCTGCAATATAATTGTTTGAGTTGATGTTTCCATCTCCACTGCCTGCAATATAATTGTTTGAGTTGTTGTTGCTTGCAAAGCCTTCGTCGGGTTTATTATTAAGCAGCAGCCTGCTGGCCTTTGCAAACTCTTTCCCTACAAGATAAATATGTTCCGTTGCAAATGAGAGTGCAAGTTCAAGTATCTTTTTATGTTCTTCAACGGAATCCCCACCAAGTTCAAGCATATCGCCCAGTATTAGAACTTTATGCTCAAAATTCAATGACCTGAAGTTATCTATTGAGGCGTGCATACTGGTCGGATTTGCATTGTAGGCATCTACAATTAATATATTATGATTTGTCTTAATCATTTGAGAACGATTATTTGTAGGAGTGTACTCGCAAATTGCTTCTACAGATTTATCAATAGGAATATTAAAATAAGTTCCTATGCATAGGGCGGCGAGAACATTATCGGCATTGTATGTGCCAATCAGTTTGGTCTGAATTTCTATCTTTTTTGCAGAGAAATTTATACCTATGGTGTTTAAACTGTCTGCGCTGCCGCTGTTATCTGAATTATTGGAGTTACCTACGCTCTCTTTATTACCGTTAATGGAGGTGCTGTTGTTACCTACGCTCTCTTTATTACCGTTAATGGAGGTGCTGTTGTTACCTACGCTCTCTTTATTACCGTTAATGGAGGTGCTGTTGTTACCGGCACTCTCTTCTACAGTAGTATTGCCGTAGAACGGATTAGGAATAGTTATCTTTAGGAAGGGATTATCTTTTTGATCAACAATAATTTTTGCACGATCGTTTTTTGGTCCGTATGGCACAATATGCAGATCGGGCCTTTTGGAGATCATCTCCGCAAGAACAGGATTGTCAATATTCACAAAAGCTATTTTTCTGTGTTCCAATAGATTGTCATATAATTCTCCTTTGGTTTTCTTTACTCCTTCAAATGAGCCGAATCCGAGCAGGTGTGCCTTGCCTACATTTGTGATAAGTCCAAATACAGGGCAAACAATGTTAACCAGAGCCTTTATCTCACCCGGTGCACTTGCCCCCATCTCTATTACAGCAGCTTGGGTTTGAGAATTAATTTTAAGAAGTGAAAGAGGTACCCCGATATGATTGTTAAAATTGCCTTCAGTTGCAACTACGTTGTATCTTTTGCGGAGGACAGAGGTTATCAGCTCCTTAGTGGTGGTCTTTCCATTAGTGCCGGTAAGTCCTATTACTGGAATATGGTATTGCAGCCTGTGAAACCTTGCAAGTTGTTGAAGGGCCTCCAAAACATTTGGAACAAGAATAAGCCTCTCAGAATAGATTGCGTTCTTCTCAATAATCTCTTTCTCATCCACAATCGAATAGGCGGCTCCGGATTCAAGTGCCTTTACTGCGAATTCATTTCCGTTGAATGTTTCACCCTTAAGCGCAAAAAAGAGAGAATCCTTAATAATTTTTCTTGTATCTGTGCATACACCGCCCGAACAACTCATAAAAAATTTATGAATCTTAGTGATTATTTCGCCAAGTCCTACCCCTGTTGAACCGAAACCTCCCTCTCCTCGCTCCGTAACACCAAGCTCATCAACCCTATTCCATTCTATATGTTCGTGTTTTGCTACTATCATCTGAGCTATTCTATCTCCCTTATTGATTTTAAAGGACTCTTTAGAGAGATTAATTAGAATTACCTTTATCTCTCCGCGGTAATCGGCATCGATTGTTCCCGGGCTGTTGGCAACTGTGATACCTGATTTAGCTGCAAGACCGCTTCTTGGCCTAATCTGAGCCTCATATCCGGCTGGCAACTCTATGTAAAGTCCTGTGGGAATCATTGCCCGTTCAAAAGACTTTAAAATCATTGGCTCAGTTATATTAGCTTTAAGATCCATCCCTGCCGAGAGGGTGGTTGCATATTCCGGCGTTTCGAATGCAGATTTATTTACAATCTTTACGTTCATATCTCTATAATTTAAATGTGTATGATATTGTGCATGAAAATTTATTTGCCGTAGCTGATTATTTGAGCTGTTTTTCTAAATGAATCATGCTTGTTATCATAGTATTAGATTAAATTTTATTTACAAAATAGTGTTGCAGTTCTCCCTTTTTTATGCAGTACCAGATATAGGAGAGGATCAGAATTGTATTTAAAGAGAGTGAGACGGCCATTCTGGCTATCTTGAACTCTTCCGCAATTGTCTGGCCTGTAATATATCGGAGTACCAAAGAGACAATATATAATCCTATAGCAACTCCAACGTAAGAGGTGATTCTCCTCCAGTTATATGGAATCGGATAGTATTTGTTACCTAAATAAATGCTATATATGAGCATTGTAAGACAGCTAAGTACGTGAGCTGCAACAGATGCCCAATATGAGAAGAGAGGCATAAAAATAATATTTACAACAGCAGTTATAAGTAACCCGACAACTGTAATATTAATGGCAAACCTTGTTTGGCCACTCAATTTGTACCACATTGAAACATTGAATATTGCTCCGAGTATCATGTATGAAAAGAGCATGAATGGCACTGTGCTTATGGCTCCTCTGAAATCCTTGCCCAAAATAAGACCAATTAAATCTATGTAGAGTGTTACCCCAAGGAAAATAAGCATACTGAATGCGATAAAATATTCCATTACTTTGGCATATAATTCATTAGAACCTTTTTCTTTAGCCCTTGCAAAGAAGAAGGGTTCCGCAGCATATCTGAACATTTGAATAAAGAGGTTCATTATTACAGCAAGTTTTACAGCTGCCTGATATACACCAAGTTCTGCTCTCCATGATAGATGTGAGGGGGCGAAAAAACGGAAGAGAATTCTGTCGAGACTTTCATTTACAGTACCCGGAAGGCCGGCAATCATTATAGGGAGAGAATAGAGCATCATCCTTTTCCACAGACCCTTTGAAAAGGTATACTTGACCCTTAAAAAATCGGGGATGAAAAGTAAAGTACACAAGACACAACTCATAAAGACAGCAAAAATTATATATGAAAAGTCTATTTTTGCCGGTATAAAATTCAAAAGAAAGGAGTCCGGATTTGCTTGCAAATAGCCGGGAACCCATAAAAAGAGCCACAAGTTTAACCCTAATTCACTTAGAATCTTGATACTTTTAAGCAGAGCGAACTTTAGAGCCTTCTGATAGTATCTTAGTCTTGCAAAGAGAATTGCAGTTATTGAATCGAGAGCCAGCACGCCTCCTACATAAACTATCATTTTTCCGTCTCCTCCATAGCCCATCAGTGAGGAGATCTCTTTTGAAAAGAGAGCTAAAATGCCAAAAAAGAGCAACGAAATAGAGAAGATGGTTATAATTGCATCGGAAAAGGGTTTTTCCTGCTCCCGTTTTATCTCCGATGCCTCCTCCTTTGCTTTTCCACTTCCCTCAAACTTCTCCTTTATTGAATTTCTTAAATTATTGGCAAATCTGAAACAGCCTGTCTCGAGTCCCAGAACCAGCACAACCTGCATTACAGCAATGTAAGACATTATCTCCGAGTATGATCCATAACCCTCCTGAGAAAGTATTCTCGTATAGATAGGTACAAAAAAGAAATTAATCATCTTGGCTAAGATGGTACTTAGGCCGTATATTGCGGTCTCTCCTGCCAGTGTTTTTATCGGATTTGCCATCTGCTCATGCAATTAAATTGTTGAATTATTCTCCTCATTAATTCTCTATTCTTTTTTTATTAAATATTAAGAATCCTATGTTTAGTTGAGGATACCATTTATGTTCCCCCTTTTCGTAGTAGGAGCAGGATAACGAGATTGGTCCGAACGGCGATTGCCATACGAGTGCTGCATTTGCGATAAGGCCTCCCTTTGGAAATTTACCGCTGTACTCATAGGCTCCATCGGAGGTGGCTATTATCTTTTCGTATGGTTGGAAATAATATACTCCGCTATGTATAAAGAGAGATTTCATAAATAGAAATACGGGCGAGACTCCTCCACCAAAATAGCTTGGTACTCTGTATAATTCCATAAGTAAAGTTTTACTGTGTGGAATAGGTTCAAACGCAGGTGAGTACATCATGGTTGAGTAATAGTTGCTCATTTTAAACTTTGAAGATATTGTAAGATCTGCGAGGTAGCCTATATGGAACCATTTGGTGATTGTAAAATAGTCCTCAATTATCGCCTTAAACATGAATATGTTGTGGTTTTTATCTACGTTATTGAACAGTGAGGCGTTGTTTGTGCCCTCTTTATAAGTTTCGTTGGCGTAGATATATCTGGCATAAATACTCTCTCTCTTTCCGTTCGTAGGATAGAGGAGAAAGTTTTGTGTGTTTCGTTCGAGGCCTATAGCAGCGGAGATTTCATTAAAGAAGGTTCTATCGGGGTTATCATTGGAGGAATATTCTCCTGTTCTGTAGTATCGGAACAATTCCTGTCCCCCCTCTATGTAAAACTTTGCAAGCATATTGCTCTTTATATTTAGAGGAGTACCGACAGATACCTTTGCAAACATCTCTCTCAACTGAATGTTATTTGGTATTCTATCGAATTTAAACAGATTTTGATTCCCGTTATAGTAATCGAACTGGTGTATTATAGTCTCAATATCATAATAGGCCAGAGGATTAATACCTATATCTTTTCTAAATCTTAGGTTCGCTCCCTTGTAATATTTACCAATATTGGCTCCAAAATAGACCCTCCAAGGCATAGAGGACATTCGCATATATGAAGCTCCCATATAACCCTGATTCAGTGAAGATGAGGAGATATTACCGCCAAGATAGAAATTCCACGGTGCTGCTTTGGTAGCCTTTATTTTCAGAAAGAAAAGTGAGTCGCCTTGTTTCTGCTCATAATACGGGTAAAAGGTTTTAACGGTATTGCTGGAGATGATTCTAAAATAGCCTCTTTTAAATTGGTCAAAATCAAAATCTTCCAGTCTGTCCTCTCTAATAGTTCTCCTTACATAGGACCGTTGGCTCTTATTTAGATCTTCACTTATGTCGATATCCTTATGGAACTTAACCTCTTTACATTTGTTTTTGAAATTTTGCCTCATGGCTTCTATCTCACTCTGGTTTCTTACTCTTTTTACCCTTTCCTTTATTTGCAGGATATAGTTCATTGTATTATTGTATCCTTCCTTTACAATTTCATCTACTTTGCCGAAATCCATCAATCCAAACTCGTATTGCCCGTCTATTACAATGCCGGTCTCATTAGGAATGCTATAATTGGTCTGGGTCATCATCATGTTCATAACTTGCCCTACAATATTTTCCTCATCCATTTTAACCTTGGATGGAACGCATTTCGCTCCAATTATGTAGTCGGGATTGTAATCTTTTTTCATTATATCCCATGGGAAATTATTATAAAAACCACCATCAAAAAGGAGGGTAGTGTCTATTACAATCGGCTTAAAATAGAGGGGATAGGTCATAGAGGCCCTGACTGCGGCACCGAGGTTGCCGCTTTTAGAGATAAAAGAGCTCTTTCTCTCTATATCAGATGCTACACAGAAATAGGGCACCATCAGTGAGTCAAAATTATAGTTACAAGCTGCAGCCGAGGAGGTAAACACTTGCATTACAGCCAGATCCATTGAGTATGGCGACACAAGACTGCTTGGCAAATTAATTTTCCATTTGCCTGACTCCTCCTTTTTTGAGATAGAGAAACCGAACATTTTAGGAGTGGGATCATCTCTGTAAAAATAGGAGGCGTAGGCCTGCTCCGGTAGACCTTTGAACCAGGCATTAAATTCCGGAGTCTTAAATAGCGCCACCATCTCGTCCGGGCTCATTCCTATAGCATATAGTGCTCCAATAATACTCCCTATGGAGGTACCACAGATATAATCTATCGGAATCTCATTCTCTTCCAATGCTTTTATAACGCCAATATGTGAAAGGCCCTTTGCTCCACCGCCACTGAGTACCAATCCAACAGATTGTGCGCTGGAAATCTGCCATATAGCTAAAAATATTGAAAGTGCTGTAATAAAACGTTTCATGCCCCAAAGATATAAAAAATGTATGAGGGATACTTACAGAATTTTTTATTTGTATCTTTGAAGCCTTAAAGAGTAGGAACATGAGGGAAACTATACGATTCCGGTACAACTATAAGATTTTATTTGTCGGATAGGAGCTAATTAATTCCGCATGAAAGCTATCAAATACCAATGAAAATTTAACACAAGAGTATGAAAAAGATTTTATTTTTATTAACAATTGCTTCTGCACTACTGTTCTCCTGCAAAAATTCGAGCAAAACAGAGCAGATTCCTGCGAAGGATAGTGTGGCGGTTGCACAAAAAATTGACACAATGAGTATAGTAAAGGTAGATGAGCCGGTTTTTGATATTAAAACCAATTTAGGCACCATCAGGGTAAAACTTTATAAAGAGACCTCTCTTCACAGAGATAATTTTATGAAGTTGGTTTCTCAAAGATTTTACGATGGAATTCTGTTCCACAGAGTAATAAGGGGCTTTATGATTCAGACAGGCGACCCGAATACAAAAGATCCGCAGGCTGTTGCTACATACGGACAAGGTGGACCTGGATATACAATTCCTGCCGAGATACTTCCTCAGTTCAAACATAAAAAGGGCGCTCTTGCAGCAGCTCGTAAACCTGATACTTCAAATCCATCTAAGGCCTCTTCCGGTTCTCAATTCTATATAGTAGTAGATGCGGATGTTTGTGCGCAGCTCAATGGTGATTATACGGTTTTCGGTGAGACGATCAGCGGTTTGGATGTTGTGGATAAAATTGCAGTTGTAAGGACGGCTCAAAGAGATATTCCTGTTGAGCCTGTACAAATTATTAGCATTACGCAGGTACTTGAAAAATAATCGGGCATTATTTTTCTCTTTGTTTTTTTAAAAAATTTAATCTTTGGCACGGGCTTTGTTATAGTATAAGACAAATAGTTTTTTCATAGGTTAAATTTAGGTTAAGAAAAATAGGGTTGCGTTCTGCGGCCCTTTTTTTTATGCCCTATTGTTTGAGATGAAACTGAAGGGAAAGTTCATGATTAATGAGCATGGTTTTTACTCTTTATAGGTTGGCCTTTGCCCAAGCGATTATAAGTTCATTTGTCGGTGCATTCCAGGCCTTCTGGTACAATTTTCTAACTACTCCGAGCCACTCTTGTTTCCGGTTGTCGTTATTGTCTCCCACCTCCTCTGTTCCTCCGGCTGCATAATACATATCGCGATTGGTACTGCAAATACGTGCATAGCGTCCGGTATTAGGCTTTAAATCTGAATTTTTAAGATTAAGGTAAAAATCAAGTTGCTCCTCTGTACAGGTTTTGTCTTTCGGAAACATATTGGAGTTTGCAACGTAAACCGTAACGCCATCTTTAAAGACGTAAGGTTCATAAAACCCTTTTGTATACATATCTTCGTAAACGACTCCTGAAACCGGGAATTGAGCTCCGGACTGCCATTTTATAAAGTTTGCTACCTTGTTTAAATCATTGTAATTTAAGGAACCTTTCGCCTCCATAACGGCAGTAATTATCCATAAAGCAAGTTGCCTTGCAGAGGGATTGAGCATCAGTACCTTTCCCTTCTTTGGCCTATTAATTTTAATATCTTTTCCCGTATAGTATTCATATAATCCCACAGGATATCCCTCCCATCCTGGTATATCGCTCTTTATTTCAATTAAATTTTGCGCCATGTATGCGCTTTTTAAAATATCCGCGCATCTTTTCTCCATAACCTTGAGACTATCTTTTAAATATTGTTTCAGAGAGTTGTCTTTAAAATAGTGCCATATCTTATTCCCGTTAATCTTAAACCTCTTGGCTGCGAGCAGTTTTTCTCCTTTTTTATTCATAAGAGATTGTGCAGTTTTTACTATTTGATTTGCAGGGGTGACTTGCGACACCTGAGTTATTTGTGCTTCATAGGGAACTTGCATAAAATCTATTTGCTCTTCCGAGGGAGCAGCCTGTATTAAACCTATTTGCTGCACTGTAGGGGCTGCCTGTATTAAATCTATTTGCTCTTCCGAGGAAGCTGCCTGTATT
>CAYLGW010000024.1:8151-25887 GCA_964383385.1 uncultured Muribaculaceae bacterium
TGTAGGGGCTGCCTGTATTAAATCTATTTGCTCTTCCGAGGAAGCTGCCTGTATTGTCTGTGCTGAAATTTGCAGTGTTAATAGTGTTATCAGGCTTATAATTATGCCCGGCCATAAAATGTTTTTATGAAGAGAAATCATTGTATATTTGTTTTTAAGTCTCCCGACATTTATATAAAACTCCCTTTATGCAAATTCGGGCTCTTGAACACTCTTGAAATAGGTTTCTTGGCAGTTGAAATTTGCGGAATAGAGCCTCCAAATATACTCCCTACCGTCGTAATCTGCAAATTTTTGGAACTTAAAATAAAAAGGTCTATATTTGCACTCCTTTTCTCGAGCAGAAGAGGTTTTAATTAATAATCAAAATTATACAGTTATGTCTGTTAAAATTCGTATGTCACGCCATGGAAAGAAGGCTCATGCTTTTTTTCATATTTTGGTAACCGACAGCAGAGCTCCACGCGATGGACGCTTTATTGAACTTTTGGGTACTTATGACCCTAACACTAATCCTGCAACAATCACTTTAAATTGTGATAGAGCATTGGATTGGCTTAACAAAGGTGCACAACCTTCAGATACTTGCAGAAGAATTCTCTCTTACAAGGGTGTTATGCTTAGAAAGCATCTCCAGGGAGGAGTAACAAAGGGCGCTCTTACCCAGGAGCAGGCCGATGCTAAATTTAATGCATGGATCACAGAAAAGGAGACAAAAGTAAGCAACAAAAAGAGCAAATTAGCTAACGACCTTTCATCTACCAGAAAAGCAGTTATTGAGGCTGAAAATAAGGTTAGCTCGGCAAGAGCAGAGGTTATTGCAAAGAGAAAAGCTGAGGAGGCTGCTGCTAAGGCTGCTGCCGAGGCTAAGGTTAAAGAGGAAGCAGAAGCTGCTGCCAAGGCCGAGGAGGCTAAGGTTAATGCTGCTGTTGAGGCTACACCTGCTGCAGAGCAACCTGCTGCTGTTGAGGCTGCACCTGCTGCAGAGCAACCTGCTGAGGAGACAAAATAATTTGCGCGGTTTGTGTGCAATTCCATAGTAATGAAAACCATTTCCGATAACTTGACGATTGTGGCTAAAGTCATAAAATCTTACGGGACGGAAGGAGCAGTAGCCATAAGGTTTTCAGATTATGAAATGCGAACGATAAAGGGATCGGTATTCATCTATTTTGATGGATTTCCGGTTCCTTTCTTTATAGAATCCTCCGTAGAGAAGGGCTCTGGTTCCATTATTAAATTTGAAACGGTGAATGATCTTTCTCATGCAGAGGAATTGGTTGGTAAAGAGATATTTGTTGAGGTACCTAAAGCTAAAAAAACGACGGTCGATAAGCGGCATAACTCCAATAACGATTCTGAAGAGGGATTGTACTCTCTTGTGGGTTATACAATTCTAAATGAGATGAACGAGAGAGTAGGAGAGGTAAGAGCCTTTTTGGATTATCCCGGAAATCCTTGTCTTGAGCTCTCTGCAAAGAGTGTTTGTATTATTCCATTTCATGAAGAGCTCCTTATTGAGGTAAATGCTGCGGAGAAAATTCTTAAAATGAAAATTCCGGTAGGTCTCGACAAAATTAATTAAGGTAATCTTCAGGCCTTCCAATAGATATTTTTCTTAGAAAACAGGCTCACTATCCACATAGTAAACAGAACGGCTACGGCTGCCCTTGCTATTCCCATCATCGGATCTCCTGCCGGATAGGCTGCCTCATAGAGGCCGGCTACTCCTGCAAGTTTTATTATTGGTATTATTAAGATATAGTAGGCCACATAACTCATTAGAGGGTTTTTGCCTGCACCGCTAAAGATATTGGTAAATAGGCTGTGAGGTAAGAATTTGCATATTAAATCGCAAATCATTAAAAGGAAAATACTTATTCCAAATGTGGTAAAACAGTAGGAGATTGTGCAAGGGACCTTTCTGATTCCATCGTCGAGTGGGTCCATAATGAGCCCCCACATTAAAAAGAGTGCTCCTGTGAGGAAAAGCTCTCTGTATTGGGGTATTTTTTTGAATATTAAGTACCCCGCCACAATAAGAGTTATAAATGAGACTACAAGATTCAACTTAATCTCTCTCAGATAAAGGGCATAACAGTTCCAAACCACGAGCGCGGCCAGAATTAAATAGATATAGTAACCTCCGTTTATCTGCTTATAGTACTCTTTATTGTTAATCTTGTTGTATAATATCTCTCCTGTAAAGATTGCCGGAATAAGTAACATAAGAAAATAAATATACTCTATATTAAACCACCAGCGAATCTCCTCTCTTGCGTATGTCCTAGCCGGGATGTCGTAGCCCTGAGTAATAAGGGTAAAAAGAAATAATAACGCGAACAGCGCAGCCATTATTGAGCGCTTTTGTCTGGTAAAAAACCATATCAGGCTACCGAAAAGATAGAGGAAAGCCAGCAGGAAGATAATTATTCCGCGTCTTTGAAGAGTAATTACCTCACCATATTTTACATGTCCAATATAAATTACAAGGCAACAGAGTGCAAGCCCTACAACTCTTATTGCCGTAACGGCGGATTTCGACTTTACAAAGCGAAACCTCTCTACGTTGCCGTACAGCGGGAACAGGGAGATAAATCCGCAAATTGTAAGAGCCTGCGCCCATTGGGAATTTATCTCTGTAAAGGTGATGAAGACATACAGATAAGAGAAAAGCCATAACATTAAAAATCTGTGAAGAACAGAGGCTGTGAACTCTTTGGCAGTTATGCCTTTTTCTATTCTCTTAATGCCGGAGAGCGGAATAGCGACCCCCATGCAGAAGATAAAGAGAGGGAAGACAAGATCAACCCAGCTGAGGCCGGCTATAGACATATTCAGCTCGTGGGTAGGAGGAGGGTTCTGAATATGATACATCCACGCCGGAAGTACGCCATATGGAATAATTGCGCTGAATACCATTCCGAAAATAGTAATTCCTCGCAACAAATCCAATGATAGATATCGGCCTTTCATCTTCTTATTTATTATATCTGGCAATAATTTCCTTTGTTTTTGCGACTTTTTCTTCCAACAAAGACTGTGTTTTGGCTTCTGCTATGAAGCGAAGATAAGGTTCTGTGTTGGATGGTCTTATATTGAACCACCACTTTTTGAATTCTACTCTGTATCCGTCAAAATCCATAGTAGCTGTCGGCTTTTCTTCATTTACGAAATAATCACGTACTGCATCCATCGCCGCTTTTTTCCTGTCGAGTTTAAAATTTATCTCACCGGAGTTTTTGTATTTTGCAATTTTGGCAATTGCATTCGATAATTTTATACCTCTCTGTTTAAATGCAGCAACTATATTAAGCACAATTAATGAGGCCATTATACCGCTGTCGGAGTAAAAAAATTCTCTAAAGTAGTAATGACCTGCAAGTTCTCCTCCGTATATACCATCTATTTCTCTGAGTTTTCGTGCTGCAAAAGCTCTTCCTACCTTCCATGTCTGCATTTTTGCCCCCATCGGTGCAAGATACTCTCCAACTGCCTTGGAACTTCTTATATCCTGCAGAACAGTGCCTTTGAAACCTCGCTCTTCTATCCAGTAGTGTCCAAGCAGGGCGATAATCAGATCTGGAGAGATGAAATTAGATTTTTCATCAACAAACATAACTCTATCTGCGTCTCCGTCATATATTACCCCGATATCGCATCTCTCTTTTTTTACAAGTTTTTGTAAAGCTACAATATTCTCAGGCATAAGCGGATTAGCTTCATGATTCGGGAAGGTGCCGTCTATTTTATCAAAAATATAGTGAACGTTATCTGCGGGTGGCAAGATCTTGTTTACAATCATAGGAGCCATACCATTTGAAAAATCAATTCCTATATTCAAATTTGAGTAGTCGGCTCTGTATTTAGAGAGAAACTTAATATACTCCGGCTTTATCTCCTTTTCCTTTATAACACCTGGTCTGTCTGCTTTTACACATTCTTTTCCGCTGTTTATCCAGCTCTCTATCTCACCGAGTCCGTTGTCGTAACCAACAGGCAATGCGTTTTCGCAAGATACTTTCAACCCGTTGTATTCTTTAGGATTATGAGATGCAGTAATTTGAACCGAGCATTTAAAACCGTACTTTGCGGTAGCAAAATAGACCATTGGCGTTGTTGCCAAACCTATATCCGTTACATTTGCTCCTGCATCGGTTATGCCCTTTACAAGCCATTCTCTTATCTCCGGCGATGAGATTCTTGCATCTCTGCCCACCAGAATATCTTTTGTTTTTAGCAATTCTGGAAGGAAAAACCCCACTTTGTATGCAATATCTTTATTAAAATCTACATTATAAATTCCTCTTATGTCATATGCGTGAAATGCTCCCATATTCTCTTTCTCCTTATTTTTTTTCCAATTTAATTTTGTAACGCGCTTTAACTTTTCCGGAAGCTATATTGTTCAGTTTAGATTGTAATAATTTTTTTCTTATTTGACTTACTCTATCGGTAAATACGTGTCCATCTAGATGATCTATTTCATGTTGGACCATTCTGCACCCGAACCCGTCGAACTCCTCAGTAACCTCTTTATAATCGTTGTCGAGGTACTTAACGGTTATCTTTTTAGGGCGTATTACATTAGCATGAATGTTTGGCAGACTTAGACAACCCTCCTCATATTCGACCATCTCTTTGCTTTCGTCTATGATTACCGGATTTATCATTATCCTTTTGAACTCTTTAAGACCGGGCATATCCTCTTCATCAAAACCGGAACCATCTACTATCACTATTCTAAGTGATTTGCCTACCTGTGGGGCGGCAATTCCAACACCATCGGCATCCTTCATTGTAATGTACATATCATCTATAAGTTGTCGGAGTCCCTCCTCCTTTTCAACTTCAACCTCTGCGGCTCTTTTTTGGAGTACATCAGAGCCATAAACATATATAGGTAATATCATATTAGTTTGTTGTTTTTGCTATCTAAATAAGACTGCAAAATTATTGCCGCACTAATTCTATCTACTGAGCCTTTCTCTCTTCGGTCTGATTTTTTCATTCCTCCGGCTATCATAGCCTGCATTGCAATCTGTGATGTAAATCTTTCATCCTCCAGAGATATAGGAATGTTGGGAAAATTCTTCTTAAGGGTTTTTAAAAAGAGATCTACGAATGGTGTGCATTCCGCAGGGTTACCATTGAGATTTTTTGGGTAGCCGACAACAAAAAGTTTCACTTTCTCTTTGCAGGTATAATTTTTGAGGTAATTGATTATATTTGCAGTCGGAACAGTTTCCAGGGCTGAGGCAAAAATACCAAGAGGATCGCTGACGGCAATCCCCGTTCTTTTTTTGCCATAATCAATTCCAAGAATCCTGTCCATATTTTGCAAAGTTAATTTTTTTAAACAGATATGCAGCAAAGAAAGCGTAAAAACCGGAACAAATTATCCAATAAATTCCGTATAGCAATATTCAATGATACGACCCATGAAAAGTTGTTCGCATTCAAAGCTAATGGCACCTGGTCGCTCGTTACAATTGCACTTGTTGTAGTCTTCTTGATAGTCTCCGTTACAATGCTTATCTCACTAACATCGCTGCGTGAATATATTCCAGGTTATCCCTCTGCTGAGAGCAGGAGAGCATTAATACAAAATCAGATGAAGATAGATTCGCTCAGGTGCGAGGTGGATTTGTGGCGGTTGCAGCTTGTTAATGTTCAAAGGATAGTAACCGGTAAGGAGCCATTGCAGATAGATAGCCTTATGCATATTAAGGAGGGTAGAGAGAAAGAGGAGATAAACCGTCCGTTGCTTGCTAAAAATGATTCGCTTTTGAGAAAAACCGTTATGGAGGAGGAAAAATTCAAACTTTCTACCGAACCTCAGAAGATATCTCAGATAGAGGGTCTGCACTTTTTTCCGCCTGTTAAAGGTATTGTAACACAAGAATATAGTATTGCAATAAGGCACCCGTATACCGATATCGCTGCAGAGCCTAACAGTGTGGTCTCCTCTACTCTCGCCGGAACTGTGATAGCTGCCGAATGGAACGATGAGGATGGTTATATAATTGAAATTCAGCACGACAATAATCTTATCTCTATATATAAGCATAATGCTAAATTGTTAAAGAGAAAAGGAGATAAGGTCTCCGCCGGTACTCCGGTAGCTCTTGTTGGGAATACCGGGAAAAATACAACGGGTTCTCATCTGCATTTTGAGTTATGGCATAACGGAGATCCGATTAATCCTCAAACATATATTAAATTCTAATTATTAGTTTGATGGAAAAGAGAAGAGTAGCAATTTTAGGTTCAACAGGTTCAATTGGCCGCCAGACATTGGAGGTTATTGCAGAGCATCCGGATCTATTTGAATTAGAGATGCTTACTGCAAATAATAATGCTGATCTTCTTATTGAGCAGTCGCTAAAGTTTTCCCCGAACTGCTCTGTAATATGCAATAAAGAGTTATACAATAAAGTATCTGACGGGCTTATCCACACAGATGTCAAGGTCTTTGCGGGAATAGATTCTGTAAATGACTACCTTAAAAGTTCCAATATAGATATTGTGGTGGCGGCTATGGTAGGATTCAGTGGTCTTGAGCCTACACTTACGGCAATTAAAAGCGGTAAAGCAATAGCTTTAGCTAACAAGGAGACCCTGGTAGCTGCCGGTGCGATTGTTACAAAGACGGCAATGGAGTGCAATGTGCCTCTTCTTCCTGTTGATTCCGAGCATTCTGCAATTTTTCAATGTCTAAATGGCGAACCTAACGGAGTAGAGAAGATAATATTAACGGCATCGGGCGGACCTTTTAGGGATTTTACGGTTCAACAGCTAATGCATGTAACAAAAGAGCAGGCGCTTACGCATCCTAATTGGAATATGGGGGCAAAAGTTACAATAGACTCGGCGAGTATGATGAACAAGGGGCTCGAGATGATTGAAGCGTCGTGGCTTTTCAATATGCCTGCAGATAAAATTGAGATTGTGGTGCACCCGCAGTCTATAATTCATTCAATGGTGCAGTTTTCAGACGGAGCTGTTAAGGCGCAGTTAGGGAGTCCCGATATGCGGTTACCTATTCAATACGCACTTGCTTATCCGGTAAGAATTCCATTAAGTACTGCGAGAATTAATTTTCCGGAGATAGGACAACTCACCTTTTCCTCACCCGATTTAAATAGATTTCCGGCGCTCGGCCTTGCTTATGAGGCGTATAAAAAGGGGGGTAATATGCCCTGTATAATGAATGCTGCAAACGAAGTAGCGGTAGAGGCTTTTTTAAAGGATAAACTCGCTTTTTACAAAATACCTTTGCTAATAGAGAAGACGATGTCGGGGGCCGTTTACCTCTCATCTCCAAATATTGAGCAGATTTTTGAAACGGATAAGGAGGCCAAAAGATTGGCTAAAAAGATATTGACAACAATTTAACTATTTAATAAATAAAAGACTATTGATATGAATACTGCGGTATTAATGAAGATATTACAAGTGGTAATGGCACTTGGCTTACTGATTCTTATACATGAGTTCGGCCATTTCATCTTTGCAAGACTCTTTAAAATAAGGGTGGAAAAGTTCTATCTTTTTTTCGATGCATGGTTCAGCCTTTTTAAATATAAACCCAAAAATAGCGATACTGAATATGGTATAGGATGGTTGCCGTTGGGAGGGTATTGCAAAATTTCAGGAATGATTGATGAATCTATGGATAAGGAGGCGATGAAACAGCCGCCGCAACCATGGGAATTCAGAACAAAACCTGCATGGCAGAGATTGCTGGTTATGTTTGCCGGAGTACTATTTAATTTTATTCTTGCCATAATTATATATTGGGGTATAATGCTGACATGGGGTGAGAGCTACATAAAGAATTCAGATGTTGATACAGGCGTTTATGTAAGTGAACTTGGTAGAGAGATAGGTTTTCAGGATGGAGACAGGATTCTATCGTTCGAAGGGAAGGAGGTTGATAGGTTTGAGGATCTTCAGATAGATCTTATTCGTACTCAAGCAAAATATGCAAAGATTATAAGAGGCGGCGATACTGCGTCGGTATTGATAGACCAATCGTTTATGCCGGAAATTCTCCAGTCTCTCAAAAAGGAGAGAATGTTTGAATACGGTATACCATTTGAAGTAGCCGAAATACCTGATTCATCTTTGAATATTAATTCCGGACTTAAGGTGAAGGATAGAATAATGGCTGTTAATGGTGAGTCGTCGGGAATGTTGTTGGAGGTTAAGGATTGCCTTCAAAAGCATAAGGGCGATTCGATTGTAGCTACAGTTGTTCGCGGAGAGGAGTTGGTATTTTTACCGCTTGCTGTTGATACTGCCGGTATGATAGGGGTTGCCGTAAATATAAATCCGGAGAACTTTTATAAAGTAACGGATAAAAAATATAATGTTTTAACCGCTTTCCCGGCAGGAGTAAAGAAGGCTACATCGACAGTCTCAAATTATCTTAAGGAGTTGAAGCTTATTGTATCTCCTAAGACTGAGGCCTATAAATCGGTAGGAAGTTTCATAGCTATCGGTAAAATCTTTCCTGACACATGGGATTGGAGAATATTCTGGAGTATAACTGCATTCCTTTCCGTTATGCTTGCGGTACTTAATTTGCTTCCTATACCGGCATTGGATGGCGGGCACATAGCATTTACTTTATATGAGATAATTACAGGGAAGAAGCCCAGTGATAAGTTCCTCGAATATGCGCAGATAATTGGGATGGTTTTACTTATGGGACTTATGATTCTTGCCTTTGGAAATGATATATTGGGCCTATTTAAATAATTAATAATTAATATTATGAAAAGATCATTAGAACTATTGAAACAATTGTCAGTAATAGTGATTATTGCGATAGCAGTAGTTTCCTGTAAGGAGTCGGGGATGAAATTAAAACCCGAAATTAGTGGAAAGGCCGGGGAGATTATAGTAGTGGTGGACAAATCTTACTGGGAGACCGAAATCGGTTCTGAAATTCGCGGCTTCCTTGCTAAAGATTATCCGATGATTCCGCAAAAGGAGCCCTCTTTTACGCTTATAAATATTCCGCCAAGTGCCTTCTCGAGTATGCTGCAGATACACAGGAATATTATAATTATTAACATTGATAAAAAATATACAGAGAGCAAAGTGGAGTTGAAGGAGGATATATGGTCATCTCCTCAGATTGTAGTGGTGATAAATGCTCCGGATAGTATGGCTGCTCTCTCAATAATAAAAGAGAAGAGTGAGGTAATTTACAGTGCTATTGATCAGGCCGAGAGAAACAGAATAATTAGAAATTCTAAAATTTATGAGGAAAAATCCTTGAGAGATCTTGTTTCTGAGGAGTTTGGAGGTTCTCCATTCTTTCCTAAAGGATATTCTCTTAAAAAGCAATCGGAGAATTTTATTTGGATCTCATATGAGACTACAAAGACCAATCAAGGCATATTTGTCTATAGAATACCCTATTCAGATTCTACATCAATGACTATAGACAATCTTATAAATTTCAGAAACGAAATCCTAAAGACGAATGTCCCTGCGATGCTCGAGAATAGTTACATGACAACAACTACTCAGGTTGCTCCTCAAATGAGATGGATCAAGTACAAAGGAAAAACCTTTGCTGAGGTGAGAGGATTATGGGAGGCTCAAAACGATTTCATGGGCGGACCTTTTATTCAACATGCCTTTTTCAATGAGCAAAGAGGAGATATTTTGGTGATGGAGGGCTTTGTATATGCTCCTGGAACCGATAAACGCAATATGTTACGCCAAGTTGAGTCTATCATATATTCTTTTGAATGGGGAGGTAAATAATTTGTAGGATAAAAAAATATTTCTACCTTTGCAATCCCAAATTAATTGGGAAATATAAGATCGAATTAAGGTGGGTTCGTCTAAAGGCTAGGACTCAAGATTTTCATTCTTGCAATAGGGGTTCGATTCCCCTACTCACTACCAAATATTAAAAATTAATATAAATGGCAAATCACGCATCAGCAGAAAAGCGCCAGCGCCAGAGCGCAAAGCGCAGAGTGCATAATCGTTATTATGCAAAAACTACTCGTAATGCTATCAGGGCACTACGTAATACAACAGACAAGAATGCAGCAATGGCTTTAATGCCAAAGGTATATGCAATGCTTGATAAACTGGCAAAGTCAAATATTATTCATTATAATAAGGCAGCCAATATTAAGAGCGGCATAGCACTTTACGTAAATAAATTAGCGTAAATATACCTTTTATTGCTCTTTAGAGATAAAACTTTCCAATCTTTGGAAAGTTTTTTTTTGCATATAAATATAAATTTTAATTGTATGTCGAAGTTATCTATAAAGGAGTGGGAGGAGGATGAGATGCCGCGTGAAAAGTTTATTACAAAGGGGGCGCAGAGTCTAAGCAATGCAGAGGTCTTAGCAATTCTCATCAGATCGGGAAATAAAAATGAGAATGCGATAGAACTGGCAAGAACCATACTCAATAGTGCCGGAAATAATTTAGGAACTCTTAAAAAATTCTCATACGAAGATTACAAGGAGTTTAAGGGAATGGGGAAGAGTAAAATTGTCTCTATTCTTGCGGCATTCGAAATTGCAAAGCGTGCAGAGATAGAGGCAGTGCCGTTGCAACAAATATACTCCTCTGAGAGTGCTGCAAAGTTTATTGCTCCTCTCTTAAGAGATCTACAGCACGAGGAGTGTTGGGTTCTATACCTGAATAGGGGGAATAGGCTAATTGCCAAGGAGAGGCTCTCCAGCGGCGGACTCTCTGCAACTGTAATGGATATGAAATTTATTATAAAAACTGCAATTATAAAGTTGGCAAGTTCTATAATTCTTGTTCATAATCACCCAAGCGGAAATAGAATGCCGGGAGAGGAGGATAAAGTTCAGACAAAACGTTTAAAAAATGCCGCCAAACTTTGTGATATTGAGTTACTGGATCATCTGATTATTGCCGGGGGTAAATATTATAGTTTTTGTGATGATGGAGCTTTATAACTTCTCTATCTTTTTGTATCTTTGAGAAATTTAATTAAGTGAAACTTCAGTTGCCGGCATGAGTCTATTTATATATAATTGCAATGAAAGACATTGATTATAAATAAGATATCATGTGAGATACTGAAATTATTAATACTAAATAAATAACTATGAAGGTAATTAATCTTGGAGAAGGTAATTCGGTAATGAATCAATTTATTGCTGAGATAAGAGATAAGGCAATACAAAAAGATAGTATGAGATTCCGAAGAAATCTTGAGAGAATAGGTGAAGTTTGTGCTTATGAGATTAGTAAAACGCTTTCATATTCCGATAAACAAGTAGTTACTCCATTGGGGATAGCTAAATGCAGTATCCCGACAGATTCAATTGTTATTGCCTCTATTCTTAGGGCAGGTTTACCGCTGCATAACGGGATTTTAAACCTTTTCGATAAGGCTCAAAATAGTTTTATTGCCGCGCATCGCAAGTATGGCAAAGATAATAAATTCACTATTCAGGTTGAATATGTCAGCAAACCTGAAATTGAGGGTAAAGTTCTTATATTGGCGGACCCCATGCTTGCTACAGGTTCATCTATAGTACTTGCTTATAATAAATTAATAGTAGATGGCGAACCTGCTCACACCCATATTGTCTCTGCAATAGCAAGCAAGAGCGGACTTTCCTATCTTTCCAAGAATCTTCCTCATAAAAGGGTTACCTTATGGGTAGGAGCTATCGATGAAGAACTTACCAATAAAGCCTATATTATTCCGGGTCTCGGCGATGCCGGTGATCTTGCTTACGGAGAAAAATTATAATTTATAAAATTGATGAATAAAATTTCAATTTACATTGCCCTGCTCTTATTCCTTTCAATATCGGCATGTGTGGTTACCATGGCCCAGAATGTCTGTAAGGTAGGTGATAAATATGGATATAAATTGAGTAATGGTAAAATTCTTATAAAACCAATTTACGACATGGCTTATGAGTTTGGGGAGAATGGTATAGCCATGGTTAAAACAGGAGAGAAGATAGGTTTTGTAAACAACAAAGGGGTGGAGATTGTCTCCCCTAAATATACTCTTGCCGGTTCCTTTTCCGAAGGACTTGCGGCTGTTGCAGTGGGAGATCTGTGGGGCTACATAGATGTTACCGGTAAGGAGGCTATCCCTTTAAGTTTCTCCTCTGCCGGAGATTTCAAGGACGGATTTGCAATAGTAATAAGCAATTCCAGCTCAATTTGTATTAATAAAAATGGAGAAAAGATTGTATCAAAGAGGGTTAAGAATATAAATAGTTTTTCGGAAGGATTGGCCATTGTGCGTTCATCAGGCGGTAAGTACGGTTTTATAGATACGACCGGCAAGGTTGTAATCTCAACCAAATACCTTAATGCTTATGATTTTTCAAATGGAATTGCTCCCGTTCAAGTAAAGGGCGGATGGATATATATAGAGAGAAGTGGGAAGAGCTTATCAAAACAGAAATTTGAGGAGGTTGAGAGAAATTTCTCCTGTGGCAGGGCGTGGGTGAAAATTGGAGGAAAATTCGGCTACATAGATACAAGTTGCAGTATGGTTATTGCACCTTTATATCAGGAGGCCGGCCGTTTTTCCGGGAATATTGCTGCCGTTAAGTTAAATGATAAGTGGGGAATGATCGATCTGCAGGGCAAGCAGATTGCAGCGCCCGAATATGATAAAATTGGCGATTTTACTGGTGGCCTTGCAGCGGTATCTAAGGGAGGAAAATGGGGATATATAGACAAAAATGGGGTAGTAGTTATTCCGGTAAAGTACGATTCTGTTGGAGAAAATGCCCTTGGAGGTGTAGTTGATGGCGATTACGGAGAGCTTAGGAAGGTTTCTCTTAATGGAGAATGGGGCTTTGCGGATCTCTCAGGGGGATGGTATAACAGTCAGGAAGAGTATAATAAAGTGGTGTTAAATAATCATTTTGCCGGAGTCAAAAGCGATTTTAAAATTGGGGCATATAACTCGCAAAAGGGGACATATATTTTTACCTCTCCTACTTATGGTAAATTTACCGTAAAAGTTCCAAAAAAACTTGCCAGATCATTCAAAACCAAGCATTCGGTCAGCATAGCAAAATCACAAAAAAACATGATTGACGGCAAGCCGGTTATAGTGAAACTTGCTGTACTATCTGGTAAGAATATTTACTATTCATTATAGAGAGTAGTAGCTCAGTAAATTAGAATCCGCAACTAAAGAGAATTAGCTGAGTCTTGAGTGATTCACAATTAATGGAGAGAGAATGGATTTTATGTAATTTACAATTCTTTACGTAGTCTGGCAATGGGAATATTCAGTTGCTCCCTGTATTTTGCAACAGTTCTGCGTGCAACAATATAGCCCTTTTTTTGAAGTACCCCGACAAGTTCCTCATCGGTAAGAGGTTTAGATTTATCCTCTTGATCTACGCTGTCACTCAGAATCTTTTTAATCTCCCTTGTAGAAACCTCCTCTCCGCTCTCTGTCATAAGACCTTCTGAGAAGAAGAATTTTAGAGGGAAGATTCCGAACGGAGTTTGAATATATTTACAGTTTACCACTCTCGATATGGTAGAGATATCCAGTCCTGTTTTTTCGGCAATATTTTTAAGAACCATCGGTTTGAGTTTTGTCTCGTCGCCATCCATAAAATAGTCGTGCTGAAAATTTATAATGGCGTTCATAGTATTCTTAAGGGTATTGTGCCTTTGTTTAATTGCCTCTATGAACCATTTTGCCGAGTCGAGTTTCTGCTTTACGAACGATGCGGCCTCCTTATCTGCCCTGTTGTTTCCTCCGGACGATTTTTCCAACAATTCCGCATATCTTCTATTCACTCTCAATTCCGGAAGAGAAAATTTTGGTTGAGTCATTATTAACTCTCCCTCTTTGTTTTCGAGAAGGAAATCAGGAATAATCTGCTGAGCTTGTTCAACATAGGAATCTTCTATCTGCCCGCCCGGGCGAGGGTTGAGTTTTATAATCTCGTCGACGGCGGCCTTAAGCTCATCCTGATCTATATTTAATCGAGATAATATTTTTGAGTAGTGCTTCTTTGTAAACTCTTCAAAGTAGTCTCTTAAAATCTTTGAGGCAATCTCCTGAGTTTTACTCCTCTCTTTCGCCTCTATCTGGAGTAAAAGGCACTCTTTTAGACTTCTCGCACCTATTCCGACAGGTTCAAATTCTTGTATTACGAAGAGTATTCTTTCGAGTTCGTTTGGAGAGGTCTCTATATTTAATCGGAAAGAGATATCGTCGGAAAGGGAATCCATATCTCTTCTTAAATAGCCGTCATCGTCGAGGCTACCGATAATGAATTCTGCTATCTGTCTCTCTCTCTCACTCATCCTTCTGTACCCTAATTGCTTAATGAGATTCTGTTGAAAACTCTCCTTTACTGAAAAGGTATTGTATTGAGGTTTTAAATCTTTGCCCTGATTGTTAATATAAAGCCGATAAGACGGTGTTGAATCGTCCTGAGGTATCTCACTAATAGAGATATTTTTGGGCGTATCATCATCATCGTCTTTGCTCTCTGTTGCCTCATCGAGAACGGGATTCTCCTCCAATTCCTTCTTTACCTTCTGCTCCAATTCAAGAGTAGGAAGTTCCAGAAGTTTAATCGTCTGTATCTGGAGAGGCGACAGTTTCTGCTGTAGTTTTTGTTGTAACCCTTGTTTTAACATTCTACAAAGATAAAAATTTTAATTAACTTCGCACGTGTTTGTCCAATTCAGTTAATTCTTTGCCATGCATATCTCAACAAAGGAATCATTAGTGATAGATGTACGAAAAATTATAGCATCCAAGAGCAGAAAACTGTCGAGATTTGTTCCAAAATTTATCGTGCGTTATCTTGAAAAGATAATTCATCAGAACGATATTAATGAATTACTTTGTAAATATGGCGATTCAGAGGGTGTTGAGTTTGTTGCAAAGATATTGGAGAGCCTTAATGTTAGAACGGAGGTGAGATATCTTTCGGAGGATCGGATAAAGAGTGACGGAAGGTATATTTTTGTCTCCAATCATCCTCTCGGGGGGCTCGACGGCATGGTTCTGATCTCCGAACTCGGCAAGAAATTTGGTGATATTAAGTTTGTGGTAAACGATTTTCTGATGAATATCGCTCCTTTGGAGAGTATATTTGTGCCTGTTAACAAGCTTGGAGGTATGACACGGGACTATTCGGATTTAATAAATAATCTCTATTTGTCGAATAGTCAAATATTGTATTTTCCGGCCGGTATCTGTTCGAGAATGATAAAAGGGGAGGTTACTGATCTCCGATGGCAGACAAGTTTTTATAAAAAGGCTTTAGTTAGCGGGAGAGAGATTGTTCCGGTACATTTCAGCGGTAGAAATTCCAACTTTTTTTATAGACTTGCCAAGATAAGAAAGATGCTCGGACTCAAGTTTAATGTTGAGATGCTTTTTTTGCCCGATGAGATGTTTAAGCAGCGAAACGGCTCTTTTAATGTCGTTGTCGGGAGACCGGAAAAGCCTGTGAGGTACTGCAATAGAGAGGAGTTGGAAAAGTACTGCAATGAGATAAGAGATAAAGTGTATTCTTTAAAGTAATATTATGGAACCTATTATTCAGCCTATAAGCAGACATATGCTTCTGAAGGAGCTCGACGAGAGCAAATTTATAAGAAAAACAAGGAAGGGCGACAACTATCTTTATGAGATTACTGCGCATGATTCCCCTATGGTAATGCAGGAGATTGGTCGTTTGCGCGAGATCTCTTTCAGAATGAGCGGAGGCGGTACCGGTAAACCCACAGATATAGATCAGTTTGATATTGACCCGCACGATCCTTACCGCCAGCTTATAGTGTGGGACCCAAAGGATGAGGAGATAATAGGGGGATACAGATATATTAATTGCGGCGGACTTGATATTCAAAAGATGGCTACTACGGAACTCTTTACCTTGTCGGACTCCTTCATAACGGAATATCTTCCATTTACAATAGAGCTCGGCAGATCTTTTATACAGCCTAATTATCAGAGTACCAATATAAAAAGAAAGAGTTTATATGCTCTTGATAATCTTTGGGACGGGCTTGGTGCACTTGTGGTGAAATATTCGAGCATCAAATATTTCTTTGGTAAAGTTACAATGTATACTACTTATGATGTGAGAGCGCGTAATCTTCTGCTCTATTTTTTAGCTAAGTATTTTTCCGATAGTGAGGGTCTTGTTAGGCCTATAATTCCGCTTGACTGCGGTCCGGAGAATCCCTATTATGAGGAGTTATTTAGAGAATTGCCCTATAAGGAGGCCTATAAAGTGTTGCAACATGAGTTGAAAAACAACGGAGAACATATCCCTCCGTTGATTAATTCCTATATGAATCTTTCTCCCTCTATGAGAGTATTCGGTACGGCCATTAATAGTGGATTTGGTGGAGTTGAGGAGACAGGTATCCTTGTAAATATCAAAGATATATATCCAGAAAAAATTGAACGGCACATTATGCCTCTTCGGGCGTGGGCATACAAACTCAGACCGATATGGTGGAGAAGAAGGAGGAAAGCTCCTATATTGCCGGGTAATCTATAGTCTCTTTTACAATAAAGGCGGACGGATAGGCTACTTTAATAATATCCAGAGCACGTGCTGCATCTGTCCTGGTCCTGAAATTTCCGACAGTAACTTTAAAAAAAGGATTGGAGGAGCTCAGATAGGCAGGAATATCTGGGAAATTGTTGTTGAACATATTCTTGATGTACTCCGATTGTGAACGAGCATTTTGTGCATTATCAAAAAATATACGTATTCTGTAGCCGCTTTTTTTCTTTTGATTGTTGGTCTGAATATAATTTGCAAAGGTTCTCTTTACTGCATGGCTTTGGTTAATCTTTATTATTCCGTTTCCCGAATTTTGCGATTCAAGAAGATTGAATATAGAGGTGTTTAAAAGAGTGGAATCGAGTAACTGACTTTTGGCGGGTAGATTGTTTGTAATTGTATCGTTCTGAACAGTTTCATTTTGTGCAAAAATCGAACTGCCTGCCATTATAATTATCAGCAATGTAAGGAGTGTAGATAGATATAGTCTCTTTTGCATTTCAACCTATTTTAATATAACTTCCTGTCTCAATCTAAATTTCTATTTAGTGTCAACTATCTATTATTGTATTATATTTTTAATGTATTTGTTTAACTTAATTCCCTTTTTGTTAAAGTTCTTTCTTAATATTCCGTCTTCGGCCGAAACAGTTATATCTGCGGTGAAATTATTCTGATCCCATGTGGTAATGTTTGTCCCCATTACAATTAGGGAGAGAGGGTCATTGAATGTTATCTTTAACGGCAAGATTATTACGCTTTCCGCTTGGGGAGGAATAGGCGTAGGCTTTATAAGTTTTATGTCAGCAAATTTTGAGCCGTCTCGGAAGAGAGTGCCACTGATATTTGAAATTTTGATCTCTGAAGAGGTGGGGTTGTTAATTGTAACCTTGAGAGAAATTTCTACCCCTGATGCTGATTTTAATCTAATACTCTGGAGTTTTATCTCTTTTAACTGTATATCACGATAGTTGGAACATCCGTAAATAACTGCCAATGCAGCAATTAGGAGTAGGATTATTTTTTTTGCAGTGCTATTCATAATTATGCAAATATAGAAAATATTGCGTATCTTTGAAGTCATATTTTCAGATATGAATAATAATATTAAATATAATTCAGTTAGACCAATTTCCGATAGTAGTGCACCGCAGCTGTACATAGAGAGTTATGGGTG
>CAYLGW010000024.1:25987-27811 GCA_964383385.1 uncultured Muribaculaceae bacterium
CCGGATTCTTATAGAGATCTCCCTAAATTGATCTCCGAGTTGGGAAGCGATTCTAAGCAGATTAATGTTACGCTCTCATACGAAGAGACTTATGCAGATATTTCTCCTGTTCGTATTAGCTCAAATGGAGTAAGTGCCTTTATCTCTATTATGCGCGGTTGCAATAATATGTGTTCTTATTGTGTTGTGCCATACACGCGAGGGAGAGAGAGAAGCAGAGAGCCTAAATCTATAATTCATGAGACCCAGGAGCTATTGGCGAATGGCTATAAAGAGATTACGTTGCTTGGCCAGAATGTGGATTCCTATTACTGGGTTAATCCGGATAATACCTCCGACACTGTAAATTTTGCGCAGTTGCTGGAGATGGTGGCTCTTGTGGATCCTAAATTGCGCGTGAGGTTTTCTACCTCTCATCCTAAAGATATGAGCAAGGGAGTTCTCTATACGATGGCCGTTTATCCGAACATTTGCAATCATATTCATCTTCCGGTTCAGTCCGGCAGCGATAATATGCTTCTGAAGATGAATAGAAAATATACTCGTGAAAAGTATTTGGAGAGGGTAGAGGCGATAAGGGAGATACTACCTGATTGTGCCATAAGCACAGATATTATTGCGGGTTTTTGTTCAGAAACAGAGGAGGATCATCTGCAAACCATCTCTCTTATGGAGCAGGTTAAGTTCGATTCCGCCTTTATGTTTGAGTATTCGGAGCGTCCTAATACAAAGGCTTCGAGGCAGTTTAAAGATGATGTGCCTCAAGAGGTGAAGACAAAGCGTATAAATGAGATAATTCAGTTGCAAAACAGGCTTTCGCTCGAGAGTAATCAGAAGGAGCTTGGAAAAAAATTCGAGGTGCTTGTGGAGGGTTACTCCAAGAGATCTAATGAGCAATTTGTGGGGAGGACCTCACAGAATAAGGTTTGTGTTTTTAACTGCGGGAATTTAAAAATTGGCGATTACGCGGTAGTTGAGGTAAAATCATGCACAAGTGCAACTCTTATCTGCGATTTGAGCGAACCCGATATTCCTGTCTCAATAAAGGAGGATATTAAGGAGCTGGGCAACGATGTCAAGGTGCTTGGAAAGAATATAAAAAATGCCACAAAAGAGATCAAAGGCGATATAAAAAAGGATATTAAAGAGATAAAAGAAGGGATAAAAAATACCCTCAATATGGGGTGTTAATTTAAAAACTATAGGTAATGACAAAGATTAAAACTACTTATCTGGGCGAGTTAAGAACAGAGGCTGTTCACGAGCAATCAGGTACTAAAATTATAACCGATGCTCCGTTGGATAATCATGGTAAAGGAGAGTCTTTTTCTCCTACCGATTTGGTTGCTGCGGCTTTGGGCAGTTGCATGTTAACAATCATGGGTATTTCGGCAGAGTCCTATGGCTTTGTGCTTAAGGGGACAACTCTCGAGATTGAGAAGATAATGTCGGCCAATCCGCGTAGAATTGCTGAGATAAAGATTGTGCTTACTTTTCCGGAGGGGAATAACTACACAGATCAGCAGAAACGTATTATTGAATCTGCCGCAAAGACCTGTCCTGTAGCAAATTCATTGGGCGAAGAGGTGAAAAAGACATTGGTTTTTAACTATTGATTTTTTCAAATTAAAAAATTATATTATCTTCGCACCCTCAAAAGTTTGAAAAACATTTTGAAAGCATGTCGGGACTCCTTGAGTAACTCTTATGAAGTAACCCCGACAGTCTACCAAAAAGGCCCGGATGGCGGAATCGGTAGACGCGCTGGTCTCAAACACCAGTGGCTGTTAAGGCTGTGCCGGTTCGACCCCGGCTCCGGGTACA
>CAYLGW010000025.1:0-25935 GCA_964383385.1 uncultured Muribaculaceae bacterium
TTAAAGTAAGCCGGTACCGTGATAACTGCCTCTTTTACCTCTTGTCCCAAATAGTCCTCGGCAGTTTTTTTCATCTTCTGAAGGACCATGGCGGAAATCTCCTGTGGGGAGTATAATCTGCCGTTGATATCTATACGCGGCGTATTGTTATCACCTTTTGCAACCTTATACGGGACCCTCTTTATTTCATTCTGGTCTTGATCGTATGTGTTGCCCATAAATCTCTTTATAGAATAGATGGTTCTCGTTGGGTTTGTGATTGCCTGTCTTTTTGCAGGATCACCGATTTTCCTCTCTCCGTTGTCGGTAAATGCCACAACAGATGGTGTGGTTCTTTTTCCCTCGCTGTTTATAATAACGGTTGGTTCATTGCCCTCCATTACTGCAACACAGCTGTTAGTTGTACCTAAGTCGATACCAATGATTTTTCCCATAATATTTATCTCCTTTTATATATTTTGTTTTCTATTATTGTTTAATAGTCTTTGTGCGATGGTCTCTTTTACCATAGCCGCTTTAATGACTACACAAACTCTTTAACGAAGATTATGCCATTTGGAAATACTGACACTTTGTCATAAGAAATATGACTTTATGGGCTCTATTTTTGTTGCTAAAATGGAATAAAACCCGTTTCTTTGCAAGATAGTACAGTAAGCTATTTTAAACCAAATTTTATATGAGAGAACTGTATAGAAAGTTATCTGAGGAGGAGTATCTCGATATTGAGTTGCGAATACTATACGAAGATAATCATCTGCTTATCTTTAATAAACGCTCCGGGGAGATAGTTCAAGCCGACAAGAGCGAGGATGAGTGTCTCAGTGAAAAATTAAAGGTTTTTATAGCTGAACGTGATAATAAGCCCGGTGCAGTTTTTATGGGAGTGACCCATAGAATAGATAGACCGGTAAGCGGAATAGTGATTTTTGCCAAGACTTCCAAATCGCTTGAAAGGCTGAATAAGGCCTTCAGGGAGGGAGAGATACACAAGACATATTGGGCGCTTGTCTGTGAGCATCCGGATCGGGAGTCGGGAGAATTAAAGCACTACCTTACTCGCAATGAGTCAAAAAATAAGAGTTTTGTCTCGTCCCTTCCAAAACCGGGGGCCAAGGAGGCAAGGCTTATATACAAACTGATTGAAACCACACAACGATATTTTCTTCTTGAGATAACGCTTCTTACAGGCCGACACCATCAAATACGTGCTCAACTGGCTGCAATGGGATGCCATATCAAAGGAGATTTAAAATATGGAGCACCGCGATCTAATCCTGACGGAAGTATCTCATTACATGCAAGATCTGTAAAATTTATCCATCCGGTAAAGAAAACAGAGATGGAGATTATTGCTCCTGTAAATTGGGTTCAGATAAATAAAGATAAATATGGGAAATGTGAATAAAGATCTGGTTGTTATTTTTTCTGCCCCTTCAGGAGCAGGAAAGAGTACTATTGTAAAGCATCTGCTTAAAAAGTATCCTAACATGGAGTTTTCCATTTCGGCAACGAGCCGCCAGCCGCGCGGAGAGGAGAAGGATGGCAGAGAGTACTATTTTTTCTCGGTTGATCAGTTTGAGTCTAAGATTAAAAATGGTGATTTTGTGGAGTATGAAGAGGTATATAAGGGGTCATATTATGGCACCTTGCGTTCAGAGGTGAGACGGATATGGAATAAAGGTCATGTTATTCTATTCGATATAGATGTTAAGGGTGGAGTGAATTTAAAACGCCTTTATGGAGGAAACGCTCTTGCGGTTTTTATTATGCCTCCTTCAATTGAGGTACTTCGACAAAGGCTCGTTAGTAGGGGCACAGATTCTTTAGCCAACATAGATAAACGTGTTGCAAAGGCAGCCGAAGAGCTTACTTATCGCGATAAGTTCGATAAGGTCCTTGTTAATGACAATCTCGACACTGCTTTGCTTGAGGCTGAAAAAATGGTTGCCGATTTTATCTCTTAAAGAATTATCTTATGCGTATTGCACTTTTTGGAGGCTCATTTAATCCACTTCATATTGGCCATATAACAATAGCCGGCTATGTGTTGAAAAACTGTGATGTGGATAGTTTGAGTTTTGTTCTCAGCCCTCATAATCCGTGGAAAAATAGCGATGATCTTGAGGAGGCTGCAAAACGCCTTAGGGATTTGCGTGAGGCTGTAGCGGAGATAAATGCGTATCGTTTAAAAAAAAGAGAAAATCAGATTAATATTCGGGGTGGAAGTATAGAGAGGCTTGCCGGTAGTAATAATGCCGATTCAACTGAAAAAAATAGATATCGGGATACTTTCATACCTATGGAGGTATGTGACGTGGAATTCATCTTGCCACAACCAATATATACTTATAACACTTTGAGATATTTATTTGGTAAGTATCCCGATAATGAGTACATTTGGATTATTGGTGCCGATAATGCTGCTTTCATAGAAAAATGGTATCGTTGGAGAGAGATAGTAAATGAGTTTGAGGTGTGGGTTTATCCACGTTCAGGCTATGATACGAAGGCATTATGCGATAAATATAAACTCAAATATCTTGATGCTCCCGTGATTGATATCTCCTCTACTGAAATTAGGGAGAGCATTAAGGCTGGAAATAAAATAAACTTACGCAAAGAGATAGAGAGTTTTTGCTCGATTTTTGATTAACACAATAACCTATAAAATAATATAAATATGGTTTCTTATAAAGAATTAGGATTGGTTAACAGCAGAGAGTTGTTTGCCAAAGCAGTAAAAGGCGGATATGCTATTCCTGCCTTTAATTTTAATAACATGGAGCAGATGCAGGCCATTATTCAGGCTTGTGTGGAGACGAAATCACCGGTTATACTTCAAGTCTCATCCGGTGCAAGAAAGTACGCTAACCAGACAATTTTAAGATATATGGCGCAGGGTGGTGTTGAGTATGCTAAAGAACTTGGATTCAATATTCCTATAGTTCTCCATCTCGACCACGGAGATACTTTCGAACTTTGCCAGTCTTGTATAGAAATGGGCTTCTCTTCTGTCATGATAGATGGTTCTCATCTTCCTTACGAAGAGAATGTAGCTCTTACCAAAAGAGTAGTTGAATATGCTCATAAATATGATGTTACTGTTGAGGGTGAGCTCGGAGTACTTGCAGGGGTTGAGGATGATGTAAAGGCAGAAAAACATACTTATACTCAGCCTGAAGAGGTTGAGGATTTTGTAAAGAAGACTGGAGTTGATTCGCTCGCTATCTCTATAGGTACATCTCACGGCGCATATAAATTTAAACCGGGACAGAAACCTGAGATTCGTTTGGATATTCTTCATGAGATAGAGAAGAGAATACCGGGATTCCCTATTGTGTTGCATGGTTCATCGAGTGTACCTCAAGATATTGTAGCTGAAATCAATCATTTTGGCGGTCATCTTAAAGATTCTATCGGAATTCCTGAGAATCAATTGAGAGAGGCTTCCAAGTCTGCAGTCTGCAAAATAAATATAGATAGTGATGGCCGTCTTGCAATGACTGCAGCTATCCGTAAAGTGTTTGTAGAGCATCCGGAGGAGTTCGATCCACGTAAATATTTAGGCCCTGCAAGAGAAAAATTGAAACAACTTTATATGCATAAGGTTGTAGATGTGTTAGGTTCTAATAACAAAGCTTAAAAGCGTTTATTGTAGACATTTGCAAAAAAATTTTAAAAGGTTACAAGAGTGAGGAAGCAAAAAATATCTTTAGCTTCCTCATTTTTTATCTCCAATTGAATCAATCAGTAAGCGATTCTCTCCCGGTTGATCTGTTTTTGTCCGGTTATTTCTATAATTGGATTATCTTTGCGCCCACAAATGACAAAAGCAATTTTTTTTGATATTGACGGAACTCTTGTAAGTTTTAAAACACATAAAGTTCCTATTGAGACGATAGAGGCCCTTTCTCAATTAAGACAAAGGGGAATAAAGATTTTTGTAGCAACGGGCCGGATGTTGTCCATGACAGATGTCCTTGCCGGAATAGAATTCGACGGATTTATAGCTTATAATGGTTCTTGCTGTACAGATGGCGATAAGAATATTCTTTATAAACATACAATACCCCAAAGGGAGCTTATAAATTTGGTAGATAGATTAGACCATGATCGATTTCCGGTCTCTTTTATGTGTAAAGAGCAGATGTTTGTGAATTATCACGATCCCATAGTAGTTAAGGTTGCCTCTCTGGTTAATGTAACTCCGCCCGTAATAAGGGATCCTCGCGAGGTAATAAAAGAGGATGTATATCAATTGTGTATATACGTGGACGATAAGAAGTTGAATGAAATTATAAGAGACGTTCTACCGGATTGTATCTCTGGGAGATGGATACCTGAATTTGCAGATGTGAATATGCGCGGTATCTCTAAACAATCGGGAATAGATCAAATTATAGGTCATTACGGGATAAATCTTAGTGAGACGATGGCCTTTGGCGATGGTGGAAATGATATTTCAATGCTTAGACATGCTGCCATAGGGGTAGCAATGGCAAACTCGGATGACAGTGTAAAAGAGTCTGCCGATTATATTACCGGGCATGTAGATGATGGCGGTCTCCCGGCTGCTTTAAGACATTTCGGGCTAATAAATTGAGTAGTAATTATTTGACCTTAATATTCTGCACTTTTCCGGGCTATATGGTTTACCTGAAATTCTTTATTACCAGCCATGTGCTCATGATGATTACTGCTGCCGCTACACATATCTTAATAAATTTTGCTCCTCCTTTAATTGAAACATACGAGCCTACAACTCCTCCGATAGTATTTCCTATTGCATAGAAAATAGCAACAGGCCAGTTGACTTGTCCGTGAAGTATGAATACTAGTAAGGCAATAGGAGTATATATGAGTACTGCAAATTGTTTTATGCCATTTGCATAGAGCATATCCATGCCAAGCATGAAAAATGAGCCGAATATTATCAATAATCCCACTCCTGCATGAGTAAAACCTCCGTACATTCCTATCATTACGAATGCTAAGAATTTCCATATATTAAGCGGCTTTTCTCCGCTTGGTACCGAACCCGGTTTTTGGACAAACAGAAGGATAGTAATGATTGGCAGAGCTATACCCATGATTGTTTCAATCATAGTTGGTTTCAATACGGCTACAAATTCGGCACCTGCCAAAGCTCCAATCGCGACAGGTATGCCTACTTTTATTCCTGTGTTAAGATTGAGGTATCCCTTTTTTTTGAATATTATTGAGGAGACCAAAAACTGACTGAGTACTCCGAGCCTTGTAGTTCCATTAGCTATGTTTATGGGCATTCCCATTGCCATAAAAAGTGCATAAGTTATTGCGGTTGCGAGCCCTGCGATTGTATTGATGAATCCTACTCCAAACCCGACAAGAACTAGAATTGTAATAATTCCCGGGCTATAGACATCTGCCGTTTGAAGATAATATAGAATTTGTTGCATTTTGTTTTTTTTAAGAATCGGCTAAGGTACAACTATTCTGTCAAAATGTCCTGATAAATTGTATTGGCAAGCAATTTGTTTCTATCTTTGTGCCCTTGATGGGGCAATGAGATTTAGTCATTTATATTTATTTGAATATGAGCCATAAACATAAAACAATTAAGATAAAACATAATTACGATATGAACGAAAACGATAAGAAAGATCCGAGAAGCAGTGTAGATAATACTGTTCAGGATGAGAAAGATATGAAAACAGAGAGCAAATCGGGAAAAGAGAATAATGAGACGAACATAAAGGCGGAGAGTGCAGAAGAGGCAGAGCAGATGGGGGAAAGGAGTAAGGAGAAGGAGATTAATTCCGGTGGAGAGAAGGAGGGTGAGAGTGCGTTGCTGCAAAAAAAATGTGACGATCTTAATGATAAATATCTGAGACTCGCAGCCGAGTTCGATAACTACAGAAGAAGGACAGCCAAGGAGAGACTCGATCTTATCTCTTCTGCTGGTGAGGAGATTATAAAGGGTCTGCTGCCTGTTTTGGACGATTGCGAAAGAGCTATCGCGGTACTTAAAGAATCTAAGGATATTGAGGCTGCCAAGGAGGGTACAGAATTGATTTATAATAAGTTAATGGCGTTTCTCAAAAGCAGGGGTCTTGCTGTAATAGAGGCACGTGGAAAGGTTCTTGATACCGATTTCCATGAGGCTGCGGCTCAATTTCCGGTTGAGGATAAGGAGAAGAAAAATACAATTATAGATGTTATACAGGAGGGATATACATTGAACGGTAAGGTTATTCGTTTTGCTAAAGTCGTAGTAGGTATCTAATAAGGTCCGGTAGGCCTGTTTTAAATAAATTAAAAACTAAAGATGGATAAGAGAGATTATTACGAAGTGCTTGGCGTTAGCAAATCGGCTACGTCTGATGAGATAAAGAAGGCTTATAGGAAGTTGGCCATTAAATATCATCCCGATAAAAATCCGGGAGATAAAGCGGCTGAAGAGAAATTTAAGGAGGCTGCCGAGGCTTATGACGTTTTAAGTAACCCCGACAAAAAACAGAGATATGACCAGTTTGGTCACGCGGGAATGAGCGGTGCGGCCGGAGGAGGTGGATTCAGCTCCGGAGGATTCTCTATGGAGGATATATTCAGTCAGTTTGGTGATATTTTCGGAGGTCATTTCGGTGGCGGATTCAGTAGTTTTGGTGGATTCGGAGGTTTTGAGGGGGGAGGAAGAGGAAGAAGGGGCGTTCAGAGAGGAAGCGATATAAGAATTAGAGTGAAGCTTTCTCTGAATGAGATAATGCACGGGGTTGAGAAGACGATTAAGATTAATAAGATGATTCTTTGTCCCGATTGCGGTGGCAAAGGGGCTGCTTCTAATGCTGATGTAAAGAGTTGTGAAACTTGTCATGGTAGTGGAGTGGTTACAAAGGTTATGCAGACCATGTTCGGCCAGATGCAGACTCAAGGTGTCTGCCCTACTTGCCATGGGGAGGGTACAATAATTACCAAACCTTGTTCTAAATGCGGGGGAGCCGGTTTAGTGAAGGGATCGGAGGAGATTTCATTTAAAATTCCGGCGGGAGTTGCGCAGGGGATGCAACTTACTGTGCAGGGAAAAGGCAATTCGGCAAAGAGCGGTGGTATTAATGGAGATTTGCTTGTGGTTATAGAGGAGGAGCAGGATAAGGAGTTGCAGAGAGATGGGAATGATCTTATCTACTCTCTTTTTATCACTATCCCCGATGCTATTTTGGGTACAAATGTAGAGATTCCCGCTGTTGATGGAAAGTTGCGGATAAAGATTGATCCCGGTACTCAGAGCGGAAAGATTTTGCGATTGAGGGGTAAGGGTATTCCGGATGTAAACGGGTATGGCCGAGGAGACTTGTTGGTATATGTCCAGGTCTGGATTCCAAAGAATCTGAAGGGAGATGAGAAGGCTGCGATTGAACGTTTCAGCAGTTCGCCGGATTTTGCACCAAAACCAACTTCGGACGATAAAAATTTCTTTGACAGAATTAAAAAAATGTTCAGTTAATATAATGATAAGATTTATTTTAAGAAGACTAAAAGACAGGAGATTGATGAATGTTGCATTGATGACCTGTCTTTCTGTTTTTTCTATGAATGCGACTGCACAGCAGCCTGATTTTCGTTATCCGTTGAATATTCTCCCAAGTTTTTCGGGGAATTACGGAGAATTGCGTAGCAATCATTTTCATGGCGGTATAGATTGCCGTGTGGGTGGAGTTATTGGTGCTCCCGTGTTTGCAACGGATAGTGGTTATGTCTCACAAATCTCCATCTCCTCCTCAGGATATGGTAATGCCCTATTTATTACTCATCCGAACGGCTATACGAGCGTTTACGGTCATTTGTCGAGGTACTCCGACAGAATAAAAAAAAATATTTTAGAGAGGCAATATGCAGATAAGCGTTCCGAGATAGAGATTGAGTTTCAGCCTAATATTCTTAAGGTTGAAAGGGGCGAAATTGTGGGTTATGCTGGTAATTCCGGCTCTTCTTTAGGTCCTCATCTGCATTTTGAGATAAGAGAGACAAAGAGTAATACTCAGTTGAATGTTTTTGGGCGTAACTTTATAAGGGTAGAAGATAAAATTCCTCCTCAGCTTAAGAGAGTTCTTTTTGTTGGCTATTCCGAGAAGGATGGAGTGCCGGTTAGTAAACCGGTGAAAATGGTGACACTACCGGCTCAGGGTGTTATCATGTTACCTCAAAGGTCGTATGTTGCAATTGATGCTATTGACAGAATGGAGGGTACCTCTGCGAAACTTGCCGTTGAGGAGTATAATGTTTATCTCGATAATGATAGAATTTTTTCTTTGAATATAGGGGAGGTTCCGCCGGATAAGAATCGTTATATTAATTCACTTATCTATTTTCCTTACAAGTCGAAGGGTGGTGACCCTCTTATTAAGAGTTTGGTTGAGCCGGGAAATGCTTTGAAAAACCGCATTATTGCTAAATATTCCGGCCTTATTGTTTTGAACGATACTAATGTACATCAAGTGAAAGTTGAGGTGCTCGATTATAAGAAGAATATTACTTCAAGAATATTTAATGTTCAAAGATGTGCCGGAGATGTTGAGTATGAAGTGATTCCCGACGATATGGAGAATACTCAAAACACATTGGGGAGAGGTGAGATGAATAATTCTATGAGCAGTGAGTGTGAGCCGGGGAGAGAGATGTATATGGAGTGGTTTCTTGCAAATATTTATAATACAAAAGGTTTGGAGATTTCCATTCCGCCGGCTTCATTTTATAGTCCGGTACTCTTCAAAGCGGATACTGCGGCCTTTAGAATTAACTCTTATGCTCCCGTCTGGGATATTGGAGACAGAGCTGTTTCACTTCATTTTCCTGCAATAGTAAGAGTAAAATGTTCTGTTCCTGATTCGCTGGCGTCGAAAGCCGTACTTGTTGCGGTCAGCAATAAAGGAGGTCTGACTTCCGTGGGAGGGAACTATTCAAATGGAATATTGACAGCTAAAATAAGGAATTTCGGTAGATTTACTGTTGCAACTGATACAAAGGCTCCGAATATTTCTACTGCAATGAGAGACGGGGCCATAGTAAAGGGGAAAGAGTTAAAATTTAGGATATACGATAATTTATCGGGGATTCGTTCCTATGAGGTACTTATAGATGATAATTGGGTCGTTACCTCTATGGATGCAAAGAGTGCCACTCTTTCGGTGCCTTTACAGGATGCTAAGATCTCTCGCGGTAAACATACTGTTAAGGTGAATGTTGTTGACGGTTGTGGTAACGCCTCCTCTTTGAGCCGGATTTTTACCTATTAGGTTGTGAGTTGAAATTAATAAATGTGTATTATGAAGCGCGGAATTAAGGTTATTGGACTTATGTCAGGAACCTCTTTAGATGGTTTAGATCTCTGTTATGCCTCTTTTGAGTACGACGGTTCAAAATGGAGTTATAAAGTAATTGATGCCTGTGATGAGCAGTACTCCGACGAGTTGAAGATGAGATTGGCTACTGCTCAGAATATGAGCGCATATGAGTATGCTCTGCTTAATGCTGAATATGGCGTTTATCTTGGGAGCAGAGTGAAAGCCTTCATGGAACGAACGGGAGCAAGGCCGGATATTATTGCCTCACATGGTCATACTATTTTTCATCAGCCAGCCAAGGGGCTTACTACTCAGATAGGCTCTGGTGCCGGTATTGCTGCTGAAAGCGGTGTGGATTGCGTGTGTGATTTCAGAACTACAGATGTTGCTCTTCACGGACAGGGAGCTCCGCTTGTCCCGATAGGAGATAAGTTTCTGTTTGCCGATTATGACTATTGTCTAAATCTCGGGGGTTTTTCAAATATCTCGTTCAACTCGCAGACTATAATAGAGAGTGTAGCTGTACCTGCAAGACTTGCATTTGATATCTCTCCTGTCAATTATGTTCTTAATCACTATATGCGCTCAATAGGCAAGGAGTTCGACAGAGACGGAGAGTGTGCAGCTTCCGGGGCTGTTTGTCATAAGTTGCTCGATGCACTTAATGGACTTGATTTTTATAAGGAACAGGGACCAAAGTCTTTAGGCCGAGAGTGGGTTGAGTCTGAGGTTTTCCCGTTAATAGACTCTTTTAATCTCTCTTTACCGGATATTATGGCCACTTTCTGTGAGCATATTGCCATACAGATTTCGGCTAAAATAAAAGGAGGAGAAGTGGTGTCGAGGGTACTTCTTACGGGTGGGGGTGCCTTTAATAAATTTCTTGTGGAGAGAATGCAGGCAAAGACCCCTCAAGGTTTGTATTGTATTCCGGATAAGCAGACGATAAATTTTAAGGAGGCTTTAATTTTTGCCTTTCTCGGTGCCTTATATCTCTCTGATATGCCTAATTGTATGAGTTCCGTTACGGGGGCTGCCTACGATTGTATAGGAGGCGCCTTATATAAAGCGGGTAGGAAATAGGCTGGGTAAGAAAATTATTTTGTGTATTAAAAAATAATTCATACTTTTGCAATCCAAAATTATCAGGCAACCTCTTACAATTGCTTTAAAATTGGTAACGTTGCATAAAACTTTAAATAAAATGGACTTAATAAAGATTGCTGAACAAGCATTTTCAACAGGTGAAAAGAATTTTCCCGATTTCAAAGCTGGTGATACAATTACCGTAACATACAAGATTAAAGAGGGAGATAAAGAGAGACTCCAAAAATTTCGTGGTGTTGTAATTCAAAGAAAGGGAAAAGGTAACAACCAGACTTTCACAGTAAGAAAGATGTCCGGTAACGTTGGTGTTGAGAGAATTTACCCTGTAAACTCACCTTTCATTGATTCAATTGAACTCAATAAAGTAGGTAAAGTTCGCAGAGCAAAGATTTATTACTTGAGAGAACTTACAGGAAAGAAGGCTCGTATCAAGGAGAAATCATTGGCATTCGAAAATGTAGTTTCTGCATCTCCTGAAGCACCCAAAGCTTAGTAAAGAACACTCTGCACCTAAAGTGCAGTTTAAATAGGCCTCGTAGCTCAACTGAATAGAGCATTTGACTACGGATCAAAAGGTTGCGGGTTTGAATCCCACCGAGGTCACGCTACAAAAGTAAAAGCACACGAAAGTGTGCTTTTTTTATGCCCTTCCCGTCAAAAGCTTGCTTTTGAAAGGGTAAGGGCATAAAAAAAGATCTGCACGCGAAAGCGTAGCAGAATGCTTTTGGGCTGTGTCTTAGCTCGTGTGGGAATGGCGGAGCCACAATCCCGTCAAAAGCTTGCTTTTGAAAGGGTAAGGGCATAAAAAAAGATCTGCACGCGAAAGCGTAGCAGAATGCTTTTGGGCTGTGTCTTAGCAAAAATCACTAATAATTCGTGCATTTAACTATCTTTGTATCTCATTATTTATTTAACCAAGGTAACCACCCAATTTATAATCATTTCAATTAATGATTATAATGGAGTTTTTAATCCAGCCGCCATACACATTTTAAAATCTGAAGTATGAAATATATAGACAGACATAATACCTGTTCGGTAAAATTTGATGACCTAAAATCGAGATTCGGACGAGATGACCTTATTCCTTTATGGGTTGCAGATATGGACTTTGAGACTCCCGTTTGTGTAAGGAGAGCCCTTCAGAAAGTTATAGACGAAGGTGTTTACGGATATAATACTATACCGTCGGGGTACTATATGGTAATACAAAACTGGCTTAATACGATGCAGAATTGGCCTGTATCTCAGGAGTGGCTTACCTATATCCCCGGTATTATTAAAGGGATAGGATATGTTGTGAACTACTTCACACATATAGGAGACGGAGTTATTGTGCAGCCTCCAGTATACCCGCCATTTATGGCTGTACCGCGTGGGAATGGTCGTAAAATCATATTCAATCCTCTAATTCTTTCTGAAGATGGGAGTTATGAGATGGATTTTGATAATTTAATTGAGATAGGTGAGAGCGGGGCTGCTAAATTGTTGATTTTGTGCAATCCTCACAACCCTGGTGGAATAAGGTGGAGCCGAGAAACGCTCTTCCGGTTGGCTGAAATATGCTTGAAATACAAAATTTTAGTTATTTCTGATGAGATTCATGCCGATATGCAGTTATGGGGTAATACGCATGTACCATTTGCCTCCGTTTCTGTTGCAGCGCAGAAGATAAGTATTACGTTTGGAGCACCCTCAAAGACCTTCAATATGGCGGGTATAGTTAGTTCCTATGCTATAGTACCTAACAAACTGATACGTGATCCATTTTATAAATGGCTAACTGTAAATGAATTGAATGCACCTACGATTTTTTCCACAAGCTGTGCGATTGCTGCCTATTTAGGAGGAAATTCATGGAGGCGTGAGATGTTAAAATATATAGAGGAGAATATTCTTGCAGTAGAGGAGCAATGTAAAAAAACGAATCTTATAAGGCCGTTACGCCCGGGCGCTTCCTTTCTTATATGGCTTGACTGTAGGAAGTTATCCGATATGCTTGCAGTAAAGTACCCCGACAAATTACAAGAGCTCTCCGACGACAGGCAAAAACTTTTAGTAGATTTTTTTATTAACAAGACAAAACTTGCTCTCAACGATGGGGCTACGTTTGGCCCTGGAGGTGAAGGATATATGAGATTGAATATTGGAACAGGAAGGGAGATTATTGAGGAGAGTATGCAGCGTATACTCTCAGAAATTTCTTTTTTATTTTAGAGGCATCTCTAATACATGTATTTATGGAGTCGTTGCCTATAATTTTATGCTCTACCTTACCATTATAGTAGATGATTGGCGTAAAGAGTTTTTTGTCGGTAATACTCATAGCTGTTATAAGATCGTATGGATTATTTCCTCGATCAAGAGTCGCAATATTATTGCATCTGAAAATCTTTCCAAATAGGATTGAGTCTCTTTGAAAAAGGCTTTTGATTCCCATGTCAGCAGCTTTTGAGATATATCCTCCCATAGAGGTCATATCCTCTCTGGAAAACTGTGCCTTATAAGCGGCATACTTTCCCACAATAGTCATCGGTATCTGCTTCTGCAGACCGATAATGATTTTGGCAGCCAGACTATCTTTCCTTAAATTATAGGATTCAAAATTGGGTTCCATCCCTGTTGGAGTTGTATATATTTGTCCCTGTATTGCAATAGTTTTAATATATTTTATATTGTTAGGATATAATGCAATATACCTTGCAAAATCTGTTGCTTGTGCCAGAATAACTATTTCTAATTTACCCTTATGTCTTATAATCTGCTTCTCTATAAAATCAATTGGAGATACAGGCACTATCATTCTTTTATGTTTATGGCAATTAGCCTTAAGATAATTGAGCAAGGAGAATTCAAATGGTACTCCGTTTAAAAGGTGGTCTTTCAGATAATTATCTACCATTTGAACTGAATCTTTTTCTGATACCGGGTACTTCTGAAGATTAAATGCCGATCCAATAACTATTGGAATATTTTTCCCTATAGAACTAAGAAAATATTCAAGGCTTTGAGCCCTTACTCGCGGAATATCGCCTACGGTAATTATTCCTTTAATGTTTGCAGCTTTTTTATCGTAGTTAGAACACAAATATGCAATTGCCTGGGCATCATCAACATCTGTTCCAAAATCAGAAATGATAATCATTGGGTAATTTTGTGTATCATTGGAACAACTTCCCAAACACAAGCCGCCAAGTACAAAGAGGCAGAAAATAATATGTTTTAATAGATATGTCTTCACCAATATAGAAGAGGATAGTTATTTTAATTTTTCAATAAGAGCGTCCGGTTTCGGATCTCTTCCCCTAAAGTTTCTGTATAAGATATCGGCCTCTTCAATTCCTCCGCGGGAGAGAATATTTTTTCTAAAACTATCCGCAACCTCCTTATTAAATATACCCTTCTCCTTAAAGAGTTGGAAAGCATCCGCCTCAAGCACTTCTGCCCATTTATACGAATAATAACCGGCTGCATATCCTCCTGAGAAGACATGAGTAAATGAGGGCGAAAAGGCGGTATTTGGGATTTCCGGAAGTAAGTTACAGCTACGTGATGCCTCTTTCTCAAACTTTATAACATCAATCTTTTCCGGTACAACAGTAAGATTGTGCCAAGCCATATCATTAATTCCAAAAGCAAGTTGGCGCAGACTGAAATAACCGTTTAAATAGTTTTTAGCCTCAACTATTCTATCAATCATCTCTTTCGGAATAACCTCACCTGTTTTATAATGCTTTGCGAATGTTGCAAGATAGGCAGGTTCAGTAGCCCAATTCTCCATAATTTGAGATGGAAGTTCTACAAAATCTCTCGAAACATTAGTCCCTGTAAGTGAAGAGTATTTACCCTCGGCTAAAATTCCATGCAGAGCATGTCCAAACTCGTGCAGCAAAGTTGTAACCTCGTCAAATGTAAGTAGAGATGGCTCCTTCTCTGTAGGTTTACTGAAATTCATTACCATCGATATAAGAGGCCTCATCTCCTTTCCATCTCTATTTATGTACTCCTCTCTGAATGAGGTCATCCATGCTCCTCCGCGTTTGCTCTCTCTCGGGAAGAAATCCATATAAAGCAGAGCCATTTCTCTTCCGCTACTCTCTTTCACCTCATATACCTTAACATCTTTTTGATAAACAGGAATAGTTGAAGTCTCTATAAATTTTAGTCCGTACAATGAATCGGCCAATGCGAATACAGCCTGTTTAACATTCTCAAGTTTAAAGTAGGGCTTGAGCATCTGATCATCGAGAGAATATTTCTCCTTTTTCAGCTTCTCCGAATAGTAGCTGAAATCCCATGGCATTAACTCCTCTCTAAGTCCAAGACTCTTTGCATATTCTCTAATTTCCGTCAGATCTCTTTTTGCATATGGCGTAGATTTTTGCAGCAGATCTTGCAGGAATGAGTTGACATTCTCTGGCTTTTTAGCCATTCTATCTATAAGAGCATATTCGGAATAGGAGTTATAGCCAAGGAGCTTTGCCTCCCTGATGCGTAAATCAACTATCTTTTTTATCAGTTCACGATTATCGTTTTTCCCGCCTATACATTTTGTATTATAGGCTCTCCACATCTTCTCCCTTAATTCGCGTTTGTTACTAAACTGTAAGAACGGTCCGTAACTTGGATATTGCAGTGTGAATACCCATCCTTTAACCTCTCTTTGTTTTGCTTCGTCTGCGGCAGCTTCAATTACGTATTCTGGAAGACCGGCCAGATCGGAAGAGTCTGTAATAGTTAAAGTGAAGGCATTAGTTGCAGCGAGCACATTATCTCCAAATTTTAATGTTGTAAGGTTCAACTCCTCCTTAATCTTCTGGAATTTATCCTTATCCTCTTTAGAAAGATTGGCTCCGTTATCAGCAAATAATTTATAAGTCTCTTTCAGTAACTTTGTATCCTCTTTATCTAAATTCAATTCGTCTTTCTTGTCGTATATTGTTTTTACTCTCCGGAACAGCTTCTCATTAAACAATATTGAGAGATTGTGCTTTGTAAGCTCAGGCGAGATCTCCTCAGCTGTTTTTTGTAAGAGAGAATCTGTGTTTGCCTCAAGTATATTAAAGAAAATACCGGAAACTCTGTTTAAAGTCTCTCCTGCTAATGATAGGGCTACAATTGTATTTTGAAATGTAGGTTGTTCTTTATTCTCGGCAATAGCAGCTATCTCCCTATTCGCCTCTTTAATAGCCTCCCTGAATGCGGGGAGAAAATGTTCGGATTTTATTTTGTCGAAAGCCGGAGCTTCGTATTGATTTGTTGATTTTACTAATAAAGGATTATTCATGGTATTATTGCACGAAATAAATGATGCGGCAACAATTGCTGCACATAATAATTTGGTCATATAAGAGATGTTTAATGGAGATAATTATTTACTGTACTTGAATTACAAGGTATTTTGTCTGTTCCCAGAAGGCATCGGGATCAGATATGGTAAGCATAACTTCGTCGCCTGATTTTTCTAGAGCATATGTACCTTTCGGGTGAATTGAGAGTACTTTGGCCCTGGTAGCATTTGTATTTATGGTAGTGATCTCTCTGTAATCTATCTTTACAAATGCACTCTTTTCTGCGTTGTAAGAAATTTTAGATGATTTGAAAAGGCCCCCCTTTGTCATAACACCGGCATCTATCAACTGTCCTTTTGTGCCAATAATATAATATGCCGAGTATATCTCCTTTTCCTGAGAGGAAACCTGTTCTTTGAGGGCTGAGCTTTCCTGTTTTAAACTCCCGACATCTTTTTTTAAAGTTGAAACAATTGAACTTAAAGAGGAGACCTCTTGATTTTTAAGTTGAAGCTGAGTGTCTTTCTCTTCAAGTTGTTTCTGAAGATTCTCTATCAATGCAGATTTTTGTTCTAATTCTGAATAAAGAGCCTTCAATCTCTTCTTGAATTCTGCAGATTTAATTTTGTTGCTTTTTTCAAGTTGAGATATTTTAATTTTGTATTGATTGATGGCCTCTTGAATAGAAGCCATGTCTGATTCTATCTGTTGACGTGAATCCTCAGGAACCGCAATGCCATCCTTTGATTGAAGAGAGAGCATATTTTCACTTTCTCTAATTGATTTCAGCCCCTCTTCAACTTCATTAAGAGTTGCAAATGCTTCATCCAGGCCACCATTATATCGTGATCCATAGTTATTCTGTATAGAATCCAATTGGGCTTGTAATGCCCTGTATTTTTTTGAATTTTCTACGCATGAAGTAAGTTCAAGGAGAAAAAACAATGATAATAGAATTAGACAAATCTTTTTCATAAATAGGCTATTTATTTAGATTCAAAAGTAAGCATTTTTTTAATATGGAAAGAATTAAATATGTTAATTTTATATTAAACATTTTTAAAACTCTTTTTATCTGTTTTAATATGGAATTACTCTCTTTATTTCTACTATTCCCATAATGAAATTTAGACCTGCATTTATCGGAACAGAACTTTTTATCAGTTCGTCCTACTACGTGCTTTCCGCATACGGGACAGCATTTATTAGTCACACAGCTCTCCATTTTTACTATAATTAAAAAAGTTAAGAGTAGAAGGAGTGTTACAGACACTTTTTGACTCTCCGCACCCAAGATAGTGTGATAATTCTCTTCCCAACTGAATTTACCTCAAAAAATGAGGTTTATTTTTTATGTAATTTTTTTATTGTGCAAAGAGTATTTAATTTTATTTTAATGGGATTCCTCTTTATAATAATAAGTAGTTGATTTTTGTTAAAGTTAAACGTTTAATAATCGATTATAAATGATAATCAGAACCAACTGTCGTTACATTTGCTGTGTGCGAAAGTTCTTGTTTTTGTTAATAAGTGCAAATTAATTAATCCGAATAATTGCTAACTTTATGGATATAAGTATAAATTTAAAAGGAAAAATTATGGAAAAATCTTTAAACAAGGTTGAGTTGAGAGGACATGTAGGGCAAGATCCAAAAATTATCACTTTGGATAATGGAAGCCAATTGACAAGATTTACATTGGCAACTAATGAAAACTACAGAACCAAGAGTAATGAGTGGAAGGAGGAGACTATGTGGCACAACATTGCAGCATGGTCATCTAAGTCCATGCCTGAGTTCGGAAAAATCAAGAAGGGCATGTTTATTGAACTCGTAGGCAAGATACGGTATGTTAAATATAAACCCAAAGAGGGTGAAGACAAGGTCTATACTGAAATTATGGCACATAAGATAGTTGTGCCGGTAATAGACCAAAAAGAATAAAAAATAATAAATTGAGGGCTATTTAGCGATTTATTGTTATTTTTGCCAATTGTAATTTAACATGATTGTGAATGATGAGAGATTTTCTAATATACAATACGCTTAATAGAACGAAAGAGGTATTTAAACCTATAGTTGCGGATAGAGTCGGTTTATATGTTTGCGGACCTACCGTATATGGTGATGCTCATCTTGGTCATGCAAGACCTGCCATTACTTTCGATGTTTTGGTGAGGTTGTTCAGAGATCTTGGTTATAAAGTGAGATATGTTCGCAATATCACAGATGTAGGCCACCTTGAGCATGATGCAGATTCAGGAGATGATAAGATAGAGAAGAAGGCACGCCTTGAGCAGCTTGAGCCGATGGAGATAGCTCAAACATATACTATTCGCTTTCATGATGCCATGAGAATGCTGAATACTTGCCCGCCAAGTATAGAGCCTCGTGCAAGTGGACATATTATTGAGCAGATTGCCCTGGTTAAGAACATTCTCGATAAGGGATATGCCTATATAAGTAATGGCTCCGTCTATTTTGATGTTAATGCTTATAATCATAAGTATCGTTATGGAATTCTTTCAGGCAGAAACTTGGAAGATACAATGAATAATTCAAGGATTTTAGAGGGGCAGGAAGATAAGCATTCCCCATTTGATTTTGCTTTGTGGAAAAAGGCTTCCCCTGAGCATATTATGAGATGGTCATCTCCATGGGGGGATGGTTTTCCTGGTTGGCATCTTGAGTGTTCAGCAATGAGTGCTAAATATTTAGGAGTTGAGTTTGATATCCATGGCGGAGGAATGGATCTTATGTTTCCTCATCATGAATGTGAACTTGCACAAAACACCGCATCAAGAGGGAAGGGAGGCGTGCATTACTGGATGCATAATAATATGATAACCATTAATGGTCAAAAAATGGGTAAGTCGTTAGGTAACTTCATCACTTTGCAGGAACTTTTTTCCGGATCGCATAAGATATTGCAGCAGGCCTATTCACCCATGACAATTAGATTTTTTATTCTTCAGGCACATTATAGAAGTACGCTCGACTTTAGTAATGAGGCTCTTAAAGCCTCCGAAAAAGGACTTAAGAGGATGCTTCAGGCATATAGAGATTTAAAATCTTTGGCGGTGTCACCAGATGCTGTGGAGGAGATTGGGAAGGAGATTGCAAAAATTAAGGAGGAAATATTCTCTGCTTTGTGTGATGATTTGAATACTCCTGTAGCCCTTTCTCATCTCTTTGATGCGGTAAAGATGATTAATCTTGTTAAAGAGGGTAAACTTATTATTTCTCAGGAAAATAAAGAGGCTTTGATAGCGTTGTTCGATGAGGTATTTATTGGAATTCTTGGGATAGAGGAGGAGTCTTCTATGGAATCAGCTTCATCTTCAGGTACATCAAAGGTAATAGATGGTTTAATGGAGATGGTAATATCTGAACGTATTGCTGCACGTGCTAATAAAGATTGGGCAAAATCCGATAAAATACGCGACGATCTTAAGGAAATTGGCGTGGTTTTAAAGGATACTAAAAATGGAATGGAGTGGAATATTGGCACTAATGAGTAGTATAGTTAAAAAATAGTGTATATTTGAGATTATTTTCTGTTTTTCTTATGAAAAAGATACGGTCATATTTAATGTTATTGCTTATTGTCCTTATGGGGATTTGCATCAAGGAGAGTGCTATATCCTCTTCTACGGAGAGTACATTAATGGACCATGAAATACAGGATTTTTCCACATCTCTCTTATTATCATCTAATTCAAGCAATAATTCAGATTGTTTTTCTGCCATGCTCAATGGATATCAGTTTCTTGATGTCTCTACTGAAGCAAAGTTATCGGATTTATTTAAGGATATCTCCTATATCTCAGAATCGGCAAGGGAGAATGCATCCGGGCGGACAAACAATTATCTTCCGCAAATATTAAAGAATCTTAAATCACCGGCTACTGTCTCTTTCTATTCAGGAGAGGAACAGGCTTGCTGTTCAAATGCACATACGAGTAATTTCAGATACTCGGGCAAAGACTATTATGTCTATCATCTTCATCATATTATAATATAGATTTTTCATTATCCCACTTTATTAGCGTGGGAGTCAGTAGCAAAAGAACTTTTCGTTATCACTTTCATATGCTTTTGTCCCAATTGTAATACAGCCCTTTTGGTTGTTGCAGGAGATAGCAGGCATATAGCATTTCAGGAGATATTCAGCATATTGTGTTGCATGAAGTTATGCAGATGCCATTAATTTATAATAGCTTTAATATGTGAGTGTAAGTCCTTTTGCTTTAGAATAGATATATTCTTTATATTAAAGTAAATCAATTATTTAAAAATGAAATTAAATGGAAAATTCTATAAATATTAATATTGTCGATTCAAAAAAGGTTATGGCCGCTGTTAAATCGGACCAAATTCAGGAGATAGATAAACAAATTGAAGATAATAAAGAGATAAAAAAGATACGTGCGGTGCCGTACATATATATCTTTATGGTAGTTTTATCAATCATATCGGGTTTCCTTTCATCTCAATTTCCACATAGTGAGAATTTAAGGTTTACCTTTTCTTTTATAACATTCGGTTTTGGTTCAGTTGGAATTCTTGGAATAGTGATACCGCGTCGAATTCTTAACTATATTCCTTCTAAAGAGAAGATCTTGCGCAAGCAGTATTTTATTCCCTCTGTCAGAAGGGATGAGGTTATGGTTGGTTTTAATACCCATTCGCCTTCAATAATCAAATTGTTGGATGAGTTATCTGCTGCTAATGTTAATCAAGGTACAGGTAGTTCAACAATTAAGGTGATTATCTATTATACAAAGACAGGTAGTTTTATAGCAGGACAGGTTTATGATTATGTTCCTTATGAGTTTGTGCCGAGACATACGGCAGTAACCTATTCCGCTGTACTTGCATAAATAGTACCTATCAGAGGTAAAATTACATTTATCTGAGAAAGATAATTTTGAGGTTAATTAGATAAGTTAAGTGAATTGAAGGAGTTGATTTATAAGACTCCACGATTCACTTAGCTTCTTTTATATTGTTGCTCTATTTGTATGTATTATATCTCTCATTGCATGGAGAATCTCTTTTACTGCTCTGGTGTCGGGTAGACATTCGAGAGAGTAAACAGGGGTCGTGCAGATTATTTTGTCTATAAAGGAATAGATGCTTTTTTGTAAGTACGGGTCTCTCTGAAAGGCCGGGGGAGTGGAGGGTAATAGAGCTGCTATTGCTGAGATTTTAGAGAGCTTAGTTGCTTTATTATATGGTGCTTGTGAAAGTCTTATGACTGCTCCAAGAGGAACCGTTTTGTTAAGATAGCATGGCGTTTTTCCGCTCCATGGGGAGCCGGAAACGTATATTTTATCTCCAACGACCGAAACGATAGGGCTATCATCATTTAGGAGCAATGACCCCGGAAGGTATTGTTTCCATAAAGAGGTATGGGTGCTTTTTCCTGTACCGCTCTCTCCGAGAAAAATATAGGTTTTTCCATTATATACTATTGCAGAGGAGTGTATCGGGAGACTTAAAGATTTTAATGAGGAGATTCCGTATGCCACCCATAGTGCAAATCTTAAGGTTACAGGATTCCTGTTTTGTTCCCAGTTGCAATAGTGGGTGTCTCCTTTACTGATGAGGACCAGTGCCTCTTTGCCTATTTTTTTTATAGTGAGAATATGCTCGGTGCTCTTTTGGACCTCCTTCTCCAGCATGCAATCGGTCAGGTATTCATCCGGTTCATGTGAATGCCTGAGAGGAGGGTTACAATTAATATAGAAAGAGGAGTTCATATTATCACTCTCAAATTCATATAGTAATTTTGCAGAGGAGATTGAGCTGAGTTCTTCATGTGAGAAGTTGGCATTGAGATTAACAATTATATTGCGCTTTCCCTCTCCTGATCTCTCTCCATTATCCTGTGAGCTGTTCTTTTCCCAATAAAATTCAGAAAAGCCACCTATCGATGCAAAAGGTTTAATTAATGCACTATGTTTTATATATAAATTATGTCCGGCAATATTAAAATGGTCAACTGTCTCCATTAATAGGTGATTATTTATCTGTTTATTTATTTATTTATCTCTATTAATCTATTACACATTGCTAATGAGCTCTCTCTATGGGCTATTATCAGGAATGTGATTTCATGGTTTTCCTCTGTAAGGTTTTTGATGGAATCTGAAATTTCGCTCTCTGTCTTTGAATCAAGAGCGCTTGTGGCCTCATCAAAAAAGAGTATTTGAGGTTCTTTAAAAAGTGCTCTTGCAATGCCTATGCGCTGTTTTTCTCCGCCGGATATCTTACTGCCTCCATCTCCGATAACTGTAAAGATGCCGTCGGGCAGAGAGTCTACAAACTCTTTAAGCCTTGCTCTTTCGATGCATTTTTCTATCTTTTCTCTTATACTGTCTGAGATATTAAAGTGTTTATTGTAAATCTTGTTTTTCTCAATAATCTCTCTAAGTGTGATTTCGGTCTCTCTTTGTATCTCAAAATCTATGGATATGGCAATGTTTTCTGCAATTGAGGCGTTGAGGATTGTGACCTCTTGAGGCACGTAGCCTATAATTCGTTGCCATTCCGGCAAGTCTATTTTTTTAGACTCCGTAGATAGGGCTACTACCTCATTATCGGAGACCTTTATTAGTCCGGTCAGGATGTTGAAAAGAGTAGTTTTACCTATACCGGAATAGCCTTTTATTCCAACTCTCTCTCCTTTCTGTATCTTAAATGAGAGACCTCTGAAAATTTCATCTCCTCCCGGGTAGGAGAAGTGTAAGTTATTAACCTGTAGCTCTTGAAAGCACGGGACAGATGAGGTGGTATTGTCGAGCTCCTCATTATCCGAATAATTTATTCCTTCAAGAATTATATCGCTTGCGTATTTATTATTTTTAATAGAGGTATAACTGGCAACCATACCTTTAACTGCGGGTAATATTCTCAGTGCTCCCACAGTAAAAAAAGCGAGAGAGAGGCTCATGTTCACTGTTCCTAACAAATTAAAAATAATTAGTAACCCGATACATAATACCACAGAGAGTTCCATCAGAGTTCCAGGGTATTGTTGTACTGCAATTAAAGCGGTGTGGTTATTTGAGACTCTCTTCATTAGACGCTCAAATTTAGAACTCATTGCCGGGAATACATTATTGATTTTCATCTCCGGATACCCTTTAAAAGTCTCTGTAATTACTTGCATTATCTCCTTACTTGAGCTCATTTCGGCCTTTCCAAATTTAGCTAAACGCTTGCGAACATGGAGAATATAGAGTAGAATAGCCGGAGTAACTGAGACAATTATTGTTATGGCGGAGAATGGTGAAAAGATAAAAATGATTACTATAATGGCAATACTGATAAATAAATCTGCAATAAAAACCAATATCTGTGTCAGTACATTAAGAGAGAAGACATAGCAGATAGAGTTTATTTTAAATGTAAAATCAGATACATTATTGTATTTTACATAGAGATATCCTCTGTTAAAGTAGGAGCGGAACAGGCGAGCAGAGAGGTATCGATAAATACTCAATATATAGGTATTTTGATATTTTACTATATATACACCAATTAATCCCTTTATAATTAAAGCTATAAGTAATAATATAATAATTAAAGAGGCAAAGGGGGCTATTCCGCCGATTCCCATACATTCATATATCTCTTTGAGTACCGGAATTTTTTCCAAATTTCCATTATCGAGCAGAAGCATTAGAAAAGGAATAATAAGGGCTAATCCTGCGAGATCTATCACCGTTTTAAAAATCATTGAAATAGTGAGCGGTAAAAGACCTTTTTTATATCTCCCCGGGATAAGTGCAAATATATTCCGTATCATTTTAGCTATTAATTATTTGGCAAGAATAAATGCCGGATGTTTCAAATGTGCAATAATGGAGTGCAAAAATTTTTCATGCCAAAACCCTTTACCATGAATAAGCTCGTATGGATATTTCTGCCTCATGAGTCTCTTCCATTTATAATATAGCAGTAACCCGATACTCTTTGGCACAGGCTTTTTATTAAACTCTCTCGCCTCTTCAATCAATAAGAGAATTTCTGAGGCGAAATCGGCATACTCCTCATAGTTTTCATAAAGCGAATACTCTTTATTGAGCCCCATATATTTAATCGCAATGTAGCAGAAGGCTCCTGCGGCCTTTTCTAAACCAAGATCATGTAAATAACTCTTTATTACCTCTTCATGAAGTCCGTTTCTACCATTCTTAAGAAAGATGGCCCAATCGCATAGGTGCCGGAGCGGCATGTTACCTGCAATTAGATGTACTGTGGAGTGTCTTATCAGAAACAGTGCGTTAAAATCTGCAGAGGGCACTATAATAGAGCATGGATCGGAATGATTCTCAATTTTTAAATAAGAAGGTTTCTCCTCCACACTCTTTACTAATTTATCTAAGATAGTTTGTAGTGAGCGGTCGGTCTTGTAGATGTCTATATTTCCGAAATATTTATGATTCTCTATACTGACTCCCTCGTAATATAAATTTGAATGCTTATTTTTCTTATTCGTAACTTTAATACCTTCAGATTCCATTAATTTGTCGAAAGTGGCATATTTCCCAAATAGATACATATCTATATCTCCGAACTCTCTTAAATGCGGTATGGGATATAATGCCGAGATGCTAAGCCCTTTAATTATCATCATCTTTACCTCTAACTTTGCAAGTCTTTCTGAAATTTTTACTGCCGCAGATGAGATTCTATAATATATTTTTTTAGCCTGTTCTATATGTAAAGCGCAGTTTAATTTTATGCTTATAGGGAGATTGATCTCTTCGGAGATAGAGAGTAATGCCCAAGCTATAAGACTATATGTCCCGTCTCCAACAGTATCGGCCAAAATTTTGTTATATTGCTCCGAAGTACAGCCTTTATATAATGAGATATCGGGGTACTTTCCGAATAATGAGTACTGTAAAAGAGGAAACAGGAGTTCGTCTTCTTTGAATGTATTAGACATAAATAAGAGATAGATTTAACAATTTCTCAACCCATGCCGTTGCGTCAGATTCGGCCTGCTCGCGCGATACATTATACTTTGAATATAAGGCATCTACCACATCGTTCAATGAGAACTCTTTGTTTTGTAAATATTGCCATAGATATTCCGAGGTAGTATTAAGTGATATAATTTTGTCATATCCAGCATCTTATCGCTTTGCATTATTATTACCTTTTCTCCCGCAATTTCTCTCAATAAATAATCGTTATTTAGTTTCATACTATAAAAGTTAAGTTTAAGATCTCCTCTTTGTGTGAACACCAACTTTTGTTATGAAGGTCATATTTGGTATGTTTAATGCAAAAATACGAAATATTTATAACTTTACTTCTATTTAGTTGACCATAATTTTATTATAATGGAACTCTGTACCCTCTCTAATGATAAATATTTTAAGGAGGTAAAAAGACTTGTAAGATCTGGCTATGCAGTGAGAATGAAGGTTCGCGGTAGTAGCATGTCTCCTTTAATTGTAAATGATCGCGACGATTTGGTTGTATCGCCATGCGAGCCTTTGTTGGTAAGTAGAGGTGATATAATACTTGCACATGCTTATGCGTATATCAAGGGCAAAAGGTCTAAATACCCCATCTATATTTTGCACAGAGTTATAAAGGTGCAAAAAAGTAATTCTTGTATGGATGCCAATTGTAATAAAGTTTATATTCTCCGCGGCGATGGCAATTGTAAAGGAAAAGAAATTTGCTCTGACCGCGATATAATAGGGAGTGTAAGTTCAATAATTAGGTATCCTAATAATCATCCCGAGGGGGCGAACATTGCCAATGACTCATATACATGGTGGATTTTTTTTACAATATGGGAGATGCTATTCCCTTTCAGGCGTTTATTGCTCCATATATTCTCTAAAGTATTTAAATAAACTCTCCTGTATTTTATAGGTGTTACTCATCTACTATAACATTATAGGTGATGCCCGTCTGCGTATGTGTATTAAAGGTTGCGTTCATCTATTTATTATCAGAGGTGGTCTCTTTGTCTATATTGGTATTTCATTAATTTCTTATCTGTATATATTATTTGGGTGGGCTATATTATTTGGTGGCATCCTTTTCTGTGTCTTATAAAAATTATCATCATGGAAGCCGATTTATTATAGCAGGCCGGAGATGCCGGATTAGATGCGTAGAGATTTTTGCAATATATATGTTGACTATATAAAAAAAGGTGTAATTGTGCGAGGGTGGGTT
>CAYLGW010000026.1:0-25694 GCA_964383385.1 uncultured Muribaculaceae bacterium
CTTACTCCGCTACTGGCAGTGCAGATCTCTTCAGAGTGCACCAGAGCAAGGGGAGGTATTCCAGTAGCGGGGTTACTAAAATGAGCATTGCGCAGAATATCAATGCTTTGTGCAAAAGACTTACCCCGCTACTGGCAGTTCAAACTTTCTCAGAGGGCGCCGGAACGGAAAGAGGTGTAACTGTAGTGTGTGTTTGTACTTGCTGTGGTGATGCCCCGGCATGTGATGTTCCAGTAGCGAGGTTCCAAAAATAAGTAGTTCGCAGAATATCAACGTTTTGCGCAAAAGGCTTACTCCGCTACTGGCAATTCAAACTTTCTCAGAGCACGCCTGAGCGAGGGAAGGTATTCCAGTAGCGGAGTTGCTAAAATGAGCATTGTGCAGAATATCAGTGCTTTGTGCAAAAGGCTTACTCCGCTACTGGCAATTCAAACTTTCTCAGAGCACGCCTGAGCGAGGAGGAGTATTCCAGTAGCGGGGTTACTAAAATTAGCATTGCGCAGAATATCAGTACTTTGTGCAAAAGGCTTACCCCGCTACTGGCAGTGCAGATCTCTTCAGAGTGCACCAGAGCAAGGGGAGGTATTCCAGTAGCGGGGTTACTAAAATGAGCATTGCGCAGAATATCAATGCTTTGTGCAAAAGACTTACCCCGCTACTGGCAGTTCAAACTTTCTCAGAGGGCGCCGGAACGGAAAGAGGTGTAACTGTAGTGTGTGTTTGTACTTGCTGTGGTGATGCCCCAGCATGTGATGTTCCAGTAGCGGGGTTGCTAAAATAAGCATTGCACAGAATATCAATGCTTTGTGCAAAAGGCTTACCCCGCTACTGGCAGTGCTAATCTCTTCAGAGTGCGCCAGAGCAGAAAGAGGTGTACCTGCAGTGGGTGTTTGTACCTATAGTGTGGCTTGTATTTGCAATGTGGGTTATGCCGGCAAAGAGGTTGCACTCGGTAGCGGGGAGAGGTGTACTGGCCGTGGGGTTTGTACTTGCAGTGGGAGTTTATAGTGGAGGTTTATCGTGGCAGTTGGTGTCCCTGCAGTGGGATTTGTACCTGCAGTAAAATAGATAATATACAAGTATTATATACACGTATTGCGGGAAATGGTAATGTCAACGCTCGTTACTCCGGCTTCTATTGGTTAAGTACGCCTAATACAAGTATGCCTAATAGTGATACCGGCGCGTGCTACTACTTGAATTTTCTCAGGGCATGTTAATATGGCTGAGAACGCCCGTGCAAGAGGTTACTCTGTTCGTTGCGTGAAGGAGTCATAGATGACAAACCGAATGCAATGCCAAGCTTGCTTGAGTAATTGCCAAGACACCTTCAAATTAGTTTTTGAAGGTATCTTGGCTTTTTTATTCTTTCCCCTAATCACAGGTTTTTGCAGGTGCTCCCTTTTTATCTACTCAGTCATCTGATATGTGTATATGAAAAAAGGATACGTATATATGAATACATATCCTTTTGAGGTACCCAGCAGAATCGAACTGCTGTACACGGTTTTGCAGACCGTTGCCTAACCGCTCGGCCAGGGTACCGGATTGGGAGTGCAAATATAGCACTTTTTATTTATTTAAAAAATAATATATGGTTATTGCCCTATATTCTAAAGCTTGTCGAAATCAACATCGGAAAAGTTCTTCTCTTCAGTTGCGGCAGGAGCAGTTTGTTTAGGCTCTGCAGGAGTGACATTTGTCTCTTCTGTCTCTGAATTGGGCGTATATACTCTTTCGGTTACCGGACATTTATCCTTAATGAATTTTATAACCTCTTCTAATCCCTCGGTGAATTTTATGAAGTCCTCTTTGTAAAGGAAGATTTTATGTTTATCATAAACAAATCTGCCATCTTTTTCTACCCTTCTCTTGCTTTCTGTAATTGTCAGGTAATAATCATTGCTTTTTGTAGCTTTTACATCAAAAAAGTAGGTTCTTTTACCTGCTCTTACAGGTTTTGAGAAAACATCATCACCATTGCGTTCTTGCGCACCCGTATTGTCAAAATCTTCGAAATACATAATTATTTAATTATTTTTTAAAATCTTTTACAAAGATAAAATTTTTTTGTGGGTAAAAATCTATATTTGTAAATATTTTCAAAAAGAATGATATGCTAAGCAGAAGATTGATCAGAATAAAGGTCTTTAAAATTTTATTTAGTAAGACCATAATAGGAGGGGATTCACTTATACAGGCTGAAAAAGAGCTAATTGACTCATGTGATAAAACAATTGACCTATATTGCATGCTATTGAGACTGCCTGTTGCACTAAAAAAAGTTGCAGAAGAAAAAATTGAACAGGGAATGAAAAAATTCCATCCTACTCCTCAGGAGTTGGACCCAAACAGAAAATTTGTAAATAATAGAGTAATTTCTCTAATTGAAAATGATCTTGAGTTCATTAAAAAATGCGATAATAAGGGACTTTCATGGGTGAATTCTAAAGATTTTGTAAAAGATTTTTATAAAAATCTTATCACTAAACAGTTTTATCTCGATTATATGGAGAGTGATTCCGACAGTATAGAGGAGGATAAGAAGTTTATTAGAAGATTATTTGAGGAGGAGATTGATGATAATACCTATCTCGATGAGACAATAGAGGAGATGAGTCTCTATTGGAGAGATGATATTGGATATGTGGCGAATATGATTTTGAATAACCTTTCTGAGATTGTTAAAACTGGAGCGGTAAAGATACCATCTACCTTTATAAAGGAGGATGATAGGGAGTTTGCAAAGAAACTTCTATCTAAATCAATGATGAATTATGATGAGTACGCCGAGATTGTTGCCAAGTACATTCCCAATTGGGATCTCGAAAGACTTGTTACAACAGATCTTGCGCTAATAGTGATGGGTTTGACAGAGGCCGTTACTTTTGATTCCATACCCCTTAAGGTTACTATCAACGAGTATGTGGATATCTCTAAATTCTACAGTACGCCTAACAGCAAGGTTTTTGTAAATGGTCTTCTTGATAAAATTCTTCAACAGATGGTAAAGGACGGCAAGGTGGTAAAGAGTGGCAGAGGCCTTGTCGGAGGTTTCGGCGAAAACAAATAATTTATTAGATTTGCACATTATTAATTTTAAAAGAGATGAAATATTTAACGATTCTTCAGCAGCAATCTGCTGGCCAGGGTAACTGGAGCTTTCTTATAATGATGGTTTTGATCTTTGTTGTTATGTGGTTTTTCCTTATCAGACCGCAGCAGAAAAAGCAAAAAGAGCTTGCCAGATTTAGAAACGAACTTAAAAAAGGCGACAAAGTTGTGACAGTAGGGGGCATTTATGGAGTGGTTGTCGATCTTAAAGATAAATATATTATTATGGAGGTCGACAGCAATATTAAATTGCGAGTAGACAGGAACTGTATCGTTAAGGACGTTACAGATATTCCGGCCAAATAATGTATGCCGGTAAAATAAAGATTATACTAAAAAAGGCAGGGAAGGATTGGTCCATAATGATCATTTCCCTGCTTTTAGCTACTTTTATGTGGTGTGTCCAGAACTTTGCAAAGGGATATTCCACCTATTTCAGTTATAAGGTGACTCTTAAAACCTATATGCCGGGGCGTACTCAAAAAGCAGTTTCTAAAGATGTCATGGTTGTGAGAGGGAAGTCGTCGGGGTACTATATTTTACAGAAGAGATATACTAATAAATCCGATGAGATAGAGATCTCTCTTGATCCGAAAATGATTAAGATGATGTCCGGCAGTCCTAATGAGTTCTACGTAAGGTGCGACAATATAAAAGATAAGATTCAGGAGGTTCTTGGTAATGATTTTCAGATTGAATGGTTCACCTCAGATACTCTCAGGTTTCTCTTCCCGAGGCAGTATAACAAAAAGGTACCTGTGGCTGTGAATTCTTCGTTGCGGTTCAGATCTCAATATATGCAACTTGGTAAATTGACTGTTAATCCGGATTCAGTAGTGGTATTTGGTGAGAAGAGTGTTATTGATACCGTAGATTCGGTCTATACGGAGCTGATAGAGGGAAGTGATATTGTGGCACCAAAACAGGGTATTGTTTCTCTTGTTCCAATAAAAAACATCTCCTTTTCTCAAACAGATATAGCCTATTCTTTTGTAGCTGTAAGATATGTGGAAAGCACTATGATGGTGCATGTTAATGTTATCAATATACCGGAGAAGACGAAAGTGGTACCTATTCCTCATAATGTAACATTACGTTACCGCGTGCCAAGTGTTAATAAAAAGAGCTATAGCCAGTCTGATTTTAAAGTCATACTTAATTATGAGGAGTTGGTTGGTTTAAATCAGAATGTTACAAAACCACATTTGGTAAAGAGTCCAAAGGGGGTTATATGGTTTGATATAGAGCCAAAATTTATTGAATATATTATTAATTGAGATGATAGTTCTTGCTTGTACCGGCGGTATAGGGAGCGGAAAAACCTATATTAGTAAATTATTTATTCAGTTAGGTATACCTGCCTATTTTTCCGATGATCGTACTAAGGAGTTATATGATTCCGATTCTGAGTTGCTTTCCGGAATGGAAGAGCTTCTCGGCGGTGATATTATCTCCGGAGGTCGATTGCGGAGAGATATTGTAGCCGAAAGGATATTTTGCACTCCGCAATTGTTATTATCTGTAGAGGAGTTGGTTCATCCTGCTGTTATGCGCGATTTTTGCAGGTGGAAAGATGAGATACAAAGAAAAGGTTTTGCTGATGGCGGAGGTAAAATAAAAATTCCGCCATTTGTGGTTTTTGAATCCGCCATTATTCTTGAAAAGCCGGCAGTGCGTAAGATTGCCGATAAAGTTATGACTGTTTCGGCTCCTCTTGAGGTAAGATTGAAAAGAATAATGGAGCGAGATAAAGTTGACGAAATAGAGGCGCATAGAAGACTCGATATTCAGTGGAGCGATGCAAAAAGAGAGGCTTTAGCGGATTTTATTATTGATAACGACAATGTAACACCTTTGTTACCTCAGGTAGAGAGAGTTTATCTTTCATTACAATGACTATAGTTAAATACTACGATGTATTATATTGAAATACAATAAATAAAACTTAATTGTTATATGGGATACGGACGTTGGATAACAGGTGCTTTAGGTTGGGTATTAGGGGGCCCGATAGGGGGGTTAATAGGATATTTTGTAGGGTCGCTTGCAGACGGCTCATTATCCTCATCCGGGAGCGAAACTTACGCAGGGCAGCGTAATAGTTTTCTAATTTCACTGCTGGTTCTCTCCTCTGCAGTTATGCGTGCAGATGGAAAGGTGATGCGTTCTGAATTGGACTATGTCAAGGGCTTTATAAGAGTTAATTTTGGAGAGGATGCGGTTGCTCAGGCCCTCTCTATTTTGAAAGAATTATCTCATAAGGAGGTGGATATTCAACAGGTATGTGCACAAATTAAGGCCTATATGGATCTCCCGCAGCGATTGCAGCTTCTCCACTATCTTGCCGGCATCTCTAAGGCTGATGGCTCGGTAAGCGCAGCAGAGCAGGAAGTGCTTCGGAAAATAGCACGGTATATGGGTCTCTCAGAGAGAGATAGTGAGTCTGTTTTTGCTATGTTTGGCACCAATATCGAGGATGCTTATAAAGTACTTGAAATAGGCTCCTCCGCAACTGACGAGGAGGTAAAAAAAGCTTACAAGAAGATGGCCATGAAGCATCATCCCGACAGAGTTGCTACTCTCGGTGCCGATGTGCGCATAGCAGCGGAGGAGAAGTTTAAGTCTATTGTCGCTGCTTATGAGGTGATAAAAAAGGAGAGAAATTTTGCTTAGATGAGCCGGAATAGTTAATTTTGAGTGGTTTTAATTTTATAGATACTTAATGGGTTTCGTCATTTATTGTATGGTAAGCTATTTAGGTATTTAATTAATTATAATTATAAGAGTTAGGAGTATAAAACGAAAAATAATTTAATAGTAGTAGTATGAAAACCGATTTAAAGAAAATTTTGTCAATTGGAGGGCAACCTGGTTTGTATTTATATTTATCTCAGGCAAGAAATGGTGCAGTTGTAGAGTCTCTTGCAACCAAGCAGAGAACATCTTTCGGACTTAACGCAAAAATGACCTCTATGGCAGATATATCAATCTATACAGATTCTGGTGAGGTTAAGCTGAAGGAGGTCTTTGAAAAGATGCATGCAACTCTCGGCGAGGCTCAGGCACCCTCTGCAAAGAGCGATGCTAAGCTCCTAAAGGAGTTGTTTTTAAAGGTAATTCCCGATTATGATCAGGATAGATTTTATGTTTCTCATATGAAAAAGGTTGTGGAGTGGTACAATTTCCTTAAGCAGAATTTATCGCTCGATTTTACCGATGAAGAGCCTGTTAATGATGAGAATGTTCCAGATGTACCTGAGAAAAAGTAAGCAGAATTTGTTAATTGTATGAAACTTAAGCTGATCAGCCTCGGTTGTTCCAAGAACCTTGTTGACTCTGAACACCTGCTCAAGCAAATTGAATATGCGGGTGTAACCATAGTTAAGGGAGAGGAGCCGTACTCCGCCGATACCGCTCTTTCTCCGCTGGATGTTGTAGTAATCAACACCTGCGGTTTTATTAAAGATGCCAAGGAGGAGTCTGTAAATACTATTCTTGAAGCTGTTGTGGCTAAAAAGCGTGGTTTTGTCAGAAAAATTGTAGTGTTCGGTTGTCTATCGCAGAGATATAAAGAGGAGCTGGAGCAAGAGCTCCCGGAAGTGGATGCATTTTTCGGGGCATTTGATATAAAGACAGTTGCAAAATATATCGGGATACCTCCTAGGGAGGATCTATCTCTTAGGCGTTATTTAACTACTCCAAGGCACTATGCCTTCCTTAAAATTTCAGAGGGGTGCGATAGGCGTTGTTCCTATTGCGCCATTCCTTTTATAAGGGGACCGCATATATCTGTTCCTATGGAGGATCTGATTGAGGAGGCATCATCTCTTGCAAAGGAAGGTGTTAAGGAGCTCATTGTGATTGCGCAAGATACTACCTATTATGGTATAGATCTTTATGGTAAGAGGATGCTTGCTGAACTTTTGAGACGTCTTTGCAAAATAGAGGGGATTGAGTGGATAAGGATTCATTATTCCTATCCTGCTTCATTTCCCAAAGATGTGATTGAGGTTATGGCCTCTGAGGAGAAGATATGTAAGTACCTCGATATACCTTTACAGCACGCCTCTACAAAAATGCTCAAGGTTATGCACCGCAATATAAATGCGGAGTCAACACAAAGGCTTATAGATAGATTAAGAGTTAAGATTAAAGGCATTGTCTTGCGTACTACTATGATAGTAGGTTTCCCGGGTGAAGATGCGGCTGAGTTTAATAAATTGCTCTCTTTTGTTAAAAAGAACCGTTTTGAACGATTGGGTGCCTTTACCTATTCGCAGGAGGAGGGAACCTATGGAGCGGCTCATTATCGGGATACCGTGCGTGAAAGTACCAAAAGAGGCAGATACAATGCTTTGATGGAACTTCAGAGCGGAATATCGTTGGAGATAAATGTAAAACGTATAGGTGAAGTGGAGCGGGTCTTGATAGATTCTGTTTCATCGGGAGTTTTTACTGCCCGGAGCAGGAAGGAGAGCCCAGATGTTGATGGGGAGATACATATTAAGGTTCCGGAAGGAATGAAAGAGCCGCATAAACTTATCGGGACATTCGTTATGGTGCGAATTACAGGAGCCGACGAATATGATCTTGAGGCTGAATTTGACAGTTTATAACTATAAATATAAAGGATTATGATAAGATTATCAAAGTCTGTTGTAGGCCGCAGGGAGTCTGAGGCAGTAGCTGAAGTTATTGAGGGTTCCGGCTATCTTGGTATGGGAGAGACCGTAGGATTGTTTGAAAAGGAGCTTGAGCAATATGTGGGCGGAGGGTATAAATGCATTTGTGTTAATAGTGGTACAGCTGCATTACATCTTGCTGTTCATGCTGTTACAGAGCCAGGTGATGAGGTTCTTGTTCCATCACTTACATTTGTTTCCACATATCAGGCGATAAAGGGAGCCGGATGTATTCCTGTCAGTTGTGACGTTGACCCATCAACACTTACGTTAGATCTTGCAGATGCCGAAAGACGTATTACAGGCAAGACAAAGGCAATATTGCCGGTCTATTATGCAAGTAATATTACAATGATTGAGAAATATCACGATTTTGCCCGTAAACATGGATTACGCCTTATAGAGGATGCTGCACATGCATTTGGTTGTGTGAGCAATGGTAGGAGAGTGGGCTCTTTCGGAGAGATAATATGCTTTAGTTTTGATGGAATTAAGAATATAACCTCCGGTGAGGGAGGAGCAATATTTACCTCCGATCCTAAGGTTATCTCCGCCGTGAGCGATGCCCGTCTGCTGGGCATATGCAAGGATTCTGAAAAGAGATATAAAGGGGAAAGAAGTTGGGTTTTTGATGTAACCGGACAAGGCTATCGTTATCACATGAGCAATATTTTTGCTGCAATAGGAAGAGTCCAACTCTCCAGATTTGAGTCTGAATTTGCTCCTCGCAGGAAGGAGATAGCTAAACAATATACAGCTTTGTTATCCGATAATTCCAATGTACGACTAATAAATATGGACTACGATGCGATTGTACCTCATATATTTCCGCTACTCATTCTCAATGGTAAGCGCGACAAACTTACTGAACTCTTTAAGGAGAAGGAGATACAGTGTGGCGTGCAATATCTTCCTAATCATCTCCTGAGTTATTTTAAAAGTGATTATTCACTTCCGGTTACTGAGAAAATTTACAGCGAGGTAATATCTATACCTATGCATCCAGAACTTTCAGGGAAGGAGATAGAGTTGATATGCTCTTTAATCAACAGCTTGTAGTAAGATCTTTCAAGAGGATTATCCTCTACAACGATAATAATTATTTTATTCAGGATAATAGTCCTATATTTGAAGTTAAAATTGATAATTATACTATAAAATGAAAGTAATTATTTTGGCAGGAGGTCTTGGTACACGTCTTTCTGAATATACAAAATTGATACCCAAACCTATGGTGGAGATTGGCAATAAACCCATACTTTGGCATATCATGGATCATTATTCAAAGTATGGTTATAAAGAATTTATTGTTGCGCTTGGTTATAAAGCGGAAGTTGTGAAGAACTATTTCTTACAGTATTATGCGCTTAACAACGATTTTACCATTAACCTGACTGATGGAACAATTAATTATATAAATGAAAGGCAACGAGACTGGAGTATTTCGCTTGTAGATACCGGGTCTCTTACCATGACCGGAGGACGTATTTTACGCCTTAAGGAGTTGGTTGGTGATGAAGATTTTATGGTTACTTATGGTGATGCTGTCTCTAATGTGAACATTGCGGAGTTGGTTAAGGCATACAAGGCGGCAGGCAGAATAGCGATGGTTACTGCAGTTCACCCTACAGCCCGTTTTGGTGAGTTAACAATAGACGATAATAATTATGTGAGAGAGTTCAAGGAGAAACCTCAAATTAATCAGGGCTGGATTAACGGCGGATTCTTTGTATTGAACAGCAGGGTATTCGATTATCTTACAGATGATTCTACAATTTTTGAGCGTGAACCGCTTGAAACACTTGCCCATGATGGTCAGCTTGTAACCTATAAACATGATGGTTTCTGGCAGTGTATGGATACGGTTCGTGATAGAGAGAATCTTAACAAACTATGGAGTTCAGGCGATGCTCCTTGGTTGAAATGAGCAATATGAGGTGAAAATTTGGGCTTGTGGAGGTTTTAACTCCCATGCAAGCTAATTTAATATTTAATACTATGAACTTATGAATAAACTTTTATTTTATGGAATCACTATGTCCTGTTTCGTCTTTTCCGCTCGTGTGGCGGCTCAAACAGGGAAAGTTTTACATCAGATTAAAACGGTAGGAGACCAGGTTACCGGTGTCACTTCCGATGGTACTAATCTCTGGTATGCCGATAGAACTACAGATAAAATTTATTGCTGTAATAAGAGTACAGGAAAGATTATTCGTGCAATAGAGTCTCCTGCATATTGGCCTATGGGGCTTGCATGGGATGGTAAGTATCTATGGAATGCGGATTTGAGAGGCAGAACAGATAAAGCTGAAGACAGGGATGGGATGATATTTAAGATTGATCCTAAAGATGGTACAATTTTAAAAACCTTAACAGCGCCCTCAAAATCTCCGCGCGGAATTACATGGGATGGCAAATATCTTTGGCTTGTTGATGATGCAATAGACAAAGTGATACAATTCAATCCCAATGATGGAACAACAATTAAATCATTTCCTTCTCCGTCAGGAAGTCCCAAAGGAATAGCTTGGGATGGAGAATATCTTTGGATCTCAGACGATGGCACTGGAGAAATCTACATGGTTGATCCAAAGACTGGATATGTTATAGTTATTATGGATGCGCCGGGAAAATGTGTTAATGGCTTGGCTATTGATGGTAACTCTGTTTGGGCGGCCGATTATGAGAGCAATACCATTTCACAACTATTGATTAAAGATAAGACTCCTTTTATAAGGAAAGATAAGAAACGCAATACAGTGGCATATACACGCAGCGTAACCTGTTTTGGTCCCGGTAAAATAAAGAGTCTCGATATCCATATCGCGATACCTGAAAACCGCGAAAATCAGGAAATTGTGGGTGAGATAAAATATAATATCAAACCAACGAAAATTGTAACCGATAAATGGGGTCAGAAGAGTGCATTGTTCAGCTTTAAGGAGGTTAAACCGGGAGAGAAGAAGGATGTGATCATGACCACTACCGCCGATTTTTACAACGTTAGATATTTTTTATATCCCGAGTTTATGGGAACACTGGATCAGATACCGCAGGAGGTTAAGGATAAATATCTTGTTGATGATGAGAAATATCAGATTAACAGCCCAATAATCCGGAAAACCATTAATGAGGTGGTTGGAAAAGAGACAAATCCTTATTGGATTATCAGAAAGTTGCATCAGTATCTTATCGGCCATCTGCATTATGTTATGGATGGATTTTGGGATACTGCTCCAACAGTATTAAGAAACGGCCATGCCTCCTGCTCTGAGTATTCATTTGCCTATATTGCTCTCTGCAGAGCAGCGGGAATTCCTGCAAGGTATGTAGGTTCTGTATGGCGCAAGGCTAATGTTGATACCTGTCTGGATGATGTTTATCACCGCTGGGTTGAAATCTATCTTCCTGGATATGGATGGATTCCAACAGATCCGACACACGGAGACCGAGCTTTACCACGTGATCAAGCCTTTACTATAGGTTTCACAAGAAATGTCGCTCTTATTACCACGCAATCCGGGGGCGGATCGGAAATCCTCGAATGGGACTATAACGGAAGTGAATTTTATACTACTGACCCTAAAACCAATTTGAATATAATTCATTTTGCAGATTGGAGTAAATAGCTGGAGAGCAGAGATTAATAGCCAGTGTAACTTTTATTGTATGGATTCGCTTTCGCGATAGGGTTTGTTTAGATCCAGATAGTGAAAATTATGCTGGCGTTGCGCTGCTCCCTCGGGAATTTTCATATAATCGCCGTACATTTGAGGTAAGTAGGATTCATAACCCTTGAATCCCATAACTGTAACTCCTTCAAATTCGTATGGGGCATATTCGCAGTTCACTGTTTTCATCATGACACCCTTGAGGCCGTCTGTGTAGTCGGCAGCAAGAGGGGTTGAATTGTAGTCGTATTTTAAGAGGAGTTTGCGTATGGCTCTCTGAATGTATGTCATCGTAAAACAGCTCTGTATGAGCAGAGGAACCCAGCAACTTGGACCATGTCCGTGTTTGTAAGGATCTCGATGCACCATATATAGCAATTGTTTCATAATCTCATATTTAGCATAATGCATTCTCCTTTTGAACATATTTACGGGGACCGGGTCGAGTGGGAAGACATCTACATATATGCCTCCCAAATAGCTCAGATGGCGGCGTTCAATTATAGTTGTACTTGAATCCTGAATTTTTCCGAATGGAAGGGGGTATTTTGGATCATTCTCCGCGCAGACAAATTCATATGGTGCCGGAAGCCATTCAGAGCAGTGGGCGATGAATTTCTCGTAATCCGGGCGTGGCATACCTACATCCATGTCGTCGTCCCAGGGAATAAATCCCTTATGGCGCACTGCCCCAAGCAAAGTACCGGCCATTATCCCATAATTAAGGTTATGTTCTTTGCACATTTTATCGAAAGCTAAAAGAATCTCCAGCATTCTGAGTTGAAGCGGTCTAATATCGTATGTTGCCATATTTCTCTATTTTTTTGCAAATTTAATTAATCCTTTCCTTGTAATCAAATAACTGTTTTAAGTGTATATTTGCACTTTGTTATGACTAAATTTATTGTTTATGCAGAATATATTAAAAGAGGATATCGATTATACCTTTAATCGCCTTTCAGATGTAGAGAGGGTTAAGTTTAAGGATTCTACGATACTAATAACAGGCTGCGGAGGATTTCTCGGGTATTATTTTATGCATTTTTTTGATGCAAAGGCGGAATTGTTGGGGTTGAAAAAAGTTATTGCTCTCGATAATTTTATGCTCGGATTTCCGGAATGGATAAAAAAACTTGAGAAAAAATCTCTATTTGATATAAGGAAATTCGACATAATAAAAGATAAGATTGAAACCGTTCCAGGAGCGGAGAGAGCTGATTTCATTATACATATGGCCTCTATAGCCTCTCCAATGTTTTATAGACAATATCCGATAGAAACGCTTGATGCTAATATTTGGGGACTTCGTTCTCTCTTAGATTTTTACGGAGAAAAGTCTATAAAGGGTCTCCTTTTTTACTCTTCGAGTGAGTTATACGGTAACCCCGATTCGGCTCATGTACCTACTTCGGAGGAGTATTACGGATATGTATGTGCTACCGGACCGCGTGCCTGTTATGATGAATCCAAGCGATTTGGCGAGACAATGTGCATGTTGTTTGCGCAAAAATACAATATGCCTATAGGCGTGGCACGTCCATTTAATAATTATGGCCCCGGTATGAGAATAAACGATAAACGCGTACCTGCCGATTTTGCCCTTGCCATTAAGGAGAATAGAGAGATAGAGATCCTTTCCAACGGCTCCCCTACAAGAACCTTTTGTTATATTGCGGATTCAATAGCAGGCTATCTTAAAATTCTTCTCCATGGTAAATATGATTATTTTAATATCGGGATAGAGTCTCCGGAGATCAGCGTCTCAAGATTGGCAGAGATATATGTTGAAGCAGGGAAGGAGCTATATGGTTATACCGGTAAGGTGATATATGCCAAGTCTAACGATAGTGAGTATCTTACAAACAATCCGCAAAGGCGTTGTCCGGATATCAGCAAGGCGAGAAGAGTATTGGGTTATAATCCGACAATTTTTGTTGAGGAGGGAGTACGTAGATTTCTTAAATTTATAAAAGAGAGTGAGGAGGGAGAATACCAATGGTAATTACAGTTTTCGGACTCGGTTTCGTAGGGCTGACAACTGCCCTCGGTTTTTCTGAATATGGTCATAAAGTGTATGGTGTTGAGGTTGATTTAAAGCGATTGGAAACAATAAAGAGTGGTAAATTGCCCTTTCTTGAGCCGGGACTCGATAAAGCCTTGACGCGCCATTTGAATAAGAGTTTTTTTCCTGTAACAACTGATCAGTTGTCGGTTGCGATAGCAGAGAGCGAGTGCATATATTATTGTGTAGGAACGCCATATGGCAAAGATGGCCGGGCCGATTTGGGCTATCTTTTTTCTGCTGTGGATCAGACACTGAAATTGATTAATGATGGAAGATTTAGGGTCTTAGTGGTAAAATCCACCATTCCTCCCTCTACAACGAGTCAAAAGATTATACCTTTTATAGAGGGTTGGGGAGTTGAGAATGGAAGAGATAATTTTATAGTGGGCAAGGAGATAGGAGTTGCCAATAATCCTGAATTTTTACGTGAAGGTTATTGCTGGAGTGATTTTATGGAGCCGGATAGAATTGTTCTTGGCGTAAGTGATTTAAAGTCAGAGAAAAAGCTTAGAGAACTTTACTCATGTGTCGGGGTACCGGTTAAATGTGTCTCCCTTAATACGGGTGAGTTTATTAAATATCTTTCCAATACTCTTTTGGCCACTCTTATCAGTTATTCAAACGAGATGTCTGTTATTGCCGATACTATAGGTGATATAGATGTAGCTCAGGCATTTAAGATTCTACACATGGATAAACGTTGGGGAGGATGTAATATGGCCTCGTATGTTTATCCGGGTTGCGGTTATGGCGGTTATTGTCTTCCAAAAGATACCAATGCCCTATATGCAGTCACTAAAAGTTCCGGGTTTGATGCTAAAATTCTCAAAAATGTTATAGAGACCAATGACAGTATGCCGGAGTTTATTGCTGAGCGTATTGTGAGAGCTGTGAATGCTGTTTTTAGAGGGAACGAGTCTGTTATTTGTAATGGGACAGATTCCTCTTCGGATTCTTGTGAAGAGGCTAAAAAGCTTAAGATTGGTCTTCTTGGACTCTCTTTTAAGCCTGGTTCAGACGATGTTCGTGATGCTCCCAGTGCAAAGATAATAAAGGCGCTTATTGCAAGGGGATACTCTAATTTATCGGGATACGATCCTGTCGCTAATGAGGAGTTTAAAACTCATTATAATTTACCTGTTAATTATTGCGATACCCTAAATGAAATTATTGAGGAGTCCGATCTCCTTGTAATTGCTACGGCGTGGCCTGAGTTTAAGGAAGTTTGCGCAAAACAGCCTAAAAGTGTGGTGGATTGCAGGTATATGCTGTGATGTTTTTTTGTATATTTGTTGTAATTATTAATAAACCTTAAATTTATTTGAAATGAAATTATTAGAGGGAAAAGTGGCTCTGGTGACCGGAGCGGCAAGAGGAATAGGCAAGGCTGTCGCACTCAAATTTGCTTCAGAAGGAGCCAATATAGCCTTTACAGATCTTGTTATTGATGAAAACGGGGAAAAGACAAAAAAGGAGATAGAGGCATTCGGAGTTAAAGTTCTTGCAATTCCGTCGAATGCGTCCTCATTCGAAGAGGCTCATAAGGTGGTCGACCAAATAGTTGCAGAGTTTGGTAAACTTGATATTCTTGTTAATAATGCCGGAATAACCAAGGATGGATTGATGTTGAGAATGACTGAGCAACAGTGGGATGCGGTGATTGCTGTGAATTTGAAATCGGCATTTAATTTTATTCATGCCGTAAGTCCGGTAATGATGCGTCAAAAAAATGGTTCCATAATTAATATGAGCTCTGTTGTGGGGGTTCATGGTAATGCAGGTCAATGTAATTACTCAGCATCTAAGGCCGGAATGATAGGTCTTGCAAAGTCTATTGGACAGGAACTCGGGCCTCGTGGAGTTAGAGCTAACGCTGTTGCTCCCGGTTTTATTATTACAGAAATGACCTCTAAATTGCCAGAAGAGGTTAAGGCCGATTGGATGAAAAAGATTCCATTGAGAAGGGGTGGTACTACAGAGGATATAGCTAATGTTTGTACCTTCCTGGCAAGCGATCTCTCCTCATATGTAAACGGGCAAGTTATTAGTGTATGCGGTGGAATGATGATGTAACAGTAAAACGGAGAGTGATTTAACCTTACAATATAAATACATAAAAGTATATATAGGCATAATTTAAATAGAGCAAAGCAACTTCAGATTTAGATTACAGTCTTTTATCCGTAAGGCAGATTATATAGAGAGAGAACACTTTACTTAATAAGTTGTTCTCTTTTATTATTTAGGGCGTTTGTAATGTTATTCTATTACCTGTTTAAGTAGCTCCTCAACTTCGTTCTTAAAGATCCCGCCTTCATGAGCCTTTTTACCCTCTATATAAAAGGTGGGGACATAATAGTAGTCATACTGATCGGCAATGTCGGGATGTTCGTTTTCGTTTATGGTTTCAAGTTCAATTTTTTGGTACTCTGGATGCTCTGCCTTTAGTTCCTCTATATATGCAAAAGCTCTTTTGCAAAATGGGCAGCCCGGCAGATAAAATAGTGTAAAATGTTTCATAAATAATAATCAAAATTTTTGTAAAGATATGTTTTTTCTGACTTTATCCTTTAATTTTGCAAAAGGAATAGAATATATAGTGTATGGAACAATATTTGAATATCGCTAAAGATTGTATTACAGCCGTGTGAATAAGTTTCAGGTTGAGCGGTAAAGATCCTTTATATATTAAAATAGATTATAATAAATTGATTATGAAAAGAATATTAGTATTAGCCGGTATCATATCTGTCATGGTTGCACTCTCTTCGTGCGGTCCTCAGGCGGAACTTATGAATGTAGAGAATGCTGTTAACATAAAAGGTGAGATTCCCTTTGCTGAGGGGGAGGCTGCACTCTTCTTTTTGACTCCTACAACTGGAGATAGTTTGTCGAGGTATCTCAACAGCACGAGACTATCAGCTCTGTCGATAGCTTTTGCAGAGAAGCTCGAAAATGACAGAAATGCGGCTAAGGGAACTGTTGCCGTTTATTCACTCCCGGATAGCGATTTTTGTGGATTGGATAAGAGTAAAGATATCTCATATCTTTCTGAGTTAAAAAACAATAGCGATTCGGAGTTACAGATATTTATCCATGATCTTATATTTTATCAATATTCTGTAAATAAGAATCGTTCATATGATAATGAAGTTGCAGATACCGAGGTATATGATGGTATTAATATTTTGCTGCCATACAAGGTTAAGATGGAGATATATAATGCAGCTAAAGATAGTTTAATATTGCAGAGAAATGAGATGGATACTGTATATATTCAAGCTCTTGCAAAAGATTACTCCAATAAGAATTTCAATACGATAATTGCCAAAAACCTTCCTGAAATATCGGAAAAAATAGGTGAGAAGTTAGCCTCTGTCATCTCCCGCCAGTGGGAGACTAAGACAATCATGCTTATCAATTACTCTTCAAATGGTGATTGGAATAATGCGTATCGTTTGGCAGTAGATAATTTTGATTGGCAACGTGCTATAAATATATGGATGCCATATACAAAGTCTGAGAATCCTCGTAAGGCCTCGTTTGCGGCTTATAATATTGCTGTCGGTTGCAGGATGATTGGTAATCCCAAGCTCGCTCTTGAATGGGTGAATTTTGCGGAAAAACAGTTTAATTTTAGAGAATTACAACTTCTGAAAAAGGAAATTGTAACTATAGAATATTAAGAGACTGTTCTTTAATCTTCTCCAGCTCGTCTTTCATCTTTACGACCCACTGCTGAATTTGTGCGTGGTTGGCCTTTGAACCCATAGTATTGATTTCTCGTCCCATCTCTTGTGCAATAAATCCAAGTTTTTTTCCTGGATTTGGTTCTTTATTGATGGTTTCAATAAAATATTTGCAATGCTGTCTTAACCTAACTTTCTCTTCGTTTATGTCTAATTTTTCTAAATAGAAGATTATCTCTTGTTCTAATCTGTTTGCATCAGGTTGGATATTTAACTCCTCTATACGTGATCTTAATCTCTCTTTTACTGAATCTGTCCTCTCTTTTTCGTATTTTTCTACCTCAGAAACATATGATTCAATAAGGGTCACTCTCTTTGTTACATCATTATATAGAATTTCACCCTCTTTCTCTCTATATATTTTAAGCGCCGATACTGCCTCTTTTATTGCACCAAATAGGGTTGTCCACTCTTGGTCATCTATCTCAGCTCTTTTGGTCTCCAATACATCCGGCATTTTCACCACAGTTGTAGCAATATTAATCTTGTCTTCATAATTTAAAGGGGTGATAATCTTCTCTTTAGATGAAGCATTAATATTCTTGATAATATCGTTGTAATATAAATTGAAGAGCTCTTTGTTTATGCTTTTTATATTATCTGTGCCGTTTTGATCATAGTTAGCATATAAATCTATAGTGCCTCTAACTAATTCCTTAGAGATATATTGTCTGGCTTCTAACTCTTTATCTCTTGGAATTAATTGTGTTTTGATATTAACATCTGAACCTTTACCATTTAGAGTCTTAATCTCAATTACTATCTTGCCTTGTGGAATTAAGCATTCTGCCTTTCCATAACCTGTCATTGAATTTATCATAATATTCTTTAATATTTTGCACAAGAATAATTAGCAAGTGCAAATATAGATAAAATATAGGGTTAGCTCAACTTCTTTTCGTAATGTTTGATGTTTCGTATCTTCTCAAAGAGGTAGCTTAACGATTGATAACCTATAATTAATAATATTATCGCTAACCAAAATATTTTTACACTACTGTTACCTTCTTTCAAGAGATAAGAGATTCCCCTTATAATTGGTAATAGAAAAAATAGAGCCATCATTGAACCACCAAATATGGCATAGATAATAAAAATTATAGAGTCTCTCTTACTACTCTTTATCGATGAACAAGGTAATCCAATCATTCTCTTAAATTTGTCTCCAAAATACGAGAAAGATTTCTCTCTTAGATTATTAATTCCAGTAATATCAGATAATATATAATAAGAGTCCATTCTTAGAAATGGGTTAAAATTCATAATTAGTCCAAATAGAGAGGAGATAGAGGCAACCAACCAAATTAATGACCATTCCTGACTATTGCTAAAGAAAAATGCCCATGATGTAATTCCAAAAAAGAGAAGAGTACTTATTGGGCCGGCTAAAGAGACTATTATGCGTTGAATCTTTATGGGGAAGCTGACACTACCTTCTCTGTATAGCAGAATTACCCAATTACATTCTCTTTTAACAAAGATAATATTTTTTTAAATTCCTCTTTATTTTTGATTTAAATATTTTATCTTCCATATTTCACATTTTTGATTTAAATTTGTCGCATTATAAATTATCATCATAATGGAAGAACCAAATAAAATCAGTGCAGCAGAGTGCGCTGAGGAGCGAAAACTTAATTTCCTTGAAGAGATTATAGAAAAAGATCTTGCTTCAGGAAAATATTCAGCAATAAAAACTCGTTTTCCACCTGAGCCTAATGGGTATTTACATATAGGCCACGCAAAAAGTATCTGTTTGAATTTTGGTCTTGCAAAAAAGTATGGCGGTACAACAAATATTAGATTCGACGATACAAATCCGACAAAAGAGGATGTTGAGTATGTTGATTCTATTAAAGAAGATGTTAAGTGGCTTGGGTTTGATTGGGCTAACGAATATTATGCATCTGATTATTTTGGACAGCTATATGAATGGGCTTGTGTGCTGATAAAAAAAGGATTAGCATATGTCGATGACCAAACACAGGAGGAGATTCGTATAGGAAGAGGTACTGTTAATACGCCCGGTACAAATAGCCCTTATAGGGAGAGAAGTGTAGAGGAGAATTTAAAACTTTTCCAAGAGATGAAGGAGGGAAAGTACAAAGAGGGAGAGAAGGTGCTAAGAGCAAAAATCGATATGGCGCATCCAAATATGATGTTTAGAGATCCGTTAATGTATCGTATTAATTTTGCTTCACATCATAGAACAAAAGATGAGTGGTGTATCTATCCAATGTATGATTACGCCCATGGGCAGAGTGATTCTATAGAGGGTATAACTCATTCTATCTGTACTTTGGAGTTTGATGTACATCGTCCTTTATACGATTGGTTTATAGAGAAATTAGAGATATTTCCTTCTCACCAATATGAGTTTGCTCGTTTAAATCTTACTTATACTGTTATGAGTAAAAGAAAGTTACTCGAACTTGTAAAAAATAATTTTGTGAGAGGTTGGGATGATCCTCGTATGCCAACTATTTGCGGAATCAGAAGGAGAGGATACACTCCGGAGAGCATTCGTATGTTTGCAGAGAAGGTCGGAGTAGCAAAGAGAGATAATATAATAGATTTATCTCTTCTTGAGTGGTGTGTAAGAGAGGATTTAAATAGGCGTTCCAATAGATATATGGCTGTAATGAATCCTGTAAAACTTGTCATTACAAATTGGGAAAAGGGTAGGATTGAAGAGTTTACAGCTCCTTTAAATCCTGCCGATCCAGAAGGCGCAAAGAGGATAATTCCATTTAATGGAGAGTTGTTTATTGAAAGAGAGGATTTTATGGAGGAGCCGCCTAAAAAGTTCTTCCGTCTAAAACCGGGAGGCGAGGTGCGTTTGAAATATACTTACATTATAAAATGCGAGGAGGTTGTCAAGGATACTGAAGGCAATATTATTGAGATTCGTTGTTCATATGATCCTACTAGTAAGCCTGGGGCAGGGGAGTGGCGTTCTGTTAAGGGTACCATACATTGGGTAGCAATTAATCAGGCCAAGAAAATTGAGGCGCGTTTGGTTGATCGTCTCTTTACTGAGCCGGAAATGGGTTCTATTCCCGAAGGAAAGGATTATAAAGAGTATCTTAATCCCGATTCCATGCGTATTGTGGAGGCATATGCGGAACCTGCACTGCTTTCCGATAAATCGGGTATTGCAGTCCAGTTTGAACGCACTGGCTATTTCTTTAAGGACCCCGACAGCATAGAGGGCGGAAGAATAGTGTTCAATAGAACAGCGACACTTAAGGATACCTTTAAAATCTGATAGAGTTATTCAAAACTGCGTAGCATATTTAACTCCTGAGCCCATTTTTCCGGTTCGGGAGTCTCCATAATAAGAGGGATATCGTTAAAGCGATTATCGCTCATAATCATTTTGAAGGTCTCTATTCCTATCATCCCCTCTCCAAGGCTGCTGTGACGGTCGACTTTGCTCCCTACCTCTTTTTTAGCATCGTTCAAATGCATGCCTTTCAGGTAGTTGAAACCTATTACATTATTGAAATTCTCAAATACCTTTGAGAAACCCTCCTTTGTTGAAAGTTCATATCCGGCGGCAAAAGCATGGCATGTGTCTATGCAGACTCCAACTCTTGTTTTATCCTCAACTTGGCTTATTATTTCTGCAATTTGTTCAAACTCATATCCTAAATTGGAGCCTTGACCGGCGGTGTTCTCTATAACAGCAATGACTCCGGAAGTCTTGTTTAACGCAATGTTAATAGATTCCGCAATCAATTTTAAACACTCTGTTATACTAATCATCTTTAGATGGCTACCCGGGTGAAAATTTAATCTATCAAGCCCTAACTCTTCGCATCTTCTCATCTCTTCTATAAAGGCCCCTCTCGATTGTTGTAACCCCTCTTCTTTAGGACTTCCAAGATTAATTAGGTAACTATCATGCGGAAGAATTTGTGCCGGTTTATATCCATATTTATTGCAATTCTCTTTGAATTTCTCTATCTCCTCTTTTGCGAGAGGTTTGCCAATCCATTGCCTCTCATTTTTTGTAAATAGGGCAAAGGCTGTTGCTCCAATATTGTGTGCATTTATCGGGGCATTGAAGAGTCCGCCTCCTGCGCTTACATGTGCTCCTACGAATTTCATAACTATCTTTTTTGTTTAATATATTTATCTAACTTATCTGAGAGTAATCTTCCGCCTCTTTTCCCTCTTTACGAAGTTGTTGAAGTCTTGTCAGGAAGAGATTATTCTCCGGTTTTTCTAAAAGAGGGTCGTTGTCGAGCAGGTCTATTGCAGTTCGTCTTGCCTCTTCGAGCAACTGTGTGTCTTTTGCAAGATTAGCGATATGAAGATCTACTGCCAATCCGCTTTGAATTGTCCCCTCAAGATCTCCTGGGCCTCGCATACGCATATCGGCTTCGGCCAGTTCGAATCCGTCTTGTGTCTGACACATTAGGTCTATTCTTTGGCGGCTCTCCTTACTGAGTTTATATCCTGTCATTAGAATACAGTAGGATTTGTCTGATCCCCTTCCTACTCGTCCGCGCAATTGATGCAGCTGGCTTAAACCGAATCTTTCTGCACTCTCTATTATCATTACGGAGGCATTAGGAACATCTACGCCCACTTCAATTACAGATGTGGCTACAAGTATGTTGGCTTTCCCATTTACAAAAAGATTCATATCGTAGTTCTTGTTCTCCGTTTTTTGTTTTCCATGTACTACGGCTGTAACGTATTCAGGTGCTGGAAATTCCTGTATTATTGTTTGATACCCTGCTTCCAGATTCTGGTAATCCATCTTTTCACTCTCCTTTATAAGCGGATATACAATAAATATCTGTCTGCCTATCTTTATCTGTTTTTTCATAAAATCAACTATTCTGCTCCTTTGTGTTTCGGTAGCATGAATGGTTGTTATAGGCTTTCTTCCGGGTGGCAGTTCATCGAGAACCGAGACATCAAGGTCTCCATAGAGTGTCATTGCAAGCGTCCTTGGAATAGGTGTCGCTGTCATAACTAAAATATGCGGTGTTATTTCTGATTTCGACCACAATTTTGCGCGCTGTTCAACCCCGAATCTGTGCTGTTCATCAATAACGGCAAGCCCGAGATTGTAAAATTGTACGGACTCCTCTATGAGAGCGTGTGTCCCTATTAGTATCCCGATATTACCCTCTTGTAGTCTTTTGTGAATTTCGCTTCTCTCTTTTGCTTTTGTACTGCCTGTGAGAAGTGCAGTTTCTACTCCAGATTCGGAGACAAATTTTGAGATGCTTATGAAATGTTGACGGGCTAAGACCTCTGTTGGCGCCATTATGCAGGCTTGGAATCCGTTATCGCAGGCAATCAGTGAGATTAGGACCGCAACGAGAGTTTTTCCGCTACCAACGTCTCCCTGTAGCAGCCGGTTCATCTGTTTTCCACTGCGCATATCCTCTCTCATCTCCTTTATTACTCTTTTTTGTGCTCCTGTAAGCGGAAATGAGAGTGATGAATAGCATTTGTTGAATTTATCGCCAACAATGTGCATTATGGTACCGCTCTCTTTTCTCATTCTTATACCTCTCTGCCGCAATAGTCCAAGTTGCAGGTAGAATAGTTCCTCAAACTTCAAACGCAGTTGCGATTTTGCAAGAGCTGTATTATCCTCAGGAAAATGAATATTTTTTAGTGCGAATTTTATAGAGGCGAAACCATGTGATTTTATAAATGACTCCGGAAGTGTTTCTGGAATTGCATTACAGCATTTCTCGTATACGGCATATTGTAATTTTGCAATAGCTTTGTTTCCAAATCCATTGTTCTTTAGCTTTTCGGTACTTGGATAGATTCCCATCATGCTTCCTCCAAGGCTAATATTTTCGGAGGCGGGAGTGAGTTCCGGATGGATAATGTTTATAGTTCCGTTGAATTCGCTCGGTTTGCCGAATACTATATACTCCTCTCCGCTTTTAATCTTTTGTTCTATCCATTTTATACCTTTAAAAAAGAGAAGTTCAAGAGTTCCAGTTCCATCGTAAATAATGATTGAAAGCCTTAAGTTTCTTGGATTTGAGCCTATATGTTTTATCTCAATAACCTTTCCTCTGACCTGAATATAGGCCATGGTAGGCAGTAGCTCTTTGATAGGATAGATTATGCTTCTGTCGACATACCTGAACGGAAAAAAATTGAGCATATCTCCAAAGGTGCGGATACCCACCTCTTTTGCCAGCATTTCTGCTCGTTTAGGTCCTACTCCGTGGAGAAATTTAATATCTGTGTCCAATATGCCGTTCATATCACAAATGTAACCAAATAAAAATTATTTTTGTATCTTGCGCTCTATAAAATATGTTAACTAATATAAAAATCAATATATGTCAAAAATAGTGCTCGGTATTACTCAAGGAGATACAAATGGAATTGGTTATGAGGTTATAATCAAAGCTTTATCCGATGCTCGTGTAATGGATATGTGCACTCCTGTTATATATGGCTCCTCAAAGGCATTCGGTTTCTATAAAAAGATTATTCCCGAAACTGATCATATAAATACTAATGTGATTAGCTCTGCAAAGGAAGCTCATCCTAAAAGGATAAATATTATAAATTGTGTTCCGGATGCAATTCAAATTGATCCGGGGCAGTTGACTCACGATGGTTCAAAAGCAGCTGTCGCTTCATTGGAGGCTGCAGTTAAGGAGCTTAAAGCGGGCTATATAGATATTCTTGTTACTGCTCCATTCAATAAAAGGGCCGTTTCAGAAGAGACATTCAAATATCCTGGCCATACCGAATATCTTGTAAATGAGTTTGGTGCAAAAGACGGACTTATGTTCCTCTGTTCTGAGAAGATGAGAGTAGGAATTGCGACAAATCATCTTTCAATTTCAAAGGTTTCCGGAGCTTTGAATATAGATATGATTGTCAGTAAATTGAGGTTGATGAATCAGTCTCTGTTGAGGGATTTTGGTATTGTTAAGCCTAAGTTGGCGGTTTTGGGACTCAATCCTCATTCGGGGGATAGAGGGCTACTCGGAACTGAGGAGATAGAGATTATTTCTCCCGCTATTAAGTTGGCCAATGATGAGGGGATAATGGCTTTCGGTCCTTATCCTCCTGATGGATTTTTTAGTATTAATATGCAATATGGTTTTGATGCTGTACTGGCTATGTACCATGATCAGGGTTTGATTCCATTTAAATGCCTTGCATTCAATTCAGGTGTCAACTTTACTGCCGGATTGCCCATTGTAAGAACCTCTCCGGACCATGGAACTGCATTTGATATTGCAGGAGAGAGTAAGGCGAGCCCTCAATCAATGATGGCAGCTATATATATGGCTGTTGACGTATTTAACAATAGAAGACGATACGACGAGATGATGGCAAATCCTTTAAAAATTGGTGCTAAAGATTTGAAGGGAAATGTATTAGATGGTACTATTAATTGAATTGTGTAATTTGCGATTACAACTTTGATTGGCATTATGAACGAACCTATTTACCTATATGCAGATGGTTCAAGCAGAGGTAACCCGGGTCCCGGTGGTTATGGTGTTATTCTTAAATGCGGGAATCATTATAAAGAGCTCTCCGGAGGCTTTAGTAAAACAACTAATAACAGAATGGAGTTGCTTGGGGTGATTAGCGGGCTTGAGGCCCTTAAAAAGCGAGATCTCCCCATTAAAGTTTACAGTGATTCTTCGTATGTTGTGAGGGCGATTAATGAGGGTTGGCTTTCTAAGTGGCTTGTGAAGGGTCTTCGTAGGCATAAGAATCCCGATTTGTGGCAAAGGTATTTAAATATTTCAAAGGGATTGGATATAGAGTTTAATTGGATAAAGGGACATGCCGGCCATCCGGAGAATGAACGATGCGATGCTTTGGCGGTAGCTGCTGCGATGCAATTAGATCTGAAAGAGGATGCAGGGTATATCGAGGTAAATAATAATAATGCATTGCTATTATAAAGAATTTGGAATGATATTTGGAATTTACCTAATTCGTTTTTAACCTTTTCCATTAGATAGGGTCTAATATGCAAAATGTGTTTTAATTTAATATAATTTTATTGTATGAGAAGAGTCGTTTTAATGTTTGTTGCTGTACTGTTTACAGCAAGTTTCGCTTTTGCACAGGATAATTGCAAAGGCGGATGTAAAGAGGGTAAATGCTCTGTTGCAGAGAAGATTGAGAAGATGAAAAAAGATCTTAATCTTAATGATAAACAGACAAAAGAGATTAAGTCTTTATTAGAAAAGAATCATGCTGCTATGAAGGCTAAAATGGATGCAGCTAAAAAAAGCGGACAAAAATCTGATCCTGCTGCCATGAAGGCATGCATGCAGAAAGAGATGGCTGCAGCTGAGGCTTCCATGAAGAAAATTCTTACAGCAGAGCAGTTTGCTAAATTTCAACAAATGAGCAAACAGTGTGCAAAAGAGTCTTGCGGAAA
>CAYLGW010000027.1:0-24310 GCA_964383385.1 uncultured Muribaculaceae bacterium
TAAAATCATAAAGGTCCTCTCTAAAGCCCCCTAAAAATTGAGAAATCTCTACAGAATTGACACCTATCGATATCGGTAATTGCACAGCAGGGCATATCAGAGACGCAGCTTTCTAAAGAACAAAATAGCAGCAGCAATCAGCGCCAATACAGAACCATAAAGAAATAAAGGAGAGATATTTGAGTTATCAAAGGTATTATGCCGCAAATTACACGATTCCTCCCCCATTGTGCCTGTTGCCCTCTCCCCGGAAGAGAGCAGGCAATCAGAACTATTTTTTAGAAAACAGGTAAGCGCAAACCATCCTGTAAGCTCTCTTTTCCCATCAATCATAATAATATAATCTTCTAATTTTCTAATAGGAGATCCAACCGCATTTTTGGGCTTCGCTGAAAGAAGTCCGAAAGAGGAACTTTTTAGTAACCCGACAAGTCGTGCAGTATAAATATCGGTCACAATAGGATACAATTTGTAGGATTTAACCCCTTTCCCGTTGATTTTAAGATCAAAAACTCTTGTAAACGGTATTCTATAACGATTGTAGCTGAATGTAATAGCTCCTCCGAAAAAGAGACGCATATCGCTTCCGGGTGAGGCGACCGAGGCATTAATTTCACAAATATCCTTCAGCTCTCCTCCGTTTACCCAGATAAGAACGAGCGGATAACCCGAATGACCGTTTGAATTGAAGCCGAGAGGAAGTACCCTAAACAAATCTCCGACCGTCACGTACCCTGCAGAAATATCATCCCTTATAATCCCGAAAGGGACAAGAGAGCTCATCTCCTTTAATTTATCGAGGTTACCGAATTTAATCGACTCCTTTGAACTAAAACCGGAAGAGAGAAGATTAGATGTCTCTTTTACATAGCTCTCTGCAATCAATCTTCCTAAATACTCTCCATTTGAACGGAGGATCGCCCTCCCTGCCTTACAAACCGTATCCTGCAATGAGAGTCCGTAAACTGCTTTGAAGTTATCTGAAATCCTCTGCGCGCTTGAATGAATCAGCGATGCAATAGAGGAATCCCGTCCAGAAACAGCTGAAAGCGGAATTAATTTATATTCAACAAGTTTTTTCCCTCTAAAGACCATCTTTCCCAAATAAGAAAGAGCGGAACCGGTTGAGCCAATAACCGTATTATTAACCATAAAAGGAGTATGAAGAGCAACATGGTCATGACCGCTGATAATTGCCTCTATTCCTCTTACATTGGCAGCAATTCTCCCCTCCTCTGAGCGCCTACGCTTAAGGAAAGCTCCTGCTGACTCCTCTGTTATCTGCTTACCATCCACCCATGAGGAGCCGGAGTGAGAGAGAAGTACTACATAATCCGGAGCCTCTTTTATATGCTTTTCCAAAAGTTCACGTAATCTAACCTCTCTCTTCGCAAAAAGCAAACTATCTCCGTCGACAGTAGCTGAAAGTGCATCATCGCCCATAACTCCAAGAAGAGCGATTTTAACACCCTGACGCTCTATTAACGCATAATCTTTTATATATTTCCCGCTCTCTGGAACTTTGCTTCTCCACCAAGCAGTCTTATAAAAATCACAGTTAGAAGAGAGAAAAGTAAGAGCACCTCCCACCATGGGAGTGGCGTTTTCTGCCCTGCAGGAAGAGTGAGAATTATCAGAACATAAAGAGGATCTCTTCTCACAGCATGAGACAGATCCATAAGAATTGGGGTCATGCAGAGCTGCAATATATTGATTGAAGGCCTTTGACAAACCATTTAGTCCCCCCTCAAAATCATGATTGCCAAAGGTATAAAAATCATATCCGAGCCTATTAAGAACCAAATAATCGAAGCCCTCCGTTTCAAAGAGAGTATGATACTCTGTGCCCATAGGAACATCTCCGGCATCTACTGTTATTACAACTGAACCGGATGCAGCAGCTTTAGCCCTCTCTTGACGCAGTAAATAGGCAAGTCGCGAATAGTTATCGGCACAAGAATGAATATCGTTGGTAAACAAGATTGTAAGAGACTTCTCTCTCTCCGCTCCGACAAGAACCCACGGAACAGAGATAAATAGCGCAAGAATTATTGTAAAAATCTTTCTCATACAACCCACTCCGTATAATAAAACCGGGCCAACCCCCCGATAATTAAAAAGGTATGCAATACAGGTCACTATTTATTTTAACAAGCCATAGCGGGATAAAGTCTCCTCCATTTCTGAGGCAAGTCTCTTCGCCTGCTCTCCTGCGGCAATTGCAAAATCCTCACTGCTGCTTGCATAAATTATTCCTCTTGAGGAGTTTATCAAGAGCCCGCACTTATCATTCATTCCATTTTCGGCCACCTCTTTAACAGTACCCCCCTGCGCCCCTACTCCAGGCACAAGGAAGAAGTTGTCCGGAGCATATCGTCTTATCTCACGTAACTTTTCGGGACGGGTAGCCCCTATCACATACATTATATTCTCTCTTGAACCAAGTTTCAGACTCTCTCTTATCACCCTCTCATAAAGCGGCATAAGTGAGTCGCCCCCGCCAACTTTCTCATTGCATGCAGCAGGATTTAATTCGGAATGAGAGACCTCAAGCATCTCGAAATCAGTTGCGGAGGCATTTGAAGTAAGCGCAAGAACAATAGCCCACTTACCATCGAACTTAAGAAACGGTTTTATGGAATCTCCTCCCATGTATGGAGCAAGAGTTACAGCATCGCAGTTCATCCTCTCAAAAAAGGCCTTTGCATACATCTCGGCCGTATTACCGATATCTCCTCGCTTGGCATCGGCAATGATAAGAAGATCGGGGTACTTTTCCCTGATAAATTCTACTGTCATATTAAGCTCTTGCCAACCCTTCACACCATACGCCTCATAGAAGGCGGTATTCAATTTATAAGCTACAGTATAAGGAGCTGTATGCAATATAATTTCACGATTGAACTCATAAATGGGATTATCTCTACTCGCCAAGAAAGAGGGCATCTTCTGCAGATCAGGATCGAGTCCCACACACAAAAAACTTTTTTTTGCAAGGATATTCCGGTAGAGTTGCTCGTATCTCATTTTAGTCGTAATATTCGTAGAATTTTGCAATCGACTCCATTCCTCTACGGAATTGGCTCAACAGATAACTTTCATTAGGAGAATGGATAGTATCGCGCTCCAATCCGAATCCCATAAGTAATGGGTTAACTCCCAATATATTCTGCATATCAGCAAGAATTGGAATACTGCCACCACCACGGCTTGGCACAGGATCTATTCCATAAACCTCGCCCATAGCCTTTGCAGCCGCCTTATAAGCCGGAGAGGAGATCGGCATGAGGAAGCCGTTTCCACCATGATGGTTTGTAACCTTAACCTTGACACCCTTTGGCGCAATTGCCATCATATGAGCGGCAAATAAATTGGCAATTTTATCACACATCTGATTAGGAACCAGACGCATGGATATTTTTGCATGGGCTTTGGAAGGCAATACGGTCTTTGCACCCTCTCCTGTAAATCCGCCCCAGATGCCACATACATCAAGACACGGACGTATCCCTGTTCTCTCCAATGTACTATAGCCCTCCTCTCCCTTAACCTGGTCAATATCCAAAGATTCTCTATACTCCTTCTCATCAAAAGGAGCCTTGGCTAACAGTGCTCTATCCTCCTTACTTAGCTCCACTACATCGTCATAAAAGCCCTTTACCGTTATATGTCCTTTATCATCTATAAGAGAATGAATCATATCGCACAACGCAATAATAGGATTATACACCCCACCGCCGTAATGACCCGAATGCAAATCTTTATTTGGACCTGTCACCTCAACCTCCAAATAGGCCAGTCCGCGCATTCCGCAATTTATTGAGGGTACCTTCTCAGAAATCATTGTGGTATCCGAAACAAGAATCAAATCGCATTTAAGCAACTCCTTATGCTCCATCACCCATTTAGCAAGGCTCGGTGAGCCTATCTCCTCTTCTCCCTCTAAAATAAACTTAATATTATGTTTTTGCCTCTTTTCCTTAACAAGATATTCAAGTACCTTGACATGCATGAAAGTCTGGCCTTTATCATCATTGGCGCCTCTTCCGTATATGGCACCGTCACGTATCTCCGGTTTGAAAGGGTCTGATTTCCAAAGATTAATTGGATCAACAGGCTGAACATCATAATGGCCGTAAACCAAAACTGTTTTCAGTTTCGGATCCACAACCCTCTCTGCATACACTACAGGATGACCGGTTGTAGGATAAACCTGAGCCTTCTGTGCCCCGGCCGCAATTAGCATTTGAGATAACTTCTCGGCACAACGTTGCATGTCAGGTATATTCTCCTTTTGAGAACTTACAGATGGTATAGATAAAATTTCAAACAGCTCATTAAGAAATCGAGTTTCATTGTTTTGTATATATTCCTTCATCATCACACTAATTTTTTATGTTTCTATTCTGCAACCCATAAAGAGACTATGTGAGTCTCCCGGCAAACGGCTACAACACAAAAATAGATAAAATTTGCGACAAGAAAAAACTAATCAAACATAGAGATACACCGCTTACAACATATTCTTTACATCCTTAATCAACTGACCATCGAACAAATTCAGAACACGCTGAGTATATGTTGCATCATGCTGAGAGTGAGTCACCATTACAATAGTTGTTCCCTCTTTATTAAGTTCGCTTAACAGTTCCATAACCTCTTTACCATTTTTGGAATCCAAATTACCTGTAGGCTCATCGGCTAAAATTAGTTTAGGATTACATACTACCGCACGCGCAATTGCGACACGCTGCTGCTGACCTCCTGATAACTGCTGAGGAAAATGCCCTGCACGATGACTTATATTCATTCTTTTTAAAATGTTATTAACCATCTCTTTACGCTGAGAAGCTTTAATCTTGAGATAAATTAGAGGCAATTCAACATTCTCATATACATTAAGTTCATCGATAAGGTTGAAACTCTGAAAAACGAATCCTATATTCCCTTTACGGAATAATGTACGCTCTTTCTCTTTAAGTTTGCCTACCTCTTTGTTGAACAAAGTATAAGTGCCACCAGTTGGATTATCCAATAGGCCAAGTATATTCAACAAGGTAGATTTACCACAACCGGAAGGCCCCATAATTGCAATAAATTCACCCTCGTTAACTTCAAATGAAACTCCATTCAATGCGATAGTTTCGATCTCTTCAGTAACGAAACTCTTTTTTAAATTTTCTACTTTTATTAACATAATCGTAAGTATTAAATTATTTAATTATTTATATTTATCTTCTTTCTGATAGAACTATTGCTCTATTGCAATATTAATTGCTTATAGTTGCTCACTTTACTTGCTACTACTCTGTTTTCCATTAATAATTGATGTCAAAGTAAGATTTTCAAACGCAAAACGGGATATCAATGGTAATACATAATTATACAGGCGTTTCATTCCCCTGTAATTAATTTTATCTTCGGTATCTTTATACGTATGCCACTCTTTATGCATACCGGTAGAGAATGATAATGCCGGGATATTCTTTAGTTTAAAAGAGATATAATCAGTATTTCCCTCTTTAGACATTAATATCATTAAATTCAGTTTTTCCGGATTGGGTAATGTTGATAATAGAGCAAAAGCACCGGCAACATCTCCTATTCCATTTATTTCCACTTTATTATTGGCCATGCGACCTGTCATGTCAAAGTTAAACATAGCCTTAATTGTTGATAATGGTATTAGAGGATTATCTACAAAGTAATTCGATCCAATATTTCTTGCCTCCTCAGAGCCAAATGCAACACATATAATATCTCTCTTTAATAGCTCTCTGTGTTTAGAAAAATAGCGGGCATATTCAATCATCGTTGCTACACCGGAGGCATTATCATCGGCACCATACATAATTCTTAAGGTATCATTCTTTTTGTATTTTCCTAAATGGTCATAATGAGCACCTATCACCACGCATTCTCTATTGGGATTAGCCTCGGCAGGAGCGTTTATTCGCACTACCACGTTATCTGTATAAATACATTCTTTTTTTCCTTTTTCAATTTTAGCATAATAGTCTAAAGAGGCACCTTTGCCCAATCGCTCAGCAATCTCGGGTGTTACATATACAAAAAGTAAATTTGGACTTAATGCCCATTTCGTCTTTTGCACAGGCAATTTTTTAACTATTATTACAATTCCCGCAACACGTGCATTCTCTGCTGCAATTCCCGTATCAAATAAAAAATCCTCAAAAGTATCCTCATCAAACTCTCCCTCTATCATCACTATTTTATCTTTAACCTCCTTTCCTTTATAATCCTTCTCCTTGCCACTCCCTACATATATAACTTTACCGCTAAAACCTCCCTTCCAAGAAAAAAGAGATGGGGTATAATCTCTATTTATGCGTAATTTTTTACCATTAAGCAACATATAAGTACTATCAGCAGTAACCTCTCTCAATCCGGAATATGCATATTTCTGTAAACCGCCATCGGCAAGCATCTCAATATTCGACATTCCTTTAAATTGTTCAAGGATATATGTATACGATAACGTATCTCCATGAGTCATAGCCCCTCTGCCACCATACTCACTACTTGCCAAAGTTTTTATATGATATTTAAAATTATCAATCAGTATTTTATCTTGCGGATTGACGGCAGTCACAGCCACATGTTCCTGTGCTCCGGCAGTCAAAGAAAAGAGAATAGAGATTAAAGCAATACAATTATCAATCTGTTTCATACTATTATAAAATTGAGCTATTAAAATTTTTATTCATTTTTTAAATTCTCTACCGGATTGGCGTTAGCAGCACTATAAGTCTTTAAAATTATAACGGCACTAATTACCAGAACCATTGCACTAAAAGTCCCTGCAAAAATCCACCAATGCAAATCAATCTTCTTACTCATATTCTCAAGAATTATATTACCAATATAATATGAGACCACAACACCAATAAGGAGTGCCGGTATAGAGAGTTTAGCAATATTTTTCCAGAAAAGACTAAGTAATTCTCCCATTGTTGCACCATTGATTTTTCTCACTGCCATCTCGCTGCGACGTCGATTAATTTCATCTTGCAAATAACCTATCAAACCTATCACGGTAATAAAAAATATAATAAATCCTACCATCATAATGGCATCCCTAATTCTTTGAACAGAGACATATTGACTATCTAATTCAATAGAATATGAATAGGCCATATCTCCATCCGGGGAGATTCTCCTGAGAATATTATTTATAGCCTCTATGTTATCAGGTGTCACCTCTTTAAATTTAACTAGAATATAATTAATATGGTTTGGGGCAGTATTAGCCTCCCCGCTAAAGATAACACTCGGCCTCTTATCTATATTTATATTATTTCCTACCACAATCTCTTTATAAACACCGCATATAGTAAAATTCACGGAGCTATCCGCACCCATATGCTCTGTAACATGTACCTGTTTACCTATAACGCCATCTTGCCAATGAGTAAAATTAAGAATCTTCTCAACGAACGATTCGCTTACCATAACCTCATTAGATGCATTATCGCTGAAAACTCTACCTTGCAAAACAGGAATCTCCATTAAATCAAAATATCCTTTTCCAACATTATATAAATCCACTATATTAAAAAGTTCACGTGGATCTCCCTCAAGCATAATATTATTACCCGATCCGGCACTAAATGGAAGAGTAGCACAATATGTAACTTTATCTACACAAGGGAGAGACTCCACCTCGCTCATAATTACATCTTTTTTCTCGGAATAGACATCACCAACATTAATATAAAACAGATTGTTATAGGCATAACCGGGATTTGCATTTGTAATATATCTATATTGCATGATTATTATAGCAAGAAGCGAAATAAAGAATGCAGATGCAGCAAACTGCACAAACAATAAAATGTATTTCCATCTTCTTGAATTCTCTTTATATCTTCTGAATGCCGAAGCAACGGGAATCTTTGAATAAACAATACCCGGAAAGAGTGCACATAACAGAAGAATGACAATTACAATTCCCAATATAATTACGAGTGTACTAATGCTAAACAAGCCACTTATATCATTGCCCATTATATAGTTTACAGTATTACTACATGCTAAAATCAAAAATGAGGCAAGAACAAGAGAAATAACAAGATGTGCAAACACATCGGAAAAGACCATACTTAATATATGCTTGGGTAGAGCACCATAACATTTATGAACAGCAATCATCTTAGCCTTATGTACCATAGCAGAGATGGCGATAAGGACATAATTCAAAACAGCTACTGCCAATACAGATATCGCAAGCACAATGAGCAAAATAAAGACTACCCTCTGATCTTTATCCTGTAAATTAAAACCTCCATATAACGATATATGATAGCCTAACGATACTCCTGCCTCCTGAAGTTCTTCTTGAGGCAATTTATTTTGGCACATCTTCTCTATATCACCTGACAGAGAGGATGGATCAGTATTTTTAAATAACTTAACAAAACTATAATAGCGCTCATTACCAAGCAGATTATCGGAACCATCCCACATATAATTACCTATTGAAGGGAGTGAAAGCAGAATATCGAACTCATGCAAAGAGGAATTTACTGGAAAATCGTCATATATTCCGCAGATTGTCATCATTTGAGAAGGGTTGGAGACCATAGAAACCAATGTTCCAATTATATTATCTGAAACACCTCTATCACTGCTGCCGGTCAATTTCTCAGCAAAAGAACGTGATATATATGCATTCCCCGGAATAGCTAAACTCTCTTTAGGATTCTTTCCAATAATGGAGGTATTGAACATCTCAAAAAAAGAGGTATCCGCAAGTACTATCTGCCGCGCAGAAAATTTATTGCCGCGCGTAGCTCCCTGATGATCTATATTTTGGAACAGAATCCCTTCTGCCAACCATGTGAAGCGCGTGGCCAACTCAACCTTCGGAGAGTATTCCTTTATAGCCGGTGCAATTCCACCGGAAGTATGAGATGAGCTCTTCATCTCTTCATTGCCATGAGCATAATCCATGCTTACAATATAAATTCTGTCGGAATCCTTAAATGATTTATTATTGCTATATTCCAACCATATCTTTGCAATAAGAATGATTCCAGCCGCCAGACCGATGGCGAGCAAGAGAATTTTCGTAATATTACCTCCTCCTTTATGGAAGAGCTGCCTGAAACCGTTAATAATATTTTTCATTGCGCTATTTCTGATTCTTATCTAATTATCTTATTGAACTCACATTAATACTAAAGATCCACTTAATGTTTAATTGAAATCATAATCTACCTCTCCTCCTACAAAATCTCCAATTACAACTTCATAAAATTATTCCTTTACTGATTCCGCCGGATTTTCGACAGCCACCTTATAGCTACGTATAGTTACAGTTAAAATAGTAATTATTAGTACTATAATTAAGGCAGCTGCAAAAACCCACCAGAATAGAGGAATCCTGTACGCAAAAGAATTCAGCCAACTCTCCATTATGTACCAAGAAGTAGGTATCGCGACAACAAAACAAACAAATACTATCTTAATATATTTTGTATTAAACAACATAAGAATTGCACCGACAGTTGCTCCATGCACCTTTCTTATCGCTATCTCTCTCTTCCTGTATTGACAGTCGAACAAAACCAATCCGAAGACCCCGATGAGTGAGATAAAGATAGAGAGTAAGGCAGACAATGTCAACAACTTCGATAACCTCTGCTCCTTATCATAATTCTTACCTAATTCCTCATCGAAAAATGAGAGAGAGAGGTAATCCTTTGTAATAGAGCCGTCAAATTGAAGAGCTGTCTCCTCCACATATTCTTTTACCTTTTCTATATCAGCCTGAGCTGTTGTCCTTATATAAGTATATTTAGGCTGTTGCCAACTTGCTTTCCCATCTACAATGAAGGCAAAAGGAGCGACTCCGTAATTCAGTGGCTTGAATTTAAAATCTTCACAAAAACCAACGACAGGAGTGTTATTTACAAAACCTGTAATTCTGTCTCCCAGATTTATACCGAATTCCTTCTTTGCTTGTTCATTAAAAATCAGACAGCTTGTAGAATCAAGCTCATCACTTTTAATAAAATCTCTTCCCTCCGTTATTTTTATTCCCATAAATCTCAAAAAATCCCATGATACAGGATAGGTTTGGAAGGAGATATTATTCCCTTTGAAAGATCTCCCCCATCCCATTCGCTGCTCTGCCACTATAGGACCCTCTGCATAGCTTACCTCTTTGATCTGAGTATTCTGCAATAGTTTTGCACTATATGAATCCCTAATCCCCATTGCTGCAATTTTATCAGTAATACGGGTTATAAGAAGATTCTCCTTATTAAATCCCATATCGTATTTCATCATATAGTTATGCTGCATCTTTATGAAGATTGTTGTGATAATAAAGATAATAGAAATAGTAAACTGCAAAGAGATAAGGATTGTTCTTAGAGAACGACCGCTCCTTGAGGTACCGAAAGATCCCTTTATAACAAGTGCAGGAGAAAAGGAGGTTATATAGTATGCAGGATAAACACTCGCCACAACTGCCACAACTATTGAAAAGATGATAGTCAATAAAAAGACGAAGATATTTTGCGCAGGATTTAAAGAATGCGACACAAAAGTTGCAATTGAAGTTCCGGAAAAAATGTAAACCAGGAGAACCGAAACCAACAGCGCTAAAAACATTAATCCAAAGGCCTCGAAGACAAAATTCAGACGCAACTGAAAGAGAGAACTACCAAAAATCTTGAAGGTATTTACAGCCCTGATTCTCACCGGTACAAGGGCAAAGAAAAAGTTGATAAAGTTGATGAGCGCAATAAGAACAATGAGAATAGCTATAGCCATTAGGGACAAAGTGGTCTTTATATTCCCGGTTGCAGAAAGCCCCTCTACATCTCTCTGAAAATAGGTATCCTCTATCTTGACAACTCTTACTTTGTAACTTTCCACCTCATTTTCAAGCTCTTCAGACGACATTTTATTTTCACTATTAGAAAATTTTTGCATTAATGAGCGCACCTTTTCTCCCCACTGCTTTTCACATTGAGTAGGATCTGCCCCACTATTTAATTTTACATAAACATTGTAATTCCAATTGGAGTAATCATTTATATTCTCCTTTCCAATATCTACTACAACTCCGGCATCGCCCAGAACACTATTTTCAGGAAAATCTTCATATACCGCCACTATCTTTCTTTGAGTGGAATCATTATAAACTTCGGCCATGCTGATTGCATCTCCCACTCCCGCTCCAATAAGTTTTGAAACGTTGCTACTAATAATTACAGTTTTCGGATCAGCTATCTGCTTTAGATCACCCGACACCAACTTAAACCCGAAAACATCTATAATATTTGGTGTACAGCGTGCTACCCCAACCTTATATGACTGAATATTTAACCCTTTTTTAACCAAAATTGTGTTTTGCCAAGCCTCATTGAAAAGGCAATATGACTTAATAGAAGGATTATCATTAGCACACTGCTCGGTAATAGGTCTATCCAAAAAGGCCGAATACGCAGAGGCATCCATAAAGCTTTTGATTTGAACCATGCAAACCTTGTCGTAATCCTTAATACCTCTATTGTAGGTCAGATCCCAATTAACCTGTACCATGATAATATAGAAGGATGCAAATGCAATTGCCAATCCAAATATATTAAGGAGACTCGATGCTTTAAACCTCTTTAGTGTGGTTAAAAAATTCTTTAAAATTATCATAATTGAATATATTACAAATTTACTATCTCTTTAAAATAAGAACATCGTTCTTGCCGTAATTTTCATAGCCCGAAACAATCACCTTCTCCCCCGGTTCCAGCCCCTCTACTACCTCATAATACTGAGGATTCTGTCTGCCGATTTTTATATTGCGCTTATAGGCCCTGTCGCCATTTTTATCCACAACATAAATCCACGCGCCTCCGGTAATTTGATAGAATGAACCGCGAGGTATAATTACAGCCTCCTCAGGCTGACCAAGCTGAAGATTCAAATAATAGGTCTGACCTGTTCTAATATTATCAGGCCTCTCTCCGGTAAAGACAAAATCTGCTTTGAACTGACCATTACGAACCTCAGGAAATACCTTGCGAACCTTGGATGAGAAGGATTTATCCTGTCTCTCAAATGAAGCGGCAAGTCCCTGACGTACACGATCGATATAATGCTCATCTATTTGAGCCTCAATCTTATAATCATTAAGATCATTTATCTGCCCAATCTTCTGGCCCATAGAAACAGATTGACCAAGAACCACCTCCAGTAACCCAAGCTCACCATCTATAGGCGATTTGATATGCAGGTTTGCAACGCGCTCGCGTATCAGCATCATATTCCTTTTCATATTATCGAGGCTCTCCTGCATCTGCTGAACCTGGACATTCCTGTATAAAGAGTCCTGTTTTTGCCGCTCCACATTAAGTACTCTCTTTTTAGAGGCGAGTTCATAGTCCTCTTTTGATTGCAACCATATCTCCCTTGCTACCAACTTGTTTTTATATAATTCAGTATTCTGCTGATAAGTTCTCTTCTTACGATCCACGTCTAAATCCAACTGTAATTTATCCTGCCTTAAAGAGAGTTTTTCCTGCTCCATAGAGATAAGTGTATTTCTCAGAAAATTCTGTTTTTCAGCAAGCTGTGCCTCACTTTCCAGAATTTGCAGATTAAGATTGTTGTTGCTTAATACTACAAGAACATCTCCTTTCTTAACCTGAGCACCCTCTTCAACAACTATCTTCTCCACAATACCCCCCTCAAGCGGACTAAGTTGAACAGTGGTTATTGGCTGCACCTGCCCTGTAACTCTAACATAATCATTAAATTCACCCTTAATAACTTGAACAATATTAATAGTTCTCGCATCAATTTTCAATGTTGAAGAATGATCTTTAAAAATTAGCCATAACACAAATACGAGGAATAGCGCTCCCGCCGCATAAGGAAGGTTTTTCTTTACCAATAAACCTCTCCATCCTCTCTTTTTTTCAATTTTGATATCCATATCTATTATTTTATTTATCTCCTATTACCAATCCGATTACATCAATTATAAATTTATTCTCAAATTACCTACACTCTTTCTCTTGCCCTGTTACATTAAACTATTTTACCAATGGTTCTCCATTGTAATAGTTTATCATTCTTGTACGTACCAAATATTGCAGTCTTGCGTTCAATTGCTGTGATCTTGCCTGATGAAGAGTATTTGCAGAGGTCTGAAGTTCTATCGGATCCACAGTACCCTGATCGAATCTCTGAAGAGAGGCCTTGTGAGAGAGCGATGCCGCATCTACTTTTTTTGTAGCCTGTGTATACTCCTTATCGTAACCATTCATCTCCATGACAGTCTGCGCAACCTCGGTCTGTATAGCTCTTTCTATCTCAGAATTCTCCTCTTGAGCAATTTTGTATGCATTTTTATAGCGATGAGCATTAGTTCTGCGAGAGAGCCCACTGAAGATAGGAATACTCATAGAGGCTTGAAAGTAATAACCTCTATTATCTTTAAACTGATTCCAAAATGGGTCGGTAGCGGTAAGGCTCTTTAAATTTTTATAATAATTAGTAGAATAGCCCCCTCCAATATAAATAGCGGGCAGATATCTCCCCAAATAATAATAGTAGTTGTATTTGCTTTGCTTTACATTATAATCGGAAGTAAGCATTTTGGGATTATGCGCAAGCACAAAATCGATAAGCTCTCCCATTGCAAGAGTATCTCTCGCCGAGGGCGAATCAAGAAGAGTAATATCTGTCTCAATATTAATTGTATCGTGAATAGGATAGTTCATCTGCTGCTTGAGCGCCAGTAATGCAAGGTCGGCCTTATTTTGTTGCTGAGTTAGGAGTAGTTCGTCAGAAGCAACCTGAGAGGCAATCTGAGCGACATCCGCCTCGCTTTTTAGCCCCAATTCCGCCTCTTTACTCGTTTTAAATAACGTCTTCCTGCTTGTTGCAAGTTGATCTTCCGCAATATCTGCCTCAGAGAGACAATACAAAAGATCGAAATAGGCCTTCATTGTACTGAGAGCAAGCTCATCCTCCACCTGCTGAAGTTTACTCACCCCCATTAGCCGCATAGCACGATTCATTCTCAAACTATTCAAACAGGTAAAACCGGCAAAGACCGGCATACTTGCCTCAACCGAATAAGTATTACCGAGATTCCCTGTTGTTGTATATGTATTAGTAGCAGGGTCTATTGAACGTCCATAACTAAGCGTCGCTCCAATATTTCCATTAATTTTAGGAGTCATAGAGGCAATAGACTCAATCATATCCTGCTTATAATTATCATTAGTATATCTCTGTTTTCTTACGCCCTGATTATGCTCAATAGCATATTTCATACAATCATTGAGTGTGAACTTCCGTACAGTAGCATCGGGAGCCGTGTAAGCACTCCGTATCCGATTCACCGGAGGGCAGGAGCCCCTGCCGTCGCCCGGTAAATTAGAATGCACGGAAGTTATCTCTTTTGCCTGCTGTACGTCGTTCTGCGCATAGATGGCTGAGATACTCACACCCAAAGACAAACTTAATAATATAACACTTCCAGCAATTTTCATAACTATTTAATACTATTTAATACTTCTACTTAATGACCGTCCAATAATTAGACGTTTAATTGTCGCAGCTATTACAATCTGCAATACGGATAATGGTATTGCTATTGCTGTGCCATTTAGGTTAAATAGCTGTATATCTAATATTTAATTCATAGAACTATTTTTAAATTGTAAAAATATTAGACAATTACTTATATATAGACCATAAGTGGGCAAAGATGACAGCAATTGGATATTATAAAATAAATAATTGTTACGATAAGCCATTTTGCATATATTTGTGTCAAATTTTTTTACACAAATATGAAGGGAACTATTCTTGTCGTTGACGACAACAAGGGCATTCTTTCAGCACTGGAGATGCTTTTAGGAAGATATTTTGCAAAGGTGATAACCATAAATACGCCAAACCGGATAAACGAGTCACTCCGCTGCAATGATGTAGATATAGTCCTTTTGGATATGAACTTTTCTGCAAAGATCAATACCGGTAACGAGGGACTATATTGGCTTGGGCAGATAAAGGAGAAGAACCCCGACATTCAAGTAATAGTCTTCACAGCCTATGCTGAGATAGATCTGGCGGTGGAGGCCATCAAACGAGGCGCAACTGATTTTGTAGTGAAGCCATGGGAGAACGATAAACTAATTGCGATACTTAACAATGCCTATAATTTAAAAAAGTCCAAAGGGGAGATTAGAGTTCTTAAGGAGTTGAAAAATGAGCTCGTGCAGGAGTCCAAAATGTATTGGGGCACAAGCAGAGCCATGCTGGAGCTGAATGAAATGGTAATGAAAGTAGCTCCCACAGATGCCAATATTCTTATAACAGGGGAGAATGGCACAGGTAAAGAGATGCTCGCAAAAGAGATACATAACTTTTCTCAAAGAAGAGGAGAGCTTATGGTGAGTGTAGATATTGGCTCCATTACGGAGACACTATTTGAAAGCGAACTGTTTGGCCATGTAAAAGGTTCATTTACAGATGCAAAAAATGATAGAGCGGGAAAATTCGAGGTGGCAAAAGAGGGCACTCTTTTCCTCGACGAAATAGGCAATATTCCACTTCACCTTCAATCCAAATTACTGACTGCAATCCAGAACAAGAGAATTGTGAGAGTAGGCAGCAACAGCCCTATTGATACAAATGTGAGACTTATCTGCGCAACAAACAGAGATCTACGGCAAATGGTTGCAGAGGAGAAATTTAGAGAGGATCTTTTCTACAGAATAAACACCATCCATATAACAATTCCGCCACTGAGACGGAGAAAGGAGGATATTATTCCGCTTGCAGAGCTCTTCTTAAAAGGGTACTCCAACAAATACAACAAAAAGATTTTAGGTCTTTCAAAGGAGGCCAAAGAGTTGATGCTCTCATACAAATGGCCCGGCAATATCAGAGAATTGCAGCACACAATAGAAAAGGCTGTCATCTTGGAAGACAAAAAGGAGATTACAGGCAAGAAACTTTTCCTAACTCCTATCTCAAATAGCTCCGAATGCCAAGGCAACGTCACGCAAAATGAAACTGCCGTAGAAGGAGAGGCAGACTCCCAGAAAAATGAGGAATATACCTTGGAGGAGATGGAAAAGAGAATGATAATCTCTTCAATCAATGAGAATGACGGGAATATGACACTTGTCTCTCAGAAGCTTGGAATCACACGTCAGACTCTGTATAACAAGATAAAAAAATACGGAATATCTATCTAAAAAGGGCAGCATACAACTCAAATGCAACTTTAATAATAGAACTTATGATAAAGAGTAAGAATATAACTTCTTGGAATCCGGGGATAATCAGCCAACTTATCCTCCGACTTCTGATAATAGCGGCTATGGCCGCCATATCGGTCCTCATTATATATAATGAAAAGCTTATATTCCTTCTGATCACCATCCCGATACTTTTATTGTCGGGGTACAACATAATTAAGGCCTACAACTATTCACTCACAAAGGTTGCCTTCATGTTCAATGCTATAGAATGCGACGACTACAATTTCAAATTCATCGACACCACCCACAATGTGAACCATTATATGCTCAACAACGCCCTTAACAGGATTAAGGAGATTATGACCGAAACCAAACTGAAAACCATTGAGAAAGAGAAGTATTACGAGCTAATAATGAACAGCGTGCGCTCAGGTATTATGACAATAAACGAAAACGGTAATATTTATCAGGTAAATCAGGAAACACTAAAAACTTTAGGCATAAGTATCCTGACACACATCAGACAACTAACATTAATCGACAATACGCTGTACACTCTTATAAAAGAGATTAAACCCGGAGAAAGCAAGAAAATAATGATAACGAACGAGCGCGGAGAGATGCAACTCTCAATAAGTGCAGCAGGCCTTCTCTATAACGGGAAAAAGATGAAAATTGTCTCCCTGAACGATATCAACAAAGCTATGGACGAGAAGGAGGCGGAGGCCTGGATAAAACTTACCAGAGTACTCACCCATGAGATTATGAACTCACTTGCACCAATTACCTCGCTCAGCGAAACTCTGCTTAAGATTACAGAGGAACATGCCGACAACATTGCCAAGAATGGCCAGAACAAATCCACCTATCTCAACACCATCGGCAAAGGGCTCGAAACTATCAGCACGACAGGCAAAAGTCTTATCTCATTTGTAGAGACCTACAGAAAATACACACGTCTGCAAAATACCGTAAAAACCTCCTTTGAGATAAAACCGCTTATAGAGACTGCCATTACCCTGATAAAGGAGTTGAATAATGCCGAAACAATCTCTGTTACAGATACCGGGAGACTCAATTACCACGACAAGGAGAACGACATATTTATTAAAATCTCCCTGGAGATAGAGCCGTCAGAGATACTTGTTTATGCAGATGAAAATATGATGAGGCAGGTGATTATTAATCTATTGAAAAATGCTTGGCAGGCCATTGTCGACAAAGGCAACAAAATAGAGGGCAGAATAGAGATATCGTGCAGAATAAAGGAGAACGAAGAGGTTGAAATTAACATCAGCAATAACGGAGGTGCCATCCCGAAAGCAATTACAGAGGATATTTTTACACCATTCTTCACCACCAAACAGCAGGGAACCGGAGTAGGTCTAAGTGTATGCCGACAAATTATGCATCTGCACCACGGCACAATTCAACTCACCTCCAACACCGAAGAGAACGTCTGCTTCACAATCTGCCTATAGAACAGATCCCGATAATAATAGGTTACTCCCCTTTACGCAACGGAGAGCACAAGCGACAGCACAATCACATTCATTTATTTGTACACTCCCTGAAAATGAAGTGTCTAAAAGTATCTGGTATTTGAGGAAGCCACACTACTTGACCAATAGTAACCGAATTTAACCTTACTGCTACATATGCGGAGAGAAATGCTCGAGTTTTTTCTTTGCGTAATCGAGTGTCACGGTAAAGGATTTCTTGCCACATGAAGGAGCATCATACATGGCATCCAGCATTATTGTCTCACAAATAGATCTTAAGCCTCGAGCCCCGAGTTTAAAGGCAAGAGAGGTATCAACAATGTATTCAAGAACAGACTTTTCTATGTTGAGTTTTATACCATCTATTTCAAAGAGCCTCTCATATTGCTTAATTAGAGCATTTTTAGGCTTAGTAAGAATATCCAGAAGGGCCTCGCGCCCCAAAGAATGCAGATAGGTAACTATAGGTAGACGACCAATTATCTCAGGTATAAGGCCGTAAGAACGAAGATCCTGTGGAGCTACATATTTGATAATATCATCCTTATCTATTAAGGTCTTTTTATCGTTGGTTCCGTAACCGACAACATGAGTATTCAAACGTTGAGCGATTTTACGTTCAATGCCCTCAAAGGCACCACCACAAATAAAGAGAATATTGGTAGTATCCACAGCTATCATCCTCTGCTCCGGATGCTTACGCCCACCTTGAGGTGGAACATTTACAATACTGCCCTCTAACAACTTTAACATTGCCTGCTGAACTCCCTCTCCGGAGACATCTCTTGTTATGGATGGATTATCACTTTTTCGAGCAATCTTATCCAACTCATCAATAAAGACAATCCCCTTTTGAGCACGTTCTACATCATAATCTGCCTCCTGAAGAAGCCTCGTAAGAATACTCTCAACATCCTCCCCTACATAACCGGCCTCTGTAAGTACAGTTGCATCCACAATGGTAAAGGGCACATTAAGCATCTTGGCTATTGTCTTCGCCAAAAGCGTCTTCCCCGTACCTGTAGGTCCGACAAGCAAAATATTAGACTTTTCGAGCAAAGAATCCGCATTGTCGCCTTGGAACAGGCTTGCAATACGCTTATAATGATTATATACCGCAACAGCAATATATTTTTTAGCCTCCTCCTGCCCAATAACATAGTTATTAAGAAATGTGGTAATTTCTTTAGGTTTCAGCAACTTGAACTCCTTTTGATGAGACTCGGAACCGACACTCCTCTCTATCTCCTCCGTAAGATTCTTTATCTGCTCTGCACAATCCTTACATATATTTCCATACGACCCGGCACGCATAAGTTCAACCTCTTTACCGCTACGGCCACATACATAACAATAATCTCCCTGACTCTTTTTCGACATAACAATATTAATAATAAACGAGAGTTATTTTTTTGCAACTCTCTTTGACTTTGTAAGAATCTCGTCTATCATACCATAATCACTAGCCTCAGAGGCAGTCATCCAATAATCTCTGTCGGCATCCCTCTCTATCTGTTTCATGGATTTTCCCGAATGATCGGATATTATCTGGTACAATTCCTTTTTGAGTTTCAAAATTTCCCTTGCAGTAATCTCAATATCAGATGCCTGTCCCTCTGCACCTCCCATTGGCTGATGTATCATCACCCTTGAATGAGGCAATGCACTGCGCTTACCCTTTGCCCCTGCACACAACAGAATAGAGGCCATTGAAGCAGCCATCCCGGTACAGATTGTAGCAACATCGGAATTTACAAGTTGCATTGTATCATAAATTCCGAGACCTGCATAAACAGCACCACCCGGAGAATTTATATATAATTGAATATCTGCACTCGAATCAGTTGAATCCAGGAACAATAATTGAGCTTGAATTATATTAGCAACATCATCCGAGATTGGAACACCCAAAAAGATAATGCGATCCATCATCAGTCTTGAGAACACATCCATTACTGCCACATTCATCTGACGCTCCTCTATGATTGAGGGATTGATATAAGCATTACTTATTGAGGCATATCTGTCAAGAGACAATGAACTGATACCAAGATGTTTTATTGCATATTTTTCAAATTCGGTCGACATATTCAATAGTATTTAATTCCTTTTAACTGAGTACTTTTCATTTAACAGCTTACGCATTCAGCTTCTGAAGCTCGTCTGCGGTAATTTTCTTTGTATTCAGAGAAACTGTCTCCTTTACATATTTAAGAACAAGATCCTCCTCAGCCTTCTCATAAATTCTCCTGCCCTCCTTCTCATTGGCGAGAATAGACTCGGCATACTTTGTCAACTGCTCATCCGGAACATCGTTAAGTCCGTACATTGCAAACTGATATGAAGCTACCTGTTTTGCAGCAAGAACTAAATCTTCTCTCTTTATCTCATATTTCTGCTCCTTCATAATGAATTGACGTATAAGCTGCCAACGGAAATCCTTAAGGAAGAGATCAAACTCCTTCTCAATATCTGCCATTGTAATTTTACCCTCGTTAATATTGAAAAGCCATCTCTTCATAAATGCCTCAGGAACCTTAATATCGGTCTTCTTAATAAGATACTCCTTAGCATCCAACATGAAACGGAAATCGCACTCTCTCTGATACTCGGCAGCTATTCTTTCGGCAATTTTAGCCTCAAACTCCTGCTCATTCTTTACCTCTCCCTTGCCAAACATTCTGTCGTAAATCTCTATACCTGGTGTAGCCTCTATAACTCTCTTAATCTCCTTTATTTCAACTTCATATTCAGGGTCAATAGCGGTAAGATCCTCTTTCTTGAGCTTAAGAAGAGCAGCTCTGTCCACCTCATTTGCAAAGGCTTTATTAACATCGACAACAAATTTGTCACCCACCTTTTTACCTATAAATTTCTTTTTGATGGTCTTGTTCTCAATTGTCTTGAGAGTAATATATGTACCGGCAACCTTCACCTCGCTATTCTGGAGTAGATCGGCTACGATAAAATCCTCCTCCTCCACTACCTCTGCAGGTTCCAATTTGCCAAATTGCCTTAACATATTCGACTTGTAATTATTCTTAGCTTCCTCTGAGACCTCAACCTCATAAGAGTCAATTTTATCAGACTTGCCAAGAGCAACTTTAACCTCAGGGGCCAATGCACAATCGAAAATAAATTCATACTTCTCATCCTTATCCCAATTGATCTTCTGCTGAAGTTCGTCGTTAGGAAGAGGCTCTCCCAATATATTAAGATTATTATCGGTAATATATTTATTGAGTGATTCTGAAATTATACTATTCACAGACTCTACAAGTGCCTGCATACCATGCATCTTCTCAATAAGAGAGACAGGAGCCATTCCCTTGCGGAATCCTCTTATCTCGGCCTGACGTCTGTAATCGTTAAGCGCTTTCCTCTTCTTTTCTGAATAATCCTCTTTAGAAACTTCCAGAGCAAGTCTGAAGTTCAAATCATCAATGTTAGTTCTCTTAATTTCCATATATTATTTATTATTTTATTTCAGTCAATCTGCGTCGAGGTAAAAGCCCGAGCAAAAATATCTTGCAAATGTAGTCAATTTTTTACAATGCAACAATTGAGCAGAACCATTAACAAGGTTAATAGCTCCATATTATAAAGAAATGAATATCGGGAGACTATAGTGCTCTTATGATGGAGATCATATTTCCCACACTTTTAACCTGATATGATGTCTCGTTATTGAGCAGATCTAACAGCTCTTTAGTATTCTCGACAGATTTCTTTGCCGAACTTTGTTGCGCAGCACTCTTTATTGCGCTTATCTCGCCTGTAAGTTTCCCGAGAGAAACGAGTGAAGAGGTAATACCGGAAGATTGAGAAATAGTCTTATTAGCAAGTTCCTTGCAGGTCTTAAGCAACGCCGCTTTTTCCAACGCAGATGACGAGGTCGATTTCTGAGCCTTCATAGCCTCTATTTTCGACTTCATCTCATTCAGTTTTGTTGATATCTCCACGCTCCTCTTTGCAATCGCACATGCCTGAGAAGCAACATTATTAACACTCTCAAGTGAGCATTCAGAAGGTGTGATAAGAGAGGTTATCTGGCTGATTCTCTGATCAGAGTTCCTAATTTCTTTTTCAGTCTGCGCGTAGGATACTCCAAATGAAATGAATGCGGCAGCCATTAAGACAATAATCTTTTTCATACAAGTGTATTTAATAAGTATTTAAATATAAACTATTTCAAATCCAATAAAAATTAAAGATTGTCAATTGTCAAAATTCGTGCTAAACCGCATTCTAAAATAAAAAAGATCTTAAAATTTATAAACAGCACAGGCCTGCAAAGAATAGTTCTACCCCTCTGAAGGCCGAATATCTGCCTATAGTTTTCTGCTATTTTTTAAGATAAATATAAGACTTTCCATTAGGAACAATGGTAAAGGTTACAGAGGAGAGATCTACATGATCCCCGTTGATTGTATATTTGGGAATAACCTCAAATTTCAACTTAGACTCACTCTGTTTTGCATCATTCCATGTAGCTTTAAAATCATGAGCCTCATTTATAGGTACAGAAAGTTTAAACTCCCCAAAACTATCCTCTTTCATATTAAAACACTCACTATCCGCATCATACTCTCCGAGCGAAAAAGATAGTTTCGCGCCAAGCGTTATAATTCCTAAATAGATATTCATAGCCTCCTCCGCATATTGAGCCCTCTTTAAGGCGATTGACTGAGGAGTCATACGCTTATAATAATCTGCAGTCTTCTCAAATTCACCTTTTTGCATCCATCCCTGATCCTCCTTCCTGCTCCCGTTCATTTTCATATTAATATAATAATCCGCATATTGGGAGAGAGAAAAAGGTACCAAATATCTATTACCATACGAATCTGCCCAATAAGGTTCACTGTTCGCATTGGATATTCTAAATATTTGACGACCATCACACATTATCCAGAGCATTTTTGGCGGAAAATTACGATATATTGTATACTTTAGATAACTGATATCCCTAATAAGATCATGAGTACACGGAATAACAATACTCCCTTTTGAATCCATAACCCCGTACTCTCCACCACGTCTAACAATAGCATAACCATTTATAAAGATAATATCATTGTCATACTCCATAGGAACAATAATTTTCCCACTTTTATCAATTATCCCCCATTTACCATTCAATTTTACAGAGAAACACTCCTCATTAAATCTATATTGGTATTTTTTAATTGGGTCATTCTGAATAGTATAATGGTTCTTTATCTCATCATAGCTGAAAGGAATAATAATACTTCCGCCTTTATCTATAACTCCCCATTTTCCATCATTCTTCACGCAGGCAAGAATATCACCATAATTATCATAATAATTATAATATATCTCATCATAAATAGGCGCAACTATCTCCTTACCTAATTTATTAATTAAGCCCCACTTACCATCTCGGCAAACTGCAGCAATACCCTCTCTAAAATCGCATGCACCATCATATAGGAACTCTGTGATAAAGTTACCTAATTTATCTGCATAAGCCCATTTGAGTATCTCCTTACCATCGGCATTCTTCTCCCCCGTCCCCTTTACGAGTCGTACAAAGCCGTTTACGAAAGAAGAGGAACTATCCACACCTTCGGAGGGACGGATATCATATATAATTGGAATTACAGTCTCCCCTTTTTCATTTATATAGCCGCATTTCTTACCGGCAATAACACAAGCCAATCCTTCCGAAAATGGGCGAGCCTCTTCATAAATAAAAGGGATTTCTTCGTTAAAGTTCTTAATATTAAAATAGCCCCACTTTCCCTCCTTTTTAAGACAAACCAAATTGCCTATTATACCATCACACCACCCTTCATAAAGATACTCTGAAAGCTTCTTATCCTCCACAGACTCAATGGCATATTTTGTCTCTTTCGCAAACTTTTCCCCATTGGCATAAATACGCCAAAACTCATTTCCCCAACAGAAACCTTTCATATTCCGGCTAATAGTTGCTCCATGATGGTCTATATAATAAGACTCCCCAAAATAGGAAACTAACGCCCTTCCACCATTGAAATCTGATGCCTGGCTGTATATTGCAGGTATTACCAATTTACCCAAAGTATCTATAAAACCATACTTTTCATTAACCTCAACACGAGCCAATCTTTCGGAAAAAATAAATGCTTTGGCATAAGCATCGGATTGAAAGGCCGGATTACCTTTAAGATCTATATAAACTAAATTTGAATCGGTTACGCAAGGCACAATATTACTGCATCCAAGCATAAATTTGTGTAATTGGTTTGGATTGATTTCAAATTTTGCATTAGTGTACTCCAGTTTGCCATCTTGGGTCATGATAGATTTAGGCCGTATCAGTTTTTCCTCTCCATACATAGTGGAGAGAATGGAGAGCTGCACCAGAATAAATAAAATCTTTTTCATCCTAATTAAGTTTTTCAACATGAAAATTTTAAAATTTTCACCTTCGCAAAATTTTAATTATTCATGTTCGGGTTCATATTTTTAAAGTTCTAGCTTTCCTAAATACCAGAATTCAAGTGAATAATGCAACTGCTTCGAACAAAAGGAATGCTACGAGTA
>CAYLGW010000028.1:0-22041 GCA_964383385.1 uncultured Muribaculaceae bacterium
TTTTCATATTGACGGAATCAATCCTTCCTGCTCTGGTGATGCACTCTTCCTTTGAAGATGCCTTTGTGGAGCTACTCGACGAGCAAATACCATCAATTTTTCTCTACGGTATCAAGCCCTTTGTTCGCCTCACTGCAATGATTAAATATGGTGTAAATCCTTGGACAATGCGTCCCAAAAGCGCCATAACACGGCTACACGGCCGTCCTGCACTGCTTATGCACACCAAAAAAGATATGCAGGTGCGCTATGCCAACCTTGATCGTATCATTAAATACGCTCCCTACCAAGTGGATACTATGACCCGTAATGTGGACGAACATTTCTTTACCCCTGATTTTTTCGCCCCTCAAACAGACACAGTTTACTGCCGGAAAATAATGGGCTTCATTGCCTCGGTAGGTCGGAGCGTGCAAGCAGATGATGTTCTATAAAATTTACTCGCGTGTTAGTCTAAGGTTTATCTGGAAAGGGAAGGGTTGTGGCTGCTAAATTATCTTCTTTCAAAAGTATAGATATTTACATTTTGTCAATAAATGGTGATAACACCGCTACTTTCTTATGTACATCGAGGGTGATTCTCCTGTTATCTGTTTAAAAACCCTATAAAAGCTATTTGGCGAGCTAAATCCAACTTCATAGGAGGCTTGTTCTATATTCATAATGTTATCTGTCAATATCTCTATGGCTCTTACTACTCGTTGGTAATTGAGATAATGTACAAAGCGAATGTCTGAATTTGTAAAGAGCCGAGTAAGGTTTCTTACAGAAAAACCAAAGTGCAACGCCACCTTCTCAATGCTTAAATCCTGATTAAGATTTGCATTGATATACTCCAATACCGATAGAAGTCTGCTGTCATTGGCAATTATAAATGGTTGAGATGGAAAGAGTGTCTCTTTGCATATCTTAGGTAACAATTTAAAAAAACTTCTTGTAAAGTAAAAAATTTCAGGTGTTTGAACTTTATTGATAAATTCATATTTGCTTATAAGTTGCAGGTTGCGTGCCACCAATTCATCGGCTCCGAATATGGAAAACTTATTATGGGCCACCTCCCCGATGTGAAAATAACAGACCAGTAACGAAATTTGAAGATTGTTGCTCGATATGCAGTGAGCTAATCCCGAAGGAATCCATATTACGTGCCCGCCGGTAACAAAATAGCTAACTCCATCAATAGTAATATGAATTGTGCCGGAGAGAATATAGATAATCTGATGCTTATTGTGTGCGTGCCGTGACCAATCGACCTCCTCTCGCCCTGTAACCTTAATCAGTATATCGTCTGTTGATGCTATCTCAATTGAGGAGATGCGTTTTTGTTGTTCTGTTCTCATTTGGCTTAAATTGCATTATTTATTTCTTTATTCGCAAATTAGGAACAAAGATAATTAAATAATTTTGGCGTTGAAATTTTATTAGGATAATAGATGAGGAATTACAAGGGATATTTTCTGCTGTTACTTGTTGTAATAATGTTCTTTACATCGGTAGATGCGTTTGGGCAAACAACAGAAAAACGGAGAATGAAATTAGATGAAATCTTTATATTGGCCGATAGTTGCAGCAGGCAGATAAAGGTGAGCGAGGCAAATACGGCTAAAGCCAAGGAGTCGATACGTGTTACGCGGAATGCGTTGTTGCCGGATGTTAAGTTTGAAGCAACGGCCACTTATAATGGCGATGTGTGGGTTAGCGACAGAAATTTTCAAAATGGTCAAACTTTCTCATCACCCCATTTTGGGAATAGCTTTGCACTGGAAGTAGCACAGTCTATTTATGCTGGAGGGGTTATAATTAACACAATAAAAGGCTCTAAGTTGGAATATGCAATAGCCGGGTTACAAGCAAAGGGCGAACGGCAGAAGGTTAGATTTCTCTTGACAGGATATTATCTCGACCTCTTTAAATCGCTCAATCAGTTGAATGTTTACGAAAAAAACATAGTTCAGACACAAGAGGTCATATCTGTTATGAAGGCCAAAGTAGCTTCCGGAATAGCTTTGGAGAACGATGTAACTCGATATGAGGTGTTGTTACAGAATCTTCTTTATAAGAAAACGGAGTTGCAGGGGCGAATAACAATCTTTAATAGTGAGTTGGTAGTGGCATTGGGTCTGCCTGAGGGGACAGAGATTTTGCCCGACAGCAATCTGCTCAGTTGGGAGAGCAAACGATATGCAGAGGGAGAGCTGCAAAGAGTAGCAATACAGAATACCCCGACATTAGAGCAGAGTCAATTGGCAATAAAGCTAAGCGAAAACAGACAAAAGATTGCTCAGGCAGGTTATATGCCCAACATAAGCCTTGTGGCCGCAAATAAACTGTCGGGACCAATAACGTATGAGATACCAACACTTAACAACAATATCAACGTGTGGTATGTGGGTTTGAAGTTGAGCTACAATATTGGCAATCTTTACAAAACGCCAAAGTTAATAGCAAGAGAAAAACGGTCGGTGCAACAGGCAGAACAACAGTATGCTCTCGCGCAGGATATGGTAAAAATGAATGTTAAAGAGGCATATACTGACTATGAGAACAGTTTTGTACTGCATCATACACAGCAGAAGAGCGTGCAGTTGGCCACAGAGAACCGCGATATGGTCTTTAAGCAGTATATGAATGGTTTGGCATTGGTTATCGACCTTCTCGATGCCGATGATGTTAAACTATCGGCCGAGATTCAGGAGACTAACGCAAGAATAAATATAATATACAACTTCTACAAGTTGCAGTATGTAACAGGAACATTATAAAAGAGAATAAAAGATGAAACATATAGCCAAAAAGGTTATCCGCAACGCAATAGCACTGCTCTTTGTAGGCATAGGATTAATATGGGTATGCTCAAAATTTATCCATTTAGGAAAGGTTGAATATACAGATAATGCACAAGTAAGACGCTACATTGTGCCCGTAAACTGCCGTGTACAGGGATATGTTAAAGAGGTTAATTTTAATGATTATCAGGAGATCAAAAAAGGCGATACACTTGTGGTAATTGAGAGTTCGGAGTATCGGCTAAGAGTTGCTCAGGCAAAGGCCGACTATCAAAGGGCCTTATTAGAAAGTACTGTGATAGGTGCTGCCATTTCGACAACCACAAGCAATATGGAGGTCTCGGACGCAGTTATAGAGGAGTCTAAAATTCGTATGGAGTTGGCCGAGAGTGATTATAAACGTTACTCTCAATTATTCACTCAGAAAGCTGTTACCCAGCAGCAATATGAGGCTATGAAGGCCGATTATGATGCTAAGCGGGCCAAATATGAGATGCAGGTACGGCAAAAAAGAAGCACATCAAAACTTAAAGAGGAGCAGACTCATCGTAAAAATCAAAACCAGAGTAATATTGACGTTGCCAAAGCGGCATTGGAATTGGCTCAACTCAATCTCTCCTATACAGTGATTGTTGCGCCATGCGACGGAGTTGTCTCAAGAAAGTCGATTCAAGAGGGGCAGTTTGTTCAACCCGGTCAAACCCTTCTTTCGGTGGTTGATAATCAACAAGTTTGGGTGATTGCCAACTACAAGGAGACCCAAACGGCCAATATTAGAGAGGGTATGCCGGTGAAAATAGAGGTAGATGCTCTGCCCCAAAGAGTATATTATGGCATTGTTGGCAATATTTCGAAGGCAACAGGGGCCCAATATTCTGTGATACCGCAAGATAATTCGGCGGGAAATTTTGTCAAGGTTGAGCAGCGCATAACTGTAAAGATTGAGTTTGCTAATAGCAACAAGCCCGAAGAGTTGAGGCTTTTGAGATCGGGTATGAATGTGGAATGTGAAGTGTTATACAACCAAAATGACAAAGCAATATCCCGATGAGGTTGTAAAGGCTCGCCGAATTATGGCCTGTGAAGATTTCGTGCCTATACAGCTGCGATTCTTGATATTTCTGACCATTATTGTTGTATATCAATTTACCGGAGGTGTATATCTCTCTGCCGTTACACAAATGGCGGGAGCGATGTCGTGGATTAATGAGGATATAATGATGGCAGGATATGCTACGTTGGTTGGCCAGACTGTTATGTTCCCCGTGCTATTTAGGATACTATTCCGATTCAAAACTCGCAGCATTCTTTTGTTTGTTACAGTTGCCTTGATTGCCGGCACATTGATAAGTATGTATTCCGATTTCATACCATTAGTGGTATTTGTCGGATTCTTATGTGGAGCTTTGAGAATGGTTGGTACTTTTATTTGTTGGAACAACATACAACTAAATATCACCCCAACTCGAGATTTTGCACTATTTTTTCCTTTTCTATTCTCTTTTGTACTCGGTTGCATACAACTATCAAATTTAGCAACGGGTTATTCTATCCTTGCTTTCGATTGGAGAGCCATGCATCTCTTTACTACTGTCGCACTACTACTTATATTCGTATTAATATACTTTACTATGCGCCGCCATTATAGGCAAGGACCATTTATGCCCTTTCTTGGAATAGACTATTTAGGCGGAGTGTTGTGGAGCGTTTTTTTGATGGTTTTGGTCTTCATAAGCGTCTATGGCGAACACTATGATTGGTTTAGTGGAGAGCAAATACCACAAGCCATAGCGCTCTTAATTGTCTGTATTGCGCTTATTATCCACCGAGAGTCCAAGGTGCGTCACCCATATATTCCGCTTAGCACCTTCTTGCAACCCAATATGCTGAATCTGCTCATTATATCCGGGTGCTTAACGCTGATGTCGGTAACATCGGGTGGTTTGCAAAATATCCTTACCGGAGCTCTTCTACACTTCGATACGTTTCATAACATATCGTTGAATTGGGGCTCATTTTTTGGAGTTGCCGCCGGTGCTTATTTCTTTTATATAGTGGTGGTTCGTCATAAATGGCGTATAAAAATTGTGTTATTTAATGGCTTTCTCTGTTTCTTTCTCTACCAAATGATGCTCTACTTTCTGATTGACGCTTCAACTGATAAAGAGATGCTCTATTTACCTATGTTTCTCAAAGGTGCCGGACTTGCAATTATTTATATCGCTATTACTTACAAGATGTCGTGCAGTGTAACGTTTCAGTACTATTTTCAGGCAATATGTGTGATAGGTTTCATCAGAACTACCTTTGGCAATGCCATAAGCAGCGCATTTTATACCCATCTATATAATGTAGTCCGGCAAAAGAATATTGCATTGTTGGGCAGTGAACTCGATTGGATGAATCCGCTGACAAAAAATTTTTCCGGTCTGTATGGCGAGATGCAGCGACAAGCCACTATGGTAAGTCTTAAAGAGGTTTATGGTTATGCCTCTATGTTCGGAGTTCTGATATTGGTTTTTATTCTTGCTTTTGACTACCGAAAACAGGTTGTCCCTAAGATGATGAAGATAATTAACATCTGGAAGGCTCTAAAAAAAGAGAGTGCCCCTTATGCTAATGAGTCCCAACAACATCGCAATCAAAAATAGATTGGTATATATAGCCGAATACCTCTATAAAATTATATTAAACAGGTATCCCGATAGTATAATAAATAGCGCCACCACACCAAAGAAAATACCTATCAAACGCCAAGTCATCACCTTTTTAAGCAAAGTAGCCTCCGGTAGAGACAACCCAACTACACCCATCATAAAGGCAATAGCCGTCCCAAGCGGAACACCTTTGGCTACAAACACTTGAATTACAGGAACAATTCCGGCGGCATTTGCATACATCGGAATGGCAAAAATAACCGCAAGCGGAATAGAATACCATTTATCGGCAGAGAGATACTCTTGGAAGAAACCCTCCGGGACAAAACCATGCATGGCAGCGCCAATACCAATACCGATAATAACATAAATAAGTACTCCGCGGACGATACCCCAAGCGTCTTTAATTATGGTTGGTAGCCGTTTCATAAACGGGATCTGCTCTGCCTCCCATTTGGCAGTATCAACCTCCGATTTAGCCTGAATCTGTCTTACCCAATCACTTAAATATCTCTCCAATTTTAATTTACCGAGAACAAATCCACCAACTATACCTAATAAAATGCCGGAAATTGCATAAATGAGAGTCGCTTTTAGCCCAAATGATCCTAAAAACATTGCTATTGCAACTTCATTTACCAAAGGCGATGTAATTAGAAAGGCAAAAGTTACTCCAAGTGGGATGCCTCCTTTTACAAATCCAATGAAGAGTGGAATAGATGAACAGCTACAAAATGGAGTAATTGCACCAAAAAGAGCGGCAAAAAAATACTGGAACCCATATAACTTGCGTGTAGTTAAAAAAGTTCTGAGCTTATCTATTGGAAAATAGGCATTAATAATGCCCATCAATCCGCTGATAAGGAATAGTAGAATTAATATCTTAATGGTGTCGTAAAAGAAAAAGTTTACGGCACTTCCTAACGGAGTATTGGCACTAATCCCAAAAATACCATACACCAACCAATCTGCAAATGATTGTATCATATTACTTGGTTAAGAGCGCTTTCACCTCCGATAATGAGAGTTTTTTCCCCGCCGAAACAACTTTTTCATTAATAACTAAACCCGGTAGTGACATGACGTTGTAATTCATAATCTGAACCATGTCTTCTTCTTTAATAATAGTAGCTTCAATTCCTAACTCTGCCACTGCTTTTTTAACTGTTTCGTGCAAAGCCTTGCAAGTTGCACATCCGGTTCCTAAAATTTTAATCTCCATAATCTTTATTTTTAATGTTTGTAAATCGCAAAACTACGAACAATATCTGCAAAAAAAGGGTGCTATTTGCAGCATATTTTTTTATCTGAACAGCAACAATTAGAGAAAAATTCGCCGAACATTTTCTTGGCTAAAACCCAATTATCTCTATTTATACAGTAGCGAACTTTTGGAGGCTCAATCTCTCCCTGTATTAGCCCGGCCTCTTTTAACTCTTTCAGATGCTGCGATACTGTTGCTTTTGCAATTGGCAGTTCATCGTGAATATCACCAAAGAAGCAGCTCTCTTGTGAGGCCAAAAACTCCATAATAGTAATTCTGGCAGGATGTCCAAGCGCCTTTGCAAAACGAGCAAGCTGTTCACTATTAAGTGTATAGTCTCTGTTCTTTTCCATTATCATAATTTATTATTCGCAAAACTACGAACAATATTTTAAATTGCAAATTTTTATTAAATAATTCTCGCTTTAAAGAGGGCGTTTGCTTCATGCGATAGAGCCCTAATATTATTTTGGCTCTCCACTATTCATAATCGATACTATCCGAGTAAGGGATATCTGCATAAATTATACTTTTCAATCTTTTCCACTTTAGTTGAGCTGATTCCAGAAACTACTATTATCATATAGTTGTTTCAAAAGATAAAACCTTATATCGAACCCTTCCTTGCCGCCTTTGTATAGACGTAGCGGTTCGTCGTTTGAAATTTTTGACCACGAAACAGATATCAGTTGAATTTCATTAGAACGATAACATTTTACCAATTTAGGATCAATAATGAAGTATTTAGGTTGCTGGGTGGCATCTTCTTCCGAAAAATCTTCAAACTCCATATTGACTACCGCCTGTTGTTTACGTCTATCAATCTGTAGTTTAGAGAGTTTATCCTTATACTTATCAACTACAAATCCGATTCCAACCTCTGTAGAATTGGAATATTTCTTAATGCAGGCCTTATAATAATCTTCCTGTGAAATGGGGATAAATGGAGAGATATTTTTCTTGGTTATTATAGTATACTCAACATTGTCCTCCAGCCAATAGACATCATTACCGTGGAATGTTGACACCTTCATTGGACTAATCATTACTTGTGCAGGCTTCTCATTAGAGAATCCGATGTTATTAAGACGGATAGTCAATTTGGCAAACATCTCTTCTGCATTGCCACGTTTTCCTTTGTAAAAAATACAGGGGTCTACCAGTACGGTTATCTCTCCGTACAGTGATGCATTAGGGTCTTTTTTGTAATCACTATATAAGTCGGTATCGTAGTTGTGACCTATGGCTTTAGAGATATGTATATCTACGCCTTGCGGTTTGCTTATATAGGAGACTGAACGAATTAGTTTGGTTATCTTGTCTATATTTTCGAGCATCTTGTTGTAATCCGAATTTGATAATAGCGGAGAACGCCCATAACTGATATAAGGCTCTTTATCTTCTACAATCCTACCTTTGGCGTAGGGCATAAATTGTGTCCATATTTGTTTATTAGGGTCGCCATGCTTTACCACTTGATCAGAAAACGCAGGTCGTTCTTGTGCTGATAAGATTATTACTAACAAGCATCCTACTATTGTTAATATGCTCTTTTTCATCTCTTTTAGTCTTTTAATTGATACATTTGATATGGCTTACAAAGTTTTTTGCAAACTTCTATATGCTCTTTAATGAGCAGGTAACAACCCACTTTTTGCTGATCTAAAAACTGTTCAAGCATCATCATTTTTGAACTGTCATATTTTTTCTGCAATACTCCAACCAATTCATATTGCAGCTTGAGAGCCGCCTCAAAATGAGATTTGCGTAATACTATCTCTTGTTTCTGTCTGGCAATTGCCTTATTATAGAAATCAGGGAACTTCAACTTGTACGTCTTCCTATTTTGATCTACCTTAGCATCATATAATCCGGAAAAATGTATCTCAATATTTAGTCCGCATTCATGGTAGATATCTTCGAGTGGTTTCAACTTTCCTAATTCTAACTCCATTTCTGTATTCAGTTCCGCAAGTTTGGCACCAATGGATTGCATGCTCTCAGTGGCTTCACTCATTGCAAGAATAGCATCAGGAGAACTGCCAATCTTTGTTGCATAATCTTGTGCCATTTTTCCGAGATACGCTTCGGTATATTTCTTCTCCATGAATTGGTTGGTTTTCCGATCTATCTCACCGGACAAGGCTTCTATTTGTTTCAGGTGTAGGTCCACACTATCTTTCGGTGTATTCCATTGCGGAATATAATAACACTCCAAAGCCTGTTTTAGATACTCTTGCGTGCTTTTACATTCACCAAGTTTGATATTCTGGGCATTTACTGCTACCGATAGTAGCATAAACCCCACTGTGATTATATTTTTCATAGTCTTATAGTTTTACAAATTCAACCCTACGGTTAAGTGCTTTGTTTGATGGGGTGTCATTCGGGGCTATTGGTTTTGAGGAGCCTGCTCCATCTGCTGTAAGCATCTGAGCGGATACTCCCATTTTTACCAATTCGGCTTTAACGGAGATAGCCCTTCGCTTAGAGAGATCTATATTAATTGCATTATTGCCACTGTTATCTGTATGACCCACAATCTGTACCTTAACACCTGCCTCCTTAACAACCTTTGCAATATCATTTAATGCACCGAATGATTCGGGCTTAACTTTATCTGAATTAACATCGAAATAGATGCCGTAAGAGATTAGCTTACCCTCTTCCAACAGTTTATTACGTGTGTCCGGTGTGGCAGTTGTGATGCGGAGATTGCTTATATAAGGGTTTGAGTCGTTGCAATCAGAATTATCGAACGTCAATCGGTTCGGTTTAATGTTGGCAGGAATAATGGTTGGTAAGTCTAATACTTTTTCTCCTGCGTGATAGACGCGCAGTCTTCTTTTCTGAACCCACACAATAACATGTTCTACCTTATTAATCATTAATGGTGATATAATAGAACTGCCCTCTACCCAATCACCATTATACGCTTTGCCCATCCACTTATTGTTACCATTGTCGGTGCTCTCCATATAGAGCCCAAATCCCATAGAGAGAGGATTGCTTTGCACATAGCCCAAATCTTCATTCTCGGCTTTAAACAATGTCATCCATAGAGCAGGGGGATTTTGTTCTGTTGGAGGCAACACGACATCAAATTCAATAATATAGTTCTCCGGAAGTACAAGATTTTTCATCAATTGATATTGATTTCCAACCGTAGTTAGGTGCAACCACTTACCTTCGTTAATATTTAGGGTTTTCACCTCGCCGCTTCCGTTTGTTGTCCACATTGCAGGGAAATCTCCTATGGCATCTTGAGAAAAATCTTCAAAGAGTAAAACTTTATCTCCCGGTACAAAATCGTACTGCGAAAAAGATTGTAGTGCCACTTGTTCCTTTTGTGGTTGCTGAATCGTTTTAGGCTCTTTAGATTTTTCATTTGCCGGTTGAGTTGTCTTTTCATTCTCTTTGCCGCTCTTTAGAGCAGACTCCTCTGCCTTATCCATAGCCTTTTCTACACCCTCTTCTACCTTACGTTCTATGCGTTGTTCAACCTGTTCGCTTGTTCGTTTGACTATTCGTTTACCCAATCTTTCCAGTGCACTTTGGGCATGAAGGCTTCCTATCCCGATAGAGAATGCCAGAATTAAAATAGTTACTCTTTTCATACAGTTAGAAATTATATATTCATTTGAGCAAAGCTAAGAGTTAGAATACAATTAAAATTGTAAAAAACGGCACAGGCTATGTTTTGCCGGAAATTATCTTTACGTTGTCGAGATTCCTCTTAAAGAAATAAGAGGGCGTTTCGCCAACAATTTGTTTGAAATCGTGTATGAGGTGGGCTTGATCGAAATAGTCGCCCTCGAAGACCATTTTCTGGAAATCTACTGCCTGATGGTTTATTATGTTGGACCATAGATAATTGACCCTGACAATCCTTGCCAATGATTTGGCATTCAACCCCACACGATTACTAAAATGCTAGCGAAAATAACGGGGAGACATCTTGAATTGTTCAATTTGAGTGGCTATTGGTATGCAGCCGTTACCATCCATGATATGGTTATACAGTGTATCTATTGTATCCGGAACGTACTCTTTTAAACCGATTTTTGTAAAATATTCTTCAATAATGGAGATGCGTTTTTTAGGAGATTTATATCTGATAAATTGTTGTTCAATTAATTGAAGCCTTTCATTTTCTAAATTGTGGAAGAAAGAATAATCTGATAGTTGAAGATTTAGAGAGAAAAGACGTGAAAATACCGATGCCCGGCAGGTTATGATAAAGGAGTCTATCTTTCCGAATAGTCCAATATTGATTGCCTTATTCAGTGGTGCAACTATAAAGTATTTAGGCAGTTGTATTGGAGATTCTTTATGAATTGTGGCGTACCCCGATGTATTGAAGACCAGAGATACGTAACCGCTTGGAATATGGCGGTCTATGACTGAAAAATTTTCCTCTTCCGCTTTTACGTGTTCGTATTGAATTATTAGCGAACTGCATAATTTTGACGGTAGGAAATAATTGATTTTTAAAGATGTATGACAACTCATGATAACTATTTTATAATCACCGTATTTTGTGGTAGTTGTTAGTGGGTATCATGTTCCGGTTGCAAGAATCTGGTCTGTTCAGTATTTCATGTTCGTTTCAAAGTTAAGCTTTTATTTTCTTCTTGCAACTAAAGCCGTGAGGCGGAGGTAATCTTCTCTTATTTCTATTGAGATCTCCCTGACCGCTCCTTCTGTACTAAACAGATCTTTAAAGGGTATAAATCAAATTTTATAAGGCCTCTTTTTTGAATAAAGAGGCCTTATTATCATCTACTATACCTGTACCGAGCTATTAATGAAATTAGTTATAGGGTAACCTTACCCTCGTGATTAGAAATAGTTAAAAATTAAGGCAAAGTTTTGCTCCTAATGCGAACTGATTTCCTAATTGTGTATTGGGAGTTCTTATAAGTGATGGTGATAGAGATAATTTGAGTGAACCTGTATTGTCGGAGAGTCCTGAACTGTTGTTCATATTATAATCTCTTACCACCCAATTACTCCTCCCTTTACCTATTCCCTTTAAGATACAACCGAGGCATATTCCCACATCGGCCAGTGCGGCGGCGCCATAAGCAGCATTGTAATAGCTATCCATATCTGCTTGGTACTCTTGCTGAGATCCTGCTACAATCAATGCGGCAGTAGCACCGGCCATTATGATTCCGAGAGTAAGCAGAACCCTTCCGGCATTAATCTGGTGGCAAGCTGATTTGAAGGTGTTCGCCTTAGCTATTCCGAGTAATGTAATTCTCTCATCATTAGAGAGTTTAATTCCGTTTAGAGCGAGATCATTGTGACCTATGATTTTTAATCCTTCATTCTCCTGATATGCCCTATTTGTCTCTTTTGGTTCTTTGGCGATTTTTAATATATCGCTAATGTTATAGACAAAGATACTTCCGTCACGAGTAAGTATCTTTACTGTCTCGTTCGGGATTTGTTCAATAATGTATCCCTTTATTATACTGCCGTTTTTAAGGTAGATACATTCTACGTACTGCTGTTGTGCTGCTGCATAGAGAGCAATAGTGCAAAAAAGCACTAATAGAAATAATTTTTTCATGGTATTAATTTATTATGTTCCGCAGTCAACTAAATGAACTGCAGAACAAAGATGCAGTGGACTTTTGACAGTTTTTGTCAAGCAGATAATTAAATTGCTACGATGTTTATCCTGCTTTTCTTTTCATATTAATTACTTATTGTATTTTTGTGCCGCAAATCTTCGGACGAAGATTTTTATGATTTTATGATTTGTGTGGTGGAGCAGAAGAGGATTTTCTACTTTGTAAATGGTTATAATAATGAGAAAACATAATTTGAGAGAGTGGATGATTGCGATAAGGCCATGGTCTTTTCCTGCCTCTGCAATACCGGTGATTGTAACATTGGCAATGCTTTTTTATCTTGGAAGGGAGATAGATTGGGCTATAGGAGTTTGGGCATTGTTGAATATGGTTTTGTTTCAAGCGGCAGGTAATGTTTGGAGCGATTATTTTGATTTTAAGCATGGGGTTGATTCCCACGATACTTATGGTTCAAAAACTCTTACCGGAGGAGTTTTCAACTCTGCAGAGCTCTTCAGGTTCGGGCTTATATTGCTTATTTGTGCCATACTATCGGGTTTGGCAATTTTTGCTGTTACCTATTTGAGCTACGGCGGTATGCCGATCTTGATAATAGGGGCCATCGGTACGTTTTTGGCTCTGTTTTATCCCTTTCTGAAGTATAATGCCTTTGGGGATCTCGATATTTTTCTCTGTTATGCGGTGTTGCCTACTCTGGGTACCTCTTATGTGGCCACAGGCGCTATTGTAATAGATGTTTTGTGGGTAGCCTTGCCTGTAGGACTTATTACAGTGGCTATTCTTCATGCCAATAACTCAAGGGATACCGAGACAGATAGAAGAGCCCATATCTGTACCTTTGCTATGGTTATAGGCAAAAAGAGTTCTATCTATTTATATTGTGCGGAGATAATGTTTCCTTTCGGTTGGGTAGTTGGCTGTGTTGCATCGGGGTTTTTCCCAATATGGACATTGATTGTTCTGCCTGTTGCCGTGCCGGCCTTTCAGAATCTTAAGAGGGTATCGCGCTTTTTTAATGAGGGAGCTGCCGTTATATCGGACCTCGACATTAGGACAGCAAAGCTTCAGTTGATGTTCGGGCTGCTCTTCTCCATCTCCTTTTTCCTGTCGGGGTTACTGTAAATTTTATTGAGGTTACTGAGATGAAGAGGTTGATTTTTACAATTTTATTGGCTGCTGTATTGTGGACTTTAATGTTTTCTCCACTTACTGCTCCCTATCTGAATTTTTGGTGGATGATGACAGGTTCAGCCGCAACATTATCTCTTTTAGCTGCTCTCTTTAATAAGGGGTGGCGGAACTCCTTAAAAGTTGATTTTACCAACGTTGCCATTGGAGTGGCGGTTGCTGCTCTCTTATGGTCTATTTTTTGGGTAGGGGATAAGCTCTCCTCCCTTTTATTCAATTTTGCCGGGCAGCAGGTGGATCTGATATATGCTATGAAGAGCGGAGAGTCTCCCTGGCTGCTCAGCCTCTTAATGATCTTTATAATAGGGCCTGCCGAGGAGTTTTTCTGGAGAGGCTATGTTCAGAGAGCTTTTTCTGAACGTTGGAATCCGAATATTGGTTTTGCAGTTGCAACGCTTTTATATACTCTTGTGCATGTTGGCTCGTGCAATTTTATGCTAATAATGGCCGCGCTTACAGCCGGGGTTGTGTGGGGATTGTTCTATCGCCTCTTCCCGAGTAAGTTCGCAGCCATTATAATCTCTCATGCTTTATGGGATGCAGCCGTCTTTATTTGGTTCCCGATATAAGATTGTCTAAAGCATCAGGAATCTCCAACTCCTTTTTATGAATTCTTTCAAGAGCCTCCCTGCCTTTTGCCGTAATGGTAAAGTACATGTGGCGTTTGTCCTCCTGACCTATGACTCTCTCTACATAACCCTTGCGTTCTACAGATGCAATTACCTTTGAGGTATTGGAGTGTGTAAGGCCGAGCGTTTCGCTCAACTCTCCGGAAGATAGTTTGTGTTTTTTTGTGAGGCTGCACAGAGCCATACCCTCGTTGAGGCAGAGACCGTGCAACTTTTCGAACTCAATCTCGTATTGGTTTACAAGACGCTGAATATCTCTTATTTTACATAATTTATCCATCATCATACTAAATAAAAAGGTTCATTCTTGCATTATCCGCTCTCTCCATATAAGTGGCTACACCACCTATGGTTACATTATCGAGTAACTCTTCTCTCTTTACTCCCATTACATCCATCGACATCTGGCAGGCTATAAATTCTACTCCGTTGTCTATTGCCTGCTGTCTTAAAGATTCCAAAGACTCTATCCCTTTTTTTCTCATAATATGGCGCATCATCTTTCCCCCGATTCCGAACATACTCATCTTAGAGAGAGTTAATTTAAGAGAGCTGGAAGGGAGCATCATACCGAACATCTTACCGAACAGATCCTTTTTTACCTTAGGCTTTGTTGCTTTCTTTATTACATTCAATCCCCAGAAGGTGAAAAAGATTGTGGTCTTTTCTCCTGTTGCGGCTGCTCCGTTGGCAAGAACAAATGTTGCAAGAGCCTTGTCTAAATCGTCGCTGAACATGATTAGAGTCTTTCCCTTACCCTCGCATGAGGTTGAAACGTTACAGGCCTTTGGGTCTCCCTTCTCTATTACTACAGTGTATTTACCTTTATCCTGATGATTGGAGATCAGAAGATTACCTGTTGTTTTACACCAGGCCTCAGCATCTCTTGCAAAACCGGCGTCGGTGGCTACCATCTCTATTCGCTCTCCCGCACCGATAGAATCTATGGCCTGTTTAATTTTCATTACGGGACCTGGACACTGGAGTCCGCAGGCATCTATTTTTATTGTTTTAAAGTTGTAGTTAACCCTTTTTTCTACCAGACTATTGTTGTCGTTTGTTGCCTTTTGTTCATTAGTGCTTATGCTCTTTAGGCAGCTTTCTGAGCAGTCGTTCTTAATGGGAGCTATAGCAGTAGAGTACGTTTTGTATCCTCCGGAGAGATTTTTAATCTTGTTAAACCCTCTGCCTTCGAGTATCCTTTCAGCAAGATAACCGCGCAATCCTACGGCGCAGAAGAACCATATCTCCATGTCGGACGGAATTTCTCCAATTCTCTCGCGCAGTTCATCCAAAGGAATATTGATTGCTCCGGGAATAGACCCGAATGAATACTCCGCAGGCGTTCTGACATCAATTAGACGCACCTTTGTCTTATCTGCGCCCTCTATCTCTCTCCAGTACACTGGCTTCATGGCTCCGCTGATTATATTGCCTGCCACATAACCTGCAATTGCAATAGGATCCTTTGCAGAGGAGAATGGTGGGGCATAAGCATGTTCGAGTTGAATAAGATCATAGACAGTACCTCCTTTTTTAATCAGCAAAGCAATCTGGTCTATTCTCTTGTCTACTCCGTCGAATCCTACTATTTGTGCACCAAAGAGTCTCCCGCTTTGCGGGTCAAAAGTCAATTTTATGGTAATGGGCAAAGAATCAGGATAGTAGCTTGCATGAGAGGCTCCATGGGTTATGGAACTCGCATATTTTATCCCCATCATTTTCAATCTCTTGGCAGGAAGCCCGGTAGAGGCAACTGTCATATCGAATACCTTGGCGATTGAGGTGGCTATTGCTCCCTCATATATTGTCGAATTCCCAAAAACCATATTGTCTGCTACAATTCTTCCCTGCCTATTGGCCGGATTAGCCAAATAATTCATATATGGTTTACCGCTTATTGGATTTTTGAACTCTATTGCGTCGCCTACCGCGTAAACACCCTCGGCTGAGGTTTGTAGATAATCATCTACCCAGATTCCTCCCGCCTCTCCAATCCTCAGTCCGGCAGCCTTAGCAAGTGTTGTCTCAGGGCGTACTCCAATTGAAAGAATTACAATCTCTGTCTCTACAATTTTACCGCTCTTAAACCTAACCTCAATTTTACCCTCTTTTCTTTGAAAACTCTCCACGCTCTCCTCGAGGTACAAGTTTATTCCCTTTTGCATAAGGTGTTGATGTACATGTGATGCTGTTGAGAAATCTACGGGAGCCATCACCTGATTTGCCATCTCTACAATTGAGACATGTGCTCCTGCGTGATGAAGATTTTCCGCCATCTCAAGACCAATGAAACCTGCTCCCACAACAACGGCGCTCTTCACTCCTTTCTCTTTAAGATAGCTCTTTATGTTATCTGTATCCTCAACATTTCTTAAGGTGAAAATGCCCTCGCTTTCTATACCCTTCAGTGGTGGCCGAACCGGCGAGGCTCCGGGGGAGAGGAGAAGCTTATTGTAGCTTTCATTGTAAACGGTACCATCCGCTTTGCGTACAGTAACCTCTTTGTTTGAGGTATCTATGCCAATAACCTCATTTTCTACCCTGACATCGATATTGAATCTTTTGCTGAAAGAAGCAGGGGTCTGTACAAAGAGTTTTGCTCTCTCCTGTATGGTATCGCCAATATAATACGGAAGTCCGCAATTTGCGTAAGAGATATATCTCCCCTTTTCAAAGAGGATAATCTGTGCAGATTCGTCAGCTCTGCGTATTCTTGCGGCTGCTGTAGCTCCGCCTGCTACGCCGCCTATAATTAGGTGTTTCATATAACTTTAATTTTAATATCTATTTTTACACAAACTCATAATTGTACAGAGTTGTTAGTTGTAATTTCTTCAAGAAAAAGTTTCCATTAGAAAACAATGCAAAAGTAAATAATAATTTCAATAAAACAATATTCCATTGGAAAATATTTTATCTTTTGTTATAAAATGGTTGCAGTAATAAGATGAATATCATCTACGGGACGGTCGTTCTTATCGGTGGTACTCTGTTGTATAGCCTCTACAACCTCCAGTCCGGAGATGACCTTTCCGAAGATTGTATATTGTCCGTCTAAATGAGGAGTACCTCCTATTTTTTTGTATTGCTTACGCATCTTTTTTGTCAGCTTAACTTTACCCTGTGTCTTCTCATCAATTCTTTTCTGTATTGCATCGAGTCCGGAATCATCAAATTTTTTGCCCCAGACAATATAGAATTGCGATCCTGACGAGGCTCTTTTCGGGTTAACAGAGTCACCTTCGCGTGCTGCGGCAAGCATACCTCTTACGTGATAGATTTTAGGGGTTCTGAATTCGGCCTCTAAGGCGTAAGCTGGTCCCCCTTCTCCTAAAAGTTGGCCGGGTGTCGCCTCTCTTGAGTCGGGGTCTCCTCCCTGAATCATAAAATCCTTTATTACACGATGGAACAGTGTGCCGTCGAAGTACCCCTCTTTTACAAGTTTTATAAAATTGTCTCTGTGCTTGGGAGTTTCATCAAATAGGACAATTTTAATATCGCCTTTGTCTGTTTTGAGCAAAATTTTGGTTTTTGCCTCTGTATTTATGGGAATGAGAGAGAGCGCTATTAGTATTGTAAATAGTGAATATATACGCCTTGTTAGGCCTTTTGTGATGTATTTTTCTCTTTCGATTATCATTTTGCGGAGATTTTAGATTAATATCTGGGGCTTATCCCTACAAAAATAGAAAAAAAACCATAATTATGGCTGTAATTAGATTAAAAAGAGAATATGAGCTCTTCATCGGAAGCAACTATTTTTTAACTTTGTATAAAGTTGTCGGAGCGACACTATACTCTTTAGAGGTGAAATAGTTAGAATTTTAAAACAATAAATTATGGAAAATAATGATAATGGACTTAATACCGATCAGAAAAACAAAAACATTACGAGGCGTAATGCCTTAAAAATAATCGGTTACTGTGTAGTAGGAGGGGCTGTTGCCGGATACGGTATAAATAAAATTGTTAAAAATTTTAGAAAGGAGGCTGCCGAGGGAGGACTGAAGATGGCTTTAAGGGAGGATAAGGGTGCTTCTACGGAGATTTCTCTGCTTGGTTTCGGATGTATGCGGTTCCCTGTTATAGAGCAGAAAGAGGAGGATGGTAAGGCGGTTAAGATTATAGATATGGAAAAATCACAAGAACTTGTGGATTATGCCTATTCTCATGGAGTTAATTATTACGATACCGCATATAATTATCATAGAGGTAAATCGGGTGAGGCGATTGGTAAGATGTTGAAAAAGTATCCGCGAGAGAGTTTTTATCTTGCCAATAAGATGCCGTCTTGGCTGATTGAGAAGCCGGAGGATTGTAAAAAACTTTTTGAGGAGCAGTTGGCGAATTGCGGTGTGGACTATTTCGATTACTATCTACTTCATGCTTTGAGCGATAGGGCTACTTACGATAAAGCGTATGAGGAGTGTGGAGGATATAACTATTTACAGAGTGAGAAGGCAGCCGGGAGAATTAAGAGAGTAGGTTTTTCTTTCCACGGCGACAAGGAGTTGTTCGATTATCTTATGCAAAAACATCAATGGGATTTTGTCCAGTTGCAGATTAATTACGTAGATTGGACTGAGCAAAATGCTCAGTATTGTTACTCCGAACTTGTTAAGAGAGAGATTCCTTGTGTAGTTATGGAGCCTTTGAAGGGTGGAATGCTCGCCTCGTTAAGTAAAGATGCGGAGAAGATTTTAAAAGAGGCTGAGCCAGATAACTCAATAGCCTCTTGGGCTTTCCGGTATGCCGGTTCTTTACCCGGTGTAATTACTGTGTTGAGCGGTATGACCGAGATGGAGCATCTTGTTGACAATGTGAAGACCTTCTCTAATTTTAAGCCTTTGGATGTGAAGGAGAGAGCGCTGCTTGATAAGGTTATTGATGATTTTAAGAAATATCCTCAGATAGGGTGTACAGGGTGTTCTTATTGCATGCCTTGTAAATATGGCGTAGATATTCCTGCAGTTTTTGCCGCATATAACAAGTGTGTGAAGGAGAGCAGTATCCCGGATTTAAACGCTCCACGCGACAGTAAGTTTGATAGTAAGAAGAGAACTTTCCTTGCAACATATAAGAATATGGTCAAGGAGGGCTCGCGTGCCGATCGTTGTATAGAGTGTGGCAGATGTGCCGGAATGTGTCCTCAGGAACTTCCTATTCCGGAAATTATCTCTAAGATTAATAACTTGGTTACAGAGTTAGAAAAATAGTTTTTGGCTATTTGGTTGCTTCCCAAAATTTTTTAAAATTTCTGTAGTTGCCGTAGCAAACAAGAAGATCCTCCTCTTTGAGGGGGATTTTGTTCTCCATATCTCTCTTCTCTTTTATCTTTTCCGTCTCTGCCGAATCTGATTTAACTTGAGAAACCTCTATCACTCTGTACTCAGTTGTCAAGGTTCCTGAGAAGGATTTCATTTTGGTACCTCTACATATACAGATAAGTCTGAGTCCGAACTCCTCCTCTAATTTAAGATTGTCGGAGCTGACTCCAATGTAGTGTGCGGGAACGGCGAATTTTTCGATATAATATTGTTCATCGAGTTTGAATGCCTCAATGCCTGCACCGGCATCGAGCGACTGCACCAGGTTTTCTGCCGATTCTTTCTCCGGTTTCAGTATTTTATCTACAGAGAGAGTGTTCAGCACTCCCTCATGTATTATATCTATGGCACGGGCATAGATCTTTCTTATCTTCAGTATTTTGAGAATGGAAACAACTTTTATGGAATCTCCGAAATTCTCGCCTATACTTACAATTACCACGTCGGAGTCGTTAATCGGAACAGATCTCATAGAGTCAAGATCTGCTGCATCTAACCTGTAAACAGCAGCAACTCTATCTTTTATTGCATCAACTTTGAACATATCGCGGTCTATGCCTATAACTTCGTGTCCGTGGGCAGTAAGTTCTCCGGCAAGTACCTGCCCAAAATTTCCAAGTCCTATTACTGTGTATTTCATATTATTAACTATTTTTTCTGTTCAATATTATGCTATAATGTTTTTCTAAGTAATAATAATGTTCTCCTTTGGATAGTCGAATTTATTGTTAGAATGTCGCTTAACTATGCCCAACAATAGGGTAATAATCCCGATTCTTCCTATGAACATGAGAGTGATTATAACTAAGCGTGCTCCCTCTCCGAGAAGCGGTGTGGTGTTAAGGCTTAATCCTACTGTGCCGAGAGCCGATATTGCCTCAAAAAGAAGATTCAAAACAGGTATACCCGGTTCAAGTATGGTAAGCATAAAGAGTGCCGTTATAATTACAAAGAGAGAGGCTACTATTGTTGCATTTGCCATATTTGTAGAGCCTGATCTTATGTCTCTTCCAAAGAGTTCAGATTTATGCTTGCCTCTTGCCGCAGACCATAAGTTTATAACAGCCACTGCAAAGGCATTAATCTTTATACCTCCGGCTGTTGATTGGCTTGATCCTCCTACCCACATTAAAAACATTGTTATGAGAAGACTTTGTACCCCGAGTGTCTCCATAGGAACGGAATTGAATCCGGCTGTTCTCGGGGTAACAGCAAGGAAGAAACTCTGAACAAGTCTATCCCAAGTGTTACCGGTTAGAGTGTACCATTGTGAGCAGGCCATTGCCGCTGTACCACCTATTAACAATATGGCGGTTGTAATTAGAACAATGCGGCTGTTGAGGCTCAATAGATGAACTTTTCTCCTGATTCTATGATTCTTGTCGAATAATTTCCTTATGATATTTTTGATATAATATGCTCCTAATGTGATAAAGTTTGCAAGAATAGGGAATCCGATACCTCCCAAAATAATTAATCCCGATATGCTGAGATAGAGAGAATTATTCCCGGCTACAGCCTTATCGGCGAGATTCCCCGGCAGTGTGGAGAATCCTGCGTTGCAGAAGGCGGAAATACTGTGGAAAAGAGAGAAGTAAATCTCATTAAGTGTTGAGTAGCCCAAAGTTCCGTGTATGGAAAAGAAGATTGCAATTACTCCCGTCAACTCAATGAGAGCTGTGAATAAAAGTATTTTCCATAGGGCTGAGAGGAGAGATCCTATGTTGTCTGAACTTATTAGCGAACTTATTACTATTTGATTATAGAGTGAGCGGTTGCCCATAAAAAACATTGCAAAAAAACTTGTCATTGTCATTATGCCGAGTCCTCCCACTTGGATTAGCAGGCAGATGATAATCTTTCCTAACGGAGTGAATGTGGCGGCTACATCAATCGGAGTAAGACCGGTTACGCAGGTGGCGCTTGTTGAGATAAAGAGTGCATCAATTGTCGAAATTCCGTTTACTGTTGCTTTCGGCAGCAGCAGTAATCCTGTTCCAATAGCAATAACCGCAAGAAAACTGATTGCCAAAATTCTCGAAGGGTTTGTCTTTTTATTGTGAATTCCTGCAATTGTATTAGAGATCTCAATTATGGAGATAATGCTCAAAACGGTTGCTACATAATATTTGCTTTTTAATACGAAGCAGATTTTTTGCCAAATTGCGGTCATATATTCACTGCCAGATTCGGGAAAGATAGTGGGTAGCAGAATTATAAAGAGGAACAGATAGATTATTGTGATTAATTTCTCTTTTCTTCTCTTTTTTATCAAAATTCCGGAGACGTATCTTGTTATCCATGCGAACATAAAGAGGTATGGCAGTTTAAGCAATGCGTTGTCGAATGTCGCTCTGAATGGAGCAGTACTTGGAAATCCTACGCTGTAGATCATTAAACCCAATACAATGAAGCTAAAAAAAACAATTATGAACCCGGATGTACGTTTAATCCATAACATCCACTGTAAAAAATAGTTATTGTTTAATATCCTAAATTTTTTTAACATACATGCCAACTGTTTTTTTATCTTAGTAAGATTTAATTTTAATCTGGTTCCATTCTTCAATCCATTTTGTGGAGA
>CAYLGW010000029.1:0-21882 GCA_964383385.1 uncultured Muribaculaceae bacterium
GGAGCTTTTAAAGGGGAAACACTAAAGGAAATTTTAGATAATATGAGTTTTGCCTCACCTGTCAAATACAGAATAGACAATAAGAATATTGTACATCTTTCACCTAAAGAGAAAAAATTAAACATTTAACCATAGTATAAATAACAAACTAACCGACTTATGAAATTTATTATAATGAAAGCTTTGGGTACATTTATAATTGCCCTTTGTTTATCGGGCTTGAGTAAAGAGGTATTTGCTCAAGATCCCGTAAAAGTAAAAATCTCGGTAACTGCTGAGAAGACCAGCATAAAAAAGATTTTACAGAATGTTGAAAAACAGTATAATCTCAGATTTTTTTACGACGAAAAAAACATAGATGTCTCAGCCCCCAAAACTATTGATGTTACAGGAGTCTCTCTCGAAAACTTTATAGGTACTTTGTTTGATAATTCCGTAACCTATTCCATCTCTAATAAGGGACTAATAACCCTTTCTAAAGTTTTAAAACACCAGAAAAGTTCCACTTCCAATGCGGTTTTCGGAACAGTAAAGGATTTGTCGGGAGTCCCTCTCGCAGGGGTCTTTGTACACATAAAAGGAACACAACACAGGTGTTATACAGATATAGAGGGTAATTTTACCTTTAAGGGGATCTCTTCTGATGCAACCCTTACGTTCGACTATACCGGTATGAAAACAATAATAGTCCCTATCACCAACAACGGAGAAAAACTTTCAATTATAATGGAGGAAGATGCGGTAGCTCTCGATGAGGTAATTATAACAGGCTATGGCACATTTAAAAAATCGGCTTATGCCGGTTCGGCAAGCACAATTAAAACCGATGGTATAAAGGATGTCCCGACAATGTCGGTCTCTTCTATGTTACAGGCAAATGCACCAGGAGTCTCCGTCTCTTTATCCTCAGGACAGCCCGGCGCAGCACCTTCTGTACGAATAAGAGGATTAGGGTCCTTTAACGCCTCTAACTCACCACTATATGTAATTGATGGTGTCCCGGTAATTTCTGGAGATATTAATAATTCCGGAAGCGAGGCAGGAACAGATATGATGGCCACCATCAACCCGAGCGATATTGAAAATATAACCGTAATCAAAGATGCGGCAGCGGCCTCACTATATGGATCGAGAGCAGCAAATGGCGTAATTTTGATAACAACTAAGCAGGGAAAGAGAGGAAAAACAGTATTTAACTTTAAATCCGATTGGGGATTTTCCGATTTTGCATATCGGTATCGTCCCTCTATGCAGGGAGATGAAAGAAGAGATTTTATCTATAACTCCATGATTCGCAGAGCTGTTTACCAAGATGGCAAATCTGAGGCGGAAGCAAAAGTATACGCCGATTCCGAGATAGATAAAGTTGCCCCTATTCCATGGTGCGGTTGGGTAGATTGGGAAAAGATTCTTCTAAGAAAGGGGTCTCACCAAAACTATGAGTTCTCTCTCTCCGGAGGTGCTGAAAAATTCACCTACTACTCTTCAGTAAGTTACACAGACCAGCAAGGTGTACAATATTCTCAATCTCTCTCCCGCGTAACCGGTAGAGTTAATGTAAAATATGATGCCAAAAGCTGGTTACAGGTAGGAGCCAACTTATTGTTCTCAGACATAAACCAGAATATAGGTTCGGACGGCACTCAGTATACCTCTCCTCTTTATTCCTCAAAACATAAACTTACCCCGTCGGACCCTGTCTATAATGAGGACGGAAGTTATAACGTAGATCTACTCTCGAACGGGTCGAGAAACCCAAAAGCCTCGCTGGATTATGACTACGACAGGCAACGTGTTACAAGATCTTTCAACACTATATATGCCGACATCAAATTTATGGAACCGCTTCATCTTAAATCTACATTCAGCTACGATCATACAACCTCCAAAGCTAAAAGTTGGACAGATTCAAGAACATCCAGCGGAGCTACAACCCAGGGAAGCGCCAATAAATCTTACTACGACTATAATCAAATGGTATGGTCTACCAATCTAAATTACGTAAAGACTTTTAAGAAAGTTCATCACTTCGATGCACTTATTGCCTACGAAATATCTGAATATAAAAGGGATTACTTGTCGGGGGCTCAGAAAGGATTCGCCAACCCGGACTACAATGAGATAGGCAATGGTGCAAACCCTACCGGAGTAGGTGGAAACAGCGCACAATGGAGACTCGTTTCATATATTTCCAAAGTAAACTACGACTATAAAAACAAATATTACGCAGGTGCAAGTTACAGACTCGACGGAACATCGCGTTTGCATAGAGACAGCCGATGGGGAAATTTCTGGTCACTATCGGGAGCATGGAGATTCTCTAAGGAAAAGTTCTTCAAGGGTCTCAAACACCTCATACCTGATGCAAAATTAAGGGTTTCATATGGAGTAAACGGTACATTACCCTCTTCTTACTACGCCTACATGAGTTTAACCTCACTAAGCAGTTCATATAATAATAAACCGGGAATGTCAGAATCAAATTTAGCCAACGACAATCTTAAATGGGAGAGTAACTACACATTAAATATTGGTTTGGATTTTACTATAAAAGAGTTCTTAAATGTCCAGTTCGAATATTATAACAGAATAACCCGCAATTTGTTAATGGATATGCCTATCTCTCTTACAAACGGATTCTCGAGTTATATGGATAATATCGGCAAGGTGCGCAATAGGGGTATAGAACTCACTCTTACCTCCACCAATTTCAGTAAGAAAAACTTTTATTGGAGTAGCTCATTCAATATAGGACACAATAGAAATAAAATTCTTGTGCTGGATGGCAATCAAACGGAAATAATAAGCGGAACACAGATAAGAAGGGTAGGGATGCCATACTACACCTATTATATGATTGAATTTGCCGGTATCAACCCGGAAAATGGAAAACCACAATTTTATACAAATGAAGTGGGTGCAGATGGAAAGTTGATAAAAAATATCACCGAAAAGAGTTCGGAAGCAAATCCGATAGCTACGAAAACTCCCCTTCCTAATGTATCACTCGGACTGACCAACACCTTCAGGTATAAGATTTTTGACTTGAGTTTTACTCTCTCTTCTACATTCGGAGGATGGTCATATGATAGTGCTGCCCAAAAGTCGCAGACAAGCGGATCGGGTGATGGTGCAATAAATCAAATACCTCTATACTACCGCGATAGCTGGCAAAAACCGGGTGATATAACAAAATATGAGGCATGGATATATGGTAACTCCTCCAGGATGTCATCTCCGGCCAATACGAGGAGACTACATAGTACTGACCACGTAAGATTGAAGAACCTTACATTTGGAGTCTCTCTGCCAAAAAGTTGGACTACAAAGGCCGGCATTTCAAGAGCAAGACTTTTCTTCTCCGGTTATAATCTTCTTACTTGGGCTGCATTCAATGAATATGACCCCGAAGTTCCAACCAACGGCTCCGTCATGTACAATACACCTCCATTGAAAACAATGACCTTTGGTATAGATATTAATTTTTAATTGTCAAATACAATAAAACGAAGAAAATGAAAAAGATATATACACTATTTCTAATAATCCCCTCCATTATCGCACTCTCCTCATGTGGTAACGATTGGCTGGATTTAAGCCCGACAAATAAGACAGAAACAGGGGCCGCCATCACAAAACTTTCAGATGCTCAAAGTGCACTTATCGGAATTTACGACCAGATGCAGGACTACGAATACTACGGAGCGCGAATGGTCTATTATGGAGATGTTACAGGCGATGACTTCCAATCTAACGGGGATACAAAAAGATGCGCAAGCTTCTATCGTTATGCCTACACAGCCGAAAACGCTCCGAGTTCACTTTGGTCACAGCCATATAAAGTAATCCGATTTGCAAACAATATTCTCTCCGCTTTGGAAAAATTGGAATTAAAAGAGTCAGAGAAGAGAGAGTTCGATGATATTAAAGGTCAGGCTCTTTTCTTGAGAGCGATGGCACATTTCGACATTACAAAAGTATATGGATACCCCTATACAAAAGATAACGGAGCTTCATGGGGAGCCGCCATTGTCAAAACCCCGACTACCTACAACGATAAACCATCGAGAAGCACCGTTGCGGATTGTTATAATAAACTGATTATCCCCGATCTGATAGAGGCTTCACAGCTCATGTCTGGAACACAATCAGCCACACAAGGAAGAGTAAACAAATGGTGTGCTGAATTACTGCTAAGCAGAGCCTATTTATACATTGGAGATAATAAAAATGCACTTTCTACCGCTATAGAATGTATTCAGGGAGCAGAAACAGCAGGTTATAAACTTGTCTCCAACTCAGACTATGCTGCAAGTTGGAAGGGAAGATTCTCTCCTGAAACCCTTTTTGAACTTGTAAATTCAAGTACAGACTATCCGGGGAATGACGGCATTGCATATTTGTATTGGGACAAAGGTTACGACGATATTATTCTTACACAATCCTTTTACGACCTGCTTGCCTCCGACAAAAATGATGTCAGGTTATCTCTTACAACTAAAGGAACAAAAAAGCCGAGCAGCAAAAAGTACAACTGTTATCTGCTTAAATATGCAAATGATGAGACAAGTACCACATATTCAAATATTGTACTATACAGGCTTTCAGAGGCATATCTGAACGCAGCCGAGGCCGCAGTTAAAACCAACGACAACAGCAGCGCGGTAAAATATCTCAATCCTATTGTAAACAGAGCCAATCCGGCCAAAAAGGTTTCAGGTAATATTACTATTTCTCAAGTACTTACAGAGAGAAGGAAAGAACTTTGCGGAGAGGGGCACAGAATGTTCGACCTTTTGCGTAACGGCCTAACCATAAAGCGTACCGGCAGCAGTCACAGCAAAGTATTACCCGACTATGCAAAAGAGATTGATATAAATAATTATAGAATTGTTCTTCCAGTCCCTAAATACGAAGTGGATGCAAATCCTAATATTAAAGAGCAACAGAATCCGGGGTGGAATTAAATTTTTATTACCGGTTGCCGAAACTATTTCAGCAACCGGTTTTTATTATTATCTTTCGCAAATGAAACTAAAACCTACTACTCTACTCCTTATAGTCTTTGCCACATTAATTGCGGTCAATGCATACTGCAATGAAAAACATAAAAAAATACGCCCTGCAGTTATACTGAAGGTGGACGGACCCTATCTTTTCTATCGCGGATCAGACAGTATAAGATATCTCTCCGTAACTAATAATCATAAAATAATTGATACTCTTCTTCCCAAAAAGTCCCTATCTGAGATAATAGTCCGCACGAACAACTTGAGAGACTCCTTTACCGTTAAGATCAACTATAAGAGAGCTGAGAGGAGAAGCAGTTGTCTGCCCAGCAGCGATAGAATATTTGTACTCTCCGATCCTCATTCAAATTTCAAGGACTTTACTTCGCTGTTGAAAAAAGAGGGGGTTATAAACAACAAATATGAGTGGAGATACAATAATAACGAGCTGGTAATAATTGGAGACGTATTTGATAGAGGAAAAGATGCAACTACAATAATGTGGCTCATATATAAACTACAGAATGAGGCCTCCATTGTTGGCGGTAGAGTAACTTATCTTTTAGGAAATCATGACCTGATGGTCCTTTCAAATGACCTGCGCTATACCAACAAAAAATATCGTACGCTTACCGACACTTTAAAAAAGTTGGAAGCTAAAAGCACCGCATATAACCCTTGCAAAATAAAGAGTTACGCCGATATGTGGGGGTCGGAGAGTCTTCTGGGAGATTGGTTGAGAAGCAATAATACCATACAGAAAATCGGGCGCCTTCTCTTTCTCCATGCCGGAATAAGTATCCCGATGCTCGATTCATTAAAATCCGGAGCATTTGCAGAGAGAGAGAATCTTGCACTACAACTCGATACCATAAATCATATAATCTCTAAATCCCTTACTGCAAAAAGACCACAAACCGAAGTTGCAAAATTTCTAACAGGTACAAACGGACCTCTATGGTATAGGGGGATGGTTTTCAAACAAGAAAAATACTCTCCTCTCTCCGATTCTGACGTAGAGATGATTATAAACTATTTTAATGTGGATAAAATCATTGTAGGGCACTCCACTTGTGAACAGATAACCTCTCTCTACTCCGGACACGTTATTGCCGTAGATAACGAAGATCAAAGAGAAAACAAAGATCATTTAGGAAGCGGACTCCGAATAACTGTTGGGAGGGGAAACAGCTACAAAGAACGCATAATTAAATAATATTTACTATTTTTGTTTGAGAGCCGCTACTAAATATTCGGCGGTAAAGCCGAGATATATTAAAAGGGCAATAGACTTTATGAATGTAGAGATTGAAATATGCGTTTATTCAATTGAATCTTGTCTTAATGCGGAGTCTGCTTGTGCATCACGAGCAGAGCTATGCGCCTCTCCTCAAGAGGGTGGCATTACTCCCTCTATATCACTTATTTCAGCAGCTCGCAATCTTCTTAACAAGACCGGACTATTTGTAATGATTAGACCTCGCGGCGGAGATTTTTTATACACAAAAGAGGAGTTAGAAATAATGCATAACGACGCGGTGGCAGCAGTACACGCAGGTGCAGACGGCATTGTTATAGGCCTTCTGAAAAGCGACGGCTCCATAGATGTAGAAAACTGCCGCTCAATTATTCGCAAGGCATCACAAGAGTATGCAACAGTTCATTCCAAGGATAAGAGTTCACCAAGCCAAAATGGTTCCCATATATTTAAAAAGACATTAGGAGTAACTTTTCACAGAGCCTTCGACCGCGCAGATGTTTTTTCAACTCTTCCCGGCAACACATTAAGTAACTTGAAATTACAACAACGGCTTGCCGAGATTGCCTCCACAGGAGCAGAAAGAGTTCTGACATCGGGATTCCTACCAACAGTCAATGAGGGAATGGCAAATATTGCAGAGATTGTCTCTATTGCCTCCTCTCAAGTACCCCGACAACTAAAAATAATGGCCGGCAGCGGAGTAAATGCCACCAATGCAAAAAGTCTAATTGAGTCCGGCGTTGACGCCCTTCATCTGACAGCAAAGAGTTACAAACCCGGCAATATGATCCACCGCGCCCTGCATTTTACTGAAAAAGAGGAGAATGAGTTAATGTTTGCCGACTCCGAAAAAATTGAAGCCATAATGCAAATACTCCTAAAACACAATAACAAATAATTAATAATACAGAATATGCTGAGAAAATATCTTCTGCTTACCGCACTGTTGATTGCAGCCTCCTGCACATCGGAGAAACATTTTATAAGCGATAGGCAATATCGAGAAACTATAGAAAAAGATTTTGAAGCAAGAAAAGCCGAACTTGAAAAAAGCGGCATCTTTAAACTCTTTGACACAACAATGACTACCAATGAGCGTGAAGCATTGGAATTTTTATACGCATACTCTCCCCTCTCCGACATTATGTTGCACAGAGGAAAATTTTGGCTCGACAACGTTAAACTTACCTTCGAAACAAGAAAAGCGGTAAAATGGGGAGAGACGATACCGGAGGAGATCTTCAGACATTTCGTTCTCCCCCTTAGGAGCAACAACGAATCGCTCGACAGCGCAAGAATTATCTTCAACAAGGAGCTTATGCCAAGAGTAAAGGAGTTTACCTCAATGGCAGATGCGGCATTGGAGGTTAATCATTGGTGCCATGAAAAGGCAAACTACCAGCCTACAGACGGGCGTACCGCCTCCCCACTGGCAATTGTCAAGCGCACCTATGGAAGATGCGGAGAGGAGTCGGTCTTTACAGTAACTGCACTGAGAGCTGTCGGAATTCCGGCAAGACAAATATACACACCGAGATGGGCTCATTGCGACGATAACCACGCATGGGTTGAGGTTTGGGCCGACGGCAAATGGCAATTTTTAGGAGCGTGCGAACCTGAACCGGCATTGAACATGGCTTGGTTCACCTTTCCGGCAAGCAGAGGCCTCTTTATGCAATGCAAGGTTTTTGGAAAATATAAAGGCTCGGAGGAGCTTATACGCCAGGATCCGCTTGTAGCCCTTATAAATGCCACCCCTACATACACCAAGACTTGTAAACCTGAGATACTGGTTACCGACCATTCAGGCAAACCCGTAGCAGGCGCACAAGTGGAGTACAAAATCTATAATTATGCGGAATATTGCACTGTAGCCACTATTGAAGCCGATAACAACGGTATAGCTCAACTAACAATAGGTCAGGGAGATTGGATAATATGGGCATCGAATGGTGATAAATTCGGTTTTCAGAAAATCAATCCTGAAGGAAAAGAGAGAATTAATATCGCACTCAGCTACTCTAAGGGTTCGCAGATTGACACTACATTCAATATTGTCCCTCCTGCAGGAGATGAGATCTTAATACAGGTAAACGAGTCACAAAGAGAGAAAAACGATCTGAGACTTGCCGCCGAAGATTCAATAAGAACTAATTTTGCAAAGGGTTTTGTAAAACAACATCCTCTATTTAAAGAGTCTATCCTCCTCGAAAAGGCCTACGGAAACTCTGGAGAATTGATCAAATTTATTGAGCAAATAAATAACTCAAGCCCTGAACTGCTGCCGATGGCGAAATCTCTATTAGCGGCAATAACTCCTAAAGACCTCCAGGATGCGCCTGCTGAGGTGCTTTATTCTCACCTTATAGAATGGTCAAAGAGTACGGCGAACCCTCAGGCAAGCGATAACTTTACGGCAAAATATATTGTTTCACCACGTCTCTCTACCGAGGTATTGACAGCCTGGAGACCCGCAATTTATAGTTGGCTGAAGCAGGAAAAGATTACTTATGGGGAGAACGGAGATGCAAAAGAGGTTGTAGAAGCAATAATTCAAGCTATGCACAAAATCAAAACGGACGAGAAGACCGGGCGCGGCGACGTGCTGATGACTCCTGAGTCTGTGGCAAAGGCCATGATAACCGATAAACAGTCTAAAGAGCTCTTTTTTGTTGCTGCCTGCAGAGGCCTGAATATTCCCGCAAGGTTGAATCCGATTGACAACAAGCCTCAATATTTCTGCTATAAAGAGGGCAGTCGGGGCAAGACAATCTCGCCGACAAATCCGGAAGAGAGTGGACTCTGGGAGACAGTCTCTCTATCAGACCAGAACGGAACCAAAGCAAACTCTTCACAAACCAACGGCTCATTGATAATAAAATGCAACGGCGGAGCAATTCAAGATCCTCTGTACTATCTCAATTTTACCGTTTCAAAGATAGAGGAGGGAGTGGCCAAACTTCTCGATTTAGGCGATGCGGCTGAGGGTGATTTCGGGCCGGGAATGAGATGCAAGGCTATTTTCAAAAGACCCGTAGAGCTACCTGCCGGGGAATATATACTTATTACAGGCAACAGAAGGTCTGATGGTTCAGTAGTATCACAAGTAAGATCCTTCATAATTGAGCAGGGAAAGAGAACCACAATTGAAACCTCCATTCCTTTCGCTAAGGAAAATTTTAAGATCCTCGGAAAAATCGATCTGAAAAGGGCAGGAATTGCTCTTCCTAAAAATACAGACAAGACCATAATTGCGATAATGGATAATGGTGAACCCTCCAACCATTTGAAGAGAGATCTTGCTGCCATAAAGGGAGATTTGCAAAACCATAATGAGGTAAAGCTCAACTTCTTTGTAAATACGGGAAAAGAGACTCTCTCCGCGATTGCCAAAGAGCTTAAGTTGAATAATAAAACCAATCTCCCATTGGTTGTTATCTCAGATAAAGAGGGAAATGTGCTCTTTATTTCGCAAGGTTATAAAATAGGAACCGGCTACCAAATTATGAAATATTTGTAGTAGCTCTCCAATAAAATAAGCTGCACTCAAAATTTACATAAAGTTTTATGAGTGCAGCTTAAAATTATATAGAGGTCTTTTAAAGTCGCCGGCTATAAAGACCCTTAAAGAATATTACTCCTCTTTCTCCTCAGCCTCGTAAGCCTTAAGAAGTTTATCCTGAACATCAGAAGGAACTTGCTGGTAATCTGCAAACTCCATTGTAAAGGTAGCTCGTCCGGAGGTAAGAGAACTGAGGGTTGTAGAGTATTTATATAACTCGGCAAGAGGAACTCTTGCCTTGAGGATCTCAAAGCCCTTGTCGCTACTCATACCCGAAATCATTGCCCTGCGATTCTGAAGATCGCTCATAACATCACCCATACAATCGCTCGGAACCATAACATCTATATTATATATAGGTTCCATAATCTTTGGGCCGGCCAACTTGAAGGCCTGTTTGAAGGCATTTCTTGCTGCAAGTTTAAATGCAAGCTCGTTTGAATCAACAGGGTGCATCTTTCCGTCAAAAATATACACATTGATATCTCTCGCATAAGAACCCGTAAGAGGTCCCTCGTTCATCTTCTCCATAACACCCTTGAGAATTGCCGGCATAAAACGAGCATCAATCGCTCCACCAACTATACAGTTGAAATATTGCAACTTTCCTCCCCAATCCAGATCATACTCCTCTTTACCCTTAATATTCAAAACCATCTCCTGTCCGTCAACCTTAAACCTATTCTTTTGAGGCGCTCCCTCAACATAAGGCTCAATAAGCAAATGGACCTCTCCAAACTGTCCTGCACCTCCTGATTGCTTCTTATGGCGATAATCGGCAATGGCAACCTTTGTAATAGTTTCGCGGTAAGGTATTTTTGGAGCATATAGCTCAATCTCCAACTTATAAACATTGTTTATCATCCATTTAAGAATGTTGATATGATGCTCCCCCTGTCCACTTAAAATAATCTGTTTAAGCTCCTTTGAATATTCAACCTTTATTGTCGGATCTTCGGCACTTGCCTTTGAAAGAATATCACCAAGCTTCTCATCATCCTTCTCCTCCTTTGCTTTAATGGCTGTTCTGAACTTTGATGCAGGGAAAATGGTAGGAGCATAAACATAATCACAACCCCCTACACATAATGTTTGATTAGATTTAACTGATTTTAGTTTTACGGTACAGGCAATATCACCTGCCATAACCTCTGAAACCTTCTCTTTCTTTTTACCGGCAACGGCATATAAGGCAGTGATTCTCTCCTTATTACCATTTTCGGGGTTAATCACATCATCTCCCTCCTTAATTTTTCCGGACATTACCTTAAAATAGGTAACATCGCCAAGGTGCTGCTCTTGAGCTGTTTTATAGACAAATAAAGCAGTAGGTCCGTTTGGATCTATCTGAATCTCTTTTCCGTTTTTAAGAATACCACCCTTCATTTTATCTGGAGAGGGAACAACATTAATTACAAACTCCATAAGTCTCTTAACTCCAATATCTTTCTTTGCAGAGAGACAGAAGACCGGATATGCACTTCCAGCCTCAATGTTTGCAGTAATTCCCGCTCTCATCTCATCTATTGTAAGTTCTCCCTTATCAAAAAAGGTCTCCATAAGTTTTTCATCTCCTTCGGCTGCAATCTCCATCAACTGTTGATGTAACTCTGCTACCTCCTCCTTTTTATCTTCCGGAATAGGAAGCTCCTCACGTGTACCATTATCATCTTTAAAATGATACATCTTCATAGTAAGAACATCAATAAATGTATCGAATCCGACCCCCGGATTTACAGGAAACTGGACAAGAAATACATTTTTACCAAATGCCTTTCTCAAAGATTCAATTGTAGCATGCCAATCCTGTTTCTCTTGATCAAGCTGATTTACAGCAAAAATAAGAGGTTTGTTATATTTGTCCGCATATCTTGCAAAGATTTCAGTTCCTACCTCAACGCCTTGCGTTGCATTAATAACCATTATTCCTGCCTCAGCCACTGAAAAAGCCGACACAACTCCTCCTACGAAATCGTCTGACCCCGGTGTGTCAATTATATTGAACTTGTTGTCGAGGTACTCAGTATACAAAAGAGTCGAATATATAGATCTCTGATATATCTGTTCTATCTCCGTATTGTCACTGACAGTATTTTTGGCCTCTACTGTGCCTCTTCTGTCAATAATTTTACCCTCGAACATCATAGATTCGGCTAACGTTGTTTTACCCGACTTTGCACTTCCGAGCAAGACAACGTTACGCACATTGGTGGTATTATAAGTTTTCATAATAACGGTAAACTTTAATTAATAATATTTTATTTGTCTCTTTTAGCTTATAGCAGTTTCAAATTTATGTATTATTTTTGTCAAAACAAAGAAAGCATATTATTCAATGGCTAAAATTAAAAAACTCCCATATTAATAATATAGAACTTCATGTTGTAAAATGAACAACGAATCATTAAAGAAAAAAATTTATCGCTTAAGGCGAGAAAGGGGATTATCGCAAGAATCTATTGCGGAACAAATGCCGATGTCTTTGAACGCCTATGCAAAAATTGAGAAAGGATCCACTAAGTTGATAAGCGACAGGCTGGTTAAGATTGCCAAATTGCTTGATACTACAGTGGAAGACCTCCTGCTCGGACCTAATCTTACAACTGTGGAAAGATGCAATGCAAAGTGCAAAATCCTCAGTGATAAGTACTCCCAGTCATTTATCAAGCTCCAACAGAGGCTCGACTCTTCATTCAACGTTATTGATAATCTTAATATACTGCTGAACGAAAAGGAGAAGAAAATAAAGGAACTTGAGAAAAAATTATCTTTACATCTGCAAAAAGCAAATGGAATTAATGCAAAAAAAACACAAAAGACTTGAGCCCTTCTTCTCGCCCAATTTAATAGAGGCAGGCTGTGACGAGGCCGGAAGAGGTTGTCTTGCTGGACCTGTTTTTGCTGCTGCCGTAATTCTGCCCAAAGAGTTCTACAACTCTCTGCTGAACGATTCCAAGCAACTAACTAAAGAGGAGCGGGAAAAATTGCGTCCGGTTATTGAGAAAGAAGCACTTGCCTATGCCGTAGCCTCCGTTGGAGCAGAGGAGATAGATCACATCAACATCCTTAAAGCCTCAATTAAAGCGATGCACCTCGCACTCGACCAACTGTCAGTGCGCCCTCAAAACATTATCGTAGATGGTAACAGATTTTACAAGTACCGCGACATTCCATATACCTGTATAGTCAAGGGAGATGGTAAATACCTCTCCATTGCGGCGGCATCGGTACTGGCAAAGACATACCGGGACGATTATATGACCGCTCTCGCTATGGAGTATCCACAATACGGGTGGGAAAAAAACATGGCCTACCCTACAAAAGAACATAGAGAGGCTATTGCAAAATACGGAGTCACAAAACACCATAGATTGAGTTACAAACTGCTCAAAGAGCCTGAACTTTTCTAACATGCTCTATCAGCTCCCCGGCTGATACTTCCGCTAATTTTTTTAGAAGCCCGTAAGCATTACTCATACTTTTGTTCAGGTCTGGTTCCATACTTTTTAAGGTATATATCGGGATACCGGCAGAAAAATTTTCATCTGCAAGACTGCTTATCTCACTGAGGCCACAAAATAGTGCAACTGGTTTTTTATGCTTCCCGGCCAAAGTCACTATACCATCTACCACCTTGCCGCAAAAACTTTGATTATCCAATCTACCCTCTCCGCTGATAACCAGGTCTGAACCTGCAATTTTTTCCTCAACACCTGTTAGTTTCGAAAAAAACTCTTTACCACCAATAAGCTCAGCACCCAAAAAAAGTCTTAAAGCAAAACCAACTCCTCCGGCCGCACCAGCCCCACTCATTTGAGCACTATCCGGCCTACCGTCCCGTACTCCTCTCCTCTTATCAACCCACTCCCGAGCAACGGCTGCATAACTCTTCATACCACTCTCAAGAGAACATAAAGCCTCTCTTCCGGCCCCTTTTTGAGGTCCATAAACCATTGTGGCACCATTAGGGCCATATAACGGATTAGTAACATCGCATATAACCTTAACTTGTACGGAGGAGAAGTTCACACTCTCTCCCCGAATAACTGCAATTTCAGGCAAATCTTCTCCGGAGATAATCTTCTCCCTCTTTATCTGCTCCCCGGAAGCATTGTAAAAAGAAAAACCTAAAGCTTGAAGCATCCCAATACCGCCGTCATTTGTAGCACTGCCTCCTATGGAGACACTTATCTCCTTAACTCCTCTTTGCAAGGCATCGGAGATTAACTCGCCCAACCCGTAAGTGGAGGTCTTAAGAGGATCTCTCTCTGACGCAGATAGAAGAGCTAACCCCGATACTTTAGCCATCTCTATAAAGGCACAAAAGATTCTCTCCCCATGCCGCTGCACCTCATAAAGAGAGTAACCACTCTCTATTCTCCTCCCAAGAGGATCGTGTACTTTAACCTTTATCTCCTTGCTATTATAAAAATGGCTGACTACCTCAGCACTACCATCTCCGCCATCCGCAATCGGTACATTTACTATCTCAACCGGAGCCGACAGATCTTTCTCTTTATAGGACTCGAAACCTTTCATTAAACCCAACTTGATTGCCTCACCGGCCTCCATGGAGGAGAGAGAACCTTTAAATTTATCGGTAGCTACAACTATTTTCATATAATTTAAAAATCAACAGCTTTGTTTTACGGCTCTCAAATATACAAAGTTTCTTTTTGCCGAACATTGGTGGGTTAACTATTTTTTGTACTTTTGTAACTGCATAAAGAGTAAAATCTCACTTACTTTACTTAAATCATTTAATTAATATATGAAAAAAATAGGACTACTTATTATTTCAGCCATTCTTATCGGACAAGTTCAACTAAGAGCAGACGAAGGAATGTGGTTGCTCCCGCTTCTCGAAAAGTTTAATATTAAAATCATGAAGGAGATGGGTTGCAAACTCTCTGCAAAACAAATCTATGATCTTAATAGTACCAGTCTTAAAGATGCAGTAGTCGCACTTAATGGAGGAGGTTGTACGGCAGAACTTATCTCCAAAAACGGCTTGCTTGTAACCAATCACCATTGCGGTTACGCAGGAATACAGCAACTCAGCACCGTTGAGCACGATTATCTTAAAGATGGCTATTGGGCCATGAATAGTTCTCAAGAGATTCCTGTACCAGGATATAGAATCACAATTATTGAAAGTTTCACAGACGTAACAAAAGTTATTGAGGAGGCCACAAAGGAAGCTAAGGGAGATTCGGAATATAGACAAGCCTATAATGAAGCTGTAGCAAAACTCATTAAAGAGGCTACACAGAAGAATCAATATTTAGAGGCTCGCGTCACAAATTTCTACTATGGGAATCAATATTATCTTATTGTTTCAAAAACCTTTAAAGATATTCGATTTGTAGGCGCACCACCTTCATCAATCGGAAAATTCGGAGCTGATACTGATAACTGGATGTGGCCACGCCATACCGGAGATTTCTCTATGTTCAGAGTTTATGCAGATAAAAATAATAATCCGGCCGCCTATTCTGCCGATAACGTTCCTTACACCCCGAAAAAGTTCCTCAACATCTCTCTTGCCGGAGTAAAGCCTAACGATTATACCATGATTATGGGTTTCCCCGGAAGAACTACAAGGTATATGACTGCCTCAGAAGCAAAAGAGGCACAGCAAATTAATAATGCAATAAGTATTTATGTAAGAGGCGTACGTCAAAGCATACTTATGAAGGATATGCTTGCAGACCCAAAGGTAAAAATTCAGTATGCAAGCAAATATGCCAGCTCTTCCAACGGATGGAAAAAATGGATCGGAATGAACGAAACATTTGATAAACTGAAGATTATAGAGCGCAGAGCAGAAAATGAGAGACTGTTTACAAACTGGGTAAACGAAAATCAGGAGAGAAAAGCCAAATACGGAGAGGCTCTCTCAAAGATTGACAATGCGGTAAACAACAGAGCTAAATACTCCTTTATTCAAAGATATCTGATTGAAACAATAGGAAGCATAGAAATTACAAATGCCTCCGGTTTAGCCTTCTACAAAGGTGACAATCCTATAGTAAAAGATTTTTATAAAGATTATTCCGCACAGACAGATAGAAAGGTAGCAAAAGAGATGGTAAAAATATACAGAGACAAGGTTAAGGATACCTCCTTTATACCATCGTTCTACAAGACCATCGACAAAGATTACAAGGGAGATTCAGATGCCTACGTAGATTACATTTATGATAATTCCTCTCTTACCGACCTTACAAAACTAAATAAAGCAAAGGCAGATAGCGTTAATTTGAAAAAAGATCCTGCAATTATCTTTACCTCCTCTTTTATGTCTGTTTATGGAGAGGTTCAGCGCTTGAAAAATAAGGATAACCGCCTATTCGATCAAGGTAAAAAAGAGTATACTGCCGGTCTGTTGGAGATGAAGGGCAACGAGCCTGTCTATCCGGACGCTAATTCCACCATGCGCCTTACTTATGGTAAAATACTCCCTTACTCCCCGAAAGATGCTGTTGAATATGATTTTATTACCACATTAGACGGAGTGATGCAGAAAGAGGATCCCGATAATTGGGAATTTGTTGTTCCCGATAAACTTAAGAAGTTATATAGAACCAAAGATTTCGTAAACCAAAAATATGGCTCATACGCTCTTAAAAACGGCAAAATGCCGGTTGCCTTTATCTCAAACAACGATATTACAGGCGGTAATTCAGGCAGCCCGATTATGAATGCAAAAGGAGAGTTGATTGGACTTGCGTTTGACGGCAATTGGGAAGCCATGAGCGGTGATGTCATCTTTGAGCCACAACTGCAAAGATGTATCTCCGTAGATATCAGATACGTATTGTTTATTGTGGATAAATTCGGAGGAGCCGGATACTTACTAAACGAAATGAATATTATAAAATAAACTTATGGCCGTTATGGCTAAACAGTAATTTAAATCATGATTATCAGTGATATAGAAATAATCCTCGGCAAGGTGATACATCCTGCATTTGAAAAGAGTGTAATGGAACTCGGAATGATTGAGGATATTAAAGTGGAGGAGTTGAAAGAGAGTACAGACGAGTCGGAAAGCAAATTCAAAGTACGTTTCAAACTCGTATTCAAGCAACACGACGCACTGGGCGGAAGTGTGAAACAAGCCTGTGAAGAGGCCATTAAAATCGCATATCCGGGCACACAGATCTCTATTCTCGAACTTGTCAGAGAGGGAGCAAAACCTAAGAAGAGAGAGATAAACGAACTGGGGCAAGAGCAACTTTCAGAGGTAGATAAAATTATAGCCATTGCCTCGGGTAAAGGAGGAGTAGGTAAATCTACAATCACTGTAAATCTGGCAATAGCACTTGCAAAATTGGGGTATAATGTCGGCGTCGCAGATGCCGACGTTTACGGCCCCTCTATTCCTAAAATGACTGGCACAGAGGGCGAGGTGCCGGCCGTATTTTACACCTATGAAGATGGATATACAGATGATGGCGCCTTTGCCGGAGCCATACAGGTAGCAGAAGAGGAACAACGCAACGGAAAACAGACTACAGGCCACGCAGATGCATATCTTCACGGAAAGGTCACTTCCGAACTTATAGTTCCGATTGAAAAATTTGGAGTAAAATGGATCTCCATAGGATATTTCGCCTCCCCGGAACAGGCTCTTATATGGAGAGGACCGATGGCCTGCAATGCACTTAAACAGATGATATTGCAAATTAAGTGGGAAAAACTCGACTATCTGCTTATTGATCTCCCTCCGGGAACGGGTGATATTCATATAAGCCTTGTAAAAGAGATTCCTCTTGACGGGAGTATAATAGTTAGTACGCCTCAGGCTATAGCTTTGGCCGATGTAGAAAAGGGGATTAATATGTTCAGGAATCCGGATATCAACAAAACTGTATTCGGAATTGTGGAGAATATGGCCTGGTTCACTCCGGCAGAACTCCCCGACCACAAATATTATCTCTTCGGAAAAGAGGGTTGCAAACCACTGGCAGAAAAATACAATGTCGAGGTACTTGCCCAAATACCTTTGGTACAAAATATTAGAGAGAGTGGAGACAATGGTTATCCGGCAGCTTTAGCAATAGCTTCCGAGCTGACTCCCGACCCCACCGGATTACAAACCAAAGATGAAGGGGGACAAGCTTCCGCCTTTAAATCACTTGCATTAAAATTAAAAATGATTTGATTCTATTCGGATTCTAATACAATTATAACTTCTATTTCAACAACTCTTTTACAATTGCAGAAATGGCACGCCCATCGGCCTTTCCTGCCAGTTGCTTTGAGGCAACACCCATAACTTTGCCCATATCTGATGGCTTAGATGCACCAACCTGCACTAAAATTTTCTTTATCTCCTCTGTAATTTCCGCCTCGGAAAGTTGCTTTGGAAGAAAAACCTCCATACAAGCAGCCTCAGCCAACTCATTCTCCGCAAGTTCCGCACGATTCTGCTCCTTGTATATTTGAGCTGTCTCTTTACGCTGTTTAACCAGTTTCTGAATTATCTTGATTACAGCTTCGTCTGCAATTTTATCCGAACCATCGGACGTTTTCGCTAAGAGAATCTCGGCCTTTATAGCTCTGAACGACTCTAATTTTACCCTCTCTTTAGCCAACATGGCGGCCTTTATATCTTGTTGAATTTGCTCTTCTAATCTCATAATTGTAAATATAAATTAACTGTTTAACTCTCTTAAACTTTAATCACTCTTCTACTTTACCTCTCATTAAATTATTTCTGTTCCTCTTGAGAGGCTGTAGATTCCAGACACAACTCCTTCATTTGAATATCATCTATTCTCGACGGAGCATCCAACATTACATCGCGTCCCGTATTATTTTTCGGAAATGCAATATAATCTCTTATTGTCTCCTGACCTCCGAACAGAGAACAGAATCGATCGAACCCAAAAGCAATGCCACCATGAGGAGGAGCACCATACTTAAAGGCATTTATCATAAATCCGAACTTATAATCCGCATCCTCCTTTGAGAAGCCAAGAACCTGGAACATTCTCTCTTGTACCTTAGAATCATGTATCCTTATTGAACCACCGCCAACTTCGGTACCATTGAGAACAAAATCATAAGCATTCGCATTTACCTGCTCAAGATCCTCCTTCTTATCACTATAGAATTTCTCCAAATCCTCCGGTTTAGGAGAGGTGAACGGATGATGCATCGCATAGAATCTTGAAGTCTCATCGTCCCACTCCAAAAGAGGAAAATCATAAACCCATAGAGGCTTAAAGACTTTATTATCTCTCAACCCCAACCTATTGCCCATTTCAATACGAAGAGTACCGAGAGCGGTCCGCATCTTTTTACCATTTCCGCATAGAATCAAGACCAAATCTCCCTTATTTGCCGAAACCTCTTTAAGGATTCCCGACAGCTCTTCAGCAGAGAAGAACTTATCAATTGAGGACTTTATTCCCTCTTTACCCTCCTTAATATAGATTAATCCCTTTGCCCCAATTTGAGGCCTTTTTACCCACTCTGTAAGCTCGTCCAACTGTTTGCGTGAATACTCTGCGCACCCGGGAACAACAATAGCTCCTACATACTCTGCAGAATCAAAGAGGGCGAAGCCGTGTCCCTGAACTTTAGAGGTAATTGTTTGCAATTTCATCCCAAATCTAATATCAGGCTTATCGGAACCATAATACTCCATGGCATCAGCATAAGAGATGCGAGGGAAAGAGTCATTAAACTCTATATTTAATATATTAGCAAATAACCTTTTAGCCATGCCCTCAAAAGTCTGCAAAATATCTTCTCTCTCCACAAACGACATCTCACAATCTATTTGAGTGAATTCCGGCTGACGATCGGCCCTTAGATCCTCATCCCTGAAACATCTAACTATTTGAAAATAACGATCGAATCCGGCAACCATCAACAATTGCTTCTGTTGCTGCGGACTCTGAGGCAGAGCATAAAACTCACCCGGATTCATTCGAGAAGGAACTACAAAATCTCTCGCCCCCTCTGGAGTGGATTTTATGAGGTATGGTGTCTCTATCTCCATAAAACCCTGTTCACTAAGATATTTCCTAACCTCCTGTGCCATATTATGCCTCAATATAAGAGCTCTCTTTAAAGGGCCCCTTCTGAGATCCAAATACCTATATTGCGCACGGAGATCCTCTCCTCCATCGGTATTATCCTCAATAGTAAAGGGCGGAGTTGCAGCAGGGCTTAGCACCTCTACTTTTGTAAGATCCACCTCTATCTCACCTGTCTCTATTTTGCAATTCTTACTCTCCCTCTCTCTTACAACACCTTTCGTCTGGATTACATATTCTCTGCCAAGTGTTCCCATAAGATCCTTTATCTCCTTGGAACCTTGCTCATCTGCAACAAGTTGCGTTATACCATATCTGTCACGCAGATCTATAAATGTCATTCCTCCCATTTTACGAATCCTTTGGACCCAACCGGCCAAAGTAACCGCTTTGCCGGCATCGGATAATCTCAACTCTCCACAAGTGTGTGTTCTATACATATTTACAGAATTTTATTATATTGCTGGGGAAAGTAATGCAATCCATTGTAAACCAAACTTCCCGCCAACACGCAAAATTACTAAAAAACGCTGTAATATGCGAATGAAATTGGAAGAATAACGCAACTTAAATTGAATATTAGGTAGTTAAGAGAAGAACTAAAAATTTAAGCAGAAACCCAAATGCAATAAAAAGAGGATTATAAACAAACAGAAAATCATATAACAAATTTAGAATTAAATTAAATATTAAATTATGAAGTAACCCATAAGGTTTTTTATACCTTTGCACTAAGTAGTACAACTGTCACAAAGAGAGTAATACCCACATGGAAATTAACTGTCACAAAGAGAGTAACACCCACATGGATATTAACTGTCACAAAGAGAGTCTCTACAACTTTAATAAATACTCTCACCTGTCAAATAGCCACTAAAAGCAAAATGACAAACAACAACAGCAATAATAGTAACTACCGCAAGTAGAAAACTTTTACAATTATACAATTATTACATGAAATCAGTAAAAGCAAAAAAATCACTCGGACAGCATTTTCTTATAGACGAGTCAATAGCAAAAAGAATAGTAGACAGTTTGGTTCTGCCGGAAAAAGCAGACAAGATAGAGGTGCTTGAAATAGGACCCGGAACAGGAGTGCTAACCAAATACCTCTTGGCCGAACCCCAAATAAGGTTAGATGTTGCAGAGATTGACCGCGACTCTATCGCCTACCTGAAGAGCGAATATCCGCAATTGACTCCTTCCCTATATGAGAGAGATTTTCTCGCTATGGATCTTGCCAGACTCTTTAATAATCCTTTTTATATAATCGGCAATTTTCCATATAATATTTCATCTCAAATATTTTTTAAAGTCCTTGACTACAGAGATATGGTCCCACAAATTGTCTGTATGCTGCAAAAAGAGGTGGCAGAACGGCTCGCAAGCAAACCGGGAAATAAAGCCTATGGAATTCTTTCGGTACTTCTGCAGGCTTGGTTCAATATAGAGTATCTTTTTACAGTTCAAGAGAATGTATTCAATCCTCCGCCAAAGGTAAAATCAGGAGTCATTCGCCTTACCCGCAATAGCAGAACCACTTTGGACTGCGACGAGATTCTGTTCAAACAAATAATCAAAACCTGCTTTAATCAACGCCGCAAGACTATACGTAACTCAATCAAAACAATTCTTTCACCACTTCCGGCAGAAAAAACCGTCGCCGTACTCAACAGCCCGCTTATGACACAACGGCCGGAGCAACTCTCAGTAGAAGAGTTCGTAATTCTTACACAATTATGCCGACAATAACCAGAAGCTACTGTAAAAGGCTGTGTTAATAACCAGAAGCTACTGTAAAAGGCTGTGTTAATAACCAGGAGCTACTGTAAAAAGCTGTGTTCAGGTATACGTTATATGGAATGCTAATGATTAGTGAAAAATTCAACTGTTTTTCAAAGCGGCTATATATGCCACCCGAAAAAGAGTAAATAACATCGCACGCCTTACGAATTGCTTGGGAACTTATTAAGTGCTTCGCACTTTTCCCTTCTT
>CAYLGW010000030.1:0-6395 GCA_964383385.1 uncultured Muribaculaceae bacterium
AGAGCGCAAGATTTGGATGCCGAGTACCATTGTCAAGTAAATCAGCATCAACTAAACCGATCAATAAATCTTGTGATTTTTTATTATTTATCTTGCTCATTATTTGATTTTAATGTAGGTTACTACACTACGTTCTGCAAAAATACAAATTACTATCTATAATATCTGAAAAGAATCATCTATTATACTCATATCTAAATCCATTGTATAGCCCAGAATTGTTTAGTTGGGAACTTGATATGGTCATTCAACGTTATTGAACTCAAACATTCAATTTTGTACATTTGTATGTATAAGCCTCGTTTTAGTGAGTCCAGTGCAGAGAATATTTGTTTGTCTGTAAAAGTCACCGTAGCGCAGAGGTAATGTTGAAACCGTTTAGTACTCCTTACCTTGTCGTATTCGGTAGTGAGTAGTGCACTCAGTACCGCGATAACTTGTTTTCCATGCTTAGCTATGTCGTTTTTAAGAATGTCTTCATTAATCTTTTTCCCGATAGTCCAGTGCAGAAAGTTGATTTTACTATTGAAAGAAACTGCTATCCTCTGCCTGCATCGTTCTATGAGGATTTTAACCCATAGTGCTAACTGATTATTAATAATACCTTCCATAATACGAGTCATTGACAATTAACGCAAATATATTGAATAAATTGTTAACATCCAGGGATTTTTAACATATTCACATTCATTGTCGTATTTTGTAGATAATGTTATCAATGACAGAATCTAATCAAGAAGATCTTATCGTATTATTGGGCATTTGCAGAATGTTCATTCTTCTTGATAATAGTCGGTGAAGTTTTTTGCCTCCAAAATCAGAGTCTCCTCATTTACAGGCCAGTAGTAATTTATGATTAGTTGATTGCTATATAGAGAATATAATATATTAAAAGAAGATAGGAGTGTAAATTTTGATGTGGTAGAGGGTAGCTATGAAGTGGTGTCGGAGTTCTTGAAAGAGAGTATGTGTATTGTGGTGGCGATTGCAATTATTATGAGTGAGATTCTGATCCAGATATTTGATACTACGCAGATTACGCAGTATAGTATGGTCATCCAGATTAGGGAGATTGTTACTATTTTGGTTTTTTTTGGGATGGCCTTATTCTCTCTGAAATCGCGGATGTATTTTCCTATGTATTTGCGCGAGAGCAGCCAATTGTATAATTTAGGTGAACTTCTCATATAAAGGGCGGCTGCAAGCAGGAGCAGAGGAGTTGTCGGCAATAGCGGAATAAAGAGGCCTATAATTCCTAATCCAAGCGAGAGCGTTCCGAGAAAGAGATATAAATATTTTAATAAATGCATTTGCAAAAATACTAAAATCCCTTCTCTTTTAATAATTATTGTTGTGTAGCATTTAATGGGGGAGAGTACTCTTTTTTGTAATCCGGCTACTTATATTATCTTATATTATTTGAAATAGTTTATCTTTGTTCTAATAAAAATTATTGAGGTATGAAGAGTTTAGAAGTTTTAAAAAAGAATTTATCGGCAGAAGGAGGCTACCTCTTCTCTCTTGCCGGCAGGAGTGTTAAGATAACCTGTTTATGTTTATCCATGCTGTTTCTCTTTTCAGCTTGTAGCAGCGATAAGGGTGAGGTTGCGTTTCGCCACTATAGTTTTGTTGATTCCGCAAATGTGAATGGTATTCAAGCCTATGTGAATTTCTCTGTTCAGTACCCCGACATCTTAGATAAAGAGGGTAACATTATTGATTTGAATGGAGATGAACCGGCTAAAAAGATGGCAGAACTTTCTCAATATATTTATGTAGATAGTATAAGGAACTGGATTAGTCATATTTTGGCTCGTCCCGCAGTCTCCGACACTACCAGTATGCTTCTGCTGTTCAAGGGAGAAGCAGATAGCGCGGAGGATCTTCTTTCGTTTTATGGTAAGTGGCAGATAAATGATTGGACAACCTCTGAGGATTATCTCTCAATAGCGAAGGATTTTCCGGACCATCCTGTAATATGTGAGCGTCGTAATATTATAGTTAATGCCTATAATTCTCCTTCGCTTGTAAGTATGATAGATACGAGCTATGTATATGAGGGTGGGGCTCATGGCTCTTCGGAGATTTCAGTTGCCACATTCAATACCAAAAATGGTCATAAATACGGCTGGGATATCTTTAAAAAGGAGAAGTTTAACGATTTAACAAAGTTGGTTAAGGAGGGGCTCAACGAGCAATTTTTTATTGAGAGTAATGGTGTCGATTCTCAACTGCTCGATGATGCACAGCGCGACTCTTTCCCTCTGCCTGTTACACCTCCTGTTTTAGTAAATTTAACGAGCAAGGAGGGGGGTTCAAAACCAGGTATATGTTTTATTTATCAACAATATGAAATTGTCTCTTACGCAGAAGGAATACCATTTTGTATAATAAGTTATGATAAGATTAAAGAGCTGCTCGATCCGCAATTTGCAAAAGAGTTAGAAAAGGGGCTGCCCAAATAGTGGCCGCTGCTGCTTCCGGTGCCGTGAGTCGTCATCAATATTCCATGAAAATCAGCGGGCAGTAGCTTTTGCAATAAACTCCATAAACAGTTGCTGCATTGGTTGGAGCGGTCCGTGTGGAATTGCAAAACTGAATTCACGTTCTATTGAAAAATCCTCGAAATCTATTATTTTTAATCTGTTTTCATAAATATCAGATCTCACTGCGCAGATTGAGACCATACCCATACAGTTACTGTGTTGAATATAGTTTTTGATACTTTCGGTGGAGTCCATCCTTGCGCAAATTTTAAGGTCAGATGGTCTTATACCTTTGGCTTTTAGGGCCTTTTCTATTACCTGGTAAGTCCCGGAGGAATTTTCTCTCATTACCAATGGGATGTTATACAGCATATTGAGTGGCCAAATATGTGTATCATTCTCCTTTGTATTGCGGTATGCCATCACCTTTTCCTCATCTTTTGCTACCGCGACAATCTCATCTTTCATAAAGGGAATATATCTAAAATTATTTCCGCTGGAGCACCCTTCAACCATTCCTATATCTATCCTCTTGCTCAGTGCCATCTCCTCAATCTTGTCGGAGTTGGCAGAGATAAGTGAGAAAGAGATCTCGGGATGTAAAATATTAAAATCGGCAAGTAACTGAGGCAAAATATATTGAGCAATACTCGTACTTGCACCTATTCTGATTGAACCTCTTTCCGTGTGTCCCAGGTGGTGCATAATAAATGAGAGATTCTCATATTTTGTGAGTATCTCGGCACTGTACTGTTGTAGAATTTTACCCGCTTGTGTTAAAACTATCCTATTCCCTTCTCTTTCGAATAGCTTAATATTATAGTTTTCTTCCAACTCGTGGATATGCTTACTTACAGCCGGCTGGCTTATATTTAATTCTTTTGCGGCTTTTGTAAAATTGCAATATTGCGCAACACAGCCAAATACTTTGAGGCGAAAATCCATATTTTTAAGTGAACGAAGTTTTGCTTCCAAATTCACCTCAAAGATACTATTTTTGGAGATAAATAGTGCCTTATTTTATATTAGTTTAGCTATGCAATAGCCTCCGCAGAGTAGCCAAATATAGAGTAACGAGGCGAGCAAAAAAGGCTTTGCTCCGGCTTTTTTAAATTTATCTATACTTGTCTCTGCACCCAGCGCACACATTGCCATTGTAAGAAGGAAGGTATCGAGATTGTTAATAATATTGAGACCCCATTCTGGTATGAGATTGAGAGAGTTAAATCCAATTGTTAGAAGGAATCCTACTGCGAACCACGGGATGGCTTTAATGAATGTAGCTTTGGAACTACTCCCGTTTGCGGCTCTTTTTAGTCCTCTTGCCGTTAAAAAGCCAATAATCAGTAAAACAGGTACCAGCAGCATTACGCGGATCATTTTTACAATAATTGCAATATCTGAGATCTCTTTACCCATTGCGTTACCGGCTCCAACTGTATGTGCCACTTCGTGAACTGTAGAGCCTGTCATAATTCCCATTTGTTGAGGAGAAAGAGTTAAAATCCCGTTTCTATAGAGGACCGGGTATAAGAACATCGACAATGTCCCGAATATTACTACTGTCGATACTGCCACCGCAGTTTTGTAGGGTTGTGTTTTTAGAGCCGATTCGGCTCCAAGAATGGCAGCTGCTCCGCAAATACCGCTTCCGACCGAGGTTAATAGTGCGGTATCGCGGTCCATCTTTATGAGACGTCCTATCAGCACTCCTCCGCAAATTGTAACTGTTACAACTATGCAATCTGCAATTATTGCATTTACCCCCACATCCATTATGTTTTGGAATGTGAGTCTGAATCCGTATAGAATTATTCCGAGTCGTAAAATGCTTTTTGAGCAAAATTTAATGCCCGGTACCCAAGTTTCAGGCAGATTATTTCTCAGACTATTGGCGTAAATCATTCCCAACAAGATCCCTACTATCATGGGACTTATCGATAAATTTTTAATATAATTGAGTTCTCCAATATAAAACGCCGCGCACGAAAATAAGGTTATCAGCAGTACCCCATGCAACATGCTGCTTCTCTGATCTTTTGTCATTTTATTCTCTTTTATAGAGGCTCTTGTAGGCCACCCTCTTGTTATTTGTTGCAAAGGAACTCTATATTATGCTGAGTTGTAAAACAATTTTTTTTATTGTCAATAACTTATTGTTATTATGGACTCTTAATTAGGTTGTTATAGGAGTTCTTGGGGGAAGGTTAGTGAATATTTTTTATTTTTTTTATATAATTTGGGGTGAGTAATTAGTAGTTTTTGTATCTTTACAATTAAATCTATTTTTATTATGAAAAACTGTTTAGTTTTCTTTCTCTTCTATGTGCTCACAGCAATAGCAAATATTGTGATTGCTCAGCCGCGAGACAGATATTTGGAGAAGCGAGACAGTCTTATTCATCTTCTCTCTTATAAAACTGAATGGCAGCAGCGTAAGCAGGTTATTGAACACCTGGTAGACATTTCCATGAATAACAATGAGTTTTATAAGTATTATTCGAGATTGTTGTTTAGCGAGGCACAAAAGGCAGGAGATGTGAGCTCTATGATAGAGAGTTCCATTAATATAATCAATGTAAATAATAATTTGTCCAAAGATACTCTAAATAAGTATATGGAGATCATGGAGAAGGCAATGAAAAAAGATCCGCGGAAGGAGATTACATTGCTCTTCTTTAATATGCGTTACGATGTTTTATCACATACTACTACAAGTGTAGGCGACAGGTTGAACAAACTTTCGGAACTTGTAGGAAAGTTTAGAAATATGGGAGAAGAGGCGAGCATATATGATCAGGTAAGGGTGCTTAACTATATTTGTAATTGTATACAGGTTGCTATTCCGGAGAGTGATATTTTTACCTCCTACATGCAGAGACTAAATAATTTAGTGGAAAAGTTGCCATATAGAGAATCTCCCGTTATACCTCAGTTCTATATTTCGTCTGCGAAGAGTTATACTTTGCTCGGTAAGGCGGAGCAAGCTATTTTTTATGATCGGAAGTTGCTGAAGCATATAAAGGAGTTGGAGACTTATTATAAGAAGAGGGGTAGAGATAGAAATTACGACTACTATTATTACAACACATATCGGAACATGTTATCAAACTTCCGTGCTCTTTCGCGCGAGGAGATTGAAAAATACTATTTGGAGATAAAAAATATATCTGCCCGAAACTTAACTGCCTATAAAGATTATTATAGTAACAGTAATTCTTTAAGAGTGAATCTGTACTATTATTATGCGACCGGCAGATATAAAAAAGCGGCCTCTTATGCAGACTCTTTGCTTGTACTCAATGATCCGGAGGTGCCCAGATTTTATCTTTTACAATATGCTATTGATATTTACAAGCATTTGGGAAATAGCAATGAGCATCTGATGAAGTTATATGAAGATTATTTTGCGGAAATTAAGGAGCGTGAGGAGGAGGGTATGGTTGAAAAGGTTCAGGAGGCGCAGGTGTTATACGGGATTGGAGAGCTTAAGACTCAAAATAAGCAGTTACATCTTCAGAAGGAGAACATTGCTCAAAGTGCGAGAAGCCGCCTGCTCATACTTGGCTGTGTGGTTATTCTTATTTTGATAATATTGGTTATTAATATATTATTGAAGTATTTAGATAAGAAAAGATATAATTTGGAGTTGCAAAAAGAGAAGGAGGAGTTGTTGAGGATTAGAGATGAACTGATTTTGGCAAAAAATAAGGCTGAGAAGAGTGAAAGATTGGAGGCTCTCTTCCTTGCCAATGTCAGTCACGAGATAAGAACTCCGCTTAACTCCATAGTGGGATTCTCAAAGTTGCTGCTTACTGCTACGGATAGTAACGAAAGAGCCGAGTATGAGGAGATTATCTCTGAAAATACTAAATATTTATTGCGTCTTATAAATGATGTGCTCGAACT
>CAYLGW010000030.1:6495-20315 GCA_964383385.1 uncultured Muribaculaceae bacterium
GGTTATATGGGAGGTGACGAAAGTAACCCGACATATGAGGAGGTAAAGGCTCATATTACAGGTCATGCTGAGGTTGTGAGGGTCGTTTATAATCCGGACGAAACGGATTATGAGACCATTGCAAAGTTATTCTTTGAGATACATGATCCGACACAAGAGGGACATCAGGGTCCCGATTACGGGCCTCAGTATCGCTCAGAGGTATTTTATTCAACGGAGGAGCAGAAATTTATTGCGGAAAAACTTATCGGGATACTTAAAGACAAGGGTTATGATGTTAAGACTAAAGTTACTCCGGCCTCTACTTTTTGGCCGGCTGAAGCTTATCATCAGGATTATTATGAGAAGCAGGGAACTGAGCCTTATTGTCATGTAAGGGTAAAACGTTTTTAAGCATTTCCGCCTATTGTAGGGCTGTTCAGGCTTTTATTCGCTCTTTCGTTTGGGGTTCTTGGGAAACCACCCCTTTTTTACTCTCTCCCTTTGCTCAAACAGCTCCTTAATTGTCCAAAGAGAGGAGAAGGCGAATACACCGCACAGCGTGGAGAGCGTTATCTCATTTATGAAGAGTGACGCGGCAATACCGGCTATGGCGAGGAGAAGGAATATCCACCAATATTTAACTCCCAAATAATATTCTGTTTTTACTACTATCGGATGAAAAATACCGATAATCAAAAAGGTACAGATACCTATTATGAGTCCGTTCCAGTTCATTTATGCTCTCCTCTTTTCTTTGCGGCCTTGTTCTGCCCTGAATTGTTGTCTCTTTCTGCTATGTTATTCCTCTCTACGGTATTGTTTTTCCCTATATAATTACTCTCTTCAATAGCGCTGTTTTCTTCAAAGGCATTTACAATTTTGGAGACCAGAGGGTGACGGACAATATCTTCTTTGGTAAAATTAATAAAACTAATTCCTTTAATGGTTTTCAAAATCTCCATAGCATGAACTAATCCGGAGTCATTTTTGTTGGGTAGGTCTATCTGAGTTGTGTCTCCGGTCACTATAAACTTGGCGTTGTTTCCCATTCGGGTAAGAAACATTTTCAATTGTCCCAAACTTGTATTTTGAGCCTCGTCGAGAATAACGAACGCGCTCTCAAGCGTACGACCTCTCATATATGCGAGTGGAGCTATCTGAATAGTTCCGTCTTCCATGAAAATCTTAAGTTTTTGTGGCGGAATCATATCGAGAAGGGCATCGTAGAGTGGTTGAAGATATGGATCGAGCTTATCTTTCAGATCTCCCGGAAGAAATCCAAGCCGTTCACCTGCCTCAACTGCGGGGCGGGTAAGGATTAATTTTTTTACTTCTCTATTTTTTAAGGCTCTGACAGCAAGGGCAATGGCGGTGTAGGTTTTTCCTGTTCCTGCCGGTCCTATAGCGAAAGTGAGGTCATGCTTATAGTAGTCGCAAACAAGTTTTTTCTGATTTTTTGTTCTGGCTCTCACTATTTTACCATCGTTACCATACACAATGACATCTCCGTTCTCATCTGCGGAGGACATTAGTATTCCCTCCTCTGTCATCTCATGATTACCCTCGCTACGTCCCTTTGTCGTTGAATAAATGGTCATTCCATGATTATAATTTTCTGTTTCAAAGATTGAATCAACATCATCTAAAGTAAGAGTGCGCTTTTTGACTCTTTTTGAGACAAGCAGATTGAAGGCCTTTTCAAAATCGGCAATAACTTTTCCCTCCCCTCTCAGTACAATTGTATTGCCTCTCGGTACTACTTTCAAATTAGGAAAATAGCCGCTCATCCTGTTTATCAACTTGTCGTTGACTCCGAATATTTCAACAGGATCCATCTCTGTAAGTGTTATTCTTTTTTCTATCATTTGATACTGTTGTTAAATTGTAGATTCACGTAATTATATGTTTTAATCATTCGTTCGTACTGCTCCTGGTTCTTTACAAGCTCTTTTTTCCCCTTCAAAAACTTTACAGGTACCACTGTGTAGTTATTCTCCATCTCCCCGGCCTTAAAGCACCAAAGAAATGTATGTTTTGGCCTCCCGACATCAATTTCACCGGTAAGATTGTTTCTTACTATGGGGATCTCTGCCAAAAGTTCCAATTGTGTATAATCTGGATTGCTCTGGTTTGAGATGAAATTTCCGAGAGAATAGAAAATAACCTTATCGGCAATTCTTGTATTATACTCATTGCTATGTATTTCCCATATCTGCGGTACATGTGGATGCGTTCCCACAACTATTCTTACGCCATTATTAAAGAGCATTTCGGCCCATCTCTTTTGACTTTTCGATGGTAGAAGTTGGTACTCTATGCCCCAATGCGGGGTGGCTACTATTATCTCTGCGCCTCTCTCTTTTGCCTTTAATATCTCATTTTTGATTAGAGTGCTATCCATCAGAGAGACTGTGGCCGTTCCGTCGAGGCTACAATTAAGTCCGTAGCAAAAATTAATGAAAGCAATTTTGATTCCTTTACTCTCAAAAAGGAGGGGGGCCTCTTTTATCTGCTCATCACTGCTTCTATATGCACCTGTGTGCCTTATTCCGAGTGAATCGTAAATGTTAAGGGTCTTTAATAATCCGGCTGTGCCCTGGTCTGCCAAGTGATTGTTGGCTAAAAGAAAGAGATCTATACCGCTTTTTTTAGCCTCTTGTGCAATGGCTACGGGAGCTTTAAAATTAGGGTATTGCCCGAATGGGTAATCTCCAACAGGAAATTCCATATTTGCAATTGCGATATCTGCTTTTGAGAGATAATTTTTTAGATACTTGAATGTTGTGGAGTAGTCATAGGAGCTTTGAAGTGTCGGGTTGTGTCCCTTTTTGAGCGCTTTTTTTACCTGTACCCCATGTTGCATTACATCTCCAATAAAGGCAAGCATAACGGTATCGTACGGCTGGAGTGGCAAGGTGGTTATTTTTTCGTTCGGAACTGTAATTTTAATTCTGTTCGCCTTTGCCGATATTTGCCCATAGGACGCCGTGCGAAAAATTGCCGTAATGGCAATAATGATAATTAAGCTTAATGTATTTTTCCCGCTTCTCATTTTTGTATTATCTCTACCTCTGTTACATTGAGTCTTGCTGCAAGCCATCTTTGGAGCCTGAGCTCCTCCTTTGCCGGAATTTTATTTTTAAATTCAACTATTGCCACAACTGTCCGAATGTTCTCTTCTCCCTTGAGATGGTCTCCGAGCGCAAGTGTAAGAGTTTTAATGTCGGGGTACTGAGCTCTTATCTCCTGTTCAATCTGTTTAGAAGGGATGGTCATTGCTTTATACTCTTTGAGTTGGGTTTCGAGCCTCTTTATATAATCTTCTCGTTTTTTTATCTCCATTGAATTTCGCTCAAATATATTTTTCATAAATTCTGAGTTGGCATTCTCGTCCGGAACATATGTGCTTGTTTGATGAATAAGAAGCTGTTCTGCTTTTATGCCATATTTGGCAATGGATCTCTTAAGGAGGTTCACCTCTTGTTCCGACAACTTTTCTCCTGCTACATCAATAGTGAGAAGGGATTGCCGGGTAGCACTATGATTAATATCATAGCTGTAAATGTACCCGTTGCGAAAAGTTTTATTGTGTTTTATGAACTCTTTTGCATTTTGGTTGAACTTATTCTGTTTTATTACTGTTATTGCAGAGTAAATACTCGGGATAATGAGTATGATTGTAAAAATGGTGATGATTCGGTTAACTTTTACCTGTTTTGAATGGTCGGTAAATTGAACGAGAGGAAAATTAAGATATCTGACCATTAAGAAGGTTGCAAGAGCAATAAAGGCGGAGTTTATAAAATATAAATAGGCTGCTCCTATGAAGTAGAAGAATTTTCCGTTGGCTATACCATATCCGGCAGTGCAGAGAGGAGGCATCAATGCGGTTGCAATTGCAGCTCCAGCGATTACTGTTCCCTTTTCCTTCTTGCAGACCTCCACAATTACGGCGAGTCCGCCGAATAGTGCGATGAACACATCGTATATTGTTGGGTTTGTTCTTGCAAGCAGCTCGGTGGGTTGTTCCATATTAAGCGGGCTGAGAAGGAAAAATGCGGTAGAGGCTACCACGCTTATTATTGTCATTATAAGAAGATTTTTGAAGGATCTTCTTAAAAGCGCAGTGTCGTTTATTCCGAGTGCCATACCTATTCCCATTATAGGTCCCATAATAGGAGAGATCAACATGGCTCCAATAACGACCGGTATGGAATTTACATTTAGACCGACGCTTGCCATTATGATTGCGAAGATTAGAATCCACACGTTGGCGCCCTTGAATTCAATATTTGATTTAATCTGGTTTTGGGCTGAATTAATATCTACGTGGTCCGATAAATTGGTAACTTCCTTGATTTTTTCGATAAATGAACTCATCTCTATTCCTGTTATTTTTATTAACAAATGTAAATATACATTTTTTTTGAAATTGAACTACAATTTTATACTTTTGTAAGCGACAATAGATATTTTTATTTATTTTTTATACAACGGGATATGAAGCTATATCATTTTATAATTGCGCTTGTGATTATTCAGTGTTTCACGGGATGCGATCGAGTTAGATCCAGCCTTGGCCTTCTTACCGATTCGCAACTCAATGAGCTCAAGGAGGGTTATCGGAGCGCACAGAGGGCTAATAACACAGGTGCCGATACTGTTGCTTCCGGGCAGGACTCATTGTCGTTAAGTGCAATACGGAATGGGACTTCAACTTCTGATGCTATAATTACTACAAATGTGCAAAAAGGGTTGTATTATATAATTTTCGGGGGATTCAAAGATAAGGATAATGTTAGGAAGATGTCTAATGCCGTTGCCGGCATAGGATTACAGCCTGTCAGTATTATCTCTGAGAGTGGTACAATGGAGATGGTGGCCACCGGCCCATATAGTTCAGAGGAAGAGGCTGCAAAAGCGGTCGCCGGACTGCCGGTAAATTTTAAGTACGATTTGAGCGAAGTTTGGATTTATAAGGCAAAATAATAATAATAATATAATAACAGTTAACATTAATATTTACAATAATATGAAACTCGCATAATTTCATTTAGGAGTAATTGTCGAAGGTTATATGAATAGTTTTTGAATCAATCACTTAGCGATGATTATAATGAGTTATTATGCAAGATATCATACACCATTAAAAAATTATAAAGTATGAAAAGAACAGTATTCACTCAACATCACATAGATTTGGGTGCGAAAATGGCTCCGTTTGCAGGATATGAGATGCCCATAGAATATGTGGGTATAAAGGAGGAGCACCTTGCGGTAAGAAATAACGTAGGTGTTTTTGATGTCTCTCACATGGGAGAATTTTGGGTAAAGGGGCCAAATGCTCTAAAATTCCTTCAATATACTACATCAAATGATGTTTCACAGCTTATCCCCGGTAAGGTGCAGTATTCATGCATGCCTAACGGCAAAGGAGGTATCGTGGATGATCTTCTTGTGTATATGTTTGATGAGCAAACCTACTTCCTTGTGGTAAATGCAGCTAACATAGATAAAGATTGGAATCACCTCTGCTCATTTGCTCCGAAGTTTGGTATTACGCCGGGTAAAGAGTTATACAATGCTTCCGACGAGATTTGCCAGTTGGCGATACAGGGTCCTAATGCACTTAAGATAATGCAGAGAATTTGCGATAAGCCTGTTGAAGAGATGGAATATTATACCTTCAAGAAGCTTAATGTTGGCGGTGTAAGTGCAATCTTCTCTACTACAGGTTATACCGGGTCGGGCGGATGCGAGGTTTATGTCGCAAACGAGGATGGTGAAAAACTTTGGAAGGCTGTCTTTGAGGCCGGAAAACCGGAGGGCATACGTCCTATCGGATTAGGTGCTCGTGATACTCTAAGATTAGAGATGGGCTTTTGTCTCTACGGAAACGATATCGACGATACTACCTCTCCTCTTGAGGGGAATCTTGCCTGGATTACAAAATTCAATGATGTAAAGGGTGATTTTGTGGATAAGGATTATATGCTTAAACAAAAGGCTGAGGGTCTTAAGAAGAGACTTTGCGGTTTTGAGCTTATCGATAAAGGTATCGCTCGTCACGGGTATGAGGTTTGTGATGCTCAAGGCAATGTAATAGGCTTTGTAACATCGGGTACAATGGGCCCCGCAGTAGGAAAGGCTATCGGTATGGCTTATGCTGCTGCTCCACTGTACAAATTAGGTTCTGAAATTTTTATCAAGGTACGCGACAAACTGCTTAAGGCGCAAGTTGTAAAAACACCTTTTTATCAGAAATAATTTATATGTCGGAGAATATTAATAAAATCTTCGATTGGGCGGAAAACGTATCCTTTGCAGTTACGGTTTGTGACAGCAAAGGATATGTTGTTTATGCCAACGCGAAATCGAAGCAAACATTTGCCAGCAATGGCGATATTATTGGTCTGAACCTAAAGAGTTGTCATCCGGCTCATGCTTGGGAAAAGATTGTCGGGATGCTCCAAACAGGGGAGTCCAATAGCTATACTATAAGTAAAAACGGAGTTAAAAAGATTATTCATCAGACACCGTGGTACGATTCTGGTAATGTAGGTGGGAAACCTTCGGGACTTGTTGAAATATCAATAGTCATTCCTGAAGAGATGCAACATTTTATCAGAAAATAGTTATATATGCTAACCTTTTTATTATCATTCATTTTACAGACTCAATTGCTGGTGAATTTTTTACCTGGCGGAGTGGAAAAATCTCTCAAAGATCATGTGAATTATATTACGGCGGATTCTCTTATGGGAAGAGCTCCGGGATCAAATGGTGAACTTTCCGTGGCGAAATATATTCATAATCAGCTCGAGAATGCTGGTATTACAATTCTTTCACCTCGTGTAGGGGAAGATTTTTATATTAATGATACCATCAACGGGAATAAAACACTTCTTCATACGAGAAATGTTATTGGTATTGTTGAGGGATATGACAAAAATCTGAAAGGTGAGTATGTTGTAATAGGGGCGCATATAGATAATAACGGTATTAATAGATTGAACGTAAACGGCCGGGAGGTATTGCAAATTTTTCCGGGTGCGGATGGTAATGCCTCCGGAGTTGCCGTACTGATAGAGATAGCCAAACAGATTCAACAGCAGAAATTTCTCTTCAGGCGTTCAATAATATTTGCCTTCTTTGGGGCAGGTGAGGAGAGTTGTGCGGGCAGTTGGTATTTTCTCAATCGCTCTTTCAAGGAGACCGATAAAATAGTTATGATGTTAAATCTTAATAATGTGGGTAAAAGCGGCGGAGAGAATGGATTCCAGGTCTTCACAGGTATCTATAACATTGTTTTGAATGCAATTGTGAAGGACCTTGCAGACAGGCCTGCAACTATTATTCCTCGTCTGAGTTCCATAGATTTTGAGGCTTCTGACCACAGAATGTTCTATCAGAAGGAGATTCCGATTGCACTCTTTACTACAGGTCACAATCCCGATATTCATACGGTAAAGGATACTCCTGATAAACTCGATTATAACCAGATGGTAGGAATCGCCGAATTTGCTATGGCGTTTGTGCAGAATATTGCAAATAGAGAGAATAAAGTCTCCGGGAATACCGCATCGAAAAACAAAAAAGCAGGTATCATTGGCCAAATTTATAATCAGTATGAAACTGATTCTCCTGCCACATTTTTTAATGGGAATGAGATGCAGTTCCTTACTCGTTGGGTTTATAAGTATCTCAAGTATCCCGACGCCGCTATCAGAGATGGTATCCGTGGCCGGGTAGTTGTGGATTTTACCATAGATGAAGAGGGAAAACTTACCGATGCTGTGATAGCCAAGGGGTTGAGCGAGGAGATTGATAACGAAGTTTTGAAGGTTGTTAATGCCTCTCCAAAGTGGAAAGCAGCTAAACTTAACGGGTCGAAGGTTAAAGTGAAGATTTCGCTTCCGGTAGATTTTAAATTGTCGAGTCGCGAAAACAGAGGTACATTTAAAATTAAAAGATAGAAAGCGAGAAGAATTTGCTTAAATTTGCACTCTATTATAAATTGGAGTACAAATGGAGTATAATTTTTTGGATATCGAGAAAAAATGGCAGCAATATTGGGCCGAAAAGAGGACATTCGAAGTCAAAACAGATAAGAGCAGACCGAAATATTATGTTTTGGATATGTTTCCCTATCCTTCCGGTGCGGGTCTGCATGTTGGCCATCCCTTAGGTTATATTGCCAGTGATATATACAGCAGGTATAAGAGGCTTAAAGGTTTTAATGTACTTCATCCGATGGGATATGATGCTTTCGGACTTCCTGCCGAGCAATATGCTATTCAAACAGGCCAACATCCTGCAAAAACCACCGAGAATAATATCAATAGATACAGGAGTCAAATGGATCGTATCGGTTTCTCTTATGATTGGAGCCGTGAGGTACGAACTTGTGATCCGGATTATTATAAATGGACTCAGTGGGCCTTTCTTAAGATGTTCGGCCATTACTACGATACTGCTGCCTGCAAAGCTATGCCTATAGAGGAGCTTGTTGAGGTCTTTAAAAAGAGTGGAAACAGGGGTGTTAATGCGGCCTGTGGTGATGTAGAGGAGTTTTCGGCTGATCAGTGGAACGTCTTTTCCGAGGCGAAGAAGAGCGATATTCTGATGAAATATAGAATTGCATACCAGGGTGAGACAGCGGTGAATTGGTGTTCTGCTCTTGGAACCGTTCTTGCTAACGATGAGGTTAAGGAGGGTTTATCTGTGAGGGGCGGATTTCCTGTTGAACAAAAGAAGATGAAACAGTGGCAGTTGAGAGTTTCGGCTTATGCGGAGAGGCTTCTTGCCGATATGGAATCTCTTGAGTGGACTGATGCCCTCAAGGAGATGCAACGTAACTGGATAGGAAAATCGCAAGGTGCGGAGATGCTCTTTAAAACTGTTACACCGGGTAGTTCGGCAGAGTATGATATGACAATTTTTACTACGCGTGCTGATACGGTTTTTGGAGTTACTTTTATGGTTTTGGCCCCCGAAAGTGAGTGGGTAGAGAGACTAACGACTCCTGAGATGAAGAGGGCGGTTGATGAATATCTGCTTGTCGCAAAGAAGAAAACAGAGAGAGAGAGAATTGCGGAGACAAGGAGGGTGACTGGAGTTTTTTCCGGCTCTTATGCAGTAAATCCTTTTACTCATAAGCAGGTTCCTATATGGATAAGTGAGTATGTGCTTGCCGGTTATGGTACAGGAGCCATTATGGCTGTTCCTGCGCATGATAGCAGGGACTATGCCTTTGCGAAGCAGTTCAATCTGCCGATAATACCGCTTATTGAGGGTTGTGATATTAGTTCAGAGAGTTTCGATGCCAAGGAGGGTATAATGTGCAATTCCGGTTTTCTTGACGGGATGTCGGTTAAAGAGGCTATTCCTGCTGCAATTGAGGAGGTTGAGAAGAGTGGCATTGGAAAAAGGAAGATAAATTATCGTTTGAGAGATGCAATTTTCTCTCGTCAGAGATATTGGGGTGAGCCATTCCCTATCTATTACAGAGAGGGTATCGCGACGCCTATTCCTGAGGAGGAGTTACCGCTTCTTTTGCCCGATGTGGATAAGTTCCTGCCTACTGAGGATGGTGAACCGCCATTGGCGCGGGCCGAAAACTGGAGTTATAAGGGTTATCCTTTGGAAAAGAGTACTATGCCTGGTTTTGCCGGGAGCAGCGCCTATTATTTGAGATATATGGATCCTCATAATAGTGAGGCTCTTGTTGGCAGGGAGGCCGATGAGTATTGGAGGAGTGTGGATCTTTATATCGGGGGTACCGAACATGCTACAGGGCATCTTATATATTCTCGTTTTTGGAATAAATTCCTTTATGATATTGGATACATAGCAGAGGTAGAGCCTTTTAAAAAGCTTATTAATCAGGGAATGATTCAAGGGCGTTCTAATTTTGTGTACAGAATAAAGAATACTAATAGATTTGTTTCATCGGGGTTAAAGGATAAATATGAAACTACCGAGATTCATGTTGATATTAATTTAGTTCGCAACGATAGGCTTAATATTGAGGCCTTTAAACAATGGATGCCGGATTATGCCGATGCAACATTTGAGTTGGAAAACGGAGAATATATTTGCGGTTATGCTGTAGAGAAGATGAGCAAATCTATGTTCAATGTTGTTAATCCTGATGCTGTATGCGATACATATGGCGCCGATACATTGAGATTGTACGAGATGTTCCTCGGTCCTTTGGAGCAGTCTAAGCCATGGGATACAAAGGGAATAGATGGCGTTAACAGATTCCTGAGAAAATTATGGAGGATGTTTTTTGCAGACGATAGAAACGGAACGCTTGAGATTCCAGATCTCTCTCTCTCTGAGGATAAAGCATCACCGGCTGAGTTGAAGGTGCTTCATAAACTGATAAATAAGGTAGAGAACGATATTGAGAATTTTTCTTTTAATACATCGATAAGTGCCTTTATGATAGCTATTAATGATCTTCAGGATCTAAAATGCAACAAGAGGGAGATTCTGGAACAGATTATTGTGTTGCTCTCTCCCTTTGCACCTCATATCTGCGAGGAGCTATGGAGTTTGTGTGGTCACGACAAGAGTATAGCTTTTGCCTCTTTCCCTAAGTATATTGAGTCTTATACTGTTGAGAATAGTTTTGACTATCCTGTCTCTTTTAATGGAAAGTTGCGTTTTAAAATGGAGTTTCCAAAGAGCCTTTCTCCAAAGGAGGTCGAAGAGAGAATCAGAGGGAATGAAACTACTTTAAAGTACCTAAATGGTGCTTCTATTAAAAAGATCATTGTTGTTCCGTCAAAGATAATTAACATAGTTTATTAATAAATACTAATGATATTTCTCCTACAACGGGAGAGGAGCTATAGTTGTGGGAGTTTGTATTTGTTATGTGGTTTGGGAAGATTTGAATTAATTGTTTCTTCTTTATGAGAGCGGAGATATTTCATATAGATGCGTTTACCCGTACTCTTTTCGGCGGCAATTCTGCTTGTGTCGTAATTCTTCATGAGGAGATTGATAAGGAGAGGATGTTGATGATTGCTGCGGAAAATGGAGTTGCAGAGACAGCCTTTTTATTAAAGAAGGGGTGTGCTGAGTGCGGAAAAGAGGGGGAGGAGTTTTGGGGTTTGCGTTGGTTTACGCCCGATTTGGAGATGGATTTGTGTGGCCATGCTACATTGGCCTCTGCGTTTGTTCTATATGAGTGTAAGGGTGTGAAAAGGGTTATGTTTGATACTTGCGAGGGAAGAATAGGTGTTGATAGAGACTACGACAGCGATGGTAGACCCTCCTTTTTATTGCATTTTCCGCGCAGAGATGCAAAACCTGCAAAATTACCTGATAATATTTTCATGGCATTGAATATTAAACCTAAAGAGGTATATTTGTCGCGTGATTATATATTGCTGTACAGCTCTGCAAAGGAGATAGCCGACATAAATATCAATAGAGAGGAATTTGACAAAATCAATCTCGGTCCGGGCGGTGTTGCAGTGACGGCAGTGGGGGAAGAGTGTGATTTTGTGTCGAGGTTTTTCACTCCCCAGTCAACTATTCTCGAGGATCCTGTAACAGGGTCTGCTCATTGTACTCTCGCCCCATTTTGGGCGGAGAGGCTTGGCAGGAGAGAGTTGTTTGCAAAGCAGATATCGCGCAGATGCGGTGAACTTTATTGTACCGTATATGATGATGAGGTCTCCATAAAAGGTTATGCCACCTTATTTTCCGCAGGCACAATGGAGTTGTAAATTAATGATTTAACAAAAAATCTGTATGACCGGTTTTTCACATATATTTAAAGTTTTTAAGGAATATTTTATCATAACTATTGGCCTTGTTGTTTTCGCTTTTGCGTGGGAGGCCTTTATGATACCTAAAGGGATCTCCGGCGGTGGTGTTCCCGGTATTGCCTCTATTGTTTATTTTGCCTCGGGGATACCTGTTTCTGCAACCTATCTTGTTATTAATGTAATTCTCATTGTGGTAGGCACTATTATTCTTGGTAAGGGATTTGGATTCAAGACTATATACAGTATTTTACTGACATCTTTGATGTTCCAGATAATGCCGGGGATAGATTGGATTGCTAATTTTTCCGATATACCCGATAAGTTTCTTAATGCCATAATCGGAGGAACAATAAGCGCCATCGGTATAGCCATGATCTTTATGCAGGGCGGCAGTACGGGAGGTACCGATATTGTTGCTCTTGTGATGTCGAAGTACCGCGAAATATCTCCGGGCAGGGTCTTTTTATATTGCGATCTTTTTATTGTGGGTTCAATTTACATGCTTCCGGATAAGGGTTTGCAGGATGTGGTATATGGTTATCTGTATATGGTCTCATTTTCATATATGGTAGATGTAATGCTCACAGGTTCAAAACAATCGGTACAGATTCTCATCTTTACCTCCAAGTATAACGAGATAGCGGATATATTGGTAAAGGAGATGCATCGCGGGGTTACGGCATTGCATTCTGAGGGTTGGTATTCACATCAGGAGGGCAAGTTGCTTGTGGTTGTGGCAAGAAAGCAGCAACTAAATGAGATTAAGGCTGTTGTGATGTCTGTGGATAAACATGCCTTCATCTCTGTAAGTTCGGCAATGAGCGTATATGGAAAGGGTTTCGAAAGTGTAAAGAATCTCAGTAAGCAAGCGAATCAAAGTAATAAAATTAATAAAGCCTTTTCAAAATGGATAAAAGAACAATAAAAATATTGGGTGAGATAAAAGCCTATTTTGTAATTACTCTCGGTCTTCTGTGCTATGTTCTCGGATGGGATGTCTTCCTTATTCCAAATAATATGGTCGGCGGTGGAGTAACCGGTATCTCGGCGATTCTCTTATATGCATTAAAGGTTCCGGTAAGTATTTCATTCTTTTGTATTAATCTTATATTGCTCTCTATTGCCCTGAAGGTTCTTGGCAAGGGGTTTGGTGTTAAAACAGTCTATGCAATTATTGCTGCTTCTATAATGTTTCAGATAGTTCCTCACTATATTCCTCAAGCCTTTATAGAGGAGATAGCAATAAAGAACGGAAAGTTACTATGTGCAATCTTTGGAGGTGTAATGTCGGGTTTGGGAATAGGCGTCTGTTTTTCTCAAGGTGGCAGTACGGGAGGTACCGATATTATAGCCTTGATGATTACCAAATATAGGAATGTTTCTCCGGGTAAGATTCTTCTGCTTATTGATATCTTTATAATTGCCTCTTCATTGCTTGTTCCGGCAAAAGATGTTGTTGACGCTTCTGGTGCTGTAATAGGTAAAGAGAGTATAGGTCAGAGACTCGCTACAATTTTATATGGTTATATTCTTATAGGAGCGGTCAGCTATACGCTTGATTTATATTTGAGCGGTACAAGGCAATCGCTGCAACTCTTTATTTTTTCGCAAAAGTACGGCGAGATTGCCGATTCGGTATTGAATAATATAGGGCACGGTGTTACGGTATTTGATGGACAGGGCTGGTATACTAAGCGTGAGAACAAGGTTTTGATGGTAATAATTCGCAAAACCGATTTACCGGCGTTGTATAAAGTCGTAAAAGAGATTGATAAAGATGCCTTCCTCTCTGTGGGCAGCGTTACAGGAGTATATGGTAAAGGCTTTGATGAAATAAAGAAATAATTACTATATTTGCCCACTCAAAAAAGCAGCCCTGATGGTGGAATTGGTAGACACGCTAGTTTCAGGGACTAGTGGTCGCAAGACTGTGCAGGTTCGAGTCCTGTTCAGGGCACAAAAAAACAGCCGACGAAAGTCGGCTTTTTTATTTCATGGCGTTTTCTATTGAGCTTGCTCAAAGAGGAAAACGCTGTGAAATAAAAAGAG
>CAYLGW010000031.1:0-18813 GCA_964383385.1 uncultured Muribaculaceae bacterium
GAGTTGGATTTGTAAAAGACATTTCCAGACTCAATGTTAGGAAATACAATACAATCCGCATCACCTGCAACAGGACTTTGTATCTTTTTGATTGCAACAGCCTCTTTGGAAAGAGCAGCATCCAACGCAAGAGGACCATCGATATAACAACCCGGAATTTGTCCTCTATCGCCCATCTTTGATATCATTGCAGCCTCAATACATGCAGGCATACCATCTAACATCTGCTCGGTAGCAGCAAGAATTGCAACCTTAGGCCTCTCTATTCCAAGATTATGAGCTGTAGTTACAACATATTTTGTTATAGCCACTTTTTGCTTGAAATCAGGAGCCGGAATTACAGCTATATCACTTACTATAAGAAATTTATGATAAGAAGGATTTTGAATAAGACTAACATGGGTCAAAACAGCCTTTGGCGGAAGAAGTCCCTTCTCTTTATTAAGTATGGCACGCATATATTTATCGGTGCTGCATAGCCCCTTCATAAGCACATCACCCTCACCGGCATTAATCATATCAACCGCCTGAGCAATAGCCTTAAGCTCAACCTTATTATCCACAATCTTAAAGAGAGAAGGATCTATATTCTCCTTTTTGCAAACCTCATTGATCATATTTGTATCACCAACAAGAGTACCATCAACAATACCCTCTTTAATAGCACGAGCAACTGCAGTTATAGTATGGTCATCTACAGCCCAAGCTGCCACTAGTCTTTTTTTAGGCTTTGAACGCAACTGAGCGAACAATTCATCAAAATTTTTAATCATAACAATTTTATATATAATAATTTATTTAATTCGTCTTCTAATAAGTAACTCAACAATTAATTAAAAAGCAAGTCTCATTGTATCCCTTGCAATTACCAACTCCTCATTGGTAGCAATAAGGGCAACTTTTACCTTGGAATCTGGCATAGAAAGAATAGTATCCTTCCCTCTCACTGCCCTATTGACCTCTGAATTGAATTTGACCCCAAGATATTCCAATCTTTTTGAGACAAACTCACGGGTATCGGAGTCATTCTCTCCAATTCCACCGGTAAATACAATCAAATCCACACCATTAAGAGCAGCAGCATAAGCCCCAATAAACTTAATTACACCATATCTGAACATCTCCAAAGCAAGACGGGCACGATCGTTTCCCTCCTTAGCAGCCTTCTCAACATCTCTCGTATCAGAAGAGACCCCGGAGACACCAAGGAAACCGCTCTTTTTATTAAGAACATTGCTCACCTGAGCTGCATCCATGCCATATTTTTCCTGAATGAAGGTAACAACTCCGGCATCTACATTACCGCATCTTGTACCCATCTCGACACCTGCCATAGGAGTAAATCCCATTGAAGTGTCTATAGATTTACCATTAAGAATAGCCGTTACTGAACCGCCATTACCAAGATGGCAAGTAATAATTTTACTCTTATTCAACTCCAAGCCTGCAAGCTCTGCACCTCTTTGTGCAACAAACTTATGGCTCGTTCCGTGAAAGCCGTATCGACGTACTCTATTCTCCTTATAAAATGAGAAAGGAATAGCATACATATAGGCATAATCCGGCATCGTCTGATGAAATGAGGTATCAAATACCGCAACCTGAGGAACCCCTGGCATAAGAGAGATAACCGCCTTTATTCCGAGCAAATTAGCAGGATTATGTAATGGAGCCAATTCGCAACACTTATCAATTCCCTCAATTACTTTTTCATCCACTTTGGCACTCGTACTGAAGAATTCACCACCATGGGCTACCCTGTGCCCAACGGCATTAATTTCAGAAAGAGACGATAAAACGCCATAATTCTTATCTATTAGTAAATCGAGAACATTTTTTATTGCCGCATTATGATCCTTGATAGGAATATGTACGGAATGTTTCTCTTTTCCGGTAACGCCATGTGTAATATCGCCCATTTCGAGGCCAATACGCTCAACCAGCCCCTTTGCAATAAGTTTATAATCACTCTCACTCTTCATATCCAAGAGTTGGTACTTTAACGAAGAACTTCCACAGTTCAGAACAAGAATTATCATCTCTCTAATTTTAAGTTTATTATCTTTTATTTATATAAATTATCCTCCAAAATAGCCCTACCCGTTTTTATTATAATTTATACGTTTTTACTCAAAAAAACTTACAAATATACACAATTATTCCGTAGGAACAATGATTTTAACAGAATTATGGAGTACCCCGACATTTATCTCCTTCCCCATGATTCTGCTTTCGCCGTCAAACTGAATATAGCCATCGGAACTTCTCTCTATTTTAACCTCTTTTGTCTTAAAAGAGTCAACAAACTCTGAACGATTAATAGTTCTGATTAAGAGGTCAACCGCAAGAACAGGCATTGTTACCATTGGTGATTTTTTCCATATTACCATATCTATCATGCCGTCCGAAGCATCCGCACTCGGAGCTATATAGACGTTATTGCCCCACTGCGAACAATTTGCAAACGTAATGAGGAAAGCATCGGTTTCAAATGTATTACCGCACATCGAAATTTTATACTTTTCCTCCTTATATTTTACAAACTCCTTTGCACACAATTCAACATAAGTAATCAGACCTCTTCCCTTAGCTTTATTGAACCTATCTCCTATCTCCGCCTCGAAACCCAATCCCGCCGTACAAAAAAAGATCTCACCATTAATTGAACCGGCATCTATCATCCGGGATTTCCCGTTCATAATTACTTCAGCTGCATTAACATAGGATAGAGGAATGCGAAAATGTCTTGCAAGCCCGTTACCGGACCCTATGGGAACAATACCAAGAGCTGTATCAGTAAATATCAACCCTCTTGCAACCTCATTCACCGTTCCATCACCTCCTATCGCAACTACAATATCGTAGCCGCAGGTCGCAAATTCTCTCGAGGCCCGTGTTGCATCTCCCGCATACTTTGTTGTATAAAATAAAGATTCCATCCCCTCTCTGCTGGCAAACATCTGCTGCAAATAGGAAATGACTCTCTCCTTACCTTTTGTACCGGAAACAGGATTAACTATAAATGCTATCCTCTTCATCTTGCAAAGATAACAAAAAATAGCTATTTTTACAGTATAAAAAGTGATGAGGGAGAGATGGGAAGAGGGAGAAAATATTCTTTAATTATCGTTGCAGGAATCGCTGCAACAAGCATTGCAAACAACTATTTTGCTCTACTTAATAACAACATATCGGGGTACTTTATTTCCGGCATAATACTAATTACATCCCTGCTATTTGCCACATCGTCTCTCTATTTCATACTATATATAAAAAGAATTAAAACCGGTAAGGCCGCAGAATACAAAAGCCTCTCCTCTTCGGTTGAACTTCTACTCTCTCTCTCTCTCTTTGCAATATCTGTATGCCGATACTCGTACTATGATGTAGAGAACAGAGGCGGAGAAAAGAGTGCTCCAACAGGAAATGAAACTCTGAAAAGGGAGATAAAATCAAAGATTCATACCCTGCTTGGCCATAACGATGAGGCAGGAGTCATTATAGCATTTGCCACCGGCGATAAGAACGACATATCGCCTAAAATGAGGAAGATGTTCAGCAAATCAGGAGCAATGCATATTCTCGCCCTATCTGGATTGCATGTAGGAATAATATTTACAATGCTGAGCAGAATATTGTTTATAATGGGTATAAGCCACATTACAAGAGAGTTGAGACTGGTTGTAATAATACTAATCATACTATTATTTATCACCTTGACCGGGTATTCCTCCTCTCTTGCAAGAGCTGCAATAATGAGCGGAATATACCAAATTAGGAGACTTAAAGGAGAAGAGGTGGATAAGACAGGATTACTCCTATTTACGGCAGCATTGATTTTGATTATAAAACCGGACGAAATATCCAATATCGGATTCCAACTCTCCTTTGCAGCAATGGCAGGTATAGTTATAATCTATCCGCTGATGTCGGACTATCTCAATATATTCATAGAAAATTTCAGATGGTTGAAATTGAAGGGGACAGTAGGCGTAATAGTTAAAGAATTGCTTATTATTCCGCTCCTTATCTCAATAGCTTGCCAAATAACGACTCTTCCCCTCTGTTTTTACTACTTTAAACAAATACCCAATTATTATCTACTTATCAATCTTGCTGTAATCCCGCTTACTTCCTGCATATTATACCTGTTTGTTGCGGTTATAAGCATCTCGGCGATAGCAAATAATGCAACTTTTTTATGTAGTATTTTACAATATTTAGTTGGCGTTTTAAACACAATTGTATCATATTTTGCAACATAGGTTTAGGTGGTCAATAAAATAACATTTTAGTTATATATTAACGATTAATAAGAAATAAAGTTAAAATTATTACTGATTATAATAATAATAATGTAAAAAATAATATTTCCTAAATTAATGCTTGTTATTATGGAAAACATTCTTAGCTTTGTAGGGCAAAACAATTTAAAACCAAAATTTACAGCACCATGAATATTTTTGTGTCTAGCCTAAGTTTCAAAGCAAAGAAAGAGGACTTGGCTAATTTATTTTCTCCATACGGAGAAGTTACTAATGCAAGGATCATTTTGAACAAAGAAAACCACAGATCGAAAGGCTACGGTTTTGTTGAAATGGATGATGAAGAAAAAGCAAATACCGCAATTGCAGCCCTTAACGGGTCAGAACACATGGGTAGAATAATTAACGTTGCAATAGCAAACGAGAGACCTGCCAAACCGGTAGAGAATCCAGTAGAAATGCAATAGTTAACCCCAAACGGTAAAATGATAAGGGTGATTGAAAGTTCTTTCAGTCACCCTTATTTCATCTCAAAACACAGGCTTAACTCTTTAGAATTACTACCTGAGTTTCATCTCACTGATAAGCCACTCGGCACCTGCCAACTTATCTATTACAAAGAGAGCATACCTTATATCGAGAGAGATATTACGGCAAAGTTGAGAATCAAAAACCACATCGCTCATCGTTCCCTCCCATACTCTGTCGAAATTAATACCAACAAGCTCCCCATTGGCATTAAGCACAGGGCTGCCTGAATTACCGCCGGAAGTATGATTTGTAGCGATGAAAGCCACAGGTACGGTACCCCCTACATTCCATCTTCCATACTCCTTTGCATTATGCAGATCTCTGAGTTTTTGAGGAATATTGTAATCATAAATCTCAGGGTTATCCTTCTGAATTATCCCCTCCAAAGTAGAGACCGGAGTATAATATACCGCATCTGCCGGAGAATAACCCGCTATATTACCATAAGCTACACGTAAAGTGGAATTTGCATCGGGATAAAAGATAGTTTTACTGCCTTTACTCTTTGCATACTCCATTCTGCCTCTCATAAATGTTCTATATAAAAGGGTAATCTGATTTGTCACAGAATCCAGTACAGGTACCACATTCCTATTGTAGTATGAATTATTGTTTCTGAAAATCTCCTCAGCCATCTTCATATTGCCGGCATTATTTACACCGAACCGACTCGAGAAGAGAGAATCGGCCCAAACCTCAACAGTACCATACTTTTTAATCTGAGCTTTAAAAAAATCAGACTTATACTTATCCTCAATTTTTCTATTATACTCGCCATAGAGAGCTATAAAGACCTCCTTATCTATAGGCTGATAATAATCTTTAAAAAAGAGTTCGTCATTTCTCTTTGCAGAACCGGCATATTTGATTATCTCAACCGAATTTAACGCCTCTCGCTGATAATCTGAGACAAGCGAAAGCTCCTCTATACTTTTATAAAGTTCACTTAACCTCTCTACAAGCCCATTATATTCACTCTTATCCTTAGCCCACTCCGAAAACTCACGTTCAAAAGCTCTCTTTTGAGCAACAGTATTCAACTTGATTATTCCGTTCATCTCACCCTGCCATTTTTTCCATGAATTGGCAACGCCGGCATTCTTGGAAGCATAAGCAATTCTCACTCTCTGTTGCTTGGCCATCTCACGTTTTTGAATATCGAGCACCATTGTACGCAACCTTATCTTGGCCGGATTCGATATTTCACTGATATACCTTACCGCATCACTGGTAATATACTCCTGCGTTCTTCCAGGATAACCATAAACCATTGTAAAATCTCCCTCCTGAACCCCCTTAGTGGAGATAACGAGAGCTCTTTTAGGAACATAAGGAACATTTTCCGGAGAATAGTCGGCCGGCTCATTATCCTTCCCGGCATAAATTCTAAAAAGGCTGAAATCTCCTGTATGACGAGGCCACATCCAGTTATCTGTATCACCCCCAAATTTACCAATAGATGAAGGTGGTGCGCCAACCAATCTTACATCTTTATAAACTTTATACACAAAAATAAAATATTGGTTGCCATAATATAAAGGCGTCACTACAGCATGAAGCCCCTTACCGGCCTTAGTAGCCTCTCTTTTCAGAACTTTAGAATTTGCCTCAACAAGAGAATCCCTCTGTAATTCTGTCATATCTGTTGAATAGCCCTTTAACACCTGTGCGGTCACATCCTTCATATACTCCAGAAATGAGACAGATAAAGTACCCGGATTAGGCAACTCTTCACTCATCTTTGTAGCCCAAAAGCCATCCTTCAGATAGTCGTGATCCACAGAACTGTGTGCCTGTATCCTTCCAAAACCACAGTGATGATTGGTAATCAGGAGTCCCTTATCCGAAATAAGTTCACCAGTACAGCCGCCATTGAATTGGACAATGGCATCTTTTATAGAGGAGCTATTGATACTATAAATATCTTCTGCCGTCAATTTACAGCCCTTCTTCCGCATATCGGCAATTTTCTCTGCAATCTGCGAAGGAAGCCAAATCCCCTCATCTGCATAGGCGATAAAGGTTATCGAAAAGGCGACAAATAAAGCAATTAGTTGTTTCATAACAATTAAATAATTTTATATCCTGTTTATCATTATCAAAATGTAGCTTGTAATTATATTAAATACTACCCTGCAAATATAAGCCAAAACGGAGCATTAAAAAAATAGGAAAAAATAACTATATTTGAATCATCATTTTTCTATTTATGAACAGACTCGCAAAATATATCATTATTATAGCAGTATGCGCAATAATACTGTTTCTTGCATGGTACTTCAGTTCAATACTTACCAGCTTGCTCATAGCCGCAGTAATTTCACTGATTGGACAGCCTCTGATGAATTTTCTTACCTCACTAAAATTAGGAAAGTTGAGAATAAAAATCAATAAATCTGTCGCAGCACTAATAACGCTCACAATTATTGCAGGGGCCATATTCCTCTTCTTCTTCTTCCTCTTCCCTATGATAGGAAGACTGATTTCGGATATGAGTTCCATCGACTTCGCCTCACTATCGGCTAAACTCGAAGCTCCATTGGCAAAATGGAATATGTACATGCATAAATTCGCCCCTACACTCGACCCCGGAGTAACAATAGAATCAATGCTTATGGAGCAATTGCAGAGTGTTTTCAATATAGATCTCTTCACAAATGTCTTCTCCTCCTTTACCTCGTTTCTGGTTCACTTTCTCGTCTCAACCTTTACGGTAATATTTGTAGCCTTCTTCTTCCTTCAAGACAGCAATTCATTTACAAAGATGATTCTGATGGCAATTCCAGAAAAGTATGTAGAACACACCAACAGAGCTCTGAAAAGCGTATATGTACTCTTAGTTAGGTACTTTACAGGTATAAGCTTAGAGGCTATACTTATTACGATACTCAATACAATAGGGTTGCATTTTATATGCGGCGTAGACTTTTCGCTCGCACTCATTCTCGCCTTCATCTCAGGAGTATTGAATGTAATTCCATATATAGGCCCTTGGGTAGCAGGAGCATTCGGAACTTTAATGGGAATAGTCAGTCTCTACGGAGCAATCAGCGACCCTGTTTTCGGCACTATGATAATCAAATTTATCCTTACATTTTTTATTACCCATATGATAGATGTCTTTATATTCCAACCATACATCTATTCAAACAGTGTAAAAGCCCATCCTCTTGAAATTTTCCTTATAATTTTAATAGGAGGAAATATTGCAGGAGTAGTAGGAATGTTGATAGCAATACCTGTATATACGGCAATAAGAGTCTTTGCAGTTGAATTTTTCTCAGAAATGGAGTTTGTAAAAAGATTCTTTATTAATCGCGGCTCAAATAAATAACCTATTTGAGACAATAAAGAGTAAAAACCTAATATTTATATAATTATACCCGGTCGGGTCACTCTTATGGCAATAATGACTAAAAAGGAGATAGCGGAGAGGGCTGGTAAATGGCTCTCCTCCAATAATAACCTATACGGAGAATTAGAATCTGAACCATTAGGCAATGGTCTGATTAATGATACCTTTATAATTTCTCGGAGCGGAGAGAGAAACCGTTACGTACTTCAACGGATAAATCACACTATCTTCCGCGACGTCGATTTAATGCAGGATAATATTAAAAGAATAACTGATCATATACGCAACAAACTGATTAGCAGAGGAGAAGTTGAAATTGAGAGAAAAGTAATAACACCTCTCTCTACATTAGAGGGCAATAACTACTATTTCGATGGAGAGAATTATTGGAGAATGACTCTGTTTATCAGAGATTCCGTGACCCACGAAAGCGTTACACCTGAGCTATCCTATATAACCGGAAAAGCATTCGGAGAGTTCCAATATATGCTTTCCGATTTACCGGGGAGAGCTCTCGGCTACACCATACCTGATTTTCACAATATAGAATTCCGAATAAAGGAGCTCAAAAAGGCCATCTCCTCAGATAAGGCCGGGAGAGTTTCGGGTGAAGAGGAGATTCGGCTCGGCAGTGTTGTAAAGAGAATGAGGGTAAAAGAACTTGCCCGCGAACTCCTTTCGAGGGAGGAGGAGATGTGTACTGCCGCACGCCTTATCTCTGAGGGAAAAATACCACTGAGGATCACTCATTGCGACACAAAGGTTAATAATATGCTATTCGATAAAAACGGCTCCTTCCTCTGTGTAATAGACCTCGACACCACAATGCCAGGAACTGTACTTTCCGATTTTGGAGATTTCATAAGAACTGCCGGAAATAATGCTGTTGAAGATGAAGCAGATACCCTAAAAATATCACTTAATATGGAGATATTCAAGTCTTTTTCAAAAGGATATATCGAGGGTACTAAAGAATTTCTACTTGAGCAGGAGAAAGTGCTCTTGCCTTTCGGAGCCAAAATGATGACCTATATGCAAACTATCAGATTCTTTACAGATTATTTAAACGGAGATACCTATTATAAGATAAACTATCCTACTCATAACTGGACAAGAAGCATTGCCCAACGCACGTTGCTAATTGATATAGACCGCCATTACAATGAAATGATAAATTATATAGAGAGACTATAATTTGTATTAGATCAACTAAAAGATTAAATATACCAATGAAAAAATTACTAATCATATCAGTAGCATTCATTATAGTATTTGAATGTTACGGAGAGAAAAAAAGACTCCTCAGCGATGGTACTATTGAATGTACAGTTCAAAACGGAGTAATAATAACCCCTCTCCCTAAAAGAGACAAAGATCAAAAAGATATGCTTAAATTCGCTTGCGCGCCAATTCCCATAGTTCGCATCGGTTTTGTAGGACTCGGGATGAGAGGCATTGAGGCAGTTGAAAGATTCACATATCTCAATGGAGTGGAAATTAAAGCCCTTTGCGATCTGCATCCAGACCGGGTTGAAAAATGTCAGAACATTCTTGAAAAAAAGGGATTACCAAAAGCAACAAATTACAGCGGCACAGAAGAGGCCTGGAAAAAGATGTGCGAACGGGACGATATAGATCTCATCTATATATGTACAGACTGGAAACATCATACGCCTATCGCCTTATACGCCATGAAACATAATAAGCATGTAGCATGTGAAGTTCCCACAGCCTCTACTCTAAAGGAGATATGGGATCTTATAAACACCTCGGAGAAGAGCAGAAAACACTGTATCCAATTAGAAAACTGCGTCTACGACTTCTTTGAGCTCACCACTCTTAATATGGTTCAACAGGGCCTATTTGGAGAAATTGTTCATACAGAAGGCTCATATCAGCATAATCTTGCAGATTTCTGGGATTATTACGAGAACGACTGGCGTATGAAGTTCAACAAAGCCTACAAGGGAGATATCTATGCAACTCATGGAATGGGACCTGCTTGCCAACCTCTTAATATACACAGAGGAGACAAACTCAATCTTTTGGTTGCAATGGAGACAAAGGCCTTTAAATTACCTGAATATCTTAAGGAAAAAAGAGGCGAGACTGCCCGTGATTTTAAGAATGGTGACATTACCATGACCATGATACAAACAGAAAAGGGAAAAACAATTCATATCCAGCACTGCGTTGCAGATCCAAGGCCATACAGCCGAATGTACCAAATTACGGGAACTAAGGGATTTGCCAATAAATATCCCGTAGAGGGATATTCCTTCGAAGAGATAGGAAAAATAGGCAAAGAGCTTCTCCCCGACCATCAGAATCTCTCTTCACACAGCTATGTACCGGCGAAGATAAAAGAGGTCATGATGGAAAAATACAAACACCCTATTCTCAAAGAGATTGAAGTCAAAGCCAAAGAGGTGGGAGGCCACGGAGGAATGGATTTCATTATGGATTACAGACTAATCTACTGCCTGCAAAAGGGACTACCTCTCGATATGGATGTATATGATATGGCAGAATGGTGCTGTGTAGGCCCGCTTTCACGGCTCTCAATTGAAAACAACTCTATGCCTGTAGCCATTCCTGATTTTACACGAGGAAACTGGAATCGTCTTAATGGTCTCACATTTGAATACTAAATAGTTGAAGCACCACTAAAATAATATACCGGCACACACTCTACGACGAGGCATATTAATTGACCATAAAAGAAAATAAAGCAGGTCCCGCTTAGGAACCTGCTTTATTAATTTACAATTATTGTAGAGTCGGATTATTTATTCTCCTCAACAAACTTATTGTATTGCTCGTATTTTGTCTTGAATGCTGCATCCTTATCACGGAAACGATAGTAGATATTCTTCAAATATTCAGCAGCATAATTTTTAACATCCTTAGTAGTAGCCTTGTCAAATGCAACCTCAAATGGATCTATAGCAGACTTCAAAGACTCCTCAAGTTTTACCAACATTGCATTGTACTTTGCATCATCAGCCTCGGAGTTAGCATCTGTCTGAATTTTCAAAGCCTTATTATAATAGGTAATACCTTGATACAAAAAGCCGAAAACATAGTTAGGATCTACCTCTGTAGATTTTTTATAAGATACAATTGCAGCATCTAAATCTTCTAATTTTGAATAAACATTACCCTCTGCAAGATAAAGACTTGCATTGTTAGGTTCGTTCGCCTGAGCCTTCTGGATAAGAGCAAGAACTTTTTTAGGATCATCTTTAGAATCCATATAGAGATTGATAAGAGCAACCAGCACATCCTGGTTTGTAGGATATTTAGAGAAGCCTATTGAAAGAATCTCCTTAGCCTGCATTGTATCCTTTATTGCCTTATAACATTCTGCAAGAGAGGCATAAACAACGCCCTTCTGGTCAAAATTATTATCGAGACATTTTTTAAGATATTTAATTGATTTATCATAATTACCATCGAGACCGGCTGTAACTGAGGCATAATAGATAACTGTAGTATCTAAAATATTAATCAGCGGATTATCATCTATCTCTATAACATTCTCAAAATACTCGGTAGCTTTTTTGTTATCACCAAAATTGTAAGAATTAAGAGCATTATTAAACATACTGGTCTTGAGAGCTTTCATTGCCTCAATAATATCTTTGGATTTAGATTTTTTAACATCAACCTCACTTGCTTTAACAAGAGATTTATAAGCATCATAAAGAGGATTCTCTATCTCTGAGCCCTTTACTGTCCAAAATGCAAGAACTCCCGCTTCATAATAGAGATCTTTGTCTGCATAACTATCAACATCATAGTTTTTATTATTAATTGTCTTCTGCGAAGTACTTAGTATCTGCTGATCTTTAAGAAGCATCTTTACCTCAATCTGTTTTGCACCAGCCCAAACACCTCTACCGTTTACAGGAACATCATAATAAGCTGTATAGGCATTTGCAAGAGCCATCCATGTTTTTGGATTTGTTGCCTTCTTAGGATTTTCAGTATCAGATTTGGCCTTTTCGATGACCTGCTTGACATCAGAAAACGATTTCTGGGCATTTAGCTGAAATGCCACTAAAATCAGAACTAAAGGTAGTATTACTTTCTTCATAAATGTAGTTTTGTTTAATTATTGATAATTTTCATTGTTAATTGTCTTACTATTATAATTGATTTCTAAAGGTTTTAATTATCTAAATAACATCCGGATAAGATCTCGTTTACTATAACCTTTGGCGTTTACATTTTTAATAGACTCACTCTGTCCTTAAATATATCAAATGAACTTATATTATTTAAATTTACCTATTCTCCTCCTCCTGATCAGACGTATCCGCCGGCTTCTCATCGCTTTTATTGACGACACAAACAGCAGCGATACTATCTCCCTCTCTGATATTAATCAATTTAACTCCCTGAGTTGCCCTTCCGGCTACTCTGATATCCGAAACAGCCATCCTGATGGTTAGCCCGGATTTATTAATAATCATAAGGTCGTTCTCCTCAGTAACATCTTTAAGGGCAATCAGATTACCTGTCTTATCGGTTATGTTAAGCGTTTTCACCCCCTTTCCGCCACGATTCGTAACACGATAATCCTCCAAATCAGATTTTTTACCAAATCCGTTTTCACTCACAACAAGGATTGTCCTCTTCTCCTCACTCTCCTGATGCATTAATTGAGGATCTACACAAACCATACCTATCACTTCATCCTCCTCCTCAATATTAATACCTCTGACACCTGCTGCAGTTCTGCCTATCGCCCTGCAATCTGTCTCGTCGAATCTCACACATTTACCATTACGCCCCGCAATCAGTATCTGGCATTTTCCATTTGTCAGTATAGCCTCCAAAAGTTCATCTCCCTCTCTGATAGTAATGGCATTGACACCATTCACTCTTGGACGCGAATAGGCCTCCAAAGAGGTCTTTTTAACAGTCCCACGCTTTGTTCCAAGAACAATATAGTTACTATTAATATAATCATCGTCATTCAGACTCTTGACATTAATATAAGCACAAACTTTATCGCTCTGCTCAATATTTATCACATTCTGTATAGCCCTGCCCTTGGAAGCCTTAGCTCCCTCCGGAATCTCATATACTTTTAACCAGAAACATTTTCCGTTATTGGTAAAGAATAACATAGTGCTATGCATATTGGCAACATATATGTGCTCAATAAAATCCTCATCTCTGGTAGTAGAACCCTTTGCTCCTACCCCACCTCTATTTTGTAATTTATATTCCGCCAGCGGTGTTCTCTTTATATAACCCATGTGGGAAATTGTTATTACGACATCCTCATCGGGATAGAAATCCTCCGGATTCATATCGTCAGATGAGAACTCTATCTTTGTTCTTCTTGGATCGGAATACTTTGTCTTAAGTTCATTAAGCTCCGCTTTGATAATATCGAACTGCTTCTCTTCACTTGAAAGAATAGATAAAAGCTCGGCAATATATCTCTCCAACTCATCATATTCGTTCTGCAGTCTCATCCTCTCAAGCCCCGCCAACTGTCTCAATCTCATCTCAACAATTGCAGATGCCTGTATCTCTGTAAATTGAAATCTCTCCATCAATCTCAATTTTGATTCATCTACAGTCTTTGAAGATCTGATAATAGCTATTACCTCGTCAATAAAATCGAGTGCTTTAAGCAGACCCTCAAGAATATGAGCCCTAGCCTGAGCCTTTTTGAGTTCGAACTTAGCCCTTCTTACAACAACTTCATGTCTATGTTTAACAAAACAATTAATGATCTGTTTTAAATTAAGAAGCCTTGGCCTTCCCTCCACAAGGGCAATGTTGTTCACCGAAAAACTCGACTGTAATGCAGTATACTTAAAGAGAGTATTCAAAACCACATTGGCTACAGTGCCTAACTTTAGTTTTATTACAATACGCATTCCTGTACGGTCGCTCTCATCATTTAAATAGGAAATGCCCTCTATCTTTTTCTCCTCTACAAGTTCCGCAATCTTCTCTATGAGTTCCTTCTTGTTTACCATATATGGTATCTCGGTAACCACGATAGTCTCTCTTCCGCTCTCCGAAACCTCAATATCTGTTTTAGATCTTACAACTATTCTTCCTCTTCCTGTCTCATATGCCTCCTTAATTCCAGAAGTACCCATAATAATACCTCCCGTCGGGAAATCAGGGCCGGTAACATACTTCATGAGCTCCTCCGTGGTAATATCGTTATTATCGATATATGCGGCAATCGCATTGCATATCTCAGTCATATTGTGCGGCGGCATATTGGTAGCCATACCTACTGCAATACCGGAGGTACCATTTAGTAAAAGTAAAGGTGCCTTTGAGGGTAGAACCAGCGGCTCGCGCAATGTATCATCAAAGTTATTTACAAAATCAACCGTCTCTTTATCGAGGTCCGAAAGCACATCCTCAGCAAGAGAATTAAAACGCGCCTCTGTATAACGCATAGCAGCAGCCGAATCTCCATCTATCGAACCAAAGTTTCCCTGCCCCTGCACCAACATATATCGTAAGCTCCACGACTGCGCCATCCTCACCATTGCATAATAAACACTTGAGTCACCATGAGGGTGATACTTTCCTAAAACATCACCAACAATACGTGCCGATTTTCTATACGGGCCTGTAGAAGACAAGCCCAATTCATTCATTCCGAACAAAACTCTTCTATGAACCGGTTTTAATCCATCTCTCACATCGGGCAATGCTCTGGATACTATCACAGACATTGAGTAATCTATGTAGGCACTCTTCATGTGATCCTCAATGTTTATCCTCTGAATCCTTCCTGTAGTCTCTGCTAATTCCATTATTTTATGTAGTATTTTGAGTCCAAATAAAGTTCAAAAATAGGGTTTATTTTTCAATTTATTGCAATATATTTACTATTTTAGCCGAAATTTTAAAGGTAAGATGCATCTACAAATTTCCAACGAACTTAACGATATCATAAGCTACTCTAAAGAGGAAGCGATGAGACTCGGAAGCTATGTGATAACCACCGACCACCTGATGCTCGGGATAATAAGGCATGGAGTAAACAGAGCCACAACCATCCTTTCAGATTCGGGTGTGGACCTACATGCAGTAAAGAGAGTACTTGAATCAAAATCAGGGAATTCAGCAATTATAGATTACGATAATTCCGATAAAATTTCACTCTCCAAAGCAAGTGAAAATGCACTTAAACTAATGTTTTTGGAGGCAAGAGCAATGCAAAATCTCAAACCGGACTCCCTCCATCTGCTTCTCGCAATATTGAGAGACCACGACTACGGCTCAATAGATGCTTTATCGGAGTACGGAATCACATACAGTTCCCTAAAAGAAAAAATATCCGGAAACAAGGAGCTCTCCGATAACCACGACGAAGAACTCGACAGTCTCTCTCTCTCTTTTGAGAATAAAAGTAACCTCGAGAGCGAAAATAATGATGAGATGCAGTCTATCAAGAAGGAGAATAATTCGGCAAAAAAGAGTAAGGGAACACCGATAATTGAAAATTTCGGCTACGATTTAACAAAAGCAGCAGCAGAGGATAAGTTGGATCCTGTAGTAGGTAGAGAGAGAGAGATCGAAAGGCTTGCTCAGATACTCGGACGGCGCAAAAAAAACAATCCTGTACTCATAGGTGAGCCAGGAGCAGGTAAATCGGCAATTGCAGAGGGACTTGCTATCAGAATCGCTCAAAAGAATGTCTCAAGGGTACTGATGAATAAAAAAATCATCTCTCTCGATATAGGCTCCGTTGTTGCCGGCACAAAATACCGCGGACAGTTTGAAGAGAGAATGAAAGCCCTTCTGAAGGAGGCTTCGGCCAATCCAGACATCATTCTATTTATAGATGAACTGCATACTCTTATTGGAGCAGGCGGTGCAGCTGGTTCGCTCGATGCAGCAAATATGCTTAAACCAGCACTTGCAAGAGGTGATATTCAATGCATTGGGGCAACCACTCTCGATGAATACAGACAGGTGATTGAGAAGGATGGTGCACTTGAAAGAAGATTTCAGAAGATAATGGTTGAGCCTACTGATTTCGACCAGACCTACGCAATCCTCAACGATATAAAAATAAAATACGAGCAACACCATAACGTCAAATATACCGATGACGCTATTAGAGCCTGCATCTCTTTAAGCAACAGATATATTTCAGACAGATGCCTTCCAGATAAGGCAATAGATATTATGGATGAGGCCGGAAGTAAGGCTCATCTTGAAAACATCAAGGTACCAAAGGAGATTAGCGAGCTGGAACAAGCAATTGAGCTAATAAAGGGAGAACTATCCGCAGCCGTTGCGGCCGCAGATTATAAAATGGCTGCAAATTACAGAGATGCGAGAGATATAAAGACAAAGGAGCTGGAAGAGGCGAAGGTAAAATGGGAGACCGACCAGGCTCTTCATCCTGCAATAGTAGGCAAAGAGGAAATTGCCGCAATTCTCTCAATGGCAACTCATATTCCAATCACCAAAATTGCAGAGACAGAGGGCAACAGGCTCATGAATATGGCTCTGACTATACAGAAGAAAATTATAGGACAGAACAATGCTGTTGAGACCATTTCAAAGGCAATCAGAAGAAATCGTGCAGGACTGAAGGATCCCGGCAAACCTATCGGCACATTCTTATTTCTTGGCCCCACCGGTGTAGGAAAGACTCAGCTTGCAAAGATTCTTGCCGAATATCTATTTGATTCTCAGGAAAGTCTCATAAGAATAGATATGAGCGAATATATGGAGAAATATGCTGTGAGTCGCCTGATTGGGGCACCTCCGGGCTATGTCGGCTACAATGAGGGAGGACAACTATCAGAAAGAGTACGTAGACACCCCTACTCCGTGGTACTGCTCGACGAGATAGAAAAGGCCCACCCCGATATTTTTAATCTGTTGCTTCAGGTTCTGGATGAAGGACGTCTTACAGACAGCAATGGCCGTAACATAGATTTCAGAAATACCGTTCTCATCCTTACCTCAAATATAGGTTCACGAGAGTTGAAGGCATACGGGAACGGACTCGGATTCGCAAATTCGGTAAAAAGGAATGTAGAGGAGACGGAAAGGTCAATAATAGAAAAGGCTGTTGGCAAAGTTTTTACTCCTGAATTCCTAAACAGACTCGACGAACAGATTCTATTTAACACTCTTAATCAAAAAGATATAGAAAAAATAGTAGAAATTGAGTTGAGTTCTTTATATAAGCGTATTGAACAGACTGGATATAAACTGGAATTTGCTCCCAATATAAAGAAGTTTATAGCAGAACACGGATATGATCCTCAATTAGGAGCACGACCTTTAAAACGGGCCATTCAAAAATATGTAGAAGATCCGGTATCGGAGGCAATAATAAAACGCAGAGCAGTTACAGAGGGTGAAACAGAGAATAAGACCATTACAATTACCTTCACGGGACGCGGAAAAGAACGCTCAACTACAGCTAATTAGAGAGCATAAGTAAAAATTTACGGCTCCCTCTATTGCAAATTTTACAAAACTCTCCAGACTGAGTCACATTACCGCCGGAAGTAGCCATCATAAGGCCTAACTGCCTCAAATTATACCTTTTATAAGTCTTAGTATCAACATAATAATCAACCGGTTTACGCTTCCCTGCCAAAGTAAACCCAAGCTGCTCATAAACCCTCCCCGAAGACCATTCATTATCGGAATAGGACATCACCTCAACAGGTAAATTTACAGCCTCTATATCTCTCAAAAAACTCTTTAAAAGTTTACCCATTCCACCTATAACCCTAATATCAGGCAAAGAGGCATAACGCACCCACTCATACGAACGCACAGAGAGAGAAATCTCTTTAGAAGAGTTATCGCTCACAATACGATTTATAATTTTAGGAGAAGAAAATGTTGCTACCGCGACAATCTCCTCTCTATATAAGAGCATATAACGAAACGAACATTTGGAGGCCCCGTAAGAATGATTATAATCAAGAAAATCCGAGATTAAACGAATATAAACGTTTAATGCAGTTGCTCTCAACGATTTTGGCATAACCGCCTTAGAAGAGGCTTTCCCCCTCTTAATCTTTAATAATAAGGCATTGTAATCATAAAATTCACCAATCTTAGTGATTAATTTCTCAGGCAATGTCGCATTAGCAAATAGGTCAATAAACTCCTCTGCAGCGAGTATTTTACATTTCCTGGCAAAGAGGCTCTTAAATTGGCCAAGCATTGCCAGCAACCTCTTCCTAATAACCATTCCCCCAGAGAACCACCTATCTTCATAGAGAAAAAGATGCTCATACGCAGCAGGATCAATCGACAACGCCTCTCCATCCAATACAATCTCATTCCGATTCGATTGATTATCCCCGATAAAGCGCCCGAGAGCAACAAGATGTACAATTAATTTGTGTTCCGGAAAGGCATAGGCAGTCTCACCGCACCTGATATACGGCACAGCAGTAGCATTAATAAACATTTCAAAACTATCCAAAAACAACATAATTAATAGGTTAGATGCATAAACTAAGATAATGAGCTAAAACAAAAGTACATATTTTAAAAATAATTAAAATTAATTTTGCCTTTTTAAAGAATTTATCTACTTTTGCAGTCCCAAAACGATTCGCTAGCTCAGTAGGTAGAGCACAACACTTTTAATGTTGGGGTCTTGGGTTCGAGCCCCAAGCG
>CAYLGW010000032.1:0-17844 GCA_964383385.1 uncultured Muribaculaceae bacterium
AAACGAGGCCTATCTCTCAAATAGCTGTAACAGAATCTCAAACACCAAAGCACATATAAAACCTATTTACTGAAAAGGCCCAAAAGAATCACATACAACGGGTGAAATAAAATTGAGAAGACCAGCACTACAACTACCAATAAAGCCCGCAAACCTTCATATAAGAATCGTAATAGTTTCTGGAGGAATAAATATAAATAGGCTCACCCTCCTCTTTTTTGAGCACAATTCTATCTGCACCACTCGCCTCTTTATCACTCCCAGCAATCTGCAGCACTATATTACCCTTTGAAAATTTCACAAAAACTATTTGCCCATAATAACTAAAAGAGGTCTCCCTTAAAGAACCACGATACAAAATCTCCCTCCCCGAAGAGATGGTCAATTGCATCTTATCAGATGGCTTAATAGATAGTGCAGAAAAACTGCTATCGGATCTTGGCGAATCAATTTTTCTGTAACTTGGTGCAGGATTATTCAAAGCGAATGGATTCTCCGAAATCCATCTGCCGGTTTTGCTCATTCCCAACAACACATCCCTCTCAAACTCCACTATCGAACCATCGCCGCGAGGACCTATATTTAAAAGATAATTCCCTCCTTGAGAAACAACGGCTCTCAAGTCTCTTAACTTTTCTTGAATCTTATCCTCAACATTACCCCTCTCTTGCCAACTCCTGTAGCCCCAAGTCTCCTTAAACATACTTGCCGCCGTTTGCCAAGGTTGAGCCAAATGATAATCAGGAATCTTATTATCGGGCATAACAGCAAAATCTCCACAATCATTCCCTAAACGGCCACTTATCATACATTTCGGCTGTAAACTTTTCACAAGAGCCGCCAGTTGAGCGCTTTGCTCCGGCTTAAGCGACCCCATATCGAACCAAAACTCCGATACCTCCCCGTAATTAGTAAGCAACTCCCGCACCTGAGCCATATTATAACGATGATGCTCAGGGGTAACAGGATCTGCATTGTGACTCGATATCGGATAAGCTTCAGGAAAATGCCAATCAATAAGAGAAAAATAAATACCAAGCCTCAACCCCTCTTTTTTACAAGCCTGCGCCAGCTCCTTTAAAGGATCTCTCCCAAAAGGAGTGTGCATTATGGTAAAATCTGTTTGTGCGCTATTATACATGCAGAAGCCGTCGTGATGCTTTGAGGTAAAGACTATCGATCTCATTCCTGCCTCTTTTGCCAAGGCGACAATTGAATCGGCATTCCATTTTTCAGCCTTAAACTCCTTCATAATCTCTTCATAATAATCGCTGAAAATACCTGCAAAAGACTGTATCTGTTCACTATATCCGCGTGTCACCGGCTTGCCTTCCCAAACACCGCCAAGCTGCGAATAGAGCCCCCAATGAATAAAGAGAGAAAATTTAGAGCTCAACCATAAACTATCCGGATTAAAAATAGCACTCTTCTCCCTTACCTCTACACTAATCGCATGCTTACCAAAATGAAGAGTATTGGCCGCAGATTTATTCTGAGCCGAAAGCTGCAAAGAGGAGATTAATAATAAAACTATCGGCAGAGCTACTGCCCTAACTATACTGCTCATAATCTTTGATTTGTACTCCATTGACCAGCCTATAAACTACAGTAAACAAGAGACATTACTCTATATTCACAGCCTTCCATCTAATAATTATTTACTATTAATAGCATCCACCGGATTAAGGTTTGCCGCAACATAAGCCGGGGCCATTCCGGAAATTAATCCAATCACAATAGCTATAGACATTCCCTTAATGATATTCATTAAAGAGAGAGCAATAGAAAACTCTCCGTTAGAGGGAATAGAAAGTACAGCTACAGCAACAATCAGTACCCCGACAGCTCCTCCCACTATAGAGAGAAACGCGGATTCAACAAGGAATTGAGTAAGAATAACATACTTCTTGGCACCCAAAGCCTTCTGAATACCGATGATATTTGTCCGCTCCTTTACCGATACAAACATAATATTAGCTATACCAAATCCGCCGATAAGAAGAGAAAAACCCGCAATAATCCACCCTACAATATTAATAGAATCAAACGTAGACTGCACGATATTAAGAACAAAGGTCATCTTATTAATAGAAAAATTATTTTTTACACCGGGCTTGATTCTTCTAACCGCTCTCATAAGATTAGTCAACTCATATGCAAAATCATCCTGAGAAACACCCTCTTTCGGCCTCACAAAAATACTGAGTTCACTCTCGTCTAAATTTACAAAATACTTTCCGAAAGTATAAGGAATAATCAGATATTCGTCGGCATTAAAGATATTGACAATACTCTCTCCCTGCTTTGCATATTTTCCTATTATTGTCACATCAAGACCATCGAGTTTAATCCTTTTCCCAATAGGCGACTCATCTCCGAATAGTTGTTTTGAAACCTCATACCCTATTATTCCATAATTTTTACCTGTCTGCATCTCTTCTTTTGTGAAATATCGCCCCTCAGACAAACCCGCATTTGAAATTTTATTCCAATCATAAGAGACTGAACTGATTGAACAATTATTAACAGAATTCCTTTTATATTTAACCGTTTTGAATAAGGATGCAGAAAACGCACATGCACTAGTAAGCTTTGAATTCTCAGTTATAAATTTAAAATCCATCAGAGAGGGAGAGGGACGCCTTAAATATTCCCACCACTTATACTCTTGTTGTGTTGCATTATTATCTGTCTTCCCCGTTCCATCATCCTCATTTGAAGGGTCCATTGGCCAAGCCGAAATCTGAATCACATCTCCGCCGAAAGAGTTTAGCCCCTTGGAGACATTATCGCTCAAGGCATCAATGGCAGTGAAGATTGCAACAATAGTAAAAATACCTACACTCACCCCGAATAGCGACAAGAAGGTCCTGAACTTGTCTCCCCTTAGTTGCGAAAAGGCAAAAACAACGCTTTCGCGAAACAATTTCACCATTATCACACTTCTACCTAACAATTTTTTTACTTCCATATCAAAAAAATTTAGTTACTCGCCGCCATGCCAAATATAAGAATTATTTCAAACCAATCTGCTTTTTTAACTCTCTCAAAGCATCAAAAGCATCTAACGGAGACATTTTATTAATATCGATATTCATTAATTTCTCCTTGATATCCAACAACAAAGGATCCTCTAACTGAAAAAAGGAGAGTTGCATCTCATTGCCGTAAACTTTACCGCCCGAAACATTCTTGGCCGCCGGGCACTTTTCAGAATTATTCACATTAATCTCGTCATTTTCTAATCTGCGCAAAATACGCTGAGCAGACTCCACAACTTTAGCCGGCATACCGGCCATCTTAGCAACATGTATTCCGAAACTATGAGCCACTCCTCCCGGAGAGAGCTTGCGTAAAAAGATAACATTACTCCCCACCTCCTTTACCGCTATATGGAAATTCTTAACTCTCGGATAGAGACTCTCTAATTCATTAAGTTCGTGATAATGAGTAGCAAATAGCGTCTTAGCCTTCGCTCCGTTTTCGTGCAAAAATTCAACTATCGCCCAGGCTATAGACATTCCGTCGAAGGTACTTGTGCCCCTGCCTATTTCATCGAGCAACACGAGTGATCGCTCCGATAAATTATGCAGAATAGTTGAGGTCTCTATCATCTCCACCATAAACGTAGATTCTCCGCGAGATATATTATCTGAAGCTCCAACTCTTGTAAAGATCTTGTCTATGACTCCTATTTTTGCCTCATTAGCTGGCACGAACGAGCCGATCTGCGCAAGCAACACAATAAGAGCAGTTTGCCGCAATAGAGCCGATTTTCCGGCCATGTTAGGCCCTGTAAGAATAATAATCTGCTGAGCCTCGCTGGAGAGAGAGAGATCATTTGCCACATATTCTTCTCCGGCAGGCATAAGTGTTTCAATTACAGGATGTCTCCCCTGTTTAATATTTAAATCTAAGCTATCGTCCATTACCGGTCTGCAATATTTATTCTCCTTCGCAAGAGTAGCAAACCCGCAGAGACAATCAACCTTTGCAATAATGGCCCCGCTTTGCTGTATCCCCTTTATCTCTTTTTGTATTTCGGAGACTATCTCCGCAAATATCCTCTGTTCGATTGCAGTAATACGCTCCTCTGCACCGAGAATCTTCTCTTCATAATCTTTCAACTCCTGAGTTATATAACGCTCCGCATTTACAAGAGTCTGTTTCCTTATCCATTCCTGAGGAACTTTTTCTTTATGAGCATTTCTAACCTCTAAATAATAACCGAAAACATTATTATAACTTATTTTTAAAGAGGTGATCCCTGTTCTCTCAATCTCACGTTGCTGTAGCTGAAGCAGATACTCCTTGCCATGGCGCGCTATCTTCCTCAGTTCATCTAACTCCTCATCTACATTATCGGCAATAATATCTCCCTTCCCGAACTGAGCAGCCGGCTCATTAGAAAGTTTACCTGTTATTATAGCTCTCAGAGAGTTGAATAGTTCTATCTTTTTACCCATGGCAACTAAAGACTCCTCTTCAGCTCTAATGCAAAGTTCCTTAATGGGCCCCATCTGTTCTAAGCCTCTTTTGAGTTGCATTATCTCTCTTGGCATTATCTTTCCGGCAGCCGCTCTGGCCGCTATACGTTCAAGGTCTCCCACTTTGCTCAATTTATCCCTCAGAAGCGAAAGAATGTCGGGGTACTGCACAAAATAAGAGACTATATTATGACGCTCATTAATGGCCTCTCTCTCTTTTAATGGCATTGAGAGCCAAATTCTGAGTAATCTTCCTCCCAAAGGAGAGACTGTTTTATCTATAACATCTAACAATGAAACACCGTTTGTGCCGGTAGCAGAGGCGAAAATTTCCAAATTGCGGAAGGTAAAACGGTCCAACCAGACAAAATCACCTCTGTCAATTCTGGAAACAGTACATATATGAGCCGACCCTGAATTATAATTATTCTCAAGATAAAAGAGTACAGCACCCGCCGCCGTAATTCCCAATTTTAAATTATCTATTCCAAATCCCTTAAGAGAATCAACACCCAATTGCTTTGTTAACTTTTCACTGCAGGCCTGTGGTACAAATGCCCACTCCTCCATTGTGGAAAGATAGTAACCGGAACCGAACCTCTCTTGAAAGCCTTTTCTATATTCCCGCTGAATAACAACCTCTTTGGGAGAGAAATCCGAAAGCAGTACCTCGACATAGTCGAGCGAGCCTTCGGCAACCCTGAATGTCCCGGTAGAGATATCCAGAAAAGCTATCCCACAGGAATTACTGCCCGTAAAATAGAGAGCACACAAAAAATTATTCTCCTTTTGGACAAGCAGTTGTTCATTATATGCTATACCCGGAGTTACAAGCTCCGTTATTCCTCTTTTGACAATTTTTTTTGTAAGTTTTGGATCTTCGAGTTGATCGCAAACGGCAACCTTGTAACCACCACGCACCAATTTCGGGAGATAGGTATCTATAGCATGATGTGGAAAACCGGCCATTTCAACAGATTTCGCAGCCCCATTTGCCCTCCTTGTAAGTACAATACCGAGCACCTTACTTGCAGTGACCGCATCCTCCCCGTAGGTCTCATAAAAATCCCCTACCCTAAATAAAAGCAATGCTTCGGGATGCTGAGCCTTGACCGCAAAATACTGCTTCATCAAGGGCGTTTCGGTTATTTTTTTCTCCTCTTTCATCTCTGCAAAAGTAACAATTTTAGAATCAATTTTAATTATTTAAAGCTATGATTTTAAAGAAAAATAGAGGTTGTCATCGGGAGAATATAAAAAACAAACAGTCTCTTAATTCAATTATATATTATCTTTGTCTTTTTAACAGTTAATTCTTCTCATAATGAAACCATCAAACACTTTAAAATTTGTTTTTGCACTGATATTAACAGTGTTGTGCATTAATCCCGGCTTTTCCCAAAACCAAAATATTGAGAAAAATTTAGAGGAGATATTGGTACGTAATAAGGCTGTAGGGCTGGCCGTAGTAGCCGTAAAAGATGGTAAAATTATTTATCATAAATCGCTCGGTTACAAAGATTTGGAAAACAGTATACCACTTGCCGATGGTGATCTATTTAGAATCGCCTCCATCTCTAAATCCTTTACAGCAACAGCTATTATGCAACTCGTTGAGAAGGGCAAAATTGAGCTCGAAGGTGATGTGTCGGATTATATAGGTTTCAAAGTAAGAAATCCTAACTTTCCCGACACAAAGATCACAATTAAGATGCTACTCTCACACTCATCGAGCCTTAACGATTCGGAAGGCTATTTTAACTTGAACGTAATTAACCCCGATTCCTCTAAGAGTTGGACAAAAGCATATAATAATTACAAACCGGGAACTAAATACGAATATTGCAATCTTGGGTTCAATACACTCGGTACCATCTTAGAAAGAGTAAGTGGAGAGAGATTCGATAAATATATTGTAAATCATATACTTAAACCACTAAAACTTTATGGTGGATATGAAGTGGGCAGTTTAGACTCAACTAAGTTTGTTAGAATCTATTCCTACAACCAGGATGGTTCATACAAATGGAGTAAAGAGGCTTATGCTCCAAGAACCAATGAGATTAAAAACTATAAATTTGGCTACTCCACACCGATTTTTTCTCCTACAGGTGGAATGAAAATCTCAGCTCTCGGGTTAGCCAAGGTGATGATGATGCACATGAATTACGGCACTTTAGGGAAAAAGCATATAATAGGAAAACCAAGTGCGGAACTGATGCAATCGTCAATTATAGAGACAGATCCGGAGGATAACGGCTATTATGGCTTTGCAATAAGAACCACCGAAGATTTGGTAGATGGTAAAAAGATGATAGGCCATACCGGCGGGGCATACGGCGTCTTCACCTCCATGTTTTGGGACTCCGACAGACAATTCGGTTTTATTGTTATGACAAACGGCTGTAACGAACGCAGAGATCATCATTTTATGTCTATCCATAGAGAGGTAGATAACTGTCTGTACAATAGCTTAATAAAGAAATAATAATTCCCAGATAAAGCCTATTCGGGTAATGAAAAAAGTTCTGATAATCACATATTATTGGCCTCCTGCAGGAGGATCAGGTGTACAACGATGGTTAAAATTCACCAAATATCTTCCTCAATATGGTTGGGAACCTGTAATATATACTCCCGAAAACCCGGAACTTAATTCTGTCGATACAGAATTGGAAAAGGAGGTACCTCAATCTGTTCAAATTATCAGAAAAAAAATTGTTGAACCATACGCCCTCTACAAAGCCTTAACAGGGAAAAAGGGCAATAATAAAATACAGGCAAATATTATTGCAGACAACTCCGGCTCATCGATGCAAAAACTATCGGTATTTATAAGAGGTAATCTCTTTATCCCGGATCCGAGATGTTGGTGGATAAGACCCTCTGTGCGATTTCTTAAAAATTATTTAAAGCAGCATCCTGTAGATGCTATTATAAGTACGGGGCCCCCGCACTCTATGCACTTGATTGCACAGAAAGTCAGCAAGGCCACTGGAATAAAATGGATTGCCGATTTCAGAGATCCGTGGACTCAGATCTTTTATTTTAAACATTTGAACCTTAGCTCTCTTGCACAAAATAAGCATAGAAGACTTGAACTCTCTGTTCTTAAGGAGGCCGATAGCGTAGTTGTGGTTTCTCCGCAAATGAAACGAGATTTTGAAACTCTATCGGGGAGAGAGATTGAGTTAGTAACAAACGGTTACGACAGCGCAGATTTTGAAGCTACTGCAACAGAGGTACAAATGCCGCTCGCTCCGGGAAAATTTTGTCTCGTTCATACCGGACTAATGCCGCAGAACGGGAATCCCGATCTTCTTTGGGAGGTTCTTGGTGAGATGGCAGAATCTGATGCGCGTTTTAGAGAGGAGCTACAAATAGTAATGATGGGCCAAACAGATACTATGGTAATAGATGAGATTCGGAAAAGCTCGCTCGCAAACAATTTTATTGATTTTGGCTATGTCTCTCATACTAAAGCTATAGCATGGCAAAAAAGAGCGGATGTTCTTCTCCTTACATTGCGCAAAGAACCCGAAGCGGCCGCCATTATTACCGGCAAATTCTTTGAATACCTCGCCTCCGGCAATCCGTTATTAGCCATTGGCCCTAAAGAGGGCGATCTGGGCAAGATGCTTACAGAGGCCAAGGCCGGGATAATATGCGATTTTACTAATAAAGAGGAGATGCGCAAGGCTGTAGATTCTTTATACTCCACCTTTAAAGAGAGAGTCGGAGAAAAGAGTAATTCTCTCTCCGATTCGGTACGGCGATATTCGAGGAAAAGTCTGACTGGTGATATCTGCAGAATATTGAATAATCTCACAAACAACATATAACACAAATGATGAAGAGCATTAATTTTAATAAGATCTGGCCTTACATTCTATCAATTATACTATTTATTATTATAGCATATGCATATGCTCCCGAGGTGCTCTCGGGGAAGGTTGTAAACCAGAGCGACATATCGAGCTGGCAGGGGATGTCTAACGAAATTGTAACATACAACGATAATCATCCCGGAGAACGTGCCTTATGGACAAATTCAATGTTCGGAGGTATGCCGGCCACCTCTATCTCAGTAATCTATAAAGGAGATTTTACACAATATATTTATGACCTCTTTTTTACCGGAGAGCGCCCTGCAAGCTATCTTCTTATAAGTTTAATAGGAGGATTTTTGCTCTGCCTCGCCTTTGGGGCCAATCTCTATCTTGCGGTACTCGGAGGAATAGCAATAACTTTTTGTTCCTATAATATGCAGATTATCCAGGTGGGGCACAACTCCAAGATGGTTGCAATCGCCTTCATGCCATGGGTCCTCGCCTCTGTTGTCTATGCCTTCAGAAAACGGGCGTGGCTGGGCGCCCTGCTCTTTGCCTTCGCCCTCAGTTTCCAGATAAAAGCAAACCATCCTCAAATCACCTACTATCTTGCCCTTATTATTGTTGGATATGGTATCTGGCAATTGTGTGCCGCAATAAAGGAGAAGAGGTTACCTCAATTTTTTAAGACTGCAGCCACATTGCTTGTTGCCGGTCTGATAGGTATCGCGACAAATACAAATCACCTCTGGCCCACTTATGAATATGCTGAGCATACAATGCGCGGCGGGTCAGAACTTTCAGCCAGAGATTCAGGAAATACAGCTGCCGACCGGGCCAATACAGATAAGAAGGTAAGAAAATCCCGCAAAGGGTTAGATCTCGACTACGCAACTGCATGGTCCTACGGAATTAATGAAACCCCTAACTTAATGATACCTGATTTCAACGGCGGTTCTTCCGTTGGTGAACTCGGAGAAAAATCAGAAACTTACGCCGCAATTACAAATAGTGGCTATGATGCAAGTCAGATTATAAAACAATTACCTCTCTACTGGGGACCGCAACCTATGACGGCTGGCCCGATGTATATGGGGGCAATCAGTCTCTTTTTGTTTATACTCGGCTTCTTTGTACTTAAGGGCGGACTGAAGTGGTGGATTGGAGGTGTTACTCTCCTCTCCCTTCTACTTGCATGGGGAAATCATCTAATGATTGTGTCGGAATTCTTCTATAATTGGGCCCCTCTATACAATAAATTCCGAACTGTCTCCATGATTCTTGTCACATTGCAACTGCTAATACCTATTATGGGAATAATGGTTCTTAACGAACTGCTCTTTAAACCACATACCGATCCCGAAGAGACAAAAAGAATTAAAAGGAGCTTCTATCTCTCTTTAGGAATTACCGGAGGCTTCTGCCTTATTTTTGCTCTGCTCCCATCGCTCGCCGGAGACTTTGTCTCTCCTTCTGATTCCCAGATGCCGGAACAGATTGCCGCTGCACTTGTTGCAGACAGACAGGGACTTCTCTCTTCAGATGCCTTTAGATCATTAATATTCATTCTATTGGGGGCTACAGTAATATGGATGGGATATAAAGGGAGACTTAAAACTATACCGGCTGTGCTTCTACTTACCCTACTCGTTCTTATAGATTTATGGTCTGTCGATAAGAGATATCTCAACGATTCACATTTTGTCTCAAAGAGAGAATTTGCAAACGTCTTTTCAGAAAGAACCGTCGATAAAATTATTCTTCAGGACAAGGATCCGGACTATAGGGTTCTCGACCTGAGTGTCAATACCTTTAACGACGCCTATGTAAGTTATCATCATAAAACGATTGGTGGATACAGCCCTGTGAAACTCCAGCGATACCAAGATGTAATTGAACATTGCATAACTCCGGAGATGATGGCCATTTCCGGAGAACTTCGGGGTGCTAAAACTTTGGAGGAGGCCTCAAATGCAATAGGATATCATCCTATAATAAGTATGCTGAATACCAAATATATTATTATAAATAAGGATGTGCCTCCTATTGTAAATAAATTTACTCTCGGTAACGCATGGTTCGTAGATAAAATAACAAAGGCAATAAGCGCAGATGACGAGATTTCCAAACTTAAAGCAGCCGACCCCGCTCACGAGGCAATTTTCGCAGAGGAATTTTACTCTAAAATAGACAAAGGTCTCTCGGAAATAAAGGATTCTATGGCAACAATCTCACTTAAATCCTACTCTCCAAACACTATGATCTACTCATACAAGAGCTCCGTTCCACAAATCGCACTCTTCAGTGAAATATTTTATGCTCCCGGATGGAGTGCAACAATTACGGCCGCCGGTAAATCAGAGAGTATTCAATTGCCTGTTTTACGTGCCAACTATATTTTACGCTCGCTCTCTCTCCCGGCAGGAGAATATGAAATTACCTTTAATTTCGCTCCTGACTGTTTCTCAAAAGGAGAACTCTATTCGAAACTTGCGTCTGGACTGCTAATCGCCCTATTATTGGGTACCCTGATACTATTCATCCTTCCCAAAAAGAGGCCAAGCTAACTTACAATACTCTCCTTTTCGGTTTAATATTAAAAATATAACTGCAATCAATTCTCATTATTTATGTAATAATTCAATGGCGAATTAATAATCTTAAATAGAAAATCAATGGAAAAGAAGAATTTATACGATAACAACAGAGTATGTAGCCTATTTGGAATAAAATATCCTATCATAGCCGGTGGAATGGCTTGGTGCAGCGGATGGCGTCTTGCTTCTGCTGTAAGTAATTACGGAGGACTCGGCCTTATTGGAGCCGGTACTATGGAGACAGAACTGCTTAAATATCATATCGGACAGTGTAGGCAGGCTACTGACAAACCCTTCGGAGTAAATGTTCCTTTAGCTAATCCGCGCTCAAAAACTATGATAGAAACAATCATCGAGGAGAAAGTTCCTGTTGTTTTTACCTCGGCCGGTAATCCCGGAACCTATACGCAACTGCTTCATAATAATAATATTAAAGTTTGCCATGTTGTATCGAGCAGCGTTTTTGCCAAAAAGGCAGAAGCTGCAGGAGTAGATGCTGTTGTTGCAGAGGGCTTTGAAGCCGGCGGTCACAATGGAAGAGAGGAGACAGCCACCATCTGTCTTATCCCGGCTGTAAGAAAAGCTATCCAATTGCCGCTGATTGCAGCAGGAGGAATTGCCCTGAAATGTCAAATGAAAGCGGCCGAAATACTGGGGGCCGAGGGAGTGCAAATAGGCACCCGCTTTGCTCTTTGCAAAGAAAGTTCAGCCTCAGAAGAGTTTAAAAAATATTGCCGTGGTCTGGAAGAGGGTGGTACAAAACTTTTGCTCAAAAAACTCTCTCCTACCCGTCTTGTAAAAGGCCCATTTATGGATAAAATAGTTGAGATGGAGAATAACTGCGCCGGGAAAGAGGAGTTGCTCTCCTTTATTGGAACAGGGTCATTAAAACGCGGAATACTTGATGGTGATATAACAAGCGAAATGGAATTAGGTCAAGTGTGCTCTCTCATTGAGTACCCGGAAACCGTAGCAGATATCTTCAAAGAACTGATCAACTAAAACCTTTTTAAGATTAGATTAGTCCACGTATCATAACAATTCCAACAACTATCGGAGCAATATATTTAATTATAAAGTAGGTGCAAATTAAAAACCACCTCTTAAATTTTATCGTTCCGCCACTTGTTATCTCATCTGTAAAATCAACTTTTGGCATTCTCCAACCAACAAAGAGAACTATTAATAAACCTCCTAACGGCAAGAGAATGTTAGATGAAAGTTTATCAAAGAAATCGAACATATTTAACCCCAATATCTTTATCTCCCCCAAAATGCCTAACGACAATGAGCATAAAATACCCAAGACAAAACAAGTAACAAATGTAATTATGACAGATCTCCTTCTTGTAAATTTAAACTCTTCTTTTAAATAGGCAACAACCACCTCAAATAGAGATATAGACGATGTTATTGCTGCAATAAAGAGAGCAAAGAAGAATAATATAGCCAAAATAGAGCCTAATGGAATCTGCTCAAAAATATGAGGTAATATCACAAAAACGAGGCCCGGACCTTCGCTTGGTTGCATTCCAAAAGCAAAGACAGCAGGCATTATAGCTAATCCCGCAATTAATGCAAAAAGAGTATCAGATATAGCTGTCAAAAAAGAGGTATTAACAATGTTCTCCCTCTTATTTACATAAGATGCATAGGTTAAAATACAGCCCATACCTAAACTCAATGAGAAAAAGGCTTGCCCCATAGCATCCAAAACTGTCTTTGATGTTACTTGAGAAAAATCAGGCTTAAACAAAAACGAAATTCCAGCTGCTGAACCAGGTAATGTAATAGAGCGTATTGCTATAATAATCACCATAATAAAGAGAGCCGGCATCATTATTTTAGAATATTTTTCTATCCCTTTCTCAACTCCTGCAATAACAACTAATCCTGTTGCTAATAAAAAAATAAAGAGATATAAGATAGGCTCAAATTGTGATGATACTATACTAGAAAAGAGAGAATTAAGCTCATTTTGATTAATATTCACAAATTTAAAAGTTGCAGCTTTAAAGAGATAATCTATCGTCCATCCGCCAACTACACTATAAAAGGCCAAAATAGAGAGAGAAGCCAAAACACTCAATAAACCTATTACATTCCACTTGCTACTTGGAGCTAAAATATTAAAAGCCCCAAATGCATTAGCACCTGCTCTTCTTCCTATTATAAACTCTGCATACATTATTGGAATGCATAAAACAAGAACCATTACCAGATAGATAATTATAAAAGCAGCCCCACCATTTGTCCCAACTAAATATGGGAACCTCCATAGGTTTCCTAAACCAACCGCCGAGCCGGCCATTGCTGCTAAAATGCCGAATCTGCTCCCAAAATTGCCTCTGTTTTCCATATTATTTAAGGTTAAAATTATTCTGTCGTTGTTATGCTGGCCCTTAACTATTCCTTTTCTCCCCTTTGATCTCTCTTTCTAAGCCTATTAATCTCAGTTTCAATCTCTTTTACCTTTTTTAAATTCGTTTATATATTGCAAACTCAAAATCAAGATTATTTTCCTCATCATGCAAAGACTCGGTAATTGAATCGAGCCTCCACTCTGAACTATTGATTACCGGGAAAAAGGTGTCAGCATCATTGGCTACAGCCTCTATATGTGTAATATACAATTTATCTGCACAGTTGAAAAATTGCTTATAAAGTTCGCCCCCGCCTGTAATAAAAAACTCATCATCAGATTTTTTAGCCATTGAAATGAGAGACTCCATATCATTACAGATTTCAAATGAGGTCGTCTGAGGGTTTTTGATGTCGGGGGACTCAATATTACCGCCTCTGGAAAGAATGATATTTCTTCTGCCAGGAAGCGGACGTCCCACTGATTCATACGTTTTCCTCCCCATAACAACAGGATGGCCTGTGGTAACCGCCTTAAAATATTTAAGATCCTGCGAAATATGCCAAAGCAACTCATTTCTCCTTCCTATAGCACTGTTTTTTGCTACCGCGACAATTATTGATATCATAACTCTCTTATTTTTATAGTTAAATAAACGCTATTTCTCTCCAGCTCTGCCAATTGAGCCACCGCCTCTAAATAGCAACAGAAGCCTTTATTGCAGGATATGGATCATAACCAACGAGTTCAAAATCTTCATATTTAAAACTAAAGATATCTTTTTGATCTCCGTTGATTATCATTCTTGGAAGAGTACGAGGCTCTCTCGACAACTGTAATGCAACCTGTTCTTTATGATTATTATAGATATGAGCATCACCAAAAGTATGCACAAAATCTCCCAACTCAAACCCACAAACCTTTGCTATCATCATAGTAAGCAACGCATAAGATGCAATATTAAACGGCACACCTAAAAAGACATCTGCACTTCTCTGATATAATTGACAAGACAATTTATTGTTAACAACATAAAATTGAAAGAGTGAATGACAAGGCGGAAGAGCCATCTTATCTACATAAGAGACATTCCACGCAGAGACTATTAATCTTCTCGAATCAGGGTTCTTTTTGAGTTGCTCCATTAAATTGGCAATCTGGTCTATCTCTTTGCCTTCTGGAGTCTTCCAATGCCTCCATTGCGCTCCGTAAACAGGGCCTAAATCTCCGTTTTCGTCTGCCCATTCATCCCATATAGAGACACCATTCTCTTTTAGATACTTGATATTAGTCTCTCCACGTAAAAACCAAAGTAACTCATAAATAATAGAGCGTAAATGAACTTTTTTGGTTGTTAAAAGAGGAAATCCTTCATTTAAATTCAATCGCATTTGATAACCAAAAATACTTGTTGTACCGGTTCCTGTTCTATCCTCTTTGCTTACTCCCTCTGAGACAATTGTTTTAAGGAGATCCAAATATTGTTTCATATAACTAAATATTTTTGAACTAAACAGTTCAAATATACTTATTAAATCACTCTTCACAAAATGAGCATATATTTCCGCCCACCGCTAATCACATAGACAAATCCCCCACTTCTTGCACAATACATCGGCAGAATAAACTGTGTTCCCTTGTTGAATGTGTTAATTATTTTGTAAAGTTTATGACTTTATGTTCACCGGACAATCCTCCGAATATTCCGTAGCCATCAATTATGTTGGAATATATCATTATTGCCTCAGTATAAGAATCTCTATCTGTAATCCTATATAACTCTATGGACTTAATATAGTTATAAAGTTCTTTACTTATAGTTTGCAACTGAATGGAGATATAAGGATTATCCCCCTGTCGCATTCTGGAATCCACAGTAAAATCGTAATCTTTCCCATCAAAAACAGAATCGTCAAATACATCTGAAAAATAAGCCGGAATAGTAGCATAGCTCTTGATAAGTCTCTCATCCTTAAATATTATATCAGAAGAGACAAATCTATCTGTCGTATTATAATAATAATCGGCATCACCGATTGCACTCTCCTTCTTGGCAATACTTCTTACTTTTAATCTATAATAGTTTTTGCCATTGGGATCATGAATCCTAAGCGTAATTGTCATTGTGGTATCTGCACATAACAAATCCGAATACCCATCCTTATCTATGAAAAAATGCTTATCATATTGTTGCCTGTAATTTACAATATCGTAGGCAACGGAGGTAGGAACTTGAATAGTTGCAGATGCATGTTTAAGGTTAGGGACATCTGCCTCAATTTTAATATTATCTCCTTGCACAGGTGTATATGAAGACTCGTATCTGCCATTTTGCTTGTTAAATACAAGCGGATATTCATCACTGCTGTTCACTGTAATTTTCACCTCCGCATTATCTGTAATTACTTGAGAATCATCTCCTGGTACTATGCCTTTAATTCTATCAATAATTGCCGGATCTATAAAGGTAGCATCTGCAAAAAACATGGTTTTGTAAAGGCTAATAGTAAATACCGTATCAGTATTTGCAAGAGCATTAATCAATATCTTTTGAGAAGTATCGTCTCCGCTATAATTTAATACCTTCTCACAACTTTGGCAGATAGACAAAAAACAAAATGCAACTACTATATTTTTTATTATCGTTTTCATACTAATAAACTTTTGTATATGAGATTATCAAAATTGGTACGTGTAACTAATAGATGGCATAAACGGAAATATACAAACTCCTTTAAGTACGCTCTTGTTATTATCGTATCCTATATATATATTGGATATATTCATTCTGTTATAAATATTATAAATGCTCAAATTCACAATACTCTCGCCTATTTTATGAGCTATCATATAGCTTAAACTTAAATCCAATCTGTGGTAATCCGGTAATTTGTATCCATTTCGCTCTCTATAAGTAAAATAGCGATATATGCTTTTAATATCAGTAACAGGATCATCTGTATAGCTTATATGACCTGTATGAATAGACCCGTCAATGACCTTATAATAAGAATCATACCTCGTTGGAGAGCCACTGTAAATGGCATCTGTTGTTAAAATTCCATGTTTCCCGGTATGATATACAAATGTACCTGACAATTCCCAATGCTTGTTAAACTTATGCGAAATGGTAAGGCTTATATTATTCCTGCAATCATTATTAGCATAAAATTTATCGCCTCCGTTTATAATGTTGCCGGCTTTATCGTATTGCCTATAGGCTTTAGACCAGGTATATGAAAGCCAACCTGTTGTTCTTCCTACTTTTTTCTGCAACAAAAACTCTATGCCATACGACCAACCCTTGCCTACTGCCACAAGGCCTTCCCAATCATCTTTTGCAGTCATATAAGAGACTCCCTCTTTATAATCCAACACTTTGTCCATGGTTTTATAATACCCCTCAATAGAAAAGTCAAAAATATTCTTAAACTCATAAAACAAACCCGCAGCATATTGATTAGACTTCATAGGTTCGATATTTTCTGTTGCCGACACCCAAAGGTCAGATGGTGTTGTAAGATTACTACTGCTTAATAGATATATCCCTTGGCTCATAACAGAATAGGATGCTTTAAAGGAGAGACCATCCATTAACATTAAACGAGCAGAAACCCTTGGTTCTATAAAGGAATAATTCTTATCACCTGCCATATACATAGAATAGCGTAAGCCTGCATTAATTTTCAGCCTTTCGCTTATATTTATATCATCATCTATATAAAACGCAACTGTTTTTAAACACTTTTTATTACCAAGTAAGGTATCTATAATATTTACTGTCTTAATAGGAGGAGTATGACGCTTATTTAAATACGAAGTAAATTTATACATATCTGCAGTTTGAATAAATTCCTGAGAAGAAAATTTCGCACCTGCCTTAATTTTATTCCAATGGTTTGGCAAATACTCAAAATCCAAATTAGCAGAATAATCCTCAATTCCTGAATTATATTGTGCGTATGAATTTTCGTAACTATAGGAGAGAGTATCTGCAATATTATCTGATTTTGATGATAATTTACTACTATTAGATGTATTCCTCAATTTGTATTTGTAGCTGCTATAAGTAGCAAATACATTCATGAACAGCTTATTAGTTAATGCGCTTTCCCAATGAAGGCTTAATATGTTATTCCCCCATTTGTTATTTGTAGAATAGGATTCGGAATTACTGAGTAACGCCTCATAAGTACCTAAATCATCAGTGACTATTTGTTTGGAGTTTTGATGACTTGAGCTCGGAGAGTCTTTAACCTTATCTTGTCCGATATAAAAAGTAGCTGAGACCCTGTTGTTATTGTTAAATTTGTGAGTAACCTTAGCTGTCACATCATAGTAATTCATATTTGAGTACTGCGATAAAGTATTTTTACTGTCGTAAATACTTCTAAGAACAGGTTCTGCAATAGCATCAAAATAAGAGACTCTGCCAGAAAAATTAAAGGTTGTTTTTCCTCTTACAATAGGCCCCTCTGCATGCAATTTTGTCGATAGCACTCCTATAGTTGCTGAACCATGATAAGTCTCATTGTTTCCGTCACTTACAGAAACATCTACAATTCCGG
>CAYLGW010000033.1:0-11183 GCA_964383385.1 uncultured Muribaculaceae bacterium
TACTTTTTGTCTAATCTAAATCTGTCCGGTTTATGGGGAAGCTGACAGTATGTAGATAATTTAGAGAACGATCAATTATTAGTCTATATTCTGAAACATAAATATATTGAACTGATGGCGGAAAACAATGAAGATTGGTATGATTTTGTAAGATATTATAAATTAGATAAATTGGATGCATCAACTTTAGGAATGGCTATTTCCATGAAACATCTTATTTTACCTATTCCTAAGGCCGCTATTGCCGGTAATAATTTACTAATTCAAAACGATAATTATGAAAAATAGTATAATCTTTAGTCTATTAATTATTTTTATAATATCCGCATGTAGTAATTCGGAGAGGGGTTTTGTTTTGAGTGGAGAATTAAATAATGGCTCGGACTCTACGCAAATAATACTTTTTGATGAAACTACCGAGCTCTTAAATGATACCACCTATTTAATTGACAATAAATTTGTTATAAAAGACAGAGTTAAATCGGAAGGTAAATATCTTTTGAAAATAGATATGAATAAGGTAGTGAACGGAGAGAGAGAGAGACTATACAAAAATCTTTATCACTCCATTATATCTTGTCAATTCCGATATGTCTATTAAAATATCAATTGATTCATTAAATAATATAACTACTATCATGGAGGGCTCTAAACTTCATGAGATATACTCTGAGTATTTAAGTAAAGTTAAGTTTGAAAATGACTCATTAAGTGCGCTCAGAAATAGAATGATGAATGAGTATTATTTTGCCAAATATTATAACAAAGAGGTAGAGATGGCATCTATCTTTAAACTTATTGATTCTGAGCAGAGTATGAAAAATAGTTATTTTAACAAGACTCTCAATTTTGCAAAATTAAATAGTTCTTCTGTGGTCTCTTTTGATCTATTACAGAATCTTTTAGATGGGACAGATCTCTCTGTTGAGGAGATTAATGCTATTGAAGAAGTATTAGCCGGAATGAACTTGACAGATTCATCTCAGTTAAGCATTGTAAAGAGTAAGGTCAAAAAGGCTTATGCCACTGCGCGGGGGTCTTATCTTAAAAATTTTATGGTTGCATCCGCTAATGGTGATACTTTAATGATTAAAAATATATTACCCTCTGACAAAAAATATATTTTGGTTGAGTTCTGGGCTAGCTGGTGTAGCCCCTGCAGAGCGGAGATTCCGCATCTGAAGGAGGTTTATAATAATTTTAAGAAGAGTGGATTTGATATAATTTCAATCTCTATCGATGATAATACAAATAGTTGGAAGGAGGCTTTAAGTGTGGAAAAGTTAACTTGGAAGCAGTTTATAAATCCGACAGGCAGCAAGGGTAACGGCTTGGATTCTTTGAACATAACAGGCGTACCTGCATGTATATTAGTTGATAAAGGCGGGAAGATTATCAGCACTAATATGAGAGGCCCATACTTAGATGCTTTTTTAGAAAAGAGTAAATAAATACTAATTCTATTTTAAATAATAAGGGAGATTGAAAATTACTTTTCAGTCTCCCTTATTATTTTCTCTTTTATATTTAAAGTGAGAGGAGTTTACTCCTTCTCAGCCTTTTTTGCTGGAGTTTTTTTAACGGCGGGTTTTTTTGCAGCCGGTTTCTTTGCAGCCGGTTTCTTCTCCTCTTTAGGAGCTTCCTTTTTTGCCGCTGCTTTAGGAGCCTCACTCTTAGGAGCTGCTTTTGGTTTAGCTTTTTTCTCTACAGCTACTTTTGGGACGTTCTTTATAATCTTTACATCCTCTTTTTTTGCCTCCGACTTTTCGGAACGATCGAGTTTGCTTATTCTCCCGAAAAGGGCATCAACATCCTTCAGAATTGAGGTATGAACCTCTTTGAAATACTGTTTAGCTCCCTCTTTAGGATGATTATTAATCTTTTCAAAAAGATTATCACCCAAGGTAATAGCATCTGCTATGATTTTTTCTACCTCTTGAGGATTGCTCTCGGGATATATGCTCATATAATTGCAGCAATCTGAGATTACTTCATTTATGAGGAATATAACATCCTTTTTTATTACTCTTAAATTTGCCATATTATTTTTGTTTAATTATAATCGGTTTTGAGATGCGAAAATTATTCAGATTGCAAAGCTACACAATTTTAAAGTTTTTCCAAACCAAGCCCCGGTTTATCGGATAAAGTAATCTTTCCATCAATCACTTGCATGCCTTTATAGCAATCGTTTGAGATTAAAAGATTGCCGTCAAGGTCGGCCCACTGTGTTTTCGGAGCAATTTGTGCAGCTGCGCTTATTGCACATGAAGTCTCAGTCATACAGCCTATCATCAACTTCATACCGAGAGTATTTGCTAAAGAGACCATCTCTCTTGCCTCCCTCATTCCCGTGCATTTCATCAATTTGATGTTGATTCCATCGTATGCCCCATGAAGTTTTTTGACGTCGGTAAGTCTCTGGCAAGCCTCATCGGCAATAATCGGTAGCGGACTATTCTCGCGTACCCATGCGGTCTCGTCGAGCATTAATTTTGGCATCGGCTGTTCAATCATTCCAATATTACGCTCATTCAACCAATTTATCATCTCCAGGGCATAGTGTTTATCTTTCCAGCCCTGATTTGCATCAACATTTATGGGCAGATTGGTTACTGTGCGGATGGTTTCAATCATCATTTTATCGGTAGCCTCATCTCTTCCCAATTTTACCTTAATCACCTTGTAACCATGAGAATCCTCTACGAGTTCTTTAGTCTTGCTGATGATTTCGGCCTTCTCTGCGAGGCCGATTGTATAGGTTGTCTCCGGGCAGGTACTCTGATTGAACCCCCAGATTTTCCACCATGGTTCTCCAATTAATTTGCCGACAAGATCATGGAGTGCAATGTCAACTGAAGCCTTTGCTGCCGTATTATTTATTGTAATGGAGTCGAGATAGGCCGTGATATCTTCAATAAGGAAAGGAGAACTGAATTGACTAAGATCTACCTTTTTAAGATATTCTATAACTGAGGCCTGAGTCTCTCCAAGATAGGGAGGCATTGCTGCTTCGCCGTAACCGGTAACTCCATCGTAGGTAATTTGAGTCAGGACAATAGGTGTTGTTGTTCTTGATGAATTGGAGATTGTGAAGACATGTTTCATCTGACCCATGAAGGGAACCCAAGAAAGTTCCATGACTTTTTTGCCTGTTTTGGTTTTAATGCCTTTCTGAGCAAAAATGGTTGCGGGATTAAACAGTGCTGCTGCTGCTGTAAGCAAGCCAGCTGATTTTAAAAAATTTCTTCTGTCGGTAAGCATAATGGTATATAAATTTTTTCTATTTTGACTATTTTATGTAATCAGATTTAATGATGGAGACTATTCCCTTGCCTTTCTCCTGATTACCGAGTATCCTTTGTGCTCTTACAAGTCTTGTTGAGCCGTCGTAATAGTTAGAAGCGGAAGGTATTAGAGAATTAATTCTGACACTTGTTGCAGAGTGGATAAAAATTCCCTCACCAATATAGATTCCGACATGGCTTATTCTCTCTTTTCTATCGGCAGTCGCTTTTCGTCCGAAAAAGATGAGATCCCCCTTTTTAAGGTTGGCGAGTGCCTCAAGAGTATAATCGTTGTTGTTTACATATTTGCTTATATCAACATTATCACCTGTATAGCATTGCTGAGAGGCATCTCTTGCCAAAATGAGTCCGTTGAGGAAATAGACTGATTTGGTAAATCCACTGCAATCTACCGCCTTTATTGAGGTAGCTCCCCACATATATGGTACCCCGACAAATTGTTTTGCGGTAGCAATAATATCGTCAGCTGTCGGGTTACTATGTTCAGATAACCATTGGGTGAAATTCTGGAGATTGATTGCCGGAATATATCCTATCCTGCCATCTGCGAGAGCTATTTTTCTGAATTTTCCACTTTTACCGAGATCTATAAAGAGATTTCCCCAAACTGCATCGCATACCTGCTGAGAATTAATTGAAGGAGCATCTGTTACAGTAACATATTTTGCCGTAACAATAACCTTTGGTTTTGCGGTATATTCATTGAACTCCTTAATCGTCATCTCCTTAAGACTGCCCGATGTTACCCATGAAATATAGCCCTCCGGGGTTATAACCTGGCTCCATCCGCCCGATTTCCTCAGGAGTTTTAGCGGAGCGCCCATCATTATTTGAGTACCTGCTTCCGCAGCATAATCGTTATCCATTCTTAGATTTATAACAGATTGGATGGCAATGCCGTACAGCTTGCCTTCAAGCTTTTTTGACGGCAGTAATTCTATGCTGTCGGTAATTTTAAGATCGCATCTTCTTAGAAAGGAGACGATTGAATCTTTTGCAATTTGTTCGGTGGTGTATCCGGTTAGAATGTAACACCCTTTTCCCTCCTTCATTTGAATGTCAAAGACCTTACTTCTCCCATCGGGGGCATAAAGCTTTTTAGCTGCCTTGAATGCAATATTGAAATCTTTGTTTGCTGCCTCTATGCTCTGAGCATTTGCAATTTCGTATGAAAATGAAATAGTTGTAAAAAGCAGTAGTGATTTAATTAATAATGAACGGAAAGGGACTGATATTGGTTTCATTTTAATTGTAATTTGTCCGGTTGCCGGACCATTAATAATTGGTTGAATGTAATAGTTTCAACTGCAAATATAAGAAACGCATGGCAGAATATCAATAATTATTTGGCACGATTAATTTGGAATGAGTTATATTTGCGAAAATAAATAAGAAATATATGATATTAGATTCTGTACAAAGTTTTGAAAAGTACAACTCTCTTGAGGAGGGGTTCCGTAAAGTGTACGATTATATAAGAAAAAACGATCTTCACTCCCTGGCGGAGGGTAAATATGATATTGACGGCAATAATGTCTATTGTACGGTTTGGAGCGGAAAGTTGAGGGCCATTGAGGAGGCAAAATTGGAGGTGCATGATTCATACATAGATATCCAGGTTCTGCTCGAAGGTTCAGAGACCATTGGAATTAAAGATAGAATGAGATGTAATGCAATGGGGGTAGATTATGACGGCCTTAAGGATATAGCCTTCTTTGATGAGGAGCCTGAAAACTATGTAGTGCTCGGTCCTGATAATATGGCCATCATTTTTCCGGCCGATGCTCACGCACCCCTGTTAGGTAGCGGAGAGTGTAAAAAGATTATTTTTAAAGTAAAGATAACGAATAAGGTAAAATATTAGTATTCAAATATAAACTGCTAATGAACAAAAGATATAACTCTTTTGTAGGTTATTTTAAAAATAAATATGGTTGCCGGCTACAAAAAATTGTGATAGACGGCGGTTTTACCTGTCCGAACAGAGATGGTTCGGTTGCATTCGGTGGTTGTACTTATTGCGACAATGCTGCTTTTCATCCCTCATATAGTACCCCCGATAAAACTATATATGCACAAATTGAAGAGGGGATAGAATTTCATAAGGTAAGATATCGTAATGCCGGCTCGTATCTTGCATATTTCCAGCCATATTCCAACACATACGCTTCATTGGATAAATTGAAGGAGCTCTATTCGGCAGCTCTCTCTCACCCCCTAGTCAAAGGTATAGTAATAGGGACGAGGCCGGATTGTGTAGATGAATATAAACTCGATTATCTTGCCGAACTTTCAAAAGAAAAGATAGTGATTATAGAGTATGGTATTGAGTCTTGTTATGATGAAACTTTGAAAAGAATTAACCGCGGTCATAATTTTGAGGCGGCGGTTAAGGCTGTTAAAGCTACTGCCGAGAGGGGGTTGCATCAGGGGGCGCATTTTATATTCGGGTTGCCGGGAGAGACGCTTGAGCAGATGATGGAGATGCCGAGACTTATTAATGAACTGCCTTTGGTTTCGGTAAAGTTTCATCAATTGCAGATTATTAAAGGTACTATTATGGAGAGAGAGTTTGCAGAGAGACCGGAAGATTTTGTGCAGTTTTCTTTAGAAAAATATATAGATTTTTTTGTAGATTTCCTTGAATTGCTCCGCCCCTCTCTTTACATTGAACGCTTTGCCGGTGAGGTTCCGCCACGTTTTGTAAATAGTACGCCGTGGGGGCTAATTCGTAATGTTGAGTTGCTTCGCCTATTGGAAAATCGTCTTGAGGAGCGCGACACATGGCAGGGGAGGGCTCTGGAAGGGCCAACTAAACTCATTTTTTAGAGGTTTTTCTTGCAAATAGGATGCGGCTCGGAAATTTTCATTATTTTTGTAAATTTAAAATCAAATATATGCGATCATTATCCGACAAAATTATCTTAGAGGGTTTGACATTTGATGATGTTCTGTTAATCCCTGCACGCTCGGAGGTTCTTCCGAGGGACGTTAATGTAAGCTCCAAATTTTCAAAGGAAATTTTACTTCAGTCGCCTATAGTTTCGGCAGCTATGGATACTGTTACTGAATCCGATCTTGCGATAGCAATAGCACGTGAGGGAGGTATTGGTGTTTTACATAAAAATATGCCTATTGAGGCGCAGATGGAGCAGGTACGGAGGGTAAAGAGAGCTGAGAATGGTATGATTTACGATCCCGTAGTCATTAAGAGCGATGCAAAGGTGAAGGATGCTCTGGCTCTTATGAGTCAGTATCATATTGGCGGTATTCCTGTTGTGGATAACAAAAAGAAACTTATAGGAATCGTTACAAATAGGGATTTACGCTTTGTTGACAATCTTAAAACCCCTGTCAGTGAGGTAATGACAAAGGAGAATCTTATTACCATCGATACCGGGAAAGATCTTGGCAGAGCGACGGAGATTCTTCAGAAATATAGAATTGAAAAGTTGCCGGTTGTAGATAAAAACGGCATATTGGTTGGCCTTATTACCTATAAGGACCTTGCAAAGATTAAGGATAATCCAAAGGCGAGTAAGGATTCCAAAGGCAGACTTTTGGCAGCTGCAGCAGTAGGTGTAAATTCAAATTCTCTTGAAAATGTTGAAAAATTGGCCTCTGTCGGAGTAGATGCAGTAGTAATTGATACTGCTCATGGTCACTCTGTTTTAGTATTAAAAACAATAAAAAAGGTAAAAGCTGCTTTCCCAGATATACAGGTTGTTGCCGGCAATATTGCTACGGCTGAGGCTGCAAAGGCATTGGCTGATTGCAATGTAGATGGCGTAAAAGTGGGTATAGGACCGGGTTCAATATGTACCACAAGAGTTGTGGCCGGTGTCGGGGTACCTCAATTGACTGCTATTATGCTCGCATACGAAGCTCTTAAGGGGACTGGTGTGCCGATTATTGCAGATGGCGGAATCAGATATTCGGGCGATATAGTTAAGGCTTTTGCTGCCGGTGCGAGCAGTATTATGGCTGGGTCTCTGTTTGCCGGTGTGGAGGAGTCGCCTGGTGAAACTATTATTTTAAATGGAAGAAAATTCAAGTCGTATAGGGGTATGGGCTCTCTTGAAGCTATGCAGCAGGGCTCAAAAGACAGGTATTTCCAAGATATGGAGGAGGATATAAAGAAACTCGTTCCTGAGGGTATCGTTGCTCAAGTTCCTTATAAGGGGACATTGTCGGAGGTTATCTATCAGTTGATCGGAGGTCTTAGGGCCGGAATGGGATATTGCGGAGCACCTGATATTGAGGTATTAAGGAATGCTAAATTTGTAAAAATAACCCCTGCCGGACTTGCGGAGAATCACCCTCATGATGTTACCATTACTCGTGAGTCTCCTAATTACAGCAGATAATTTTTTAGTAATGCGCTTTGCCATAATTTTTTTAGGCTCTCTTATTCTCTCTTCTTGCCGTTTTGTCAGCTCTATTACCGATGAAGGATTAGCTGTAAGAATTGGCAGAGCAAAGCTATATAAATCAGAAATAGAGAGAGTTATCCCTAAAGGTATTTCTAAGGAGGATAGCCTCAATTTTGCCAGGGATTATATTAATTCGTGGGCTATAAAACAGCTTATGTTTCTTAAGGCGGAAGAGGAATTATCGAAAGAAGATAAGAATGTGGAACAATTATTGGAAGACTACAAAATTCAGTTGATGATTTTCAAGTATGAGAATAAATTTATAACCGATAGATTAGATACTGTTGTTACCGAAGAGGAGATGCTTTCTTACTATGATGATCACAAGGAGATGTTTGTTACAGATGACGGTATTGTAAAGGCAAGATATGTTAAGATACATAAGAACTTTCCCAATCTTAAGTTTTTAAGAGCTTTGGCAATGAAGCGAGACGTGGAAAGTTTGGAAGAGATGGAGAGGTTGGCATATAATTCTGCCGAGAAATACGATGATTTCGGTGGAAAATGGATAGATTTACATGATTTATGCAGGGAGATTGAGTGCGATGTGGAGCAACTTCAAAATAAAATCTCCGTTAGTAATGTTGTAGAGATATCGGATCCGTGTTACTCTAAAATTCTTGTGGTGATAGATAAGGTGGCTCGCGGCGGGGTATCTCCATATGAATTTAATATACCGAAAATCAAGGAGATAATTTTCGGAAGGAGAAAAAAGGAACTTATTTCGAAATTGCATAAGGATTTATATAACGAAGCATTAGATAAACAAAAATTAAAAATAATAGATGATGAACCGAATGATTAAGTGTCTGGTTACTGTGTGCATATTTACCTTGACAGTAGCTCCGAACTTGCAAGCGCAGAAATACGAAAAAGGCTTGATTGATAAAACAATAGCCATTATAGGTGGTGAGGCTATAATTCTCTCTCAACTCGAAAGCGAGATTCAGATGATGATGGCTCAGGGAGTTACATCTGATCGTAATTTGCGTTGTGAAGTTCTTGAGAATATGCTTGTTCAAAAATTATTCCTTAATCAGGCTCGATTGGATAGTTTGACAGTCAAGGAGGACCAAGTGGAGTCTACCCTGGAGGAGAGGATTGCTAATGTGATGACTCAGCTTGGAGGAGAAAAACAGACGGTTGATTATTTTAAAAAGCCCATCTATAAGATTAAGCAGGATTGGAGGGAGGCATTGAGAGAGCAGAGTTTAACCCAACAGATGCAGCAGAAAGTTATGCAGTCAGCCGGAACAATGACGCCTGCGCAAGTTGAAAAATTTTATAAGAATATAGATAAAGACAGCCTTCCGATTATCTCTACACAATATAAGTATAGTCAGATTGTATTGTATCCCTCTAAGGAGAGTGCTGTATTAGCTGTTAAAGAGAGGCTTTTGGAGTTTAGAAATAGGGTTCTCAACGGAGAAAAATTCAGCACACTCGCCTCTTTGTATTCCGAGGATCCGGGCAGTGCACCAAGAGGAGGAGAGCTTAGAATGGCCTCTAAAAATATCTACTGGCCGGCTTTTGCGGAGGCTGCTATCTCCCTTAAACCCGGGCAGATATCGCAGATAGTTGAGACTCCCGACGGTTTCCATATTATTCAAATGATAGAGCGCGACGGCGATATGTTTAATGCCCGCCATATTTTGCTGAAGCCGCAATTCACTACTGCAGATCGTGATAAGGCCTTTAAGACATTGGATAGCCTCAAATCTAAAATCGTTGCCGACAGCATTACCTTTGAAAGAGCTGCAAGGTACTATTCAAGAGATTTAAAGACTGCTACAAATGGTGGGCAGGTGGTTGATGAAAACACGGGTTCTACCTTTTTTGAGAAGGATCAGTTGAAGCCTATGGATTACAGTATTCTTAAGGAGATGAAGGAGGGACAAATCTCCGAGCCATTTGAGTCTTTAGATAATGAGGGAAGGGGTAACACAATATACAAAATCATAAGATTCGATAAGGTCATTCCGGCTCATTCGGCCACTTGTAAGGATGATTTTATTATTGTTCAGAATGTAGGAAATACAACTCTTCAGAAGAGTGCAATTGATAAGTTTGTAAAGGAGAAGCAGGAGATCACCTATATAAAGATAGATGATATGTTTAAAAATTGTCCTTTTGAAAGAGTAGGGTGGATTAAATAGAGATAAAGGTTACTATGTTGAGTTTGCGTAGGGCGGTATTAATCTTGTTGCTATTGCCGATAAGTTTGCAACTTTTTGCCCAAAGACACCAGACAAAGGATTCTCTTGTCAGGTTACTTGAGGCTAATTCTGCACAACTTATTGAGCAGGATGGTGTAGTATACAGAAAAATATCAGGTCCTGCGCGATTTTTTCATAACAATACGTATCTTTTATGTGATACTGCTATCTGGAATGTCAATACCAATATTATTGATGCTATCGGAAATGTGCAGATAATACAGCAAGATACCTATCTTGTCGGAGATAAGCTGGAATATACTATAGCCGAGAATCTTGCCCGGTTTAGAGGTAAAGAGGTTCGTCTGTACGATAAAAAAAATAATATTCTCAAGACAAAAAATCTCGATTACAACACAAAGGATAGCGTGGCCGTCTTCTTTGAGGGCGGAGCTCTCAAAAACGGGAAGAATAATCTTATTGAAAGTGATGACGGAAGGTATGATTCAAAAGGCAAAATTTTCTCCTTTTATAATAATGTTGAGATGTTTGCAGATTCAATCTTTGCAAAGTCAGATCTTATAGATTATAGGACGGATCTAAATAAGGCCTTTTTCGGGAAGAATACTATTGCCTGGCAGAAGGCGAATATGCTTAAAACAGATGCCGGTAGTTATGATAGAAATACGGAACTATTGGAGTTTAATCTTAATAGTTATCTCTTTACTGAACAGCAGGAGGTATGGGGAGATATTATCAAATATGACCGAAAAACAGGTAATGCCGATCTTTATAATAATGTCCAGATAACGGATACGGTTCAGTCGGTGATACTTTTTGCAGATAAAGTAAAATATAATCGCGACCCAATGAGGGCTGAGCTTACAATTAAACCCTCCATTGCCATGTACTCTTTTGAAGAGGGTAAGGCTGATACTCTTTTTGTGGCTGCCGACACAATGAAATATTATCTCATACCCTATAGTGAATTGGATTCTATCTCAATAAAGGTTGCAAAGGAGAGGCGTTCACTAACAGAAATTGACCCCTTGATTGAGATGCAGAAAGCTAATGAAAAAGCGATTGCTGCTAAGCGAGAAGAGGCTGCAGCTAAAAATAATAAATCGTTGGGGAACAGGGTTGCGGGTAAACATCCGGTGCTGGCTAAATCGGTTGAGGATAAGTCTTTAGAGGAGAATAAACAAATTAATGCTAATATACAAAAAGAGTCTACCTCTTTAAAAGTTCCGTCGCTGCAGAAGGATTCCCTTTCTCAAAAAGTTCCG
>CAYLGW010000033.1:11283-17288 GCA_964383385.1 uncultured Muribaculaceae bacterium
CAGAAGGATTCCCTTTCTCAAAAAGTTCCGTCGCTGCAGAAGGGTTCCCTTTCTCAAAAAGTTCCGGCGCTACAAAAAGAGACCCTTACGGGCGGGGCTGGAGGCCGGGATACCACAAAGGTAACATTTGTGGATGCATGGCATAAGGTGAAGATGTTTAGAAGTGATACTCAGGGCCTTTGCGATTCTCTTGTTTATACGGGGATAGATTCAATAGCGAGGTTTTATGTTAATCCTATCTTATGGAATGAGACCAAAAATCAATTTACGGCCGACAGTATTTATGTGATTGTAAAGGACGACTCTCTCAGCAAGGCCGACCTTATTTCAAATGCCTTTATTGTTTCGCAGGAGGATTCCGTTCACTTTAATCAGGTTAAAAGTACGGAAATGATGGCCTATTTTAGGAATAACGACATATATAGATATGACGCGCTTGGCGGAGCCTCTGCAATATTTTATTTTGCCGAAGACAGTGTTATAACTTTGATGAATCAAAAGGAGTCTAGGTTGTTATCGGCTCTTATTAAAGAGCGTAAAGTTCAGAAAATAAGATATTATGAGGAACTAAAGAGCGATGTGCTCCCCATATATAAATTGCCGATAGAAAAACAACGTCTCAGAGGCTTCTCGTGGCAGGAGGATTTAAGACCCAAGAGTAGATATGATATTTCGGAGAGAGCTGTGAGGTCTTCTATAAGAGATTCTGTCTCAAGCGAGAGTACTCCGACATATCCACAAAGCAAAATCTATTTCCCTATAATGAGGGACTCAATAATGGCTTATAAAGCGAAATTAAATGTGCCATATATGCACAAAAATGTTAAAAAAAAGGCGAAAATAAAGGAAATTGATGCCGAAAAAGGGGATAAAGCAGGTATTGTCAACCCCGAAAGTCCTACTGCAATTCTGCCTACAAATAGCCGTAAGCGGTAAATTTGCAATTTTTCTTAAAAAAACATATCTTTATTGGAAATTTAACAACTATTTTTAATTAATTTTTTAGAACCTATGAAAAGAATTGTTTTGCTGGTAGTTATGGCATTAGCTACTTTTATTGCCTATGCCCAGACTACAGTTACGGGTACCGTAACAAGTTCTGATGATGGTCAGCCAATTCCTTTTGCAAATGTGATGATTAAAGGTACTACTACAGGTGCTTTCACAGATTCAAAGGGTATGTATTCCATCAAATGTACATCAAACGCGACACTTATCTTTTCTGCCTTGGGCTTCTCTAATGTAGAGATACCTGTGGGAGGAAAAAGTGTTGTCAATGCTATTCTCAAAACTGATGCCACAATGCTTGACGAGACCATTGTTGTTGCTTATGGTACTGCCAAGAAGGGAACTTTTACAGGCGCCGCTTCCGTAGTAAAACAGGATGCAATCAAAGATGTTCCTACCGCTTCATTTGAATCTGCACTTAATGGTAAGATTGCAGGTCTACAGATTACACAGTCTTCTGGACAAGCGGGTTCCACATCAAGTATACGTATTCGCGGAATTGGCTCCATGAATGCGTCAAATGAGCCATTGTATGTCATAGACGGAGTTCCTGTATCATCAGGTGATGCAGGCCAGATGAGTGACTACATTTATTCCACAAATAATGTCATGAGCACCCTTAATCCGAGTGATATTGAAAGTATTACAGTTTTAAAGGATGCGGCTGCTTCCTCTCTTTACGGATCGAGAGCTGCCAACGGTGTCATTATGGTAACTACCAAAAAAGGTAAATCAGGTAAACCATTATTCACCTTCAAAACATCGGTCGGAATTACACCTTCATGGGCTACAAAAAACTATGAAACAGCCTCAACTCAAGATCAGGTTCAAATGTTGTACGAGGTTCTGTTTGATTCAAGAATATCAAGATCAAAACCGGAGACAGAGGCTCAAGCAAATGCCTACGCTTTAAAATCTTTAAATAATAAATTCAATAAACACGGTTACTCACTCACAACAGATGGTACCGGACGTTATGCTAATATTAAAATAACAGGCCTTACAGACGGTGTTGAAAATCGTGATGGTAAGTATTATAACTGGGAGGATGCTCTCTTTAGAACAGCAGTTTATCAAACATATGATCTCTCCGTAAGCGGTGGCACCGATGCTACTACCTACTACTCCTCTTTGGCTTATACTTCAGATAAGGGTCGTGCAATCGATAACGATTACAGTCGTGTATCAGGAAGAGTTAATCTTAACCAGAAGGTAGGTAAATACGTTGAGCTGGCAACTTCAGTTAATATTGCCAATACCAAAAAATCTGGTTATAACGATACAAGAAGTACCGGAGCCAACTATTTTATGCAGACAAGAAACTTGTTGTGGGGGCTTTACTGGCCTACAAATTATAAAACCGGTGACCCGTGGACAGCAAGATATGGAAGTTATGCTCAAAACACATTATACTATAGAAATGAGTGGGAAAATAGTTCCAAGACCTTTAAGGTTCAGGCCAGCGAGGGGTTGACAATTCATATTTTACCTGAATTGGCATTGAAGAGCATCTTCTCATACGATTATACAAATGTAAAGGATCATCTATATTATAGTGCCGAACATTTTAACGGCTCATCAGATAATGGTTCAGTAACAGAGATGGCTACAAGTAGCACAAAATTAGTCTCTTCTACTACTTTGAACTACAATAAAACTCTTGCTGAGAAGCATAATATTGGAGTACTTGTAGGTTTTGAGGCTGAGGATAATAAAACAACTTTTACCCGCGCCTCTGGTACAAATTTGCCAACCAGCTCATTACATACTGTTTCAACAGCAGGTAAGTTGGATGCTGCCGGATATGACTGGGGAAACTCAATGGTCTCTGTATTGTCGAGAGCGGAATATAATTATGATGCAAAATATTATGCTTCGGCATCGTATCGTAGAGATGGTTCATCAAAATTAAGTAAAGATTCTCGCTGGGGTAATTTCTGGTCTGTTGCTGCATCATGGAAGATAAGTAACGAGAAGTTTATGAAGGAGATCAATTGGATTTCTAACTTACGTTTGAGGGCTTCTTACGGAGTAAATGGTACTCTTCCGAGCAATAATTACGGCTGGAGATCATTAACAGGTTACTCATATAAATATATAGAAAATCCGGGTGGTGCACTGAGTACAGTTGCCGACAAAAACTTATCTTGGGAGACAAGCTACAGTACAAATGCTGCATTGGAGTTTGGTCTGTTCGATCAACGTTTATATGGAACAGTAGAGTTTTTCAATAGAGATTCAAAAGATTTGTTGCAGGATGTTCCAATCTCAACCATTACCGGCTTTGGTTCTACCTTAAAGAATGTTGGAGAGATCAACAATAAAGGTTTTGAAATTGAAGTTGGAGGTGATATTATTAGAAACAAGGAGATTACCTGGAGTGCAAGTATCTCAGCTACTCTGATGAAATCTAAAGTTACCAAACTTTACGGAGGACAGGATATCATATGGGATGATCCTACAGGAGGTGATGCAAGAGCTCAGTTTATTTACAGAGAGGGCCAATCTACCCTTGCTTTCTATGGTTATGAATGGGCAGGAGTAAATCCTACAAATGGTCGTCAATACTACTATTCCAATAATGAAAACAAGGATGAGGTTGTAAATGGCAGAAATGTTGTATATGACTTTAACGATGCATCAGAGGTTATAATAGGTAGCGGTATTCCTAAAATCTATGGTGGTATTAACACAAACGTAGAGTGGAAAGGTATCTCTTTAGGCCTTAATTTTATCTATAAATTAGGTTCAAAACTTTATGACGGTGCCGAAAAGGACGTTGATGACGATGGCTACTACTGGGAAAGGATAAGGACAGAGAGAGTTGCTAAAAACAGATGGACAACAACCGGCCAAAATACAGTTATTCCGCTTTTGAGAGGAACCGACCTTGAGGATGCCATGAATTCCAGTACACGTCATTTGCATTGTGGAGACTTTTTAAGACTAAAAACTATTACATTAGGATATAATCTTCCTAAGAGATGGATTAGTAAAATAGGTCTTGCTTCTACAAGAGTTTATTTCAGCGGCCAGAATCTATTTACTTGGGCAGCTTTTGATGAGGTAGATCCAGAGGTTAACTCATATAGTACAAGAGGATGGGAAACACCTTATGGTAAAACTTATACTTTTGGTATTGAGCTTTCATTCTAATTTCTATGTATGAAAATAAAGAATGATTCCATTAAAAATCAATTATAATAGTATGACAATGAAAAAGATAAATATAATAATAGTAATTATAAGTCTGTTGGTGGTCTCCTCTTGCGATGACTTTTTGGACAAGACACCTACCAACTATGGCGAATCAACAACCTCTATCAAAACTGCCGCCGATGCAGCTGTTATGATTAATGGTGTAATGAGCAAGATGTGCAGTTCTTCCTATTATGGAAGGAATATGTTCCTATACGGAGATGCTAAGGGAGGCGACCTTACAATTTACTCCGGTGGCCGAGGAAATGATGCTCTGTTTGTATTCAATCATTCTGAAACATCGGGTACTTATTCCGGCTTTTGGACTCTCGGATATAATATTATTCTTCAATTGAATAATATAATCGCTAATATAGATAAAATGGAGAAGGAGGGCTCTTCTGAGGATTTCGACAACTATAAAGGACAGGCTCTGACTCTTAGGGCTATGGTTTATTATGATCTGGTTCGCCTCTACGGAAAGCCATATAATTATGATAAATCAGCTCTCGGTGTTCCTGATGTATCAGAAGTTCTTGATGCAAATGCTCAAGTTGGAAGAGCTACTGTTGAAATGAATTACAAGCTTATAGAGTCGGATTTGGCTGCCGGTGAAAAACTTATCAGCAGTGATGTCGGAGGGGATATGAATGGTAAGATTAACTATTACGGAAACTTGGCTCTTCAGGCGAGAGTTGCTCTCTCTAAAGATGATTTTACCACTGCGCTGGCTAAGGCTGAGCAGATTATCAACTCTAAAAAATATTCACTCTATTCAAATGCGGAGTGGGCCTCTTCATGGTCTAAACAATATGCTTCAGAATCTATCTTCGAACTTGCAATGTATGATAACGAGGGTGACTTGGGAAGCAGTTCTTTAGGTGCTTATTATTGCAGAGCTCTTGACTATAGTAAATCTACTTTTGCCTATTTTGGCGCAAGTAATCAATTTATTGCAAGATTGGCCGAAGATCCGCAGGATATAAGGCATTCTGTTATGTCTTATGACGAGAAGAGTAAGAGTTTCGACAAATCATATGCAACCGATAGAGAGGGTGCTTGTTATAAATATTTAGGCGGCCTGTCTAAACCGGGTGATGGCAAAACAGCTTCATCTGCAGTTAATGTTAAGATTATCCGTTTATCCGAGATTTATCTTATTGCTGCTGAGGCTGCGCTACGTCAGGCTACTCCTGATAAGACAAAGGCTGCAGAGTATTTGCAGGCAATAAGAAAGAGGTCTCCAAATCTTGCCCCTGCGACAGCAGCAAACATCACATTGGATATGATTCTCAATGAGAAGAGCAAGGAGTTCTACGGCGAGGGCCAAAGGTTCTTTGATATGATTCGTTGCAATAAGTCCATTACCTTTGACGATGAGACTCCCGATGCAGTTAATTTGCACAGAGAGCATACTATCGACAGAACTTTCTATAAATGTATCCTGCCTATCTTTAAGGATGAGTTTAATGCTAATCCTGCAATAAAAGGACAGCAAAACCCCGGATATGGTGGCACAGAGGAATAATATTCTATTCTAATAGATAAATTATCAAAAAAGGAGGCTGACTAAAAAGTAATTTTTAGCCAGCCTCTTTGCTTGTATTTTTTTATTAAGATTTCGGCTTGTTTTTAAGTTTAGCCCCTTTGACAATCAACAATCCATTTGGAGGTTCTCCCATGGTCAAATATGAGTATAGTTGGTTTTGAATCTCAACTTGGTTATGGCTCCACTTTTGGGTTATACTGCCACACGAGGCCAAGGTTATGTAATTTATTATCACTATTATAAGGAGCTA
>CAYLGW010000034.1:0-15454 GCA_964383385.1 uncultured Muribaculaceae bacterium
TTATCTCTGTCTCACATACTTGTACAGATAAAGTAATTATCTGTTTCACATGCCTTCACAGATAGAGTAATTATCTCTGTTCCATATACCTGCCTTCACAGATAGAGTAATTATCTCTTTTCATATGCCTTTACAGCTGCCTGAGCTGCTGCAAGACGTGCAATCGGAACTCTGTATGGCGAGCATGAAACATAGTTCATACCGATTTCGTGACAGAATTCAACTGAAGCAGGATCTCCGCCGTGTTCACCGCATATACCTACCTTAAGAGATGGATTTGTCTCGCGGCCACCTTTAATACCTATGTTAACAAGGTTGCCTACTGACTCGCGGTCGATTGTCTGGAATGGGTCTGCAGGAAGTATCTTCTTCTCTAAATAATCTCCCATAAAGGCACCAATATCGTCGCGTGAGAAGCCGAATGTCATCTGAGTAAGGTCATTGGTACCGAATGAGAAAAATTGTGCGGTACGTGCCATTTTGTTAGCAATAATAGCTGCACGAGGTATCTCTATCATGGTACCATACATATAATTAATGGTCAAACCGGTACTCTTCTCTATATTTGCGTGAACTCTATCGCATATAAGTTTCTGGAAATCGAGCTCTTTTTCTGTTATGGTTACAGGAATCATAATCTCAGGCTGAGGTTTAAATCCCTCATTTATAAGCTCGGCAGTTGCAGTAAAGATTGCACGGAACTGCATTTCTGAAACTTCGGGATATGTTACACCGAGACGTACTCCGCGGTGCCCCATCATAGGGTTAACCTCGTGCAGAACCTCGCCACGCTTACGAATATCGTCGAGAGTAATATGAAGACTTTCTGCAAGTTCCTCCTGTTTATCGAGTGTCTGCGGAACAAACTCATGCAAAGGCGGATCCAAAAGTCTGAAGGTAACCGGACGACCATTCATAACCTTCATTGTAGCCTTTACAGACTCCTTTACGTATGGCTCCAATTCGGCAAGCGCATGCTCTCTCTCTATAAATGTATTTGACAAGATCATCTTGCGCAATTTAGAAAGCGGAGCCTCTGAGTGTTCACCGTAAAACATATGCTCTATTCTGAAGAGTCCGATTCCCTCAGCACCAAACTTAATTGCGGTTGCTGCATCAGCCGGATTATCTGCATTTGTCCTTACTCCCAAAACGCGATATTTATCTACAATATTCATATACTCAATAAAACGCGGATTTTCAGAAGCATCGATAGTACTTAACGGAGTATCGTAAACAAAGCCTTTTGTTCCGTTAAGACTGAACACATCGCCCTCTTTATAAAGTTTATCTCCAATTATCATTGTACGATTAATGAGGTTGATATGCATTGAATCGCAACCTACGATACAACATTTGCCCCAACCGCGGGCAACCAAAGCTGCATGCGAGGTCATTCCTCCGCGAGCAGTTAAAAGACCATCGGCAGCTCGCATTCCCTCAACATCCTCTGGATTAGTCTCTTCTCTTACAAGTATCACCTTCTCCTTTTTCTTTGCAGCAGCAACAGCATCCTCGGCTGTAAAGACAATTCTTCCGACAGAACCGCCAGGGCCTGCAGGAAGACCTTTAGCTACAACAACAGCCTTTTTCTCGGAGGCAGGGTTGATAATAGGGTGAAGCAGCTCATCCAATTGAGAAGGTGCCACGCGAAGAACTGCAGTTTTCTCATCTATCAATCCTTCACAAAGCATATCCATTGCCATATTAAGAGCAGCAAGTCCTGTTCTCTTTCCTACACGGCACTGTAACATCCATAATTTACCATCCTGGATTGTGAACTCTATATCTTGCATATCGTGGAAGTGAAGTTCCAAATTATGCTGTATCTCAAACAGTTCATGATATACTTGCGGCATCGCCATCTCAAGTGAGACCATATTTCTGTTCTTTTCATTTTTTGTGGCATCGTTAAGAGGATTAGGTGTTCTAATACCTGCGACAACATCCTCTCCCTGAGCATTAATAAGCCACTCACCATAGAATTTATTCTCTCCCGTTGCAGGATTTCTAGAAAAGGCAACTCCTGTTGCAGAGTTATCTCCCATGTTTCCGAAGACCATAGACTGCACATTTACAGCTGTTCCCCATTCGTCAGGGATACCCTCTATCTTTCTATAAGAAATTGCACGTTTCCCGTTCCATGATTTAAATACAGCTGCTATACCGCCCCATAACTGCTCCTGTGCATTATCCGGAAATGGTTTTCCAAGTTCCTGACGTACACGTACTTTAAAATCTTCACAAAGTTGTTTCAAATCATCTACATCCAAATCTGTATCTAATTTATAACCTTTATCTTTCTTTACCTTTGCCAACATTCTATCGAGTTGTACTCTAATCCCGTTATTCTCCTCAGGCTCAATACCTTCCGACTTCTCCATAACAACATCGGAATACATCATAATCAAACGACGGTAAGCATCATAAACAAAACGAGGATTACCTGTCTTTTCTATAAGGCCCGGAATTGTTGCCTCACACAAACCGATATTCAATACCGTCTCCATCATTCCGGGCATTGAACTTCTTGCTCCCGAACGACATGAAACAAGCAACGGATCTTTTGGATCTCCAAACTTTTTACCCATTATAGCCTCGGTGGTAGCAAGAGCTGCATCTACCTCCTCTATAAGGCCTTTCGGGAAATTAGCATTGTTTTGATAAAATTCTGTACAACAATCAGTTGTAATTGTGAAACCTGCAGGAACCGGAATACCTAATTTACACATCTCTGCGAGATTGGCTCCTTTACCGCCTAACAGATTTTTCATAGCACCATCGCCCTCGGCATTCTTGCCGCCGAAACGATAGACTCTTTTTGTTTCTGACATACTTGTATTTTATAATTAGTTGGTTATTGTCTTTGCCCGTATTATCGGTTAATTGTCAAAGTCAAAAAATGCGGGGGCCAGAGCTCTCGCAACCAAAAAAGAAAAAGACTAATATTTAGCACTTTTTTTTGATGATGCAAAAATAATATTTTTTCTCGAACAAAAAAATAACAATGTATATAATTTATTATATTATGGTTACCCTTTTTAGAATATCGGTAACATAAGCTATAGCCATACCAAAGTTTGTGATTGGCACTCCAGCCTCTATCACCTGTTGCACTCTGTTATGAATTTGTTTGGCTGTGGCCATACATCCTCCGCACTGTATTGCGAGAGAATAGTGAATCTTTTCCCCCTCCCCCAAGCCCGGTATCTCGTCGAGCCCCGATACAAAATGATACTTGAGCCCCTTGGGAAGCATGGCCGGCAATCTAACCCTGCCTATATCTGCACATCTTACATGATGCGTACACGATTCCATTATAAGTACCTCATCTCCCGGCTTCAGAGTCTCTATTACAGCCGCACCCCGCAGATAATCCTCATAATGCCCCTTTATTCTTGCCAGAAGAATGCTAAAACTCGTAAGAGGCAAAGTTTTAGAATCTATATTAAGTTGTGCACAAACTGAATCTATTATTTTAGTAACCTCCCCAAAAACACTGCTGTCTGTCACTATCAACTCTATTTTCGAAAAGTTTTCCACCTGATTATTATTTGATTTTTCCGCCGCGCCCTCACCCACATTCCCATTTAGATTCGCTTTCAAGTACCCCGACAGCTGTCCCGGACGAAGCACCACTGCAGTAGCATTATTGTCGAGAATATCTCTTATAGCCATCACCTGCGGTAATATAAGCCTCTCTTTTGGAGCCTCTTCATCTATCGGGCAAATAAGCAGGTATACTCCGTTCTCCTTTACAAGCCCATGCATGATGGTTTTAGTTTGTGATTCCAATTTCGACTTTATGGCGGATATAAGTTTTTCGAGAGCCTCCGTCTGCTTCTCTACATTCATTTCGCAGCAAGAGAAATCTATTATCGGAGTACCATATCTCTGCGAGAGGAGTTTAGCCTTTTTTAAATTGAGCGGCATAATATCCGATTGATTATGAATAATCAAGACAGGTATCTCCCTCCCGGCAAGCAACTTCATAAGAGAGACCTCTTCCTTATCGAACATATTGGCTGTATAGAGTACAATGGCCATATCTATCTGGTCTGCAATCTGTAAACTCTTTTTAATTCTCAGATTACCAAGATCTCCTGCATCATCTATTCCGGCCGTATCTATAAGAGTGCAAATGCCGATACCGGGAATCTCTATTCTCTTCTTTACAGGGTCGTTGGTTGTACCGGCGATGGATGAAACTATTGCAACATCTTGGCCAACAAGCAGATTAATAAGAGAGCTCTTGCCGGCATTCCTTTTGCCGAATATTCCGATATTTTTCACAGCCATAGTTTTACAATTTAAATTTTTTATGAGATATTAAATATTGTATCTCCTTTTTCATAAAGAATACCCCGACAATAATTGTCGAGAATCCTATAATAAAGAATCTCCAATAGGCATCGGGCAAAAGTACGACCTCAGCTCCGCACACGACAATAAGAGATAGTGCCATAGCAAAGACCGGAATCATCACATTCTTACAATATCTGAGCATGTCGAGGTCTATTTTTTTTCTAAGATCCGCTAATAGATAAAATGAGTAAATCATCTGGGCTACAAGCGATAAGAGCGCCGGAACAATAGGCAGTACGGATATCGAATTGAGATTATTAAAGAGGCCGTGAGTTACAGCCTGTGCAGGAGTGGAAGAAGTTGAGGAGATTACCGTCTGAGTAATCTCGTACGAGATATGCGGATTGCTTGCTGTAACCACCTTAAGTATTAGGTATGAGAGCGGTAAGACCATAAAAACAATAATTTTACCGTATACCTCCATATTCATGATTTTACCCGTCGCATTAATTATAGATGCAGCACTGAACGAGGCGACAGTAAATATAGACTCAATAAGAACAAGTTGCGTAAAGATGACCGCATAATCCGGAACATTTTTGAGCCAGATGTCGAGAACAAATCTGGTTTCGGTTATGAGCGGCGCGCACAATATCATCATCAAAAAGAGAGCATATTTTGTATTCTTCTCAAAGAGATAGAGCATATTATTGTTGTCGCCAGCTGCAAATGATTTTACAATTTGCGGCCTTATAGGGGTATTGACACACTCTACAAATCTCAGTACGGCAACGTTTACCTGAAATGCCACTCCGCGCGCCGCGTTTACCACAGTCCCGAAAAAGAGATTGAGAATTACATTGATGCCCTGCTGGGTGATGGTTACAATTGTATTGCCAAAAAAGGAGAGCTGCATGAAATTCATAATCTCCTTTATTGTAGCTTTTTCCCACGCAAATTTTATTTTGCACTCACTGAAATTCCTGACAGCGTATAGTATATAAAAAAAGGTAATTACTATTTGTATTGCGGTAATAAGAAAGGAATAGATAATAAGATTATCAAAAGAGCCGTATCTGCTTAAAAGTATCACCACAATCAGACGGGAGCAGACATCGAATATGCCCGCAAAGGCAAAGATATTCATCTTCTCGCGTGCAATTACAGCGCCGCTGAAGGGGATTTGTATTATTGCAAAGAGTACGGCAATTAACGCCGACTGATAGACCCAAAAGGCTGCAGCCTCTCTTCCGTGCGGTATATTCAACCAATTCTGTATAAACCAGAGGCCAAGTGTCTCTCCTATTAAGAGAAAGAGTAGAAAGATTATTGCAAATATGGAGATGCTGTGTCTAAAGTAGCTTGCCGTCTTTTCGCTATCTCCTTTGCCTATTCCAAAGTTAAGGAAACGTTGTACTGAATTCTGAAGACTCGACGAGAGTACAGTAAAAATAGAGACAATGCCTCCCACAAGAGTGAATATTCCAAAATCATTGAACCCAAGCATATTAAGAACAATACGCGAAGTATAAAGTGAGATAATCATTATAAAGATCATTCTCAAATACATATATGCCGAATTTTTTATTATTCTTTTGTACTCTTCATTCATCGTTAAATATATAAGTGATTGTACTGCTTTTTTCTGGTAGAATTACTTATTTAATCTCTACTATTGTCAAAATGGATGGTCATTATCTGTTATTGCATTAGCTTATTGTTTAAGTATTTACGTTTTTTAAGCATAAACAGCAAAGGAAATAGTCTAATTAGTAACCATTTTAATTTGTATCCCGATATTTGATGCGAAAGTTTATAAAATTCCTCTTTATGCCCAAATTGCAACTCCATAAGCATATGCTTTACTGTACGTTCATTTTTAATTGTATCTGAATAGATGGTAATCTTCTCATTATCTATATGGTTGCAGATATAGTTGTGAATAACATCTATGCCTTTCTGAAAGTTCAACCTACTTTCGTAGGAGACAGTATTGCTCACCGAATCTTTGTTTATTGTATATGTTGCCGTGTTTATGTTAAGACGGCAGAAATCCGACACTGTCGCAAGAGTCAGCCAGACCGGGTAATCGAATGTAACGAATTTGGCTCTTATATACTCCTCCATATTGCAATAGCGCTCAAACAAGGCGCGTCTGAAGAGCACGGTGACAGCAGGTATAGAGTTGGATTTGATAAGTTGCAAAAACATCTCCGGGCAAGGTATTATTTTAATATAAGGCTCTATATCGGTAGTTTTGATCTCATGAGAGTGAACCGGTGCCATTTCCGACTCTTTACTTGATGCATCAGCCTTTTGGTGGAGAAATGAGCAGTCGGTATATACTAATCCGCAAGTACTCCTCTGCTCCATTATGGATATCTGCATCTGTAATTTACAGGGATCTGTCCAGTAATCGTCGCTCTCTAAGATTGCAATATATTTTGCAGCCGTTTTACTCATAAGAAAGCCGTAATTTGCTATGAGCCCCAAGTTTTTCTCCTGCCTGTAATATCTTATTATGTCGGGGTACTTCATTTGATATTTTTTACAGATTTCGGAGGTTGAATCGGGAGATGAGTCGTCCGAAATTATTAATTCCGATATACCTTTCTCAGAAGTAACACTCTGCGCAAGGAAACTCTCAATCGCACGCGAAATGGTTCCTTCGTGTTTGTATGTTGGCATAAGTACACTGACAATCATATGGCAGATTAAGTTATTACTTTACAAAGAGACAATTCACAAATATACAAAAAGAGCGGGTAAAAATCTCTTTTTACCCGCTCTCCTTATCTAAGAGCTCGCCGTTTATTTCGGCAAGTTGCTGTATAATGCAGATAGTTACACTGTTTATGCAATTATCGCATCTATGTAGGTTATTTTATTTGATCGTTATAATCTGTCTCCTTAAGAGGCAATACGTTGGTCCACTCGTTATATTGATCCGGTGTTACGGTCAAAACATATTTTGAACCCCAGTTACCACCATTTTTAAAGCCCTTACGATCTATCTTGTCTCCCCAACGTTTGAGGTCGAAAAATTCGAATCCCTCACCCCAAAGTTCTATACTTCTGTAAAGTTTAATCTCCTCAAGAAGATCTTTTCCGGATTTTGAACAACTATATTTAGGGTCACGACCTGATGTCTGTGTAAGCTCAATCAGAGCAGCTCTTGCCGCATCTTCATGACCGAGTCTGTACTCAGCCTCAGCCTCAATAAGATACATCTCTGCAGAACGGAAATGGTTCAAGTTACCTACACCCACTCCGTCTGAACAGGCAAATTTAAACTGCATCCATGCAGCAATTTTTGCAGTACTTGCCAAACCGTCGCGCATAGCGAAACCTCTCTTATAAAGATCGGAACCCGATGTTGCAAAACCGGTAGTGGTATTATACTTGTCGTTTTTAGGATCCAAAAACATTCCTTTTCTTAAATCGGTAGAAGGTATCTTATTGTAGAGCATACTGTAAATACACCTTGGGTAATTTCTTACAGTTGAGGTATTTGCATTGTATGCTACGTATGCAAAGAATGAGTAGTAGAACAATGTCTCCGACTCTCCACCATAACTGCTCCAAATCCACTCAGAATTAGGGGTGTAAAAGCCTTTAAGATACTCGTCGTTACTCATCAAAGGATAGCCCGCTCTTGCAAGTTTTGCATATTTGGCTGCGTTGGTATAATCGAGTTTTACAAGCGCTGCACGAGCGAATACTGCATAAGCTACGTTGATGTCGGCATAGTAGTTATTCTTTCTTGAAACACCGGCCTTTGTAAAGTTTTCAATTGCACTGTTGAGATCTTTGTAGATCTGATTAAATGTTGCAGTTGCAGAGGAGAGAGGCATTCCGTCCTGTGTAGGCTCGAGTCTCAAAACAAGACCATTACCATTTTTCGACTCATCCTGATGACCATCTATCCATCTCTTGTGGAAGAGCTGTGAAAGCATTGTGTATGAGTATGCACGTACTGTAAGAGCTTGTGCCTTTACATTTGCTTTTGCAGCATCTGTGCCTGTTGCAGCATCGATCTGTTTGATAATAGAGTTACAGTTACTAATAATTCTGTAGTAATAGTACCAAGGGTAAAGAATAAAAGTAGACGAGTTGCTGTCGTGGTAGGTCTGATTCATAGAGGCTGTATTACCTGAATTGGCAAGGTTATAGTTGTTACCTCCAAAGTTACCGATATAATATTTGATTGTACCCTCACCATTGTATCCCTGGCCGAAGCCACCGTACTGCTGTGTCATACATCTGTATACACCGTTCATGGCAACCTGAGCATTTTCCGCTGTAGAGAAAATTGCTGTTTCATCCCAAGAATCGGTAGGAGAAGTCTGCAGATACTCCTTGGAACATGACGTTCCAAGCAACGCTGCACTGGCTATTATAAAGTATAGTTTTTTAATTGTATTCATTATTCTTAAAATTTCAGTGATTAGAAAGTAATGTTAATACCCAATGAGTATGTTCTTGCAGTTGTAAATGAGTTATTAGATACACCTGAGAACGATTGCTGAGGGTCCATACCTCTCAATGATGTGAAGGTTGCAAGGTTTTCAACACCAAAAGTAAGATTGATCTTAGAGAGATCCAATTTCTTGCAAAGTGATGCAGGTAACTGGTAACTCATATTGATATTCTTTATTACAAGATAGCTGGAATTGTGTAACCATCTTGTTGAGGATCCAACAGAGGTATAGGTATCGAGATTAGCATCGATTACAGGTACTCCGTTAGGATCTATTCTGTTTGCAGAGGTCTCTGTCATTCCTTCAGGAACGCCCGACCATGATTTGAGAATATCTTTGTGTATTGCACTCGGAGTTGTTCCCACGCTCATAAGGCTTGAATATGAGTTATCGTATGTCTTACCTCCCAATGAATAGGTCAAGGTAGCTCCGAATGTAAAGTTCTTCCAAGTAATATTGGTGAATAAACTTCCGAATACCTTTGGAAGTGCACAGCCACTCCAATCCTTCTTTGCATAGGTAGTGTAAGTTGTGTACTCTTTACCATTGATATTAACCAGATAATCTGAAGGAATAGCTGTCTTACCTTCGGCAGGTGTTGCACCATAGTATTTATCGGTATCTATCTCAAGAAGAGATTTACCAGTCATCTGGTCAACACCTACAAATTGGTACAACCAGAAATCGAACATACTGTGACCCTCCATATATTTTTTAGTGCCACTGATAATACCGTTCTCTCTATTTTGAGCAGGAAGTTTAGTAATCTCATTCTTCAGGTAGGTCATATTGATTCCCACATTCCAATTGAAATCTTTCTTTCTCAATACATCTACATCTAAGTTAACCTCGACGCCCCTGTTAGAAGAGGTTCCTATATTGAGAGTTTTGTTCGCTGTTGTTTCATCTGTATCGGTCGATCCGACAGACAATGGAAGATAGATATTGAAAAGAAGGTCTTTTGAACGTTTGTCGAAATACTCAACAGATAAATTAATTTTATCCAAGAAACGTCCCTCTACTGCTATACCGAGCGAATTACTTGACTCCCATTTAATATCTTTAGCCTCGTATTGAGTCTTATATGCCGCAAATGATTTACCATTGGTGTTCAATCCGTAAAGTCCCATATAGGCAAACATACCTACAGACTGATCATTACCTACCTGGCCGTATGAGGCTCTTAATTTCAGGTTATTGATCCACTTAATATCCTTCATAAAATTCTCGCGGGAGATAATATAGCTTACTCCTGCAGACCAGAAATTACCCCAACGATTGTCTTTATGGAATCTCGACGAACCGTCTCTACGGAATGAACCTTCTATAAAATATTTATCATCGTAGTTATAACGAACTCTCGAAAGATAACTCTCTGTTCTGTAATTATATTCAGAATCCGTAAGGTCTGTAAGCTCAGAGAAATTAATCAAATCACCTACTCCCGGAGTTCCTTCTCCTGTCTTATATCCATAGAGATAGTTATATCTTGAGGCATAATTCTCGTGTGCAATCATTATATCTACATTATGTTTGTCGAACTGTTTTGTCCACATAAGTTGTTGCTGGAAGGTGTAGTTCTTATATCTGTACATAACGCGTTTTGCACGACCATGTGAGCCTACTCCGTCTCCGACAATGGCATTGTCGTAGCTTCTCGATTCAGAATTGCTGTTAAATAGATCTCCCTTGATGGTAAATTTGAAATCTTTTAAGAAAGAGATCTCTGCAAAAGCCAAAGCATCTATAGTATTTCTATAGTACTTATCTATATTAAGTTCGCGTTCGTACACCACGTTACGACCGGAGCTCTGAGCTCTTTGAATATACTGTCCGTAATCATATACCTTCTCTCCATTTTCATAGATGTAATCTCCATCGGCTGTGGTATAATCATGTGCGTGAACAGGAAATACCGGAGCCATATTTCTTGCGAAATAGAACGGGTTAGCATAAGATGTGCTTTTCTCAAAACTTGTAGAGTTTGATACTCTATGAGATGCATTCATATTAAACCCTACCTTCAACCATTTTTTAATATTTGCATTAATATTGGTTCTACCTGTAAATCTTTGCAAATCTGATGATTTCATATAGCCATCCTCACTCAAATAGTTGATTGAGAAGTAGTAGTTCAATTTCTCTGTAGCGCCATCACCGCTGACATTATAATCTTGTCTGTAACCAAGACGCTCAATAGGTTTATACCAATCCAAGTCCTCTTTAATCTTAGATTTAACCTTAGCTCCTGCTACAATTTTTCCGTTGGCATCAAATACCTCATTGTTTGCTTTGTTGTAAATGTTGTAGATACCTGTCTCGAAAAACTCATCAGTTGTCTTCTTATTTGCCTCAGCAAGTGTGTATTTGCTGTTTGCAGTAGAGAGATATGAGTTTCTTGTAGCAGTCCAGAATGTCTCCATCCATTCGTCGCTTCCTAAAGTTTCATACTCCTTAACACCTCTTGAATAAATACCCTGCTGAACATTAGCTCTGAGGGTAAGTTTATCACTTTTACCTTTTTTGGTAGTAATGAGGATAACACCATTGGAAGCTCTGTTACCATAAAGTGCAGAAGAGGCTGCGTCCTTTAAAATAGAGATACTTTCGATATCGTTAGGGTTGATATCGTTTGTTCCACCACTCATAGGCACACCATCTATAACATAAAGAGGAGAGTTACTTCCGTTTACTGTTGAAAATCCGCGGATACGAATTTCAGGTGCGGAACCAGGTTCTCCGTAGGTATTGTTTATCTGAACGCCGGAAGTTGTTCCCTCCAATGCACTGATGGCGTTGGAAACAGGACGTTTCTCTATGTTTTTCGCTCCGACTGAGGTTACGGCACCTGTAAGTGATTCCTTTTTTGCTGTACCGTAAGCAACAACTACAACGTTATCGAGCGATACGGCATCGGGATGAAGTGCAACATTAATTACAAGGTTCCCCGCAACAGCTACCTCTTGATTGATGTAACCGATGGAACTTATGATAAGCGTTCCATTTTTAGGTAGCGAAATAGTATAATGCCCATTGGCATCAGCAGAGGTGCCTTGTGTTGTACCCTTAACCTGCAAAGATGCAAATGGAATCGGCTCCCCATTGGAAGCGTCTGATATCATACCTGACACTGTAATATTCTGGGCATACGCAGAGAATCCCAGTACCACACACAGTGAGGCAAGAAATAATTTAATAGATTTCATTTATTAGATTATTTGGTTAATAATTAAAAATTGTTTGAACTTATGCACATGAAATGGTGCAAATATGAATAAGTCTCCTTTATAAACACACACACATTTATTTAAAAAGGACCACAAATATAGAATAAATTTTAAAAATCGTAAATTTTTTGTTAAATTTTAAATACAATATTAAACTTTTTAAGAATTCATTAGTCAAATTTTACTTATTTTTTGCAAACCGCTTATTGCTCCACTAAATTTGAATAACTGATTTCAGCTACTAATTAATTCAACATATGAAAATTTTCACATTAACCGGAAAAACCCTCCTCTGCCTTTTGCTTCTGCTCTCGGCTAAATCGATTGAGGCTCAGAATAACGCAAAGGAGAAAATTCCTTTGGATCATTCGGTATATGATTCATGGAAAAGTATAAATTCACTGACTATTACCGACGACGGCAAGTTTGCCACCTTTATAGTAAAGGAGCAAGAGGGCGATAATAGTCTTATTTTAATAAATGTAAAGAGCAGAGAACAACGTCTGTTTCCACGAGGAAATGATGCTCTCTTCACAAGCGATGGTAAATATTTGGCCTTCTCAATAAAACCCACCTTTGCTCAGATACGTTCCGCAAAAATTGATAAGAAAAAGGGAACAAAGGCGCCCAACGATACTTTGGGACTTTATTGTATTGCAACACAAAAATTGGTAAAGATACCGGATCTTAAAAAGTTCAAGGCAGGCGACAGATCCGCTCAATTTATAGCTTATATGATTGAAAAGATGGCCGATAAGGAGAGTTCAAAAGAGGAGAGGTCTGTGAGCGAAAACTCTACGGGAGAGAAGAGCGCTATTGAGAATAAAAAAACCGAGAAGGAGGTGAATGAGGGCGCAAAAGGAGAGGAGAAGGGGAAGAAGAGCGGGAAAGAGAGTGAAATTAAGTCGGATTTATATGTATTCAATTTTGAAAAATGGGCTACCGATACTCTAAAAGAGATCTCCGATTTCTGTTTTGATGCAAGAAACAGTACCATTTATTACATAGTAGATAATGGAAAGGAGAATAATAACGGCCTTTTCAAATACGAGCCGGCAACCAAAAAGAGTTCATTACTCTTTGCAACCGGTAAAAAACAGAAGGTCTTTTTACCATACACTCATAAGGATAGTGATAATTTAACCTTTTTTGCCAAAATGGATACTACAAAGGCCGGAAAGGATGATGCGTCGTTGTTCCTAATGAAAAAAGAGTCCAATAAGCCAATTCTGGCGGCCGATAGTAAAATGAACGGTATGCCCGAGGGTTATACTTTAAGTAGAGAGGCAGTAGGCATAACAAATAAGAAGGGTGATCGCATTTATTATTCAATAGTAAAGAGATATAAGCCGCAAGAGAGCACTCTTGTGGATTTTGAGACGGCTGTTCTGGATCTCTGGAGTTATAATGACCGCTATAATCAACCGGCTCAACTGTTAAGAGTAGAAAGAGATAAGAAAAGAGGTCTGCTCTGTACAAGTACCACGACATTGGATAATGTAGATAATCCAAAGGCGCTGAATCTTGTAAGAATTGAGACGGAAGAGATGCCCTCTGTTATCATACCTAATTTGGAGGAGGCAAATTGGGGTTACGGAGTAACCGACTACAACTATCAGTTAGAGAGCCAGTGGGATGCTAATCCGCACACAGATCTTTATATTGTAGATATTGCCACAGGAGAGGCTAAGAGTCTACTTAAGGATGTCTATTTGAGATCTGTATCTGCCTCACCAAAGGGTAAATATTTAATTTGGTTTAACGCCCAAGAGGCACAGTGGTACTCCTATGAGGCTGCAAATGGTGCAATTAGAAATATCTCATCCGCTACCGGAGACGATTTTAAGACTTATATGCAGGATACTCCTGAGATGCCATACGACAATGGGTCTGCAGGATGGCTTCCGGACGATAAGGCAGTGCTGATTAATGCTGTAAATGATATATGGAAATTGGACCCGAGAGGGGAAAAAGCCCCGGAAAATTTTACATGCGGTGTCGGAAATAAGAATAACTTGGATTTTAATATTATACGTCTTGGTGAAAAACCGGAGTATATGCCGGTTGTAGGTCCTGTTAAGCAGCCTATAGGCGAGCACGGAGTTGTTTATTTTTCTGCATTTGACAGAAAATCGAAGTATAACGGTTTATATTGCAGGAATCTCGACAGTAAAAAATCCGATATGCAAAGAGTCACAATGGAACCATTTACCTTTTCCAGCTTTACCAAAGGAGCTGCGGATAAGGGAAAAACTATTCTGTTCTTAAAAAATAACTTTACTCAGAGCAACGATTTATATATAACAACCGACAACTTTAAAAGCTCTATTAAATGTACAGAGATAAACCCTCAACAAAAAGATTATATATGGGGAGTACCTGAACTGATCTCTTGGAGATCCAATAATGGATTTGATTGCGACGGTATTCTTTACAAACCGGAAAATTTTGATCCTGAAAAGAAATATCCTATGCTCGTCTACTTTTATGAGACAAGATCTCAGACTCTTTACAGCTATATTTCACCAAGTCCAAGCCGTTCTACCATCAACATTCCTTACTTCGTAAGCAATGGCTACTTAGTTTTCGTACCCGATATTCATTATACTATTGGCCATCCGGGAGAGTCTGCTCTCGACTGCATAGTACCCGGAGTTAAGAAAATTTGTGAAAACAAATGGGCAGACGCGGAGAATATTGGTATAGACGGACAAAGTTGGGGCGGATATCAGGTTGCCTATATGATTACCCGTCCGGAGGTATTTAAATGGAAAGCAGCTATGGCCGGCGCACCGGTCGTTAATATGACCAGTGCCTACGGCGGCATAAGGTGGGGCAGCGGAAATGTTAGGCAGTTTCAATATGAACATACTCAGAGCCGCATAGGAAAAAATCTTTGGGAGGGATTTGATCTTTACATTGAGAATTCTCCCTTATTCGGCGTACCAAAAATAGAGACCCCTCTGCTTATTATGCATAACGATAAAGATGAGGCTGTTCCATGGTATCAAGGTATTGAATATTTTACCGCGATGAAACGTCTACGCAAACCTGTCTGGATGTTGCAATATAATGGTGAAAGCCATAATCTGAGCCAACGCCGCAATCAAAAAGATTTGAGCGTACGACAAGCAGAGTTTTTTAATCACCTTCTTAAGGGGGCACCGATGCCTGAATGGATGGAGAAGGGTATTCCTGCAATAAACAAAATAACCTTTTAAACAGCAGCTGTAAATGGCTGTGTTTAGGTCTAAATAAAGGTTTTACTTAAGCTCGGAAAAGCCTCGGAGATGCAAAAAAGCGAGTAAAAGTGTAGAGTCAGGAGAGAGGGTGGCTAATCAGTCTAAAGACTTTTTAGCCACCCTCTCTCTATTTTATCTTTGTGTAGATTTATCAGAATTTGTAGTTGAGACCGAACGAGAAGATATGAGCATCCAGTGA
>CAYLGW010000035.1:0-15052 GCA_964383385.1 uncultured Muribaculaceae bacterium
AGATTCAAATCACATAAAAAAGTCCAACTAACTTTTGATTGTTAGTCGGACTCTTTTTTTGTCGGGGTACTCCGACTCGAACGGAGGACCCTCTGCTCCCAAAGCAGATGCGCTAGCCAACTGCGCCACACCCCGAGACATAATATTTTCAAACCTTTAACTCCTGTTTGGGACAGTATTCCGTTAAAAGCGGATGCAAAAGTACATTTAATTTTTTATTTTGCAAAATAATATGCCATTTTGTACAAAAAAGTATGAATTTCTTTTGTGTTAACATCCCGGTAGATGAATATATTCTGTCTTTCCTGAGAGGTTTTTGTTATTATTTCTGTTTTTATGACAATTGGCCCACATTTCATGTGTGTGGATTTGGCCTCCGGCATTCCCCCACCACCTAACCGGTGGGGGGTTGCCTAAAAAAGCAGAAAAGGCGCGTGGTGCGCCTTGTTTTGTCTCTGTATTTGCTCCAGAAAGCGAGCTTTCTTCGCATACAGAGACAAAAGAAAAGACCTCATTGCTGAGGTCTTTTCTGCTTTTTTGGCGGTGAAAGGGGGATTCGAACCCCCGGTACGGTTACCCGTACGACAGTTTAGCAAACTGTTGGTTTAAGCCACTCACCCATCTCACCTTCCTGGGTTTGTTTGTCAAACTTTGGGATTGCAAATGTATGCAATTTTTTTTTATCTACAAACTCTTAAAGCCTACTTTGCAATGTTCTCTCGCATATCGGTATCAGCCTGAATGTTTTTTATCTTGTAGTAATCCATTATCCCGAGATTTCCTTTGCGGAAAGCATCTGCTATTGCAAGAGGAATTTCTGTTTCTGCAAGAATAACCTTTGCACGGGCCTCTTGTGCTTTAGCTTTCATCTCCTGTTCAAGTGCGACTGCCATTGCTCGTTTCTCTTCTGCTCTTGCTTGAGCGATATTTTTATCTGCATTTGCCTGGTCTATCTGTAGAACGGCACCGATATTTTTACCAATGTCAATATCAGCAATATCTATGGAGAGGATTTCGAAGGCCGTACCGGCATCCAGTCCCTTTTTTAGAACAACTTTTGAGATGGAATCAGGGTTTTCAAGCACGGATTTGTGTGATTCGGCCGAGCCGATAGAGGAGACAATACCCTCTCCTACACGTGCGAGAACAGTCTCTTCTCCTGCTCCTCCAACCAATTGCTTAATATTGGCGCGAACAGTTACTCTAGCCTTAGCAATTAGCTGAATACCATCTTTTGCAACAGCTGTTACAGGAGGTGTGTTTATTACTTTCGGATTGACGGACATTTGTACAGCCTGGAAAACATCTCGTCCTGCGAGATCGATAGCGGCTGCCATATTAAAATCCAATTGGATATTAGCTTTGTCTGCTGAAATAAGGGCATTTACTACATTAGGGACATTGCCTTTTGCAAGATAATGTGCTTCCAATTCATTTGCATTCAGTTTGAGACCGGCTTTTGTTCCAGTGATCATTGCCATTACAATTGTTCCAGGAGGAACCTTACGCCAGCGCATCAACACAAGCTGTAGGAGAGATATTTTTACTCCTGAAATTAACGCCTGAAACCATAAAGTAACAGGGAAAAACCATAAAAATACCATTAGGGCGACTATTGAAATGCCGACCCAGATAAAAGTGATAACAGTGTTGTCAATCATTGTATTGTTTGTTAATAATTAATTTTTGAGTTAAGGTAGGGAAAATGGAGATTATTTGACTATTGATACAAATATACGTGTGCCCTCAAAAGAGCTTATCACAACCTCTTTATTCGGCTCTATGAGGCCGTCGCGGGTACTTACCTCAACAATGTGTTCTCCAAATTTTACATGTCCACCCGGAGCCAGTCTTGTTATAGTTATGCCGCTGTCTCCAATTTTGAAGCCTTTGGATTCAGGGGTATTGTCTACTTTAGCCTCAATGTTGGTTCTAAGACTTAGTTTTTTCCATGTTCCTGAACGAAGTATTACAATAATGGAGAGTACTATCAGGAGTAATATTCCTGCTGTAATTAAGACTCCGAATAAATATCCGAAGCTATAAAAGGCAAAGAAACAGGCTCCGACGAGCGAGGCTATTCCTAAAATACCGGTTACTCCAAATCCGGGTATAATAAGAAGTTCTATAGCCAAAAGGACTAATCCGATAATAATAAGCGATATTACAAGTGCCAGCATAGGTTATTGTTTTTTTATTAATGATTTCTTTTCTACAGTAACTTTTCCGCTTGCTACTGTTTGAAGGGTCTTTGCAAGATTATTGGCCTCTATTTGTTGAGAGAAGGGACCTATTACATAGAGGGTTTTCCCGTCAGTAATGGTTTTTGCTATCTCCTTTGTGGTGTTTTTTTGTATTAGTTGAATCATAGCTTTTGACATGCCTTCGTCATAGCCTGTAATTATAACTTGATACATGTTGTTTACACCCGTTTTTTCTAAGGCTCTTGCAGCTTTTATAGTAATTGTTTTCTTTTTATTGAAGGCAACAATTGAAGAGCCCGGGAAACCACTCTTTTTTACAGTATTGAGATGTTCAAGAGCCTCTTCATAGGTGCCGAATAGACCTACCGTATACACATATTTGTTTGTTGAGCTATTCCTTCTTTCAAATACGGGAGTCAGTCCCTTCAACATCTTAGCGGAAGCCTTAGTTTTTGTTGTCAAAAATTGTATTTGATAGACAAGATATGAGGGGAATTCATTAATATTTGAGAGGGAGAATTTACTGTTGTTTTTCTCTATTCCGAATGAAAAATCTGACGAGGAAGAGATCTTCTCAATCTTTATTTCAGGTGTCGACCTAAGAGAGTTGGAGGCGAATCTGAAAAGTTTTTTATCGGAGGGTTGTAAGTCGTATGAACTCTTCTCACCGGCTATTTTTGGAACATCAATCCCTTTAAGAATAAGATCCATCTCTGCGGACTGCATTGCCTCGGAGGCTTTTCCCAATCGGCCCTGAACGGAGATAGCATCAGTTTCGAGTTGTTTAATTATTTTGGCAGCGGCGGATTGTTCACTCTCTACGGAGGAGTTGTGATAGAGTATTCTCTTCTCTGAAAGTTGTTCGTTTATGTCGGAGAGTTGTATCTGTAAGGACTCTACTAATTTGACAGCCTCTTTGTATCTTGCAGTTTGAGAGTTATCCGCTTTGTCTGACTCCTCAACACCATCGTCATATTGATTATTGTCGGGAAGATTCAGCAACGCTATATTCGCTGCCTCCTCTTGAGAGATTGTTTTTTTAAGAGCAAGGTTTTCATACTCTATAGCATAAACATTGACAGAATCTCTTCCGGTGCTTCTGTTTGAGGCGAAAATTGTGTATTTACCATCAGGGGTATCATAATAGAGAAAATCATCTGCCGGAGACGAGAAGGGGAAACCAAGATTTTGTGGTGTATCCCAATCTCCTATTTCATCACTCCATCTGCTGACATATAAATCATATCCACCCATGCCGAAATGGCCGTTGGAGGAGAAATACAGGCTTTTCCCATCTGCCGAAAGATATGGAAAAATATCGTTTCCCATAGAGGTTATGCTTTCATTCAATAGTTGTGGAGCACTCCAGAGCGATTCATTAAGTTTAGTGGTTGAATAAATACTCCACGAACCGCTTTTATCCGGCGCGCTAAAATAGATAGTTTTTGCTCCCTTGGGGAAGTAGATATAGGAGAACAAACTGTTTGCTTGAAGTAATGACGCAGGTGTGCGGCTCCATGATTTGTTTTCAAATCCGGGATAATGTAGAAAAAAATCTTTAATGGAAAACTTTTTTCTTGCTACCATCTTTGGGACGTAGGCATATTTAAGCATATTTTTTCCATTTACGCTGTTAATAAGTTTTTTTTCTATATCCGATTTGGCGGAGGAATCAGTGGACTGTTTCAGTAATTGTTTATATATATCAATCGCATCATTAAAACGATACTGCATGTGCAGATAATCTGCATGTCCTGCGGTGTTTCTGTTCTGAGAGAAAAGTGGTGAACTACAGAGAGTCAGAAAGATTAAAATATGTAAAATACTCTTTTTCTTCATTTAATATTTAAAATATGTTCAAACAAAGGTATAAAATCTTTATTTATTAGGAAAAATTTGTACATTTGCACCCTATTTTGTATAGCCAGATTAATTTGAAATATAAATTTAAAACTATAATATCACATGCAAAGTAAAGGCGCCATCAAATTTGTGGCAATTTTAATCGCACTAGCCTGCATTTATCAATTATCATTTACGTGGGCTACCAGACACCAGGAAAGTAAAGGTGCAGAATATGCGGCAAAATTAGTTGAGGCCGAGAAAAAAAGCCCGGCCTTTGCCAATGTTCCGGAACTGGATAAGGCATATTTTCTCGATTCTCTTTCAAAAGAGAAGGAAAAATATTTTATCGATTCAATCACTGCAAAAAATGTTTTTCTTGGATTTACATATAAAGAGGTAAAAGACAAGGAGATCAATTTAGGTTTGGACCTTAAGGGAGGTATGAACGTAATGTTGCAGGTTCAGTTGAGAGATCTTATCAAGGCCCTTGCAGATAATAATCCATCTCCAGATTTTAAGAATGCGCTTGATATGGCGTATAAGAGAGAGGTTGAATCTCGCGAGGATTTTATCACTCTGTTTGAGGAGTCTTGGAATATTGTCGCTCCAGGAAAGAGACTCTCTACTATTTTCGGTACGTATGAGATGCGAGATAAAATTAAACCCGAAACATCAAACGAGGAGGTTATAAAGATTATCCGTGATGAGTCAGAAAGTGCTGTTGCCAATTCATTTAATGTATTGCGAAACCGTATCGACCGTTTTGGTGTCACTCAGCCTAATATTCAGAAGCTTGGAAATACAGGGAGAATTCTTGTCGAGTTACCAGGTATAAAAGAGCCTGAGCGTGTAAGAAAGTTGCTTCAGGGTACTGCTTCATTGGAGTTTTGGACAACATATGATAACTCGGAAATTTATCCTTTCCTAACAGAGGCTAATGCTTTGGCAAAGGAGATTGTAAGTTCTCACGTTGTAAAGGCAGATACTACAAAGGCTGTTGCCGATAAGGTGGTTAAGGCAGACTCTTCTAAAGTTGTCTCCGATTCTACAAAGGTGAATGCAACCGACAAGGTAATGGAATCTCTTATCAATACAGATAGCCTTTCAAGTGATGCTGTTGTTTGGATGAAGGAGAATCCTCTTTTTGCTGTTCTCTCGCCGAGTCAATATAACGGACAACTTGTTCCGGGTGCATGTATCGGCCATTCACATTACAGAGATACTGCAAAAGTAAACGCATTGTTGAATATGCCTCAGATTAAGGCTCTCTTCCCTATGGAATTTATTCCGATGTGGTCTGTGAAGCCTGCGCCTGAAGATAAGGCCGGAAATATATATGAGCTTGTAGCTATTAAGGCAAGTTCAAAGGATGGTAAGGCTCCTCTCGATGGTTCAGTCGTTGCAGATGCAAGTGTTTCTTATGGGAATAATGGCGGTTCGCCTTCTGTAAGTATGTCTATGAATGCTGAAGGTTCAAGGGTATGGGCAAGACTTACAGCTGATAATGTAGGTAGACAGATAGCAATTGTACTTGATGGTATGGTTTATTCATACCCGAAAGTTAATGGCGAGATTACCGGAGGCCGATCTGAAATTACAGGACATTTTTCAATTACTGAGGCCGAAGACTTAGCAAACGTTCTTAAATCAGGTAAATTACCTGCTCCGGCAACAATTGTTCAAGAACAAGTTGTCGGGCCAAGTTTGGGTAGCGAATCTATTAACGCCGGTATGATCTCATTCCTTATAGCATTCGTGCTGGTTCTTATATATATGCTTATTTTCTATAACGGGGCCGGTGTTGCTGCAAATATTGCTTTGCTCTGCAACGTACTGTTTTTGTTTGGAGCTTTGGTCTCTTTCGGAGCGGTACTTACATTGCCGGGTATAGCGGGTCTGGTTCTGACAATGGGTATGGCGGTTGATGCGAACGTTATTATATACGAGCGTATCAAGGAGGAGCTCAGAGCTGGAAAAGCTTTACGGTTGGCTGTAAAAGACGGTTATAGTAATGCTTATTCGGCAATTATAGATGGTAACCTGACAACAATTATTACAGGAATAGTTTTGTTCATATTCGGTTCAGGTCCTGTTCAGGGGTTTGCAACAACCCTTGTAATAGGTATCATAACCTCATTGCTTACCTCTATCTTCATAACAAGACTTATATTTGAAGCGCGTTTGAGCAAGAACAAGAATATTACATTCGATAATAAAGTTACCCGTAATTTCATGCAAAATACTCATGTGGATTTTGTGAAACTACGTAAATATTGCTACATAATCTCTGCAGTTGTCTGTTTTGCCGGGCTTCTGTCCTTAGGAATAAAGGGCTTCTCTTATGGTGTAGACTTTACTGGAGGTAGAACTTATGTATTGCGTTTCGATAAAGATGTGACTGCAGAGCAGGTAAGAAAGGCGGCCGATAGTGAGTTTGGACAGACTGTTGAGGTAAAGCAGTTCGGCGGAGCGAGCCAGATGAAACTTACAACTAAATATAAGATTGAGGATAACTCTAATGAGGTTGATAAGGAGGTTGAGCAAAAACTTTATAATGCATTGAAGGGATTTTTTAAGACTCCAATGACATTTGAAGAGTTTACCTCTACCGTAAATAACCCTAATGGTATTATAAGTTCAGATAAAGTTGGGCCTACAATTGCAAATGATATTAAGAGGGATGCGATTATTGCTGTTATAATCTCTTTGCTTGCAATATTCATATACATTGCTATACGTTTCAAGGGCTGGACTTGGGGAACAGGTGGTGTAATAGCTTTGACTCATGACTCAATTATTGTTATAGGCTTCTTCTCATTCTTCTCCGGAATATTGCCGTTTAGTTTGGATGTGGATCAGACCTTTATTGCTGCCGTACTTACTATCATCGGATATTCCATCAACGATACGGTGGTTATTTTCGACCGTATTCGTGAATATAAAGCATTGTATCCAAAGAGAGGCCTTTATGAAAATGTTAACAGCGCTCTTAACAGTACTCTTTCCAGAACAATTAACTCATCAGGTACTACGCTCGTGGTAATGGTAGCAATTGCATTGTTCGGAGGGGAGGTGATCAGAGGATTTTCTGTTGCACTTGTTGTAGGTATTATTGTGGGTACTTATTCTTCTGTATTTGTTGCTACCCCTATTATGTACGATTTTAATATTCGTAGCGAGAAGAAAAAACTTGCAGAGGCAAAGAAGAGCTGAGTTAATAGGCCATTTCAGCAGATGTAATGTGCCGGATGGATTATTACCGATAAAATAAGAAGCAATCTGCTTGTAAATAACGATGAGGTTGCTGATACTATTAAAGCGGGTGATTGGAATGAGTTTCAATTGCCCGCTTTCTATTTATCACCTCTGTTATTATTCTGGTTATTCCCTTGGGGCAAAGTGCCTAATTACAGTTTGATAAGTGAATTTGCAGTGTGGCTGCATATTGATCCTTTTTAATAATAAAGCCGTTGGAATTAATGTGTAGAGGTATTTGCTACTTATTATTTGAATATTTTAATTTATTTAATATTTTTGTATCGTTTGTTTATTTTTGTTTGTTATTAGCGGACACTATTAATAAATATTATTACTTTAATCAAAAATAGTTTAAAATTATTATGGAATTACCTTTTGCGGAATCGTATAGAATAAAGATGGTTGAGACTATTAGAAAATCAACTAAAACAGAGCGCGAAAATTGGATAAAAGAGGCGGACTATAATCTCTTCAAATTAAGGAGTGAACAGGTCTATATTGATCTTCTTACCGATTCCGGGACTGGCGCGATGAGCGATAAGCAGTGGGCTGCACTTATGGAGGGAGACGAGAGTTATGCGGGTGCCTCTTCTTATTATAATTTAAAAAAGAGTATTAAGGATGTTACCGGTTTTGACTATTTCTTACCAACCCACCAGGGCCGCGCTGCCGAGAATGTGCTTTTTTCGGCCATTATAAAGCCGGGAGATATTTTGCCGGGTAATTCTCACTTCGATACCACAAAAGGGCATATTGAGTTCAGAAAGGCCTTTGCCGTGGATTGTACAATAGACGAGGCTTCCGATACGGAGATGGAGCTTCCTTTTAAGGGGAATATGGATTTGAATAAATTGGAGCAGGTTCTTAAGGAGAATCCAAAGGAGAAAATACCGGCTGTTGTTCTTACAATTACGAATAATACGGCCGGCGGGCAGCCTGTTTCAATGGAAAATATTAAGGGTGTTGCTGCTCTGTGTAAAAAATATGAGGTAAAATTACTTATAGATTCCGCTCGTTTTGCTGAGAATGCCTATTTTATTAAGACCAGAGAGAAGGGTTATGAGCAGATGAGTATTAAGGAGATTGCAAGAGAGATCTATATGGAGGCCGACTATATGACAATGTCCGCTAAAAAGGATGCTATTGTCAATATGGGAGGTTTTGTGGCATTCAGAGATGAAAAGGAGATGCAAAAATGCCAGATGTACAGTATTATGTTTGAGGGTTTTGTGACCTATGGAGGTATGTCGGGCAGAGATATGAATGCTCTTGCTCAAGGTTTGCAGGAGGGAACAGAGTTTAACTATTTGGAGACAAGAATCGGTCAAGTGGCTTACCTTGGGAAGAGACTCGATGAGTTCGGTATCCCATACCAGCGTCCTGCCGGGGGACATGCAATATTCCTCGATGCCAAAAAAATACTTGTTAATGTACCGAAAGAGGAGTTCATTGCCCAAACTTTGGGTGTTGAGTTATATATAGAGGGGGGTGTACGCGGTGTTGAGATAGGCAGTATTCTTGCCGACCGAGATCCTGTTACCCGCGAAAATCGTTATCCGCGTCTCGAATTGTTAAGACTTGCTATACCTCGACGTGTTTATACAAATAACCACATGGATTATATTGCAGTTGCGGTGAAGAATGTTTATGACAGACGTAATGAAATCACAAGAGGCTTTGTAATTACCAAAGAACTTCCTATTATGAGACACTTTACAGTGGAGTTAAAAAGAGCAAAATAACCGTAAACTTTTTATCTCTCTGTGTTAGTGTTATTTGTCTGTTTTTCCCAGACAAGAGAGAAATCCAATAGTTTCTGCTCTAAATTTGTGCGTGCTACCTTAACTTTTATATGGTCGCCAAGTGTGAATTTTTTATGGGAGGCTTTGCCAACAAGACAGTATTTCTTTTCGTCAAAGATAAAGTAATCCTCTTTTATATCGCGCAAAGCTATCATACCTTCAATCTTTGTGGGATCAATCTCTACATACATACCCCATTCGGTTATACCTGAGATTGTTCCCTCAAATACTTGTCCTATTTTGTCCTGCATATATTCAACCATCTTATATTTAACACTTGCTCTTTCAGCTTCCGTAGCAAGTTGTTCTCTGTTTGAGGAGTGCTGACAAAAATCCTGAAATTTCTTTTTGTCCTCATTCTTGCCATTATCCATATAGTGGGCGAGAAGGCGGTGTACCATCATGTCGGGGTATCTTCTTATAGGCGAGGTGAAATGAGTGTAAAACTCAAAGCCTAAACCATAATGGCCAACGTTATCGGTAGAATACTGGGCTCTGGCCATAGCGCGTAATGCTATTATTGAAATAGCGTTGTTTTCCGGTTTCCCTTTGGTCTTTTCTAAAAGTGAGTTCAATGCAAAAGCAAGCTGATGAGGGTTTTCGGCCTGATCCATTGTGTAGCCGAAATGCTTTACAAATTCTCTCAGGTTCTCAATTTTGTCCTGATTAGGGGTTTCATGAATTCTATAGACGAAGGTAGGAGCCTTTAATTTTAGACTTTTAGTTACATAATAGGCAACCTCTTTATTAGCAAGAAGCATAAACTCTTCAATCATCCAGTTAGACTCGTGAGTTATCTTTTCAATTACATCTATCGGTTTACCATTGTTATCTACAAGAACCTTCATTTCCGGCCTTTCAAAACTAATTGAGCCCTCTTTGAAACGTTTATTTCTCATAATGCCGGCAAGTTTGTTGAGCTCAAGAATGGCATTAGTAACCTCTTTGGTAACCTTTACTTTTTTTGTTTTATCCTCTATGTCGAGCACCTGTACCCCTCTTTCGGGGCTCTTTTCAGCGTATTTTTCAATTATCTCCTGTGCCTGCTCATAAGCAAAGCGCATATTGGATTTAATTATCGTACGGCCAAACCATTTTTTAATAACCTTGGCCTTTGTATTCATCTCAAAAACTGCTGAATAAGTGAGTTTTTCTTCTCCCGGCCTGAGTGAGCAAAGATTGTTTGATAAAATCTCGGGAAGCATAGGGACTGTTCTGTCTACTAAATAGACGGAAGTTCCTCTTTCGTAAGCCTCTCTGTCTATAATATCGTTTGGCCTTACATAGTTAGTAACATCTGCAATATGAACTCCGATCTCATAATTTCCATTCTCTAATAATCTAAAAGAGAGGGCATCATCAAAATCTTTTGCATCTGCCGGGTCAATTGTAAAAGTGCAAATATCTCTAAAATCTCTCCTCCTTTTAATCTCTTCTTTTTCAATCTCTATCGGGATTTTTGCAGCAGCTTGTTCAACCTCTTCTGTAAACTTATAAGGAAGCCCGTACTCTGCCAAAATGGCGTGCATTTCGGTATTATTATCGCCCGGTTTCCCTAAAACATCAACAATTCTTCCCCAAGGAGCATCGTCGTTTTTCTCCCATTTATCTACTAAAACAGCAACTTTTAAACCCTCGTCTTTTTTATTAAATGCATCTGTAGGTATTTGAACATCGTATGGCATAACTCTGCTCTCTATAATAACCCAAGCTTGTTTACCAATGATCTGGAGTATTCCTATATATGGTTTTTTAGATCTCTCTATAACCTCCAATATCTCTCCCTCCTGAGATTTTCCACGTACTTTTTTCTTAGTAACAGCAACTCTAACAATATCATTATTTAACCCCCCCTTCATTCTCTTCTGAGGGATAAATATATCCTCTTCTTGCTCCGGTATTCTAACAAAACCAAATCCCTCTCGCGACATCAATAGAGTACCAATCACCTCCTCATGAGCTCGTTTTGCGCGGCTCTTTGTTTGAGTTGAATTATCTCTATCTGAATTTCTCTGTGAATTATAACTCTTTCCCGGTCTCCTTTTAGCGCGTCTTTCTTGACGAGCTTTGCTTGATTTTTTGTATGTCATATTATTGTTTTATTCATTCCTAATGGAATAATCTTAACAAATGTACGATAATAATTTTAATACTCTTCTTTTTATCCACAACTCTCTTGTTTGTTTGCAGATAAGTGATTAATTTTTGATTGAGATATTTAATAACAAAAATAATATGTTTAGAATAAATGTTGCCTTTTCTGCATTATTAGAGATAAATAATTATTATGAGTCGGCTTTTTTGTTCACTTAGTTTATTGCAGCTGGTATAAAATTTGCTACATTTACAATTAGAAAATATGTTATATATCACTGATAATAAACATATAACAATAAAAATAGGCAGCAGATTGAGTTTTTTTAAAGTATATTTGTGTAAAATAAGATAACTTTTAATCTGGGTTTATATAAATAATAAGAGTTAAAAAGAGGTAATATGAATAAAAAAGTACTTTTAATGATTCTCGATGGTTGGGGAATTGGAAAACATGACAAATCTAATGCAATATATACTACAGGTGAGCCAAATATAGATGCTCTAAAGGCTAAATATCCAAATTCGCAGTTAATTGCTTCCGGAGAATCTGTCGGGTTACCAGATGGGCAAATGGGTAATTCTGAGGTGGGACATCTGAATATTGGGGCAGGAAGAGTGGTATATCAAGATCTTGTAAAAATTAACAGGGCATGCAGAGATAAAAAATTATTGGATAATCCGGAGATAAAGGCTGTTTATGATTATGTAAAAAGTAGTGGAAAGCAGCTGCATTTTATGGGGCTTTTATCCGACGGAGGTGTTCACAGCTCAAATAAACAACTTTATGCTTTTCTCGATGTAGCAAAAGAGTATGGGTTGCAGAATGTTTATGTTCACTGCTTTATGGATGGAAGAGATACCGATCCTAAAAGCGGGAAGGGTTTTATTGAAGAGTTGCAGGAGAGGATGTCGGAAAGTACCGGGAAAATTGCCTCGGTAATTGGACGATTTTATGCTATGGATAGAGACAAGAGATGGGAAAGAGTAAAGATTGCCTATGATTTGTTGGTTAATGGAATAGGCGAAAAGAGTAGCAACCCCGCAGAGGCTGTTCAAAAATCGTACGATGCAGGTGTTACGGATGAATTTATAAAGCCAATATCTGTTACAAACGATTTGGGTACTCACCAAGTTGCAACAATATCTAAGGATGACGCGGTTATCTTCTTTAATTTCCGTAATGATCGTGCTCGTGAGTTAACAAGGGTCCTTACACAGGAGGAGATGCCGGATATGGGTATGTTTAGAGTTCCGTTGTACTATTGTTGCCTCACTCCATATGATGATTCTTTTAAGGGAGTCAAGATTCTTTTTGATAAGGAGAATGTAAAAAAAACACTTGGAGAGGTGGTATCAAATGCAGGAAAGAGGCAATTACGTATTGCTGAAACAGAAAAATATGCGCACGTAACATTCTTTTTTTCGGGGGGAAGAGAGGAGAAATTTGAAAACGAAGAGAGAGTTCTTGTGAATTCACCTAAAGTTGCCACGTATGATTTAAAACCGGAAATGAGTGCACCTGAGGTTGCTGATTCTCTGATAAAGATTTTGGAGGGGCAAAAGGAAGATTTAATAGTGCTCAATTTTGCTAACGGAGATATGGTTGGGCATACAGGCGTTTATGAGGCGATTCAGAAGGCGGTCAGAACAATCGATAATCTTGCCGGCGAGGTAGTAAATTGTGCGCATAAGAATGGTTATACAATTTTAATAACAGCAGATCATGGGAATGCAGACCATGCGATTAATGCCGATGGTACGCCAAATACAGCTCACTCATTGAATCCTGTTCCATTTATTGTAGTTGACGACGATATTAAATGTGTTGAGGATGGAATTCTTGCGGATATTGCTCCTACAATCCTTAAATTAATGGGCATTCCTCAACCGGTTGAGATGACCGGTAAACCGCTTGTATAGTCTCTATTCGGGGGTTATTTAAAAAAGCTCAACAGGTTCTTTTAGGGGGCAAGGTATCCAGGCCCAGAATGTTGAGCCTTTTTTATACTCAGACCTGAATCCAATTTTTCCTCCGCAATTGTCTGTTATAGCTTTGCAGATGGAAAGTCCTAATCCTGTTCCTTGAGCAAAATCATCTAATTTTTCGAAACGCTGGAAAATCAGTTGTTGTTTCTCTGTCGGGATTCCAATTCCCGTATCGCTTACCATTATTTTTATACCTTCCTCCTCATAGGCGTAACTTGCGGAGATATGGCCATACGGGGTATATTTTATTGCGTTTGTTACAAAATTTACAATAATTTGTGATATTCTGTTTTTGTCCGATACAACAACGCACTTACTATATGGGTTATCTGTAATTAAGGGTACATCCTTATGCTCCATCTTTTTTAATGAAGAGATTGTTCTAATGAAACACTGCGACATATCAAATTTTTCTGTTGCCATCTCAATGATACCCGCCTCAATTTTAGAGAGATCGAGGATGTCGTTTATCAATCTCAACAGCATATCGCTACTGGTATTTATTAACTTTGTATACTCCTTTTTTAGTTCAGAATCCTCCTCGTTGGGAAGCAGATTGGAAAACCCCACTATTGCATTAAGAGGTGTTCGTATTTCATGACTCATATTGGCGACAAAGGTGGATTTCAATTTATCGGCCTGTTGTGCCCTTTTCATCTCTTTTTTAAGGGTTTCTTGTGTCTCAATCAACTCGGTTATATCTCTTCTGAATCCCACAAATTTTATTGTATGTCCATTCTTGTCAATATCGAATGGAGTACCAGTCAAGATACCATAATGCCATTTTTGATCTATGTTGTTCCAGAACTTTTCTTCGCAGTAAATATCAGAAGCAATGCCGTTTCTTAAGGTATTCTCTACGGAGTCCAGATTATTATTCTCTTTAAATCTAATTAATTCCATATACTCATCCATCGGAGTTTTTACACCATCTTTATAATTTGTTACCGGATCATTGTAGGTAGTGAAACACATATCATCCGTATTAAGCTCCCATAGAGTCATATTAGCTGATTTAATGGCATAATCCGATCTTCTTATAAGCTCCTCGAGCCTTTTCTTCATCTCATAAATATGAGTCACATTCCGGTGTGTGCCTATTATGGTGACTACTTTGCCGTTCTTGTCGGTTATTGGTACGAACTCTTTTTCTGTGTATTGCCAATTCTCCGAGCTATCGTGATTGAGCCTGAAACAGAGTCTTTTCGGCGGTATTCCACCCTCACAGAGAGATTTTATTGTATTTATAAACAGTGGTCTGTCGTCGGGGTGGAAGAAGAGAATCTCCTTTTCGAATGGTTGTCCGTTAGAGGGGAAATAATCGCATTCCACATTAAAGAATTTGTTGGATTTTACATCATAACCCCAAACTGTGACCTCTCCGGCCTTAAGTGCAAGGGCTAATCTTTCGGTTTTTTTGTCGAGTTCCCGCCTTGTACGGTGTATTATTACCCTGAGGACCAGAATAAATACCACCAATAAGATTGTCAGAAAAAAGGTAACTATAGGCCAAGATGCAGGGTATTTTATCTCCTTAAGGAGGTTTGATTGTATAGATTGCTTCTCTGTCTGAAGCATCGATGTTTCTGTCCGAGTAGCGCGAGATTGAGTAGGACTCTGAAATAGAAGCAACAAAGTTATTAATAAGAGCGTTGCAACTTTACAATTAGAGTTCTTGAGGAGCCCAAATATATGTAGGCGTTCTTCTATTATCACAATCTCAGATTGTTTATTTGGTACAAGTTTAGCTATTATTTTTAAATATATCAAATTCTGTTCCGAGGGCTTTCAGTAAATATTGTACGTAATTTAAACAAAACCAATGTGGTGATTTTTTATAAAAAGAGTGAGTATATATTT
>CAYLGW010000036.1:0-14087 GCA_964383385.1 uncultured Muribaculaceae bacterium
TTATTCTTTAAGAAATTTCTATCAGGTTCTGGCAGCAAATTTAGTATTTTTTTAATTACATTTGCAGTTGATAACCAAACCATATTTTAATGAGCGAAAAAAAAGATAGTATAGAGAATGAAGTGGCGGAGCTCGGCTTTGGGCAGCAGTCAAAGGCGGGCGATTACACGGAGGCGGATTTTGAGACCCTCAGTTGGAATGAACATATCAGACGTAGAAGCGGCATGTATATTGGTAAATTAGGAGATGGTTCTTCTCCCGATGACGGCATATATGTTTTGCTTAAAGAGATAATAGATAATGCTATAGATGAGTTCAAGATGGGCTACGGCAAATCTTTGACAGTAGAGATATCTGGGAGAGAGGTTATAGTTAGAGACTATGGGCGCGGAATACCCTTCGGTAAACTTATTGATGCGGTGAGCAAGATGAATACGGGAGCCAAGTATGGGAGTTCTGCATTTAAAAAGTCGGTAGGATTGAATGGTGTAGGAACAAAGGCGGTAAATGCGACCTCGTCGAGTTTCTATATAGAGACATATAGAGATAACCAATGTACATGGGCTCTTTTTGAGCGGGGCTATTTTAAGGAGAGTGGGGAAAATGAGAGTTCAGAGAGGAACGGGACAATGGTAAGATATACTGCAGACCCTACGCTGTATGAAAATTACAGTTATAACATGGAGTTTGTGGAGACAATGGTAAAGAACTATACCTATTTGAATAAGGGGCTTTCTATTGTGCTTAACGGAGATGAGTTCAAATCCAGGAATGGATTATTAGACCTAATTCATGACAATCTTTCGGAGACGCCGCTTTATGATCCTATATACCTCTCAGGAGATGATATAGAGATTGTTATGACTCACGGAAGTGAGAATGGCGAAAATATCAGCTCCTTTGTTAACGGGCAAAATACAATACATGGTGGTACTCATCTGGCTGCATTCAGGGAGGCCGTATCTAAAACAATCAAGGATTTTTTCAAGAAGGATTTTGATCCGAGAGATATAAGGCAGTCGATTATAGGTGCAATAAGTATTAATGTTGAGGAGCCTAAGTTTTCCAATCAGACTAAGACCTATTTCGATGCTAAGGATGTGGCGCCGGGTGGCCCGACAGTGCGAAATTTTATTGTAGATTTTATCTCTGAGCATCTCGATAATTTTCTTCATAAAAATCCCTCTGTCACAGATGCCATTCTCAAAAAGATAGTTGAGAGTGAGAAGGAGAGAAAGGCGATAAGCGGAATACAGAAACTTGCGAGAGAGAGAGCTAAAAAGGCCAATCTTCATAATAGAAAACTTAGGGATTGTAGAATTCACAGGGGGGATAAGGATCCGAGGAATCAGGATACCATGCTCTTTATTACAGAGGGAGATTCCGCCAGCGGTTCTATTACCAAGAGTAGGGATGTTAATATTCAGGCGGTTTTCAGTTTGAGGGGCAAGCCTTTCAACAGTTTTGGAGAGAATAAGGAGATTGTTTATAAAAATGAGGAGTTCAATTTGTTACAGGCAGCCCTTAATATTGATGAGGATCTCGACAATTTACGGTATGGAAAGGTGATAATAGCTACCGATGCCGATGTTGACGGAATGCATATCAGGTTACTCTTGCTTACATTTTTCCTGCAGTTCTTTCCTGATCTTATAAGGCAGGGGCATTTGTATATTTTGCAGACTCCGCTCTTTAGGGTGAGAAAAAAGAACATGGAGACCTTTTACTGCTACTCTTCGGAGGAGAGGGAAAAGGCAATTGCAAAATTGGGTAAGAATCCGGAGATTACCCGTTTTAAAGGATTGGGCGAGATTTCGCCGGATGAGTTTGGCTGTTTTATTGGTGAGAATATCCGTTTAGATAGAGTGAGGTTGAGTAAAGACGATAATATTCCTGAATTACTTGAGTTTTATATGGGTAAAAACACAATGGAAAGGCAGGACTTTATAAAATCCCACTTGCGTTCCGATGTTATTATGGAGGAGAAGATGGATGATGTTCCGGGGGAGCTTATAAAGAATGATCTTATCTAAAGGGGTGATGTAAAGGTGTAGCGATTGAGAGTCGTCTATAAGAATCTTATAAGGATTTAGAAATTTTCTGTTCGTAATTTTTAATGGTATGAAATATATTTGTAAATTTTTCTTGTGGTTGTTGGGCTGGAAGGCTGTAGAGCCTCCCGCTGAGGAGCCAAAATGTATTATTCTTGGTGTTCCTCATACTTCTGCTTGGGATTTTGTAATATCTTACTTTTATTACACTTCAGTTGGCGGAAGGGCGAGTGTTATGGTGAAAAAGGAGTTCTTCTGGGGACCATTGGCTCCGGTAATGAGGTTTATGGGAGCGGTGCCGGTAGATAGGAAGCATGGCAGTTCAGTTGCATTTCAGATGATAGAGGCTATACGTAAGGCCGATAGAATGCACTTGGCGATTGCGCCCGAGGGGACGAGAAAAGCTACTTTGCGTTGGAAAACGGGCTTTCATACCATAGCAAGAGCCTGTGATATTCCTGTCTATTTAGGTTATTTTGATTGGAAGACTAAAAGGATAGGCAGGGGTCAAAAGTTCGATATTACAGAGGATGCTCAGGCCGATCTTAAACGTATAATGGAGCATTACCGTGCAAGTGGTTATGAGGGGAGAAACAAAGAGGGTTTTGCCTGCTGACCGACTACGTGTTAGTGTTACAGTGTTTGACTTTTATATTTTTTCAAAAACTTTAAAATAAAAATCAAATGCTGCCGCCACGTGATAACCGTAATTGCCTAAATCCAACTCAATTGAGGCTGAGGAATGTTTTTTAAAGGACTCGTAGGCCTCTTGAGTGTTGTAGACCGGAATATATTCGTCTTGAATACTATGATACAAGTATATTGGTGCTTTAGGCACCCATTCTATCAGTGAATTCTTTTTTAAAGCGCGAATGAATGGCTTTATTAAATCGCCCGAATAATCTAATGCCGAGTCGCTTAAAATTTCCCTTATGTCTGAAGTTCCTATGAGTTTTTCTAATTGCGTGGAGTTATATCTCTTTGAATAGAGCCACTCTTCATAATTTTGCAATAATTTGCCTTTAAAGTATTTAGAAATATCGACATTCAAGTTTTCTCCGTAATTGAGGCTAGTAATTGCGAGAGCTATATAAGGAAGTGGCAGTCCGGATTTTTTATCATCAAGTAGTTGTCTGAAAGTGTATTCCAAATCGTATGGGGCACCACCGGCGTAGGTCTTTTTTATTTTGAATTCTTTTTGATAGTAGCTTTCTATCATCTTTTGGCAGGCGAGTGCTACAGCGCCGCCTTGAGAATAGCCTATAATATTGACTCTATTATCGGGATACTGAAATTTATAGCCTTTCTCTTTCAAATATTTATAGGTAGTAAGTGTTAGATCTATGCTCGATTTAGCGGTAATTTCTTGTGCGAGAAAAGTTTGTGGCAGATCTACTGTAGCTCCAAATCCGATATAATCGCTCATTACAACAACATACCCCATAAATGCAAAGAGAGACTCAATTTGAATTGATTGAGATGGTGCTGAGGCGTTATCAGTAATCAACACATGATTTGCTACTATTATGCCTTTAATCGGGGCTACCTGGTTAGGGAGATAGATTTTTCCTGATACTTTCAGTAGTTTCTTATCTACGCCGGTGCTATTAAAAATAACTGAGAGGCATTTAACTCCACTTATTTGAAGAGAGTCAGATATTTTTAGCATTTTTTCTTCTATCCTTTGAAATCTTGCCAACAGATCGGCGGGGAGGGAGGCATGATCTTTTGTAGATAAGGCGTTAGGAAGGTATTTGTTTAGCAATTGTTGCAAGGCTTCCTGATATACTTCATTCTCCGTGGACTGTATGGTCAAATCATACTCTATTGGTTCTGCATCATATTTTATATCAGGTATATTGTCTTTTGAGCAGCTTGATATTAAAAATTGTATAAGTAAAATAATGATGATAATTGATTTACTCCAGATAGTGTTTTTCATATTCATATTTTATTGGTATAAAGTTAACTCAAATTTCTTAAAAATATACTGAATTTTTTAAGAGAATGAAATAGAGATAAAGTGCCATTATTAGGCATTCGACTGTTTTAGTGTGTAAAAAAATTCATATTTAAAAAAAATGTAATATCTTTGTATCCTTGATGTATCAACTATTAAACCATCAATTATTTTAATAGCCAATATATCAATGTGTTATATAAGAATTATTGTATTTTTTAATATACAGATTAATGAAAGAATATAATTAAGCTAAATTTAATAGAGGAGTCTATGAAGCATAATATTGAGCAGCTATTGGAGATAAAAGATTTCATTGCACTGATTAACGGAAGAGCAAGTGCTGCCATAAATCGTTATATGAATAAAAGATTTAAGGAGGCAGGGCTTGGGATTACAACAGAACAGTGGAGTGTTCTCACATGCTTGTGGGAAAGAGATAAACAGACTCAGCAAAATATAAGTGAACAAACCTTTAAAGATAAGGCAAGTGTTACGCGTCTGCTCGACAATCTCGAAAAGAACGGGCTGGTCAAGAGAGAGTCCTCATATAAAGACAGAAGAATTAATTTGATTCATCTTACCGACAAGGGTATACAATTGGAAAAAATTGCAAACGGAATTGTGAGAAAATCCATAGAGATGTCTACCAATGATATAGATATGGAGGACCTTCAATTTATAATTAATCTTTTTAAGAAGATATTGAATAATCTCGAATCAGACGAGATATAGAGAGGGTGTTAATTAAAAAAAATATTACAAGAAATTTATATGAATAGAATTATTCCATTATTGCTATTTGGGGTTATTAATGTTACAATTTCAAATGCTCAAGATGAGACTGCAAGGGTCTATTCTCTTGAGGAATATAGAGCAATGGCGCTTGGGCAAAGTAAGACCATTCTTATCTCAAAAGAAAAATTGAAGATGGCGGAGGAGCTGAAGAAAGCAGCTTTTACTCAGTTTTTCCCCAACTTTTCAGCTAATGCAACATATATGTGGAATCAGAAAAGTATTTCACTCTTAAGTGAAGATGCATTGCTTCCTATAGGAACAAGAGCGGCGGATGGTAGCTTTAGCTTTAGGGCAGATCAGGTAAATAATAAATGGACAATGGTAGAGGGACAAGCAGTTCCTTTGGATTCTGAAGGTAAGCCGTTTAATCCAAAGAAAAATCCCGAAAAAATTCAGTGGAAAGATTATGCCTATCTTCCTAAGTCGGCTATGGAGTACGATATCCATAATGTTTTTGCAGGAGGGCTCGGATTTACTCAGCCTATATTTATGGGCAACAAGATAAGGGAATTATATAATATCTCTAAAAGTACCGAACAGATAGTAGCATTAGATGACAAACAAACTGAGCGAGATCTTATTATAGAGGTTGACGAGTCCTATTGGCGTACCGTCTCTCTTCTTAATAAGCAAAAATTGGCTCGGAAGTTGACAGATTTGTTAGAAAAACTGAACTCAGATGTGGAGAATATGCTTAAGGAGGGAGTTGCCACAAAGGGAGATCTTTTAAATGTGCGAGTGAAACTTAATGAGGCGCATCTTGCTTTAACTCGTGCAGAAAATGGTGTCAGATTATCCAGTATGGCTTTATACCAACTGTGCGGGCTCAATATTAATGGTAATTATGGCTTGGCAGATGAGGATATATCGCAGCAACCATTGTCGTATCAGATAGATTTCGATATAAATAAAATACTTGACTCTCGTTTGGAGTTAAAGAAATTGGAGCAACTCAACAAAATAGAGAGTTCTAAAGTTAAAATTATGAAGGGCAGGTTTATGCCTACTATTGCATTATCTGCCAACTATCTTCTCTCTAATCCTAACTCTTATAACGGATATGAAAATAAATTCGGAGGTATGTTCAATGCGGGGGTAGTTGTAAGTATCCCGATATTCCATTTTGGAGATAAGATTCATACTCTCCGTTCTGCCAGGTATTCACAAAGAATAGTAAACTATCAAATTCAGGAGGCTAAAGAGAAGATAGAATTACAAGTTACTCAATCGAATTTCAGATTCCAGGAGGCAAATAAAAAATTAACCTCGGCTCAAAGCAATATTGCTTCGGCGGAGGAGAATCTTAAACTTGCCGAGATTGCATATAAAGAGGGATTAATTAGTATTACAGACTTATTAGGGGCACAAACCGCGTGGGTGTCTGCCAATTCCGACAGAATAGATGCAAGTATAGATGTAAGGCTATGTGAACTTTATCTTATGAGAGCAAAGGGGGAGGCATTTAAATAATAAAAAGAGAGAGAGTGTGTGTAGCGATAGTGTAACGGCTATCTGTCTCATACAAAATTTTGATAATTTGTCATGTATAAAATTTTATAATAATATGAATAAAGTTAAAAACAGTACAGTCAGTTTGCTTGTAGGATTAATAGCTCTGACTATTGTAATAGTTGTATTAGGCGTTATCGGATATCTTCTTTCAAAGCCGCAAGATCTCATACTACAAGGCTATACGGAGGCAACCGAATATCGTGTTTCCGGGAAGGTTCCCGGTAGAATAGAGGCTTTTATCTTCAGGGAGGGTGATAAAGTTAGAAAAGGAGATACGGTAGTGCTTATAGACAGCCCGGAGATAAGGGCGAAAATGATGCAGGCCAGTGCCGCTCATAGTGCAGCTGAGGCTCAGAATAGAAAAGCAAGCGGAGGAGCTCGTCAGGAGCTAATAATGGGAGCTTATGAGATGTGGCAGAAGGCAAAAGCAGGTGTGGATATTGCGCAAAAATCATATAATAGAATACTTAATTTGTATAAACAAGAGGTTGTCTCTGCTCAGAAGAAAGATGAGGCGGAAGCCATGTATAATTCGGCAGTTGCAACGGAAAAAGCAGCCAAAGCTCAATATGATATGGCAAAAAATGGAGCTCAAAAGGAGGATAAGGAGGCAGCAAGAGCAATGGTGGACTATTCACAAGGAGCCGTTACCGAGGTTAACTCTTATTTGAGTGAAATTTCACTGGTTGCGCCTGCGAGCGGAGAGGTGAGTGCGACCTTCCCTAAAGTTGGGGAGTTGGTTGGAACAGGTGCTCCAATAATGACAATAACAGACCTCGACGATATTTGGTTTACCTTTAATATTCGGGAGGATTTACTGAAGGAGATAAAAGTGGGAACAATACTTAAAATAAAAATTCCTGCATTAAGTGATAATACTTTGTACGAAGCAAAGGTTACCTATATGCAGGCAATGGCTTCCTATGCAACATGGAAAGCTACTAAAGTATCGGGACAATTCGATGTTAAAACATTTGAGATAAAAGCTGTTCCGGTAAAGAAGATTCCTGATCTTCGTCCTGGTATGAGTGTATTAATGGATAGGAAGCTAAAATAGCTCCTACATTTCAGGTAAATTACAGAGAGAGTTAATCGGACCAAAATCGGATTCTATTTAGGAGGTCTTGATTGAAAAGGATAAATGTATAGAGATTTGGTAAATAATATTTTTTGGTTAATAGGCTGCAAATGCGTAAGAAATTAGATATAATTGACGTTCTAAAGAGCTTCTTCAGAGATACTCGTGTGGTATTTATAAGGGAGTTGAAACAGATGTTTAGCAGGCCGGTATATATTTTCGGTACTGTTGGAACAATTGTTTTTTGTTGCATATTCTTTTCCACCCTTATGTACCAGGGTCTTCCTATGAAGGTACCTGTTGGCATTGTGGATAATGATCATTCCTCTCTTTCGAGAAGATTTGTGCGTGAGTTTAATGCTAATCCGGGAATTACTGTATATAAACAGTATAATTCTCACAGAGAGGCGAGAATGGAGATGCAGGAGGGCAAGATATTTGGTTTTGTCGAGGTTCCCGAAAATATGTATTCTGATATTTTATCCAACAGACGGCCTAATATTGCTGTTTATGTTACGGAATCGTTTATGGTTCCCGGTACACTTGCCTATAAAAGTTTCCTTCAGCTTTCAAATCTTGCATCCGGTGCAATTCAAAGGGAGTTTTTGAGGGCAAGAGGGAAATCTGAGCATGAGATCATGGGGCTGATTCAACCGATAGTGGTAGATTCTCACTATGTGGAAAATCCGTGGAGTAATTATGGTGTTTATTTGATAGATGTGATTCTGCCGGGTATACTGCAACTTGTAATTATTCTGATGACAGTATTTGCAATTGGATATGAGTTGAAGATGAAAACCACAAGAAAGTGGATAGTGGCGGCCGGACTTTCTTTCCCTGCGGCCTTTACCGGTAAATTGCTGCCGTATACAATTTTATATTTGGCTTTAGGTTTCGGACTTGAGATCTTTATGTATAAAGTCCTTAACTATCCGTTGTCCGCTCCTCTATATCTGATGATGATAAATATGTTTTTAATGGTTATTGCATCCGAGGCGGTAGGGGTCTTTATGATAGGTCTTTTCCCTGTTCTGCGAGACGGGCTTAGTTTTGCCTCAATTTATTCCATACTTTCACTCTCAATTGCCGGAATGACATTCCCATTGGAAAATATGTGGCCTCCATTTAGTGCTCTTGGGCAGCTTTTCCCGTTAAGACATTATTTTCTTATATATGTTCACTCAGGTCTTTATGGCGGTGGTTTTGAAACATGTTGGATTCATTATGTTGTGCTGTTACTTTTTTTATTTTTGCCTGTGCTTGTGCTTAAGAGATTGTCTAAAGCTATGGTATATCAAAATTATCCTTTAAAATAGTTGGAGATGAGCTATAATAGTAAAAAATATTGGACATATATAAGTAATGGTATCACTGAGACAGGGAATATCTTTCTTAATGAATGCAAAAATGTCTTTAAGGATAGCGGAGTTCTTCTTATTTTGATTATTGCAGGTCTTACCTACCCTATTCTATACAATTTTGTTTATCTTAATGAGAATATTCCCGATACAGCTGTGGCTGTAATAGATCGTTCTGATAGTTATGAAAGCCATCGTTTTATACGCGAACTTGACGCAACACGCGAGGTTAAGGTAATACGAGTACCAGATATGCTTGAGGCTCGTAAATTATTTGTCAACAGAGATGTACATGCTATTCTAATCTTTCCTGGGGATTATTCCGCGAAGATTGCCGCACGGGATCAAACCACAATCTCATTATATGTAAATATGAGTTGTTTTATGGTGTATAAGAGTGTGGCATTGGCTGTTAATATGGTGATGCTTGATGAGGGCAAGGCTATCCAACTTCAACGGTATAATACTCTTGGTATGACTGATGAGCAGAGTAAGCAGATGGTGAAGGCATTGCCCTACGAGGAGACAATGCTTTATAATCCGGGGAACGGATTTAGCAGTTTTTTTGTACCTGCAATACTAATGATAATTATACACCAACTATTATTTCTGGGTATAGGAATGATGGCCGGAACCGAAAGAGAGGAGAATATAAACATGAAACTCTTCTCAAAATATCTCGGACAACGTGGCATATATAGAGTGGTCATTGGTAAAGCGTGCGCGTATTTCTTTATCTACTCTTTTGTGGCTTCATACATTGCGCTGCTCGTTCCGAGGATGTTTAATATTCCCCATATCGGCAATGTATGGGAGATATATAGTTTGCTCTTTCCTTTCCTTTTGGCAACTATATTTTTCTCAATCACAGCAAGTATCTTCATAAAAAACAGGGAGACGGGTCTTGTGTCGTTTTTGTTTTTCAGTGTTATACTTGTCTTTTTAAGTGGATGTACCTGGCCTGAGACTCATTTCCCTCTCTTCTGGAAATATTTTGCATATATATTCCCCTCTACATTCGGGGTGCGTGGATATATAAAACTCAACTCCATGGGAGCAACTTTGAGTCAAATCAGATTTGAATATATAGCGCTTTGGATACAAGTCTTTATCTATTTCATATTGGCTTGCGTAGTGACAAGAGTCAAATTGTTAAACGAGAAAAGGCGTAAGGAGAGAATAGAGAAAGGTGATAATTTGTTGAGATAATAAAGTTTCTCCAGATAGCACACTTGGACCCATTTCGCACAATATTTCTATGAGAACTATTATGCAACATGAATCTATATTACATGTTGAGTTGCATCCAAGACGGCTACATTTACAAACAAGGATTTTTTTCCGAATACTCGCAAAAAAAATAACTCAGCGTCATCATTAGCGCCCACCACAACAGATGCGTATTACAGATGAATTTTAAAGTGAAACCAAACGTATCTGATTATCTTTAGCAGCATCTATTCCTTAACACAACGGACAGACATACCGTAGGCGCGAGTGTCGTTGCCCAGGAAGGCAGAGTTGTTATTATAGAAGAACAAGTAGTTCGCAGAGACATCCACCGGGGTACTGGACCAATAGAAGCCATAGCCATTACGGTTGGAGGGAGCGCCATCATCTCCGTTCATCCCGGCAGCGGGGAGGAAGAGACAACCATTAGGATTAGCTGCAGTAGCAGAATTGTGGTTTGTCCCAAACCATATGCCTGCCAATCCGTTTGGAGATGAACCATCACTATTAGTCTCTCTCCATGTGACCCCTGAAGCACTCAATGAGGTCAATTCCGTCTTATTCGGTACTCTCCAGCCGGTAGGGCAAGGGTCATTGGCAATATTTTTGGTATTCCAAGGGTCGGATGTCCCCCATATACCATTTGGAGCTATTGTGTTACTCCATTTTGTGTAAAATTTGGAAGCGTCAGCAGTAGATAATGCAACAAGTTCTGAACTTATATTATTCCCTGTCGGATAGATTGCATCATTGTCATCATATCCTTGTCCATCTTTTCTTCCCCACTGGTATAGCTTGCCGTATTTGTAGTTGGTGGCGTGGAAGCCGCAGTTAACAGGGGACCATGTAGTGCTGCCGATTGTTGTGCCGGCTCCGTAGTCGAAACTCTGGGAGATGTAGTCGCCGGTTGAGATTGCTGCTGAAAATGTTGGCATATTTCTGTAGTTGTTGCGTTCAATCTTGTTCTCTGCCTTTATCGTTGCACTCTTAGACATATAGCCTCTTATCTCCTCTCCCTCTGTGAACTCGATGCTTACCTGATAGCCGTAAGTATCTCCTTTGCTCGGTGGTACTACTATGTAAAAGACTGTAGGACTGTTTGAGTCTGTTGAAAGGGCTACTCCTCTCTCGCTACAATCCAATTTGACATAGTTGCTGGCAGTACGGTCTGTTTTCATTGTAAGCGTAGGTATGCCTGTTCCTTTATTCACTGTTACAGTACCCGTTCCACTCAACTTCTCCGAAATATTCATAAGTGAGATGCTGCGTACCTTTAATGCTGTTGCAGAGTAGAGATTCAACTTAACCATTCCGCACAGATTTTTGAAGGCCAATGTTGTTCCGTCTGCAGAATATGCTACTGCAGGATTGTCCTCCTTGCCAAAGCTGTTAGCCTTATAGGTCTGCACTGAGGGAAGAGTAATTGTCATAGTTCCGTCCGCATCAATACTTGTGATATTCTCTTCAGGATAGTAGGCATAAAATGGAGCCGCTCCGCCTGTTACCAATGTTCCGGTAAAGGGACCTTTGGTACCTGTTGCAACTGTGGTAAACAATGCCCCGGTGGTCTCCAAAGCACCGCTTACCGTTGAGTAGATCTTTATCACATCACCAACCTGCCAGTTAACCTTGGCTCCATCGGCATCGAGAATGGTTTTGGTACCTATTGTGCTGCCAGACTGTGAACTTCCTGCCTGAGCATCGCTCGGCTGTTCTACTGTTGCGGTGAGGGTTATCTTCTCACCTTGAGCACCGGTGATTATACTCTTTTCCTTATCGCAGGAGGTAATTACAGACATAACTGCTACTGCCAGTGCAAAGGTGGCAAGCAAAGAGGTTAGCCCGATTCTGTCTTGTGCTTTGTTTTTCATCTCTGTTATGATTATTTTACTAATTTTAAAATCGCCCACGTAATTCATTGAAATTCTTCTGAGAGCTCAACTGACGTTGACTCTCACATTCATTATTTTTATTGTTTTATTCATGGTAATTTTTATGTACAAACATACGATATTTACTATTACTATAGCAAATTCGTGGAAATTTTATATCAAACCGGTTAATTTCGTCTTTTTTAATAATAAATAGATCAAGTTAGCTATATGTTAGTGCATTCCATCCCTTTCTATCAACAAATAATCAATTTTATCTTTATTTTAGATGAGAAATAATCTATTTATTATAAGTAGGAAGGAGGAGTATTATAGTTTTTTGCACTTTATTGTAGTTACCGAAAGTTATTAACCAGTTTGGAATTTAACTCAATGATTGAGCCGCATAAGAAGCCTATATGATATTGGATAAAACAACAGGCCGCTTAATAATTCTAAGTGGCCTGTTATAGGTTGAGATTCCTTTATAATCTCGTTGATTTTACGTTTTGCAGTTTATACTGCCGGAGACGGGCTATTTTTGAGCCTTCTTCTCCTTTATTCTTACAATTTTTTCCTTAATTACATCTACGCAATCTACAACTGCATCTTCAAATGTGTGTGCGTTGCGGCGTACAAGTAATTCATCTCCCGGCATTGATATTTTCACCTTTACCTCTTTATTCTCCTGGTTTGGCAAAAGTGAAAGTGTCACTTCAGCTTTGATAATCTCATCGTAAAACTTTTCGATCTTTCCGATCTTCTTGTTTACAAACTCCAATAATCTTTCGTCTGCATCAAATTTTACCGATTGAACTCTGATATCCATATCAACCTCCTTTTTTTGCTCGTGGATGAGCAGATTTATAAATTTTTTTGAGTTGTTCAAATGAGTTGTGCGTATAAATTTGGGTTGCCGCTAAAGAGGAATGTCCGAGTACCTCTTTTATGCTGTTAATATCTGCACCATTATTTAGCAGATGAGTTGCAAAAGAGTGTCTCAAAATGTGCGGCGATTTTTTACCGCTGAACTCCTTTAAACTTCCCAATTCTTTTTTTACTGTATTATTTACAAATTTTAGGTAGAGTGGGTCTCCTTTGTCTGTTAAAAAAAAAGAACTGTTATCGCAATTCGGGAAAGAACTTTTTCTTGATTGTAAATATAGTAAAATATTTTCCAATAAAAAAGGAATTATAGGGATTTCGCGTATTTTGGACCCTTTTCCCGTTATTTTGAACAAAGAACGTGAGGTGTCGAGCTCCTGCAATTTTAGGTTGGCAAGTTCGGCACGTCTCATACCTGTGCAGTATAACATCATAATTATGAGTCTATTTCTTATTGATGCATATGGTATATCATTAAAAATAATATTGTTAGCGTTATTGTCTAAATTATTACTAATCGGATTATTCTGGTCTGTGCACTTGTCGTCAATATTGTTATATGTAGAGGCTGTAATTAGGGGCATTGAGAAGTATTTATCCAGATCCTCCTCTCTGTAAAATTCGGGTAGCCTTTTTTTCTCTTTAGGTCTATGAACCTTTTCCACCGGGTTATAACTTATTAACTCTTTCTTCAATAGAAATTTACAAAAAGTACTCAATGCGCTCAACTGTAGGTTCATAGATCTGGCCGACATTCTTCCATCTAAGTTTACTGCAATAAAGCCTCTTATATTCATAGGAGTAAGTACGCTTATACTCTCGGCTTCCGATATTGTTTTGTCTGTCTCTTTGATGTTTACTTTCAAAATATTACTATTTCCTATTGATGTGTACCCTTGTTGCTCTCCTGCTTCTTTGTTACCGGTGCTATTGTTGTTTTTCGGAGTCATTAAGGCATTTTTGTTTATATCAAATATATAGGAGTAAAAGCGTATAATGGCCTCTCTGTAGAGGGCTACGGTACGTTTTGAGTATCTTTTTTGTACCTCCAGGTAATTTGTGAATTCATCAATATACATGATACAAATTTAATATTTTTTTGATTGTGGCTATCACTTCATTTGATTCAGGTGTGATGCTGTTACAGATACACATATAGGGAGTTCGTTAGCAGAAGAGATAGCAGACTCAAGTGCCTTCTTCGTTACAGCTACATATATAGGGAGTTCGTTGCTTTGAATGCTGTTACAGCTATTTGAGAAATAGGTTTTGCTTGCACTTCGGCGCAAGAGATTCTATTGAGCCTTCTCAGTAAGCCGGTTTTGCATGCATTTCGGTGCAAGA
>CAYLGW010000037.1:0-13539 GCA_964383385.1 uncultured Muribaculaceae bacterium
TCGCACAAATTCTCAATACGGCCCACATCAATCAACTTTAAATCATCAGACACATAGGCTCTTATACTCTTTTTTGCTGCAACCGAAAGATAAAAATCGATTATGGAAAATTTTTCGGGCCAATTCTGCATCAACTGGAAAACTGCGGGAGAGATGCTATGAATCCCCGCAAATGCATATTTACTGAGCGAATTTTCACTTAAGAACTCCTCAATATGATTACGTTTAAAAAGATCGGAACTTCCTGGCCCACTCCCCTCAACTCTCTCCATAAATTGCAAATAATCTTGTTTAAGCTCCACAAACGGCGACTTGAACTCACCGGAACTCATATTTACCCACGCACACAAGTTATTATCGGTATCGAATAATAGATACCGTTCAGTCTCCCTGCTGCTAACAAGCAGAGTTGCAAGAGGCATGGAATCGGCCCCACCCGAATGAGAAACAATACTATATTGAGAACGGTAGAAATCCATAAGATTGAGATTGGAGATAATATCCACATTGTGGACCAGAAATGGTTCGCCGTCATTCAATAATCTCGCCGCATGACGTATGCCTCCGCCTGTCTCACGCAAGAGATCGGTTTCGTCAGAAAACCTAATATTGACACCAAAATTGTCCTTCTCCTCCACAAAAGATTTAATCTTATCGGCAAAATGATGCACATTGATTACTATTTCATCAAAGCCGGCCGCTTTGAGCTTTCTTATGAGGAGTTCAAGCATTGTGACTCCGCCTATAGGCACCAGAGCCTTAGGAAGAGTATCTGTAAGAGGTTTGAGTCGTGTGCCAAGTCCGGCAGCAAAAACAAGTACCTTCATAAATGCAGCAATTTAAGAGTTATCTTAATACAATACTGAGTCATCAGAATATCTGCTCAATATCCTGTTCTCTATGATAAAGTATTACCTTGACATTAAAATTTTTAGCAATGTGTTCAGCAAGATGTTGAGCGCAATAGACAGATCTGTGCTGGCCACCGGTACACCCGAAACCGAACATCATATTGGTGAACTTTCTCTGAATATATCTCTGCACATGGGCATCTGCAAGCGCATAAACATGCTCCATAAATTTTATTACACCGCCATCGTCCTCAAGAAATTTTATCACCTCCTGGTCTGTTCCGATAAAATGCTTGTAATGCTCAAACTTTCCCGGATTCTCAATTGCCCTGCAATCGAAAATATAACCTCCTCCGTTTCCGGATGTATCCTCAGGAATACCCTTCTTATAAGCAAAACTAAAAATGCGCACCTCTAATCTTTTCTCCCTCCCAAGATCAGAAAATTGTCTCATAGAAGTAAGTTCCATAAGTAATTGTTGCATATATGGATACTCTGTAAACGGCTGCTTATTTATCAACTTTCTCAAATTATCTATTGCAAAGGGAACACTCTGTAGAAAATGGGGCTTCTTCTCAAAATACCCTCTGAAACCATATGCTCCGAGTACCTGCATTGTACGGAAGAGAACAAAATGTCTCAATCTATTATAAAACTCATCATCGTCAATGGTAATATACTGCTTTAAAGAATCTCGATATGTTTTTATAAGAGTCTCCTTTAAATCATCCGAATAGTTTGCTTTGGCCTGCCATACAAATGAAGCAAGATCATAATACACAGGTCCTCTCCTTCCTCCTTGAAAATCTATAAAGTAAGGAGCACCATCCACAAGCATGACATTCCTTGCCTGGAAATCTCTATAAAGGAAAGTCTCCGCTCCGGTATCCTTAAGTAAGATTTCCGACATCTTCTTAAAATCTTCATAAAGTTTTATCTCACTGAACTCCAGACCTGTCGCCTTTAAGAAGCAATATTTAAAATAGTTTAGATCAAAAGAGATCATCCTCTCATCGAAAGAGGGTTGCGGAAAACAAACCGAATAATCCAGCCCCTTTCCCCCTTCACACTGGATTTTGGGTAAGAGTACCATCACCTTCTTAATTTGCTCAACCTCGCTGTCGGAATACTTACCCGACTCCCTGCCGGAACTGACTGCACTAAAGAGCGTAATATCTCCCAAATCTTCCTGAAGGTAATACTCCCTATCCTCACTTACCGCATAAACCTCCGGCACAGGCAAACCTTTTTTTCTAAAATCTTCAGCTATGCTTATGAAAGCATTATTTTCCTCAACCGATGTCCCTTTTGCAACAATCAACGATATATCACCGGCCTTTAATCTAAAATAGCGCCTGTTGCTCCCACTTGAAGGCAACTCATTAACGCTCTCCGGTTTACGTCCGGTATATTGTTCAAAAAGTTCTTCTACCTGTTTCATATTTTATATTATTAATGCAAATTTACCTAAATTCAATTGCTTTTGCAATGAAAGTATATAATTGAAGAATAATTTTAATTCAAAATTAGCGCATACTGCTGCTTGTGCACTATTACAAGGAAAATTGTTTTTGGTTTCACTGAATTAAAAAGTAACTTTGTAAAATAAATAAACATTTGCACCATTAAAAGAATCAAATTACATAATGAATCTAAATATTAGTTATTGTTCTGACAAATACCAGTATACCATGGGAAAATCATTCTATGAAACCGGTATGAAGGATAAAATTGCAATATTCAATATGTTCTATAGAAGCGCACCTGACAAGAACAATTGGGCAGTTGTCTCAGGAATTAAGGAGGCTGTTGAGATGATTTCAGGATTAGGAAGCGCGCCAGAGAGTTTTTATGAAAAGTTTATTCCCGGAGAGGAGTATCGCGAGTTCAGAAAGTATCTTGCCACCATGCGTTTTTCAGGAAATGTCTACGCAATGAAGGAGGGAGAGATAGCATTCCCTACAGAGCCAATAATAACTGTTGAAGCTCCAATGATAGAGGCTCAAGTTCTTGAAACACCTCTTCTGTGCATTATGAATCACCAAATGGCAATTGCCACCAAGGCGAGCAGAGTTACAAGAAGCACCAGCAAGCCTATCAGCGAGTTCGGATCGAGAAGAGCGCACGGACCATGGGCGGCTACCCTTGGCGGAAAAGCGGCAATAATCGGTGGATGTGCAAATACCTCTAATATTCTAACCTCCGCAATCTTCAATACTCCTGCAAGCGGGACAATGGCTCATAGCTATGTCACCTCATTCGGATGCACAATAAAGGGAGAATTTGAAGCCTTTAAGACATATATACAGACCCACATGGGAGAACCTCTGATTCTTCTGATAGATACCTACGACTCTCTTAACTGCGGACTAATAAATGCAATGAAAGCATACAAAGAGTGTGGTATTGATGATTCCTATCCAAAAGGATACGGAATAAGACTCGATAGCGGAGACCTTGCATATCTCAGCCGCCAATGCAGAAGTGCCCTCGATAATGCAGGATTTAAAAACTGCAAAATATTCGCCACCAACGCCCTTGATGAATATTTAATTACAGATCTCGAAAGGCAGGATGCTCAAATTGATGCATATGGTGTAGGAGATGCAATTGCAACAAGCAAACACAACCCTTGCTTCGGAAATGTATATAAGTTAGTGCAAGTTGACAAGCAGCCGGTTCTTAAAAGGTCGGAAGATAAGGCCAAACTCATTAATCCGGGATTCCAAATCACATATAGAATTATTTACAGAAATATGTTTGAGGCCGATATTACCTGCCTGAGAGGGGATGAGACAAGCCGAAAAATAGAGAATGGAGAGGAACTTTATCTTCAGGCAGAATTCGACGAGACAAGGAACAGAACATATCCTGCCGGAAGTTATGAATGGAAAATATTACAGGATAAGGTTATTGAGAGCGGAGAGATAATATATAGCGATACTCCTCTCGCCGATAAGCAAAAATATTATCTCAATAATCTTGGACATTTAAATGAGACGGAAAAGAGAATAATTAATCCTCACTACTATAAGGTGGATATTTCGGATCAATTGTACGATCTTAAAATGAAATTGATAAACAATATAATAAACGAAATTAAAACATTGAACAACGGAAAATATCATGATAAAAAATAGGAATACGCACGTTATAGTGGATATGCTCTACGATTTTATTGAGGGAGGAGCTCTCGCATGCCAAAATACTTTAGAGGCCGTAAAAGCAACCATAAAATATATTAATGAGCACCCCGACGACAAAGTCCTCTATGTCTGTGATTCTCACCCCGAAAATCACTGTTCATTTAAGGAAAATGGAGGCCTATGGGCTGTACATTGCGTACCGGGAACAAAGGGTGCAGAAATACACGAGGATTTTTACACAGGTATTCTGGAGCCTCAAAACAGACCCAACGAAAGAAATATCTTCAGAAAAGGATTGAATCCTCGTAAAGAACAATACTCCGGTTATGCAGCTCAAAACGAGGATGACTCCTTAATGTTTGAGGATTGCACTAAAAATGTCTTCTTGAGCGGAATAGCAACAGAATATTGCGTTAAAAAGACAGCTTTTGACCTACTCAGAGATGGATTTAATGTTACATTGATTAAAGATAACCTTGGTTTTTTTGAAGAAAAAAGTCATCTAAAAGGGCTGCAAGAGATGCAGGAGCAAGGTGTCAAGGTTATTTAACTTTTGCTTTTGTATGATTTTTGCAGGATGAGGTCTGCCTTCAAAAAAGTAAGCATTATTTAAAATTAGTACAAAATAAACAGACGTTGAAAGCTCTTTATACTACACTCTGTCTGGCAATATTGCTGACAATAGTACCGGTCTCAGGTGAGGCTGTAATATTTTCTCGTACAGACACTTTAAAGAGACAATCCACAGATACGACTGTCGTTCTCACTGCTAAAGAGAGAGCTAAGAAAGAGAGGGAGAGAAGATTAGCAATAAAGGCGGCCGAAAAAGAGAGACAACTTGCGCGCAAAGATAGTATATTTGCCTATAAAGACAGCGTTATCAGAGCCACACCAAGAGTTCTTGAATCGCGTTTTTTTCCCGATTCAATCATCTATAAAAGGATGTTCATCTGGAAGAATGACACCTATTTCAACAAACCGACACTGGTAAAGGCGGATACCACCTTCAATGACAACTTTACTGAATCTCCGCTTTTCAAGAGAGATGTAAATGCAGTTTACCTGGGCATATCAGGTTCCGCAGCGCAATATTTCAACTACTTTATAAGAGAGGAACAGCAGGCCTTTCCGTTTATGTCGCCATACTTGCCATATACTGTCACCCCACAGACAATCAATAACTATAACGTGAAGACTCCCTACACTGAGTTATGTTATTGGGGAACATTGTTTGCAAATAAACAGAAGGAGGAGACAAATCTCAAATTTCTCCACACTCAAAATTTTACCCCTGCACTCAATTTCAATATTATGTATCAGAGATTCGGAGGGAACGGAATGCTGCAGTCAGAGAAGACCGACGACAGGACACTTGCACTTACAGCCAATTATCTGGGTAAAAGATACATGGCGCAAGGCGGCTACATATTCAGCAGAGTAGAAAGGAGAGAAAACGGAGGTATCTCCGATTTAAAAAAGTACCTCGACACCATAGTGGATGTCAGAACCATACCCGTTTATCTTTCTGATGCACGTTCGCAAATGAAACGCAGCACCTTTTTCATCTCCCATTCGCTCGGCATACCACTTAATTTTTTCAGAAAAAAAGATAGCCTAAGTTTTGGAGAAGGAACTATGGCTTATGTAGGACATTACGGAGAATATAGCTCATACTCACGCTCATACAACGATGTCATTGCGCTCTCAGATACTACGGGAAGAAAACTGTATAATAACAACTTCTATATAAACCCTACAACAAGCGCGGATGTCTTCAAACTTACAAGCTTCGACAACCGATTCTATATAAGATTGCAACCATGGGCAAAAGAGGCAATAGTATCAAAACTGGATGCCGGTATTGGTTATAAAATTCTCCGCTATTACGCCTTCAAGGAGAACTTCTTCCTTACGGGAAATAAACATTTCTGGCAAAATAACCCGTATCTGTATTTCGGGGCCTCGGGAAAGTTCAGAAGATATTTTGAATGGAATGGTTTAGGTACATATCAGCTGGCCGGTTATTATAAAAACGATTTTTCAATTGATGGAAATATAAGATTTTCCGCCTACCCTATCAAGGAGGGTGTCCACTTATCTGGCCATTTGGCTATTTCACAGAAGAACCCGGATTATTTCTATAATCACTACTACTCCAACCACTATATTTGGAACAATAATTTCGACAAAACAACCGAGACAAAGATAGAGGCCAAACTCTCTATTCCTTATTGGAAGTTCGAAGCCTTTTTCGGTTATTCAATGCTTAAAAATAATGTGTACCTCGATACTCTTGGAATGGCAAGTCAAAATGGAAATTCGATGAGTATTATATCGGCATACCTACAGAAGAATTTTACAATTTGGAAACTACATCTCGACAATAGAGTTCTGTTTCAAGTATCATCTGATCAAAAGGTTGTGCCTCTACCGAAAATTGCACTCAACTTAAGATATTATTTTGAATTCACACTTGTAAAGAATGTGCTTACCTCACAAATCGGAGCAAATGCCACATTTAATACAAAGTACTATATGCCAGGTTATTCGCCAGCCCTCGGACTCTTTTATAATCAAAGAGAGATGGAGATTGGAAACAAACCATATGTTGATATTTTTATAAATTTGCAATGGAAAAGAGCTTCTATATTTGTAAAATATGTGAATGCGGCAGATAAAAGCCTCTCAAAAGAGTATTTCTCTGCCTACAGATACATAAGGCCACAATCTTCTCTTAAGTTCGGAATTTATTGGCCATTTTATATTCAATAAAGTTAGAGGCTTGTTTCCACGCCTTTTTTGCTTATGGCAAAATTTTGGAAACATAAATATCTAAAATATAGTATCATCCTTGTGGCAGCCCTTGTCTTCTTTGTCTGCTTTACAGGAAAAATTCGACGCATAGACACGCCATACTCGCACTACCTATGGGGAGATACCCTTGCTTTTACGGTACTTTTTGATCAAAATACAAGGACGGCAAGCGCAAGAACCTCATTTGTTTATAGTATTCTAAAAGACCTTGAAAAAAAGCAAAAATGCGACATAGGCCTCTCTTTAAGGGATAATGAAATTTTAAGATGGGAAGATTTAATCAACGGAAGCTGCGATGGAATTATTATTAATGCAATAAACGACACTGTGCCGAGCACCTATCAGGATCTTGTAATATCGACCATTCCATTAAACAAGGAGGAGGATGTTTGCGTAGTCTCAAAGGATAATTATATGCTTGTGCAGGCAATTAATTATTGGTTAACCTACTATAAACAAACATTAAATTATAAACATGCTGTAAAAAGATATATAAAGAAGTCCGGACACAAAAAAAACATCTATATCTCTCCATTTGACCACATTATCATGAGATACAGCAAGGTAATAGGCTGGGACTGGAGGCTTCTGGCAGCTCTCATCCATCAGGAATCAAAATTTAAGATAGGTGTCAGCTCATCTCGAGGCGCAATCGGATTAATGCAGATAAAGGAGGATGTAGCCAGAAGATATGGTGTAACAGATATTTACGACCCGGAAGAGAACATAAGGGCAGGAGTAAATCATCTTAAAAGGATTCAGAATCTCTACAAAAATATGGGGATAGACTCCACAAACCTCATAAAAATAACATTGGCCGCATATAATTGCGGAGAGGGAAGATTGCAGGATTGTATGAGTGTTGCAAAGACAGAGGGAAAAAATCCTCATATCTGGCAAGATATAGCAGATATTATACCTATGATGTCGGGTAAGGAGTTTTCGCGCAGAGAAGATATCTCACTCGGAATATTCAGAGGAAAAGAGACCATTAAATTTGTAAAAAACATTCTGGAACAATACGAATATTACAAGCTCACGGTAAAATACTGATAAATTGAGTAATAAATATACTATTCATAACCGGCTATCGGATTCACCATACTTTTTGTAGAATCGGGCAGCTCAAAAATTTAGGATATTTATACAAGAGAGAGAGAAAATATCAATCAAATTTTAGCGTCTTAGCAGGACTGACCCTGGATATGAAATGAGACGGAATCAACAATATCATCATAATTGAGATAAAGGCAATTGCATCTATCAAAAGAAAAGTCACCGGGGAAATGCTCACAGGCACATATTTTACAAAATAGTTCTCTGGATTTAAAGTAACAAAGCCATATTTGCTCTCCAATAGACAAAAGGCTGCAGCAAGAATATTCCCAATTAACAGACCCTTCAAGACAATGCCCGAAGCTTTATAAAGGAATACAATTATAATGTCGGAACTCCTCATACCGAGCGACTTCAATAAACCGATAGCAGAAGTGCGCTCAAATAGAATAATCAGTATCCCCGACACCATATTAAATCCGGCCACAGCAATCATAAGCCCAATAATAATTATAACATTCATATCCAAAAGTCTCAACCAATCAAAGAGGACTTGTGAACTCTCCGTCACGGGTACCACAGAAACTCCCTGCTCCACATCACTATAGGACTTGCCCTCCTCAATAGCCTCCTCAAATTTGCTCTTTAATAGTTGCATTTGCTGCGGATATTCCCTATCGCCAAGCCCCTTTAGCCTTATTTCGTACCCCGACACCTCATTCTCAGTCCAACCATTCAACACAGCAACCTGAGAGGCATCAACAAGCACAGTTATCTTATCCAACTCCTCGAGTTGAGCATCATACAGACCGGATATAACAAATCGCCTGACTTTAATATCGGTGCCGATAAAATAAGCTGTAACCTTTCCACCTACCTTATAACCAAGTATATCGGAAAGCCGTCTCGAAACAAGAATTTCATTTGATATCTGCTGACTATTCCCGGAAAGGAAGTTGGGTAATTGACCTTCTACCAGATGTTCGGCAAAAAAAGTCTTATCATAGCCACTTCTAACTCCCTTGAACAGTACTCCCTGAATTTCGCTTGAGGTCTTAAGTAACCCAAAGCGGTAATTGACAGCATCGGCCCTCTTTATCTCACCAAATCTTGAAAAAAGTTTTGAAAAATCTGTATTCTGCAGAGGACTCTTCCAATCGGTAATATCAGCCGCCTTCGCACAAATAATCATATCTCCCGAATAACCAACGGCCTTTTCTCTTATCTCCTTCTTAAAACCATCTGAAATAGCAACAGCCAAAATCATAACAAAAACACTAAGAGCAACAGAGACAATAGCTATCACATTACTTGCCGAACTCAAGCCGCCTCCTAAACCGGCACTCCCGGCCGATTTTTCTCCTGATAATCTCCTCGCTAAAATAAATCTTAATCCCATGACTGTTATTTACCCTTTCCAAATAAACGATCCAAACGCAAAACAAAATCTCACCTACCAAACAGAACCTCCTATACCAACAGAACCTACTCCTCTACTGCCACTATAACTGCACCATAATTGCCATTACAACTGCCGCTTTTAGCATCTCAATCCAGTCATATAAACAGACCTCCTCCCATAACCCTCCACAAAACAGAATAACTCTTTGAAGCGACCGCGACATACAGACTAAATCAACTTTTACAAACAATTATCAAAAGAGCAACAGCAATCAGACAAAAATTTGCATGACAAAGATAAAAATAATTATCTTTGCAGAGAGAAAAAGCGGGGAAGATAACGCGCACAGAGAGCAGAACAAGTTCACTTGATTATGCTGAGGCGCAGCCAAAAGAACCGCGACAAACATATAGAAGTACAAACAAGAGTGCCGTTTGCGGAACTTTTGTGCAAGCCGAGAGCAGAACAAGTTCACTTGATTATGCCGAGGCGCAGCCAAAAGAACCGCGACAAACATATAGAAGTACAAACAAGAGTGCCGTTTGCGGAACTTTTGTGCAAGCCGAGAGCAGAACAAGTTCACTTGATTATGCCGAGGCGCAGCCAAAAGAACCGCGTAATTTGAGTACTCAATGAGTACTCAAATTACGCGGAAATAGCTCAGTTGGTAGAGCATCAGCTTCCCAAGCTGAGGGTCGCGGGTTCGAATCCCGTTTTCCGCTCACAAGCAAAGCCTTTATCTTATAGATCCTACGTCACTGCTGCAACAAAGTTAAGTGAGATCCACTTCAAAAAACTGTAACAGCAAGACCCAAATAGAAAAAAACTACAAGGCAAATCTATCAAGCACCTTAACAACCAACTCCTCCATAAGAGGCATATAATTGGGATTACCCTTCTTATGATTTCTATCCGCAATAATAAGACAAATAGTTCCGGCTCTATGGCCTAACTCGGCAGCAAGACCCGCAATAGCAGAACTCTCCATCTCTATATTTGTGATACGCTCATCGTGATACCTAAAAGAGATTAATCTGTTAATAAAATCGGGGATAGCAAGACCTAATCTTATCACCCTACCCTGAGGGCCATAGAACCCCGACGCAGAAACTGTTATACCGGGTATAGAGATGTCGGCAAAAAGAGCTGCAATCTCTTCATTTGAATTTACAACATAGGGACGCGGCAAAAACTTTGTCCAACCCATGTGGTTTACAAAAGAGTCCTCCAACTCCTGTTCAGTATATCTCTCTCTGTTGGCATACCAATTTAGAAGACCATCGAGACCCACCGAACGATGGGAGAAAACATAAGACCCGATTGCTATATCCGACTGAACGCCACCGCATGTACCCACTCTCAACAATCTTAGACTTCTTCTGTTTTTACGCTCCTCGCGCGTCTTAAAATCTACATTTGCAAGAGCATCTATTTCATTCAACACAATATCAATATTATCTGTTCCTATACCCGAAGAAAGAACCGTAATACGGTCTCCTTTATATAATCCCGTACACGTAACAAATTCTCTTGATTGTCTCATGAACTCTTTTGTCTCAAAATGAGATGCTATCATCTCCGCCCTACCCGGGTCTCCTACAATAATTACATCATCTGCTAACTCCTCCGGCTTCATATGAAGGTGAAAAACAGATCCGTCCGAATTAATTATCAATTCCGATTCTCCAATTCTACTCATAAATTTAATTTTAAATGCAAATATAAGCAAAAATTATTGCACCACGCACTATACATCTTCCTCGCAAACACTTATATACCACAAAAATACTCATGGTTACACATACAGAATAGATATTAATATACCACAAAAAGAGTCAAAATCACACATATCTCAAAGAATACTAATATTCTACGAGTATGTTGAGATGGAGCTAAAATTCTTTGCCGGGTTGATGCAATTTTTTTTATTATCTTTGCCGCCTCAGAATTCAGTCATTAAAAAGGATTATTTATGGCGGCAAAAAAAATATATATGCTTCAGAGAGTACAGACACTATATATGCTCTCTGCTCTAATTTTAACTATTCTTCTTTTTTACAAAGATTTCATGTACTCGGGAGAACAAACATTCAAGTTTGTCAACTATACACCCTTTCTCGTGCTAAACATAGCCTCAATTGCTGTCGCGGTACTAACATTCGCACTCTTTACAAGCCGTACTCTCCAAATGAGGTTTTGCACCTTTAACATTCTAATACTGTTGGCATACCAGGGTTGGATTATTTATCTCTTCTGCAAAAGAGACCCCGGAGTAGGATTTACAATTTATTCGGTTGCCCCAATAATTGCTGCAATACTCTATTTTATTGCAATAAAATATCTTGGAAGAGACGAAGCAATGGTACAGGCAGCAAATTCTCTACGTACAATCCACAAAAATCATAAGGGAATGTTCTCTAAAAAGAATAAAAAGCAATAAACGTCTCTTATTTCTCCTTCTTTACACAATATTTCTTAATTACATTATAGGCCTCCTGAATTCCAAGTTCACCTGCCTTGCTCAAATCTATACACCCCTTCTCATTATCCTTAAGATAAATGAGCACAAGACCTCTGTTATAATAGGCCTCCCCAAAAGCCGGGTACAACTGTACTGCTTTGTTATACTGCTGAATAGACTCAGGCAAATCGCCGGAAAGACAATATAGATTTCCGAGATTGTAATATGCAAACGGGAAATCAGATTTTAAAGAGACCGCTTTAGTCATATCGTGAATTGCGGAGGTATAATCGTAGCGCTTATAGGCTTTATCCTGAACACGCGCACGGGTGGCTCCAGAATTATCGAGAGTCAGTACCTGGACATTACTCTCTATAGAGGAGATAAAATCTATCATCTCGGACTGGAGAGCACCTCTATTTATATAGTAAAATACATTTGAAGGATCCGCCTCAACAGCCTTATCATAATAAGAGAGCGAAGTGTTGAACTTATTGTTATAACCATCGAGAACTCCTCTCGCAAAATACTGAGAGCCTTTCTCATTCCCTGCCCTCTCCAAATCCTTTTCGTACGGAATAGTACTTTCTGAATTCTCCTCTATAACACCCTTTGTATTAACGAGTTCCACAGGTATAGGTATTGATGCAATAAACTTATCCACCTCTTTATTCTCATAAACGCGATCGAACGCCATCAATTTTTTAGTCTGAGGAGAAAAATTAAATTTATAGAGCGGTTTCAGTTTAATATCTACATCTCTATGCTGCAACAACTCATCATTAAAATCCTTCTTCGCAAAATCGGCATCCAATGAGAGGAGTCCGCTGTATTTCTTTGTAGTATCGGCAAAAGCAGAGGATGTAATGCTGTCACGGGTATTGTACTTATATTCACTAACTTTACGCTGAGCAATCTGATAATCCTGCTTTGCGGAATTAAACTGTCCCATACGGGTCTTTGCTACAGAGCGATTCATATAGGCCTTCGCAAAATCGGGATACAAATTGATTGCCTGAGAATAATCATCCATCGCATCACGATACCTCCCCAATTGCATAAACACTCCGGCCCTGTTAAAATAAGTAAGAACATTATTAGGATTAACAGCAATAACACGATCATAGTCATCGAGCGCATTGTTATAATCGCCTATCTGCGTACGAATCAAAGCTCTATTATAAAGAGTAAGGGCATTACCGGGTTCAACCTCAAGTACTCTGTTCAGATCCTCCAAACTTCCTTTAATATCCATCTTGTCGTATTTAATGAGAGCCCTGTTAAAAAAGGCAAAAGCATTCGTAGAATCGAGCTTTATCGCATTATTAAGATCATCCACGGCAAGATCCGTCCTCTTCTGCATAGCATAAATTCTCGACCTCCTTATATAGCCTTCGGGGTCAAACATATTAATTCTTATAGCTCTATTATAATCGTTTAGCGCCTTAACAGTATCTCCGACAAAGAGATAACAAGCTCCTCTATTCAAATAGGCATCTGCCTCCTTAGGCTCTGCCTTAATAAAACGGTTGAAATCGGAAATCGCCTTATCGAACTGCTGAGAGAGAAAATAGGTGACTCCCCGGCTGAAATACAATCCTATATAGCTGGGGCGCAAATCAACTGCCTCTGCCAAATCTTTGAGAGCGTCGTCATACTTTCCTGTACGGCTCAGTGTTATAGCCCTGTAATGATAGGCGGGAGTATAAATAGGATTAAGTTGTAACGATTTATTAAAATCCTTCTCCGCACCTATATAATCACCCAAATTATATTTTGCTATCCCTCTGAAAAAGAAGGCATCATACA
>CAYLGW010000038.1:0-12590 GCA_964383385.1 uncultured Muribaculaceae bacterium
CTTTTTACCATTTTCTGATAATCCTCCATTGAGGCAACTACTATTTTGTCGTAGTCTCTCAAACCTGTACCAGCAGGAATAGGATGACCGCATATTACATTCTCCTTAAGTCCCTCCAAGGTATCTACCTTGCCGAAAATTGCGGCCTCGCTTAATACCTTTGTGGTCTCCTGGAAGGATGCTGCAGACATAAAACTGTTAGTTTTAAGGGCAGCTCTTGTAATACCTTGAAGAATCTGTCTTGAGGTAGCTGAAACAGCATCTCTTGCCTCTACAAGTCTTAGATCTTGGCGTTTGAGTATAGAGTTTTCATCTCTCAATTTTCTCATGTTGACAATTTGACCGGCTTTCAGATTGGTAGAGTCACCGGCATCAAGAACAACTTTTTTGTCCCATAGAAGATCGTTTTCCTGATTGAAATCGAGCCTGTCTACAAGCTGTTCTGGAAGGAATCTTGTGTCGCCCGGATCTATGATTTCTACTTTGCGCATCATTTGTCTGACGATAATCTCAAAGTGTTTATCATTGATCTTTACACCCTGCATACGATAAACCTCCTGTACTTCATTCACAATATACTCCTGAACTTTTGTAGGGCCGAGTATTGCCAAAATATCCGAAGGCGATATAGCTCCATCTGAAAGAGGCATACCTGCACGAATATAGTCATTCTCCTGAACAAGAATCTGTTTGGATAGAGGAACAAGGTAATGTTTCTCTTCACCTGTCTTGGATTTGATAATAATTTCGCGATTACCTCTCTTGATCTTACCCATAATAACCTCGCCGTTAATCTCTGAAACGATTGCCGGATTTGAAGGATTACGTGCTTCGAATAGTTCTGTTACTCGTGGCAGACCGCCGGTGATATCTCCTGATTTTCCAATAGCTCTTGGAATCTTTATGAGAATATCTCCTGCCTTTACTGTCTTGTTGTTATCTACCATAATATGAGCTCCAACAGGTAGGTTATATGCCCTAAGTGCATTTCCTGCTTTGTCTACGATCATGATAGTAGGGTTCTTTGATTTATCCCTCGACTCAATGACAACTTTTTCTCTGTGAAGTGAGAATTCATCTGTTGCCTCCTCTCTGAACGTTACACCATCTATCAAGCTATCATAGATTACTTTACCGGTTGTCTCAGTAATGGTTACAGCGTTATATGCATCCCATTCGCAAATTTTCTCACCCTTTTTAACTATGTCGCCATTTTTATGGTAAAGAATTGCACCATATGGTATATCATGCTGAGAGAGAGTAATACCGGTATTTGCTTCAACAATACGCATTTCAGCAGTACGTCCGATAACTATATCCAATTTACTATTCTCAGTCTCCTTTACGATTGTCCTGAGTTCTTCAAACTCCAGACGTCCATCGTATTTTGTAATAATTTCATTTTCAGCTACAGAGCTCGATGCTGTACCTCCCACATGGAATGTTCTCAATGTAAGCTGTGTACCCGGTTCACCAATAGATTGTGCGGCAATTACACCAACAACTTCACCCTTTTCAACCATACGTCCTCTTGCCAGATTACGTCCGTAACATTTTGCACAGACACCCTTTTTAGATTCGCATGTCAATACGGAACGAATCTCAACAGATTCAATTGGAAGTGATTGGATTAGTGTTGCTACATCCTCTGTAATCTCCTCTCCAGGACCGATTATCTTCTCTCCTGTTAGAGGATTATATACATCGTGTACTGCAGTACGACCTAAAATCCTGTCGTAAAGTGACTCAACAATATCGTCCTTATTCTTAATAGCCGTAGCTATCAAACCTCTTAATGTTCCGCAATCCTCTTCAGTAACAATTACATCGTGGGATACATCTACAAGTCTTCTTGTAAGATATCCGGCATCAGCTGTTTTCAATGCAGTATCTGCAAGACCCTTACGTGCACCGTGTGTTGAGATAAAGTATTCAAGTACGGAAAGTCCCTCTTTAAAGTTAGCTAAGATAGGATTTTCAATAATCTCTGCTCCTGTGGAACCGGATTTTTGGGGTTTAGCCATCAAACCACGCATTCCGCACAACTGACGAATTTGCTCCTTTGAACCGCGGGCTCCTGAATCCAACATCATATATACCGGATTGAATCCCTGGTTATCTCCTGCTATTCGTTTTTCAACGATGTTAGTTAGTCTCGAGTTTGTATTTGTCCAGATATCAATGATCTGGTTATAACGCTCATTGTTGGTGATAAGACCATTGTTGAAACTGAACATAATATTTTCAACCGCCTTGTAACCCTCATCAACTAATTGTTGTTTCTCGTCAGGAATAATAACATCACCCAAGTTAAAGGAGAGGCCTCCCTTGAATGCCATAGTATATCCCATATGTTTAATATCATCGAGGAACTGAGCTGTTCTTGCTATACCACATAATTTAATAACCTTACCAATAATATCTCTTAGCGATTTCTTTGTAAGAAGTTCATTAATATAGCCTACTTGAGCTGGAACTACCTGATTGAATATTACTCGACCGGCTGTAGTTTCTACCATTTGATATCCGTCTTCCGGATTCATCATATCTTTTGGTAATCTTACCTTTATTATTGCATGAAGATCCAAACGGCGTTCATTATAGGCAATTATTATCTCCTCTGGTCCGTAGAAATTCATTCCCTCTCCCATAACGCCTTTACGTGGTTTTGTAATGTAGTATAGGCCGAGCACCATGTCTTGAGAAGGTACCGTGATAGGGGCTCCGTTAGCAGGGTTGAGAATATTATGAGAACCAAGCATAAGCAGCTGAGCCTCAAGAACTGCAGCATTTCCTAATGGAAGATGGACTGCCATCTGGTCACCATCGAAATCGGCATTGAATGCAGTACATGCAAGCGGATGCAACTGGATAGCTTTACCCTCGATAAGTTTTGGTTGAAAAGCTTGAATTCCCAATCTGTGAAGAGTAGGGGCACGGTTAAGTAATACAGGATGGCCCTTCATTACATTTTCCAGAATATCCCATATTACAGGATCCTTTCTATCGACAATCTTTTTTGCAGATTTAACCGTCTTTACAATACCTCTTTCTATTAGTTTCCTAATAATAAATGGCTTATAAAGTTCAGCCGCCATGAATTTAGGAAGTCCGCATTCGTGCATTTTAAGTTCCGGACCAACAACAATAACTGAACGTGCTGAATAGTCTACACGTTTTCCGAGCAAATTCTGACGGAAACGTCCCTGTTTTCCCTTTAAACTGTCGGAGAGTGATTTAAGCGCTCTATTAGCCTCAGTTTTTACGGCATTGGATTTCCTTGAGTTATCAAAGAGAGAGTCCACTGCCTCTTGAAGCATACGCTTTTCATTTCTTAAAATTACTTCCGGTGCCTTAATCTCTATCAATCTCTTAAGACGGTTATTTCTTATTATAACTCTTCTATAGAGATCATTTAGGTCTGAGGTTGCAAAACGTCCTCCGTCGAGTGGAACCAATGGTCTTAAATCCGGTGGGATGACAGGGATAACTTTCATTATCATCCATTCCGGTTTATTAACCTCTTTAGACTCTCTGAAGGCCTCTACAACACTAAGTCTTTTTAAAGCCTCGGCTTTTCGTTGCTGAGATGTCTCATTCTCTATCTTGTTTCTCAACGAATAGGAGAGATCATCCAAATTCAGATTTTCGAGAAGTTTGTAAATAATCTCGGCTCCCATACCGGCGACAAACTTGTTAGGGTCCTCTGCCGGAAGCATCTGATTCTCTTTTGGAAGTTGATCTACAATATTAAGGTACTCCTCCTCTGTAAGGAGGTCCATCTCCTTCACTCCCTTCTCTGCAGCTGCTCCGGCTTGGATGACAACGTACCTTTCATAATATATTATAGCATCAAGTTTTTTGGATGGTATTCCCAAAAGATAACCTATTTTATTCGGAGTTGAGCGGAAATACCAAATATGAGCAACAGGAACCGTTAGGTTAATGTGTCCCATTCTCTCTCTACGCACTTTCTTTTCTGTAACCTCAACACCGCAACGGTCGCAGATTATGCCTTTGTAGCGGATTCTTTTATACTTTCCGCAATGACATTCATAATCTTTGGAAGGCCCGAAAATTCTTTCGCAGAACAAACCGTCTCTTTCTGGTTTGTATGTGCGGTAGTTGACGGTCTCAGGCTTTAGAACTTCTCCGTATGATCTGTCGAGTATCTCCTCCGGTGAAGCAAGTCCTATACTGATACGGTTAAAATTGCTCTTAACCTTAGTCTCTTTCTTTAAAGCCATATTATTTATTATTACTTATTATCAAATACTTAACTGATTAATCCAATTTTACGCTCAATCCTAAACCGCGAAGCTCGTGAAGCAATACGTTCAAAGATTCCGGGATTCCAGGAGTAGGCATAGGATCGCCCTTAACAATTGCTTCGTATGCTCTTGATCTTCCAACTACATCATCTGATTTTATTGTAAGAATTTCCTGAAGAACATTAGAGGCTCCGAATGCTTCAAGTGCCCAGACCTCCATTTCTCCGAATCTCTGGCCTCCGAACTGTGCTTTTCCTCCCAACGGTTGTTGAGTGATAAGAGAATAAGGTCCTATTGAACGGGCATGCATCTTATCATCAACCATGTGTCCGAGTTTTATCATATAGGTGACTCCGACAGTTGCAGGTTGGTCAAAATATTCACCAGATCCACCATCTCTGAGGTAGGTCTTTCCATATCTTGGAAGTCCGGCCTCATCGGTATATTTGCAAATATCATCCAGAGAAGCTCCGTCAAAGATAGGAGTGGAGAACTTAAGGTTAAGCTCCTTACCAGCCCATCCAAGAACAGCCTCGTAAATCTGCCCCAAGTTCATACGTGAAGGTACGCCAAGAGGATTAAGAACGATATCTACAATTGAACCATCATCAAGGAATGGCATATCCTCGTCTCTAACGATTCTTGCTACGATACCTTTATTACCGTGGCGTCCTGCCATCTTGTCTCCAACCTTTATTTTTCTCTTTTTGGCTACATATACTTTGGCAAGTTGCATAATCCCCGTAGGAAGCTCATCACCTATAGTAATATTATATTTTACTCTCTTGAGTTCGGCATCATATTCCTTAAATGTAAGCAGATAGTTATTAATCAGCTGTTTAATCATATTATTGGCTGTCTTGTCCGCTGTCCATTTTGTAGGATTGATATTCTCATAATCGATAGAATCGAGAATCTCTCTTGTAAAGTCATTTCCCTTAGGTAGTATTTCAACTCCATAAAGGTCATTAACTCCCTGAGACTCTTTCTTCTCTACAAGAATCATAAGTTTGTCGAGGAACATAGTTCTAAGTGTGCCTGCTTTCTGATTGAAATTATCTTCTGCCTGTTGAACTTGAGCCTTGATACTTGCCTTCATCTTTTTACCGCTGGCCTCTTTCCCTACTCTTGCAAATAATCTCTTATCAATAATAGTACCTGTAAGAGAAGGAGTAGCTTTTAATGAAGCATCCTTAACATCTCCGGCCTTGTCTCCAAAGATAGCCCTAAGCAATTTCTCCTCAGGAGAAGGATCACTTTCCCCTTTTGGAGTGATTTTACCTATTAGTATATCGCCCGGCTCAACATGAGCACCTATTCTTATGATACCGTTTTCGTCGAGGTCTTTTGTAGCCTCTTCGCTTACATTAGGAATATCGGAAGTCAACTCTTCCATACCGCGTTTGGTATCTCTGACCTCCATTATATATTCATCAACATGAATAGAAGTAAATATATCCTCCCTAATAATCCTTTCGGACAATACTATAGCATCCTCAAAGTTATATCCTTTCCATGGCATGTATGCCACTTTAAGATTCCTTCCGAGAGCTAGTTCACCATTTTGTGTACCATAACCTTCAGTCATTATCTGTCCGGCTACTACCTTATCTCCTCTTTTTACAATTGGTCTGAGGTGAATTGAGGTACTCTGGTTGGTTTTTCTATATAATGGTAGTTTATAGACTGTTATTTCAGGTTCGAAACTGACGAACCTTTCGGCATCGGTGCGTTCGTATTTTATATGTATCTCATTGGCATCTACATAGACAACCTCACCCTTTCCTATTGCTGCAATTTGTGTTCTTGAGTCCTTGGCAACAGGGCCTTCCAGACCTGTTCCGACAATAGGAGCTTCCGGTTTAATTACAGGGACAGCCTGACGCATCATGTTTGATCCCATCAATGCACGGTTGGCATCATCATGCTCAAGGAAAGGAATAAGAGAAGCAGCAATTGAAGCAATCTGGTTAGGAGCAACGTCCATGAGGTGAACCTCATCCTTGCTTACTACAGGATAATCTGCTTCATATCTGCATTTGATTCTTTCATCGAGAATGTCTCCTTTATTGTCGAGGTTTACATTTGCCTGAGCAACCATCTTATCCTCCTCCTCTTCAGCACTCATATAGATGCATCCGTGAGGGGTAAGGTCAACAATTCCGTTATCTACTTTTCTATACGGAGTCTCAATAAATCCCAAATTATTAATTCTTGCGTAAACACAGAGAGAAGAGATAAGTCCGATATTAGGTCCTTCCGGAGTTTCAATAGGACATAGTCTTCCATAATGTGTATAGTGAACATCTCGAACCTCGAACCCGGCTCTATCACGAGATAGACCTCCAGGACCTAAGGCAGAGAGTCTTCTCTTATGAGTCATCTCAGCCAGAGGGTTTGTCTGATCCATAAATTGCGATAACTGGCTTGTTCCAAAGAAAGAGTTAATTACTGAGGAGAGAGTCTTCGCATTAATAAGATCAATAGGGGTGAAGACCTCATTGTCTCTCACATTCATTCTTTCGCGAATTGTCCTGGCCATTCTGGCAAGTCCTACGCTGAACTGATTTGCAAGTTGTTCGCCAACTGTTCTGATTCTTCTATTACTCAAGTGATCAATATCATCTACTGTTGCTTTTGAGTTGATAAGTTGAATCAGATAGCGGATAATTTCAATAATATCCGATTTGGTAAGTACCCTGACATCAGGAGGAGTTGCCAAATTCAGTTTCCTATTCAGACGATATCTTCCGACTTCGCCAAGGTCATATCTTTTATCTGAGAAGAACAGTTTCTCTATAACATCGCGTGCTGTTGCCTCATCAGGTGGTTCAGAGTTTCTTAACTGTCTGTATGTATAGAAGATAGCCTCTTTTTCAGAGTTACACTGGTCTTTCTGTAAAGTGTTGTAGATAATTGCGAACTCGTTGGCGTTTGCATCCTCCTTGTGAACAAGAATAGTACTTACGCCGGAATCGATAATTTCATCGATATGCTCCTCTTCCAGAACCACCTCTCTATCGACGATTACCTCGTTACGTTCAATATATACAACCTCTCCTGTATCTTCATCAACAAAGTCTTCGTTCCATGTCTTCAGCACTCTTGCTGCAAGTTTGCTCCCGATACATTTTTTAAGATTGGCCTTTGTTACCTTGATTTCATTAGCGAGGCCGAAAATGTCGAGAATATCCTTGTCACTCTCAAACCCTATAGCTCTTAATAGGGTAGTGACAGGTAATTTTTTCTTACGGTCGATATAGGCATACATCACATTATTGATGTCTGTTGCAAATTCGATCCATGATCCCTTGAACGGGATAATTCGAGCGGAATAAAGTTTTGTTCCGTTAGCGTGCAGACTTTGTCCGAAGAATACACCAGGGGAGCGGTGCAATTGAGAGACTACAATTCTTTCGGAACCATTGATAATAAAGGTTCCACGAGGTGTCATATAGGGGATTGTTCCCAGATAGACATCTTGAATTACAGTGTCGAAATCTTCATGTTCAGGGTCTGTACAATACAGCTTCAATTTTGCTTTAAGAGGCACGCTGTATGTTAATCCTCTATCGAGACATTCGTCCATCGAGTAGCGCGGAGGATCTATGAAATAGTCAATAAATTCCAGAACAAAATTATTGCGTGTATCCGTAATAGGAAATACCTCCTGAAAGACCTTAAACAGGCCCTCATTCCTACGGTTTTCCGCTGTTGTGTCGAGCTGAAAAAAATCTTTAAAAGATTTTAGTTGCACTTCCAAAAAATCTGGGTAATCGAGGAGTGCCTTGGAAGTAGCGAATGTAATACGTTGATTATTTGTATTTTGCGACATTGCTTATGGGTTGGTTGTAAATAAACTTAAAAAAACGACAAAAAGGTTTAGGGCTGTAAAGTCCTAAACCTGATATTCCCGTTTAGCGGGGAGTGAAGTCTATTTAACTTCAACTTCAGCGCCGGCCTCTTCAACTTTAGATTTGATTTGTTCTGCCTCAGCTTTAGAAACTTTTTCTTTAATAGCTTTAGGCGCACCATCAACTAAGTCTTTAGCCTCTTTAAGTCCTAAACCGGTAAGTTCTTTTACAACCTTTACAACTTGTAATTTAGCTTGTCCGGCTGATTTAAGAATTACATCAAATTCTGTCTGTTCAGCAGCAGCAGCAGCGGCTGCTGGAGCAGCAACTGCAACTGCAGCAGCAGCTGCAGGCTCAATGCCGTACTCATCTTTAAGTACTTTAGCCAATTCTTGAACGTCCTTTACAGAAAGGTTTACTAATTCTTCCGCAAATTTTTTGATATCTGCCATGGTTTGTAATTTTTATGTGTTAATATTATTTTTCTTCTTTCTCGGATAATGTCTTTACTATGCCTGCAACTTTATCTGCGCTCTGTGATTTAAGAGCTGAGATAACGTTTTTAAGAGGCGACTGCAAGAGTCCGATAATATCCCCGATAAGTTCTTCGCGAGACTTGATGCTTGCTAAAACCTCGAGGTTTTCAGCGCCAATGTATGTACAGTTTTCAACAAATGCACCCTTTAATGCCGGCTTTCCATTACCGTTGGCAAACTCTTTTATAAGTTTGGCAGGGGCACTGCTCTTCTGTGAAAACATTATTGCTGATGAGCCTTTTAAGATAGTTGTTATTTGGTCTACACCCTCTATTCCTCTCTTTTCGAGAGCCTTCTGGAAAAGTGTATTCTTTACGACAACCAATTTTATTTCATTTTTATAGCAGGCACGGCGTAGTTTAGAGGTTGCTTCCGCATTTAAACCATCTATATCTGTAATATAGAAGTTGGGAATGGCCTCAATCTGTGCTGCTATTTTATCAATAATTTGTACTTTATTCTCTTTTTTCATAATAACAGATTATTATTCGGCAGCACCTACCGTTTTACTATCAATACTAATTCCGGGACTCATTGTAGAGGAGATTGAAATACTCTTCACATATGAACCTTTGAGTGATTGAGGTTTCAGTTTGATGACAGAATTAATAAACTCTACAGCATTTTCTGCGAGTTTCTGTGCATCAAATGAGACCTTACCGACAGAAGAGTGGATGATACCCTGTTTGTCTACCTTAAAGTCTATTTTACCGGCCTTAACCTCTTTAACGGCATTAGCTATCTCCATTGTAACGGTTCCTGTCTTTGGGTTAGGCATCAATCCTCTCGGACCGAGAATCCTACCAATAGGACCAATTTTAGCCATTACTGACGGAGTACAGATAATTACGTCAACATCTGTCCAGCCTCCTTTAATCTTTTCGATATATTCATCCAATCCTACATAATCGGCTCCTGCTTCTTTAGCTTCAGCCTCTTTATCGGGAGTACAAAGTACCAATGCGCGGACTGTTTTACCTGTTCCGTGAGGAAGAGTCACAACGCCGCGTACCATTTGATTCGCTTTACGAGGATCAACTCCCAAGCGCATGGCAATATCAACCGAAGCATCGAATTTGGTAAAGGAAGCCTCCTTAACCAAAGTACAAGCTTCAAGTAATCTATATTGCTTGTTTGCCTCAACTTTAGCTACTGCTACTTTTTGATTTTTTGTTAGCTTACTCATTGCGTGTGATTTTTATTTTACGTCTTCAGGAAAATTTCCTTCAACATTAATACCCATACTGCGTGCCGTACCTGCAACCATACTCATAGCTGATTTGAGGGTAAATGCGTTCATATCCGGCATCTTATCCTGTGCTATTGCACGAACTTGTTCCCAAGTAATTGTTGCAACTTTCTTACGATTAGATTCAGCTGATCCTGTCTTTATTTTGGCAACCTCTTTCAACTGTACTGCTACAGGTGGTTGTTTAACGACAAAAGTAAATGATTTATCACTGTATACAGTAATAATTACCGGCAAAACCTTACCTGCTTTGTCTTGGGTACGAGCATTAAATTGCTTGCAAAAATCCATGATATTAACACCCTTGGATCCTAATGCCGGACCTACTGGAGGTGATGGATTCGCTGCACCGCCCTTAATCTGCAATTTAATGAATGCGGCAATTTCTTTAGCCATAATAATTGAATATTAATTTATTTATGCTTTTGTTACTTGAACAATATTGAGTTCTACCATAGTCTTTCTGCCAAAAATAATGACCGAAACTTTTAGCTTCTTTTTGTCTTCGCGTTCTTCAACAACGCCATCGAATCCGCTGAATGGACCATCTATGATCTTCACAACCTCTCCCGGAGTATATTGAATTAAATTCTCCTCCTCCTTATCCATCATCTCATCTACATTTCCGAGAATACGATTGATTTCAGAGGTCCTTAAAGGAGTTGGTTCATTCTCTTTACCACTCTGCTTTTCTGTCAGAAACCCCGACACAAAAGGTGTGTTGCGGATAATATGCTGTATCTCGCCGGTAAGTACGGCCTCTACGAGAATGTAACCCGGAAAGAAGATCTTGTCCGTGCTTATTTTCTTACCATTTTTAACTTGATAAACCTTCTCTGTAGGTATGAGAACCTGAGCTATATAATCGTTAAGATTGAGTCGTTTAATCTCATTCTCAATAAGTTCCTTAGCTTTTTTCTCCTTGCCTCCGGCAACGCGAACAACATACCATTTTTTGGCAATTTCACTCATGATATTAATATAGCGTATGATAAGTAAATGTCATGATATTCTTGAAAACAAGATCCATAACGAATACCACTAATGCGAAAATCAATGAAGCTACCATAACTACAATCGCTGAATTCTGCAATTGAGACCATGTAGGCCATGTTACCTTCTTTGAAAGTTCGGTATACGATTCTTTAATATAGAAAACAATTTTGCTCATATTAATTTAATTTATGACAACTTACAATTGGAAGCTTTGCTTGTTATCAGATTAAAGTGCCAATGCGTAACCTTTGGCATTGCAGGGACAGAGCGATTCGAACGCCCATCAACGGTTTTGGAGACCGCTATTCTACCCTTGAACTATGTCCCTATTAAGATACCTACAAAGGACGGCCTTTATTAAGCCGTCCTTGTTAAGGTATCATATAACTTATTCTAAAATCTTTGTTACCTGACCTGCTCCAACTGTACGTCCACCTTCGCGGATTGCGAAACGAAGACCTTCGTTGATTGCTACAGGATAGATAAGTTCTACTGTAATTGTAACATTATCGCCAGGCATTACCATCTCTACGCCTTCAGGAAGAGTAATCTCACCTGTAATATCGAGAGTACGGATAAAGAACTGTGGACGATATTTGTTGTGGAAAGGAGTGTGGCGTCCGCCCTCTTCTTTCTTCAATACATAGATTTCAGCCTGGAATTTCTTATGAGGAGTAATTGTGCCCGGTCTTGCAATAACCTGACCTCTCTTGATATCTTTTTTATCGATACCACGAAGCAATAGACCTACGTTATCTCCAGCCTCTCCTTCGTCAAGAATCTTACGGAACATCTCAACTCCGGTTACGGTTGATTTCTTAGGCTCATCACCTAAACCGATAATTTGTACCTCATCACCTGTTTTGATAATACCTGTCTCAATTCTACCTGTAGCAACTGTGCCACGGCCTGTGATAGAGAAGATATCCTCAACCGGCATAAGGAATGGTTTCTGGTTATCACGAACAGGAAGTGGAATGTATGAATCAACTGCATCCATAAGTTCCATAATCTTATCTTCCCATTGTGCATCTCCATTCAAAGCTCCAAGTGCAGAACCACGGATGATAGGAGCGTTATCTCCATCAAATTTGTAGAAGCTGAGAAGTTCGCGAACTTCCATCTCTACCAAGTCGATCATCTCAGGGTCATCAACAATATCAACTTTGTTTAGGAATACTACAATCTTAGGTACGTTTACCTGACGAGCCAAAAGGATATGCTCTCTTGTCTGAGGCATAGGGCCATCTGTTGCTGCAACTACAAGAATTGCTCCGTCCATCTGAGCTGCACCTGTAACCATGTTTTTAACATAGTCGGCGTGGCCCGGACAGTCTACGTGTGCGTAGTGACGGTTGGCTGTCTGATACTCTACGTGTGAAGTGTTGATTGTAATACCACGCTCTTTTTCCTCAGGTGCGTTATCGATAGAATCGAAAGAGCGAACTTCAGAAAGACCTTTCTTAGCCAATACTGTAGTAATGGCAGCGGTCAAAGTGGTTTTTCCATGGTCAACATGGCCTATAGTACCAATGTTAACATGGGGCTTGTCCCTTTTAAAATTTTCTTTTGCCATAATAATAAATTTAATTAATTAAATATTCTCACCTTTAGAGCCGGTGATGAGGATTGAACTCATGACCTCTTCCTTACCAAGGAAGCGCTCTACCACTGAGCTACACTG
>CAYLGW010000039.1:0-10550 GCA_964383385.1 uncultured Muribaculaceae bacterium
CCCATGACCCTCTGCTTGTAAGGCAGATGCTCTAAACCAACTGAGCTATGCTCCCAAAAGTGCTCGGGACGGGAATCGAACCCGTACGGACATTGCTGCCCACAGGATTTTAAGTCCTGCGTGTCTACCTATTCCACCACCTGAGCAAACTTTTTATGAACTTTTGGATTGCAAAGATAATATTTTTTCCTTTATCGTCGCAAAACGAGTCTCTTAATTTCTCTTTTTTTTCTTCCAATCATAGGTTGGCTCTATAGTAATTTCAAGGAGATCATCCATTCTCCCCTGGAGAGTTTATTCCCGACACTATTACTTGTCTCCCAAATATGAGCATAACCAAAAGAGAAGGTTGTCTTAAGGTAGCTAAAGAACACAACCTCGATGTTCATTTGAGCGCCAACATTTATGTAGTTGTGAAATTGACCATTGCCCCACGGATTGGCAAGCAGATTGGAGGAGAAGAGCGATATCTGCGTGTATGTGGGATAAAGTCCAAGTAACCCGAAATTATTGAATCTTATTGGTTTAAGGTTGAGTTCTCCTGTTATTTTCGAAAATGTGTGTGCCTGTATCTGATCTATCTTTGCGCCGGGCATGGAGTTCACCTCTCTATAATGGTATGAATCTCTGTGGTCTATATAGTTATTCTGGAAGCCGCCGAAATATTCATTCCCGAGGGTGGAATCCATGTTGCCGAAGGAGCTACCTGTTGCTGTCCTTAACCATAAGGAGGTATTTCTTGAGAAGGGCAGAAGGAAGCCCCCGTCTGCCTGAAAGATTAGAGTAGGAGATAATTTTCCTCCGGTAAGATAGTTGTAGCCCATCATCTTCAATATATAACCCTGTTCCGGCATTACTCCGCCAAGAGAGGTTCTGAGTTTTGAGAAACCTATGTTAGCAGTAGCTATTTGCATGGAGTTTATACCGCTGTCCACGGAGATATTTTGGAAAAGAGGCAATTTATCCATCATGCCGTATGTCGCCAGACCGGCGCCCCATTCCCATTCATAGGGCTTAATGATGGTGTTTTTGAATTTATACTTTATTCCTATTTTGTACCCGGTTCTGCTTGTGAGTACGGGCCCGAATAGATCATAAAAGTTTGTACCGTTATAGTAGGCGCTCAGTTTCCAGCCCCAATAGTTCCAATTTAATGAGGCATGAAATCTATCTTTCCATTTATTGTTGCTCCATGGAGAGACACCAATATGCAAATTTAATCTATTAAGCCCCATAAGATCCTGTAAAATAAACCGGTATCCAATAACCGGAGTAACATTGTTGAAGGAAGAGGTGTCGCTGAATCCTGTAATGTCGGGGTAAGCGCAGATAAAATTCAGCTCTTTAAACGGGCGGTATCGCTCAATTTTATTATATACCTCCTTAAACTCTATCTTTAATTTAGAAGAGTCTGCAATCTCCGAAATATGTGCAAGTTGTGGATTCCTCTTATAAGCCTTTTCGCCTAAAAACTCTATCGCGTTCGCATCTTCAAGTACCCCGATGCCCAATTTTACCGGTCTCATCCCATCCCTTTCGAATTGTAGCGCAATCAGGGAATCTTTTGCAATTTGGATTGGAGCGAAGAGACCTGTCGCGGTATTTGACAATAATTTGAACTCCTTTGTATTAAGGTTCAGTTGCCAGAGATTGGAGACACCGGTATAATAAGAGCTGCCGATGAGCAGAGAATCGTTTTGGGAGAAACGAAAATGTGTGAGGTTATAATCCTCTGTAGTAAGTAGTTCCTCGTATTTAAAGTTGGCGTTTTCCAGCTCCGCAATATTGAACCGTATAAGTTTCTGCTCTCCCTGTTCGCAGAACAACGTGGCCGATAACCATTTACCATTGTTCGATACAGCCAGATTGGAGATACTTTGTCCGAACGGAATTGAATATATAACCTTCATAGACTCAATAGAGTTATCGAAGTAGATTATATGTGAAACTCCTGAGTTGGTAAAAATTCCGTATAGCCTGTCATTAATGTTGTTGTACACAATATCTGACACTCTGGTAAACTTTTTTTTCTTGACTATTTTATGCTTGTTCAGATCATAAACCAACATTCCTCTGATGCCGGCATTGTTAGAGGTCGCATAGAGTAGGTCGTGATTGCTGTCGAATGCGATGTAAGAGGTTTGATACATCATAGGCCCATTTACAAGCATCAGTTGTCTGCTTTTACCACTCTTTATCTCTATGGAGACAATTTTAGCCAAACTGCCCGGGTGGTTTATTGCAGAATAGATTACTCCGCGTTTGTTGTCGAGAAGAGGAGGAGAAACAGAGCCTAATGCTCTATTGGTCAATGGTTCTGTCTTTGTAAGAGGGTATTTGCCAATTTCGGCAAGGTTTTTCTTTTGGTGTTCATTTTCAAGTGTTTTCCAGCTTTCCCACTCATTCTTCAGAGATGTTCCATAAACCTTTTTAAACTGTGTCCCATAAAATTTCCTGCTTGAGGAGGTTCTGTTGTAAAAATTTATAAGAGAATCGATGCCGTGCCTGTAGGCCAGATAGTTTACGAATCTTGTCCCGTAGAGATAGGAGTTGGTTCCAAGTTGAAAATCTTGTGTTGTACCCTCCGTCTCAAGTCCTATAACAGAGAAAATTTTATTATTCTCCTTTATCATACTTCTGAAATACATCTCATCATAGCCTCCCAACGCTCTGCCAACTCCTCCTCCGAGCCATGTCTCAAGGAAGCAGGCGATTCCCTCGTGATACCACCTTGGCGAATACCAACGTGGAGTGGTAAGATAGCTCCAGAGAGCCGATATCGGATGTAGAGATTCGGCTGAGACTTTGCCCCCAAATAATTTTCTCCAAAAGAGGTCGTTCTTGTTATATTTGTCGGCCATTACTACGTGAGTGAGTTCATGATTGAACAGATGTGTATATCTTTCAATTGAAGGAGATGTAAAAAAAGAGTAGTTGAGCGGTGCCATACCAATATTTATAATTGTAAATGGAATTGCTGAGACTCCTGCGTTTCCATCATCTTCCCAATCGGTTATATACATCATCGGCGTCTTCATTTTGTATTTGAAAGAGGAGGTGTCGTCTTCCCAAATTTGCTTATGAAGCAACATTCCTCTATTGTAGGTGGTTACAATGTGAGGCATATACTCCGACAGGTTTTTGTCAAAGAAAAGTATAGAGGCGTCATTTCGTTTTATCTGATAAATAGGTTGTGATATGGCATTGAGAGAGATCATAACCATAATCAGAGAGGCAATAAGATTCTTGTTACGTAACATAGTATCAGTTACTAATCTATTTTAGAGAGTTGATCAACCACTTGGAAAGATTATTCGCCTTGACTATTGGGTTAAGGGCAATCTCTCCGGTTTTACCTATTTGTCTCCTTAAAATATTTAATTCTTTTATTTTTGATCGTATGTTCTCCTTTGCCGCGTGGTCGTCCGGTATCTCTATTTCGACCTCGTTCAGCATCATATTTCTTTTAGCAATAAGGGAGAGTTCAATATAGAGAGTAACATAACAACACATATCCAGAAAGACCTCCTTTTTGAATCTGTGTTTTATAGAGAGCAGATATTTTCCCGCATTTGTGGAGGAAAAATTACCGGACTGTATATTTAAAAGGAGCATTATATCTTCATTTACAGAGATGTCTATCCATTTATTGATATATTTTTCATTATAATTGGCGAGAATAGCAAATATGAGCGTGAGCAGTGCCAATATAATTGCCAGCATTATATGCGGGCTCACATAAAATTGATTATACATGTAGTGAAGCAGAGCGGAGGGGAGAATTATCAAGGGAAATATTACCGGCAGATTTTTATTGCCGTGTCCGTTGTTCTTAAGTCGGTCACTCAAAAAAATAAGCAGTACAGCAACAATTCCTGTCATTCCCATATGCATTATTGCTGTTCCGAGTCCCCTTATTATTGCTGAATAAATGTTCATTTCCGGATTATAAATCAGGTAAATGATATTTTCCAATATAGCAAAACCTCCTCCGGCAGCCGCTCCATAAATTGCAGCGTCAATAAAGAAGGCTATCTTTTTCCTTAAAACCATTGTGATTATCACTATCGCTTTTAAGAACTCCTCTAAGTAGGAGGCAGAGATATTATTCTCACCAATTCCACTAAAGAGAGCAAAGGCGATGGCGCAGCTGAGAGCCCCTGATGCTATAACATAAGCAAGCAACCATTTCTTGACAAGAATAAAGCTGTCAAGTTCAAGTAGTACAATGAGATAGATAAATATCGGTATTATTGAGACAGAATACAGCATCAAACTAAATTAATTATTGTAAAATTAAGAATTTTTTGAATTAATGGGTAGGAATATCTATTTTTATATCTTAAATAACGTAAAGACTATGAAACATGTTACCACACTGCTTGTAGCTATCTTAGTTAGCATCTCTGTTTTTTCGCACACTACTAAAGATTCCCTTGTTGAATCGGGGTACAGCTATAGAAGGTATACTACTCAAGATGGTCTGCCTCAAATGCTCTCAGAGTCACTTATTCAAGATGATAAAGGTTATATCTGGGTAGGTACATTGTCGGGTTTTGCAAGATACGACGGCTTCATGTTCAAACAATTCCTTAGAGAAAAATCGGAAAATATAGTCTCATTCGGCGGTTTAGGAAGAGATACTGTACTGGAAAGGAGTTTGAGGTCAAATTGTCTGAAGGCGGCATTAGTGCTTTAGTATAAAAGTCATTTTTATTTTGTCAAGTAGATGTAGTTATTATTTCTGGTCCAAAGTTTGATAATAAGCAATTAAATTTTAATGTATATTTGAAAGCAGTAGTAAGGTTATAAGCCTTTGTAGAATAATTCGGGGTTTTTATCTATTAACCTTATTATACTGTTTTGTTCAATTATTATAGTTATGAGTAAATTATATTTAATATCAATTATTGCACTTTTAATAGTTTCTTGCAATGGTAAAAGCGATAAAGAAACAACAATTGTAAGACCTGTTAAGACTATTGTCGTAGAATCTTCTTCACAAATCAAGAAGGATTTTTCCGCAAGTGTAGAGGCGGTGGATTTTGTGAAACTTGCCTTTAAGGTGAGTGGACAGATTATTTCACTTCCGGTTGTGGAGGGGCAGAAAGTAAGGAAAGGCGAGGTCATTGCGAAAATAGATACAAGGGACATCTCTTTACAGTATGCGGCTGACAAGGCCTCTTATGAGACCTCTAAAGCAGATCTTGAGAGGAATACAAGACTGCTCTCCAGACAGGCTATTTCTCAACAATCTTATGAAACCAGTCAGGCTGCCTATGAAAGAGCCAAATCAACTTATGAAATATCGCAGAATAATTTGAGTAATACGTGTCTATATGCTCCCTATGAAGGAACGATAGAGAAACGATTTGTTGAAAATTACTAAAGGGTAGGATCGGGAGAGGCTATTGTACAACTTGTAAACACCGGCAGATTAAGAATTAAGTTTACCATGCCGGATAGTTACCTCGACTTATTAAAGAGTGGCAATCAGCGCTTCAAAGTAGTATTTGATAACTATAAAGATAAAACCTTTAGTGCGAGGCTGGAGGAGTATATGGATATCTCTACAAATGGAACCGGAATTCCTGTTTCAGTTATTATTGACGACCCTTCGTTTAATAGAAATATTTATGATATAAGACCCGGTTTTACTTGTAATGTTCTATATGAATCGAGTTTTGGTAAATTTAGCGGAGAGGAGTATGTAGTAGTGCCGATGAGTGCAGTGTTCGGAGGTGAAACCCCGACAGATAAAGACAATATGTATGTCTGGGCTGTTAAGGGCGATGTCGTTCATAAAATTAAAGTCGAAGTTATTTCGCCGAGGGAGGAATCCTCTCTCTTTATTAAATCAGGACTTCATTCCGGTGATGTGATCATTATTGCAGGTGTTAATAAACTTGTTGAAGGTCAAAAAGTTAAAAGTTTAAATTAAATCTGTTGGTTATGAATTTTCCGGAATTTTCTATAAATAATAAGAAGATTATTTATTTTCTTCTTGCGGTTCTGCTTATTGGCGGAGTCTTATCATTCAGCGAATTGGGCAAAAAAGAGGATGCGCCCTTTGTCGTAAAGAGTGCGGTAATAATAACTCAGTATCCCGGTGCCTCTCCCAATGAGGTGGAGAGACTTGTGACGGAGCCTATTTCCAGAGAGATACAGAGTATGAACAATGTCTATAAGATTAAATCCGAGTCTTCGTACGGAATGTCTAAAATTACATTTGAGTTGGAACCGAGTCTTCCTGCCTCTATTATTCCCCAGAAATGGGATGAATTGAGAAGGAAAGTACTCAATATACAACCTCAATTACCACAAGGGGCATCTGTTCCTGTAGTGAGTGATGATTTTGGAGATGTTTTTGGTATTTATTATGGATTGACGGCTGATAGTGGGTTCAGTTATCAGGAGCTCAGAGACTGGGCTGAAAAGATAAAGACACGAGTTGTTACTGCCGAAGGTGTAATGAAAGTTAATCTATATGGAGTTCAGACAGAGGTAGTAAATATTAATATAACAATGAATAGACTTGCCTCTTTCGGGATTGATCCGAGCCAATTGGGGCATTTACTTCAGTCGCAAAATCAGTTTATTAATGCTGGTGTTCTAATGCTCGATAAACAGAATCTGAGGATAGTTGCCGACGGAACCTACTCTTCTATTGAAGATATTAAGAATCAGGTGCTGACTACAAAAAATGGGCAGTTTAAATTGGGTGATGTAGCTAAGGTTGAGAAGGGCTATATGGATCCTCCTTCAAATATAATGAGGGTGAACGGCAAACCGGCAATCGGCATTGGCGTTTCAACGGATCCTGCGAGAGATGTTGTGAAAACGGGTGAGAATGTAGATAAGAAATTGGCTGAGTTGCTTCCTCTTATGCCTGTGGGGGTGGAGCTTGTAAGTCTGTATCCGGAGAATGTTATAGCTAAGGAGGCTAATAACGGGTTTATAATTAACTTGATAGAGTCTCTCATTATTGTCGTGGTAATTATTATGCTTGTTATGGGCATGCGAGCAGGCGTTTTAATAGGCACTTCACTCTTATTTTGTGTGGCCGGTACGCTATTCCTTATGAATATTTTCGGGGTGGGTCTTAACAGGACCTCGTTGGCAGGCTTTATTATTGCTATGGGTATGTTGGTGGATAATGCGATAGTGGTGACTGATAATGCTCAGATCTCTATGGCGCGAGGTATGGAGCGACGGCGGGCACTTATTTCAGGGGCTACGCTACCGCAGTGGGGGCTTCTTGGGGCGACTTTTATTGCAGTATGTTCCTTTTTACCATTGTATCTTGCTCCCTCTGCTGTGGCTGAAATTGTTAAACCCTTGTTTGTTGTGCTTGCTCTTTCTCTTGGTCTGAGTTGGGTATTGGCCTTGTCGCAGACTCCTGTCTTTGGAGAGTTCATTTTGAAAGAGAATCCCAATAATGATCCCACAAAGGATCCTTACGACAAGCCCTTTTATAATAAGTTTTCCGTACTGCTCAGGAAGTTGATAATTCATAGGTATGCCACTCTATCTGTTATGGTTGGGTTATTGGTAACCTCTTTGGTTATTATGGGAATGTTACCTCAGAATTTCTTCCCTTCTTTGGATAAACCATACTTCAGAGCGGATGTATTTTATCCTGAGGGATACTCTATTCATCAGGTTGAGAGAGATATGAAGCAGGTTGAGAAGCATCTGATGTCTTCTGATAAGGTTAAAAATGTCTCTGTAACAATGGGCTCCACTCCAATGAGGTATTATCTTGCCTCAACATCGGTAGGCCCGAAACCGAATTTTGCCAACGTACTTGTGGAGCTCAAAGACTCCAAATATACAAAGACTTATGAGAAGGCTTTTGATGAGTATATGACAGCTAACTATCCGGATGCTATTGCAAGGACAATGTTGTTTCAACTTTCCCCGGCTGTTGATGCAGCTATTGAGATAGGTTTTATTGGCAGTAATGAGGATACTCTTGCAGCACTTACCGGAAGGGCCATGGCCATTATGCATCGTCATCCCGAACTTAGAAATATCAGGAATTCCTGGGGGAACAAAATTCCCGTATGGACTCCGGAATTTAGTCAGCAAAAGGCGCAACCTTTGGGTGTGAGCAGGCAAAGCATGGCCCAGAGTATTCAGATTGCAACTAACGGTATGGGTATAGGTACCTATAGAGAGGGGGATTTAAATATCCCGGTACTGCTGCGAGGTGAAAAAACAGGTTCTTTTAATTTAAATAATTTGAGAACTATTCCGGTATTCGGTAACTCTTACGTTGTTGCTCCTTTAGAGCAGATTGTCAGTGATTTCAGTTTCTCATATAAATATTCTACGGTAAAAGATTATAATAGAGAGAAGGTGATGATGGCTCAAGCCGATCCTGTAAGAGGTCAGAATACGATAGCCGCCTTTAATTCTGTTTATAGTGAGATTTTGGATGAGGTTAAAGTCCCCGAGGGTTATTCCTTAAAGATTTTTGGTGAGAAAGAGAGTCAGGATGAGAGTAATAGTGCATTGGCAAAGAATATGCCTCTTACCTTCTTTCTTATGTTTGTGACCTTGCTCTTACTCTTTAAAAAATATAGGAAGCCGGTGGTTATATTGCTTATGCTGCCCCTGATTTTTATAGGAGTTGTGATTGGCCTTATTGTTTTTGGAAAATCCATGGACTTTTTTGCAGTACTCGGGCTTTTGGGGCTTATAGGAATGAATATAAAGAATGCGATAGTTCTTGTTGACCAGATAGGGGTTGAAGCGGCTGTGCCCGGGGTTAAATATGTAGATGCCGTTGTAAAAGCAACAACAAGCAGAATTGTCCCTGTTGCCATGGCTTCGGGTACAACTATCTTAGGAATGTTGCCTCTTCTTCCTGATGCCATGTTTGGAGGAATGGCTGCAACTATCATGGGCGGTTTGTTGATAGCGTCTGCGTTGACACTATTTATATTGCCTGTCTCTTACTGCGTTATATATAAAATTAAAAATGAAGATTAAAAAATGAAGACTAAAATATTAATAGTAGTCGTACTGTCGTTTTTTACATTTACTTCTGTATGTGGCGCACAGGAGGTGCTACCTTTAGAAGAATATAGAGAGATGGTAATGGCTTATAGTTATTCGCTTAAGCAGGCTAAGTTAAAAAGTACTGCCAGTTCGGAAAATCTGCAAATTGCCAAAAAAGAGATGATGCCCTCTTTAGGCGTATCTGCCGATGGTACCCTTAATATGAACTATCTTAATGCATGGTCGGGACCTCTTGGGGAGTATAGGAACTATACTTATTCTGCTATGCTGACACTGTCGCAACCGATATATGCCGGCGGCTCTTTAAATAACAGTAAAAAGATGGCATATCGGCAATCCTTAATAGATATGCTTTCTGAAGAGAATGCTACCGATATGGTTTGCTATCAAGCAGATGTGGCATATTGGTCATTATCCTCCGCTATTGCATATATGTCTGCAGCCGAGGAGTATAAGTCAATCATTAAAAAACAGCTGGATTTGACCTCAGATAGATTTAAAGATGGGCTTATAGGCAAAACAGATTTGCTTATGATCTCTACGAGGAGTCAGGAGGCGGAGTTGCAATATATTTCCGCAAGAGAGAACTATCTTCTTTCTCTCCAGCAGTTTAATATATTATGCGGTAAGAATCCCGATACCGAGATGAGATACAGTATAGATAAGATAGATTATATTTTGAATGATCAGAAGATCTATACTATAGATCAGGTTTTTGAAAGACGTGCCGATTATCGCGCCGCAGCGGAGGCGGTAATGTACCAGAAGGCGGCCAAAGGCGTTGCTATGAGTAAATTTAATCCTATTATAAGTGCCTATGTTGCTGGTGGATGGAATACTTCAAGCCCTTATTTGGGGTCAAAAGTAGCTTTGACTCCTATTGTAGGAATGCAGCTTAATATCCCAATCTTCAACTGGAACAAAAAGAGTAATGTGTCGCGTCAATATGATGCCTATATCTCTACTAAAGAGGCCGGGAAGGGGATAACCGAGGATAATATAAAAGTGGAGTTTCAGTCTGCACTTCTCAAACTTAAAGAGAGTGAAAAACAAGTTATTGCCGCTAAAAAGAATATGGAGTTTGCCAACGAGAATTTGGATCTTGTGACTTTCAGCTATAATGAGGGAAGGGGAAGTATGGTAGATGTTATTACCTCTCAATTGTCGTGGATACAGGCTCGAAATAGTCTTATTCAGGTCAGTACGGCTAACAAAGTGGCTGTTGCGGCCTACAGAAAGGCGGTATCTGAGTGATATCTGTGAGTGGAGGGAGGTTAAATATTCTTTAATAATAAAAAAGGATGGCTAATTAATTAGCCATCCTTTTTTTGTGAGCGGAAAACGAGACTCGGACTCGCGACCCCAACCTTGGCAAGGTTGTGCTCTACCAACTGAGCTATTTCCGCATAATTTTAGTACTCGCAGAGTACTAAAATTATACGGTTCTTTTGGCGGCGCCTCAGCATAATCAAGTAGACTTGTTCTGCGTTCGGCTTGCACAAAAGTTCCGCATTTGTACTCTT
>CAYLGW010000040.1:0-9853 GCA_964383385.1 uncultured Muribaculaceae bacterium
CTTTTTGTTCTATCTCTCTCTTTATCCGGGTTCTTGCAATTCTCAACTCCTCCAGGGATGAGATATCGGAGTAATCGGCGGCCCGATTGTATTTACTTAATGTTTTTCTCATTGTCGAAGAAGAGCTTTATGAATAATTTAATAAGTTGAGTGATAAAGAGTTTGTCTCTTTTCAAATAGAGTACAAATAGCGCTATTGCAACAATAATTCCCATAATAAAGAAACCTGCTGCAACTGAGCCGATTAATTCTCCAATAAGATAGCCTAATGCGAGCGAGAGCAACTGAACAGCCACTCCGCCGAGCACGACAGCTATAATAGTAAAAATGATCTTATTGAACAGGACGGAAAGATTTTCTACCCCTCTTAATTTATAATCATCAATTCTTAGATTGAGATATTCGCGCACAGACTCCTGTAGGGTATCCAATGCGCCTTTTTCATCCTCTTTTACCATATAATTTAATTATTGAAGCTATTAAGATTTAAGCCTCTTCTTGTTCATAATCAGCTTTTCCGTGCAGCTTATCCTTTATTGACTCGAACTCATTTTCTGCCATTGACTTGATTTTTTTTCTTGTCTCCAAACCCTTTTCAGGGGCATACAAAAGGGCAATTGCTGCTCCAACGAGTGCTCCACCCAAAAATGCCAAAATAGTATTCTGTTTCATAATAAATACATATTATATTAAATTTAAACTACCACGAGCAAATTTATATTTTTTTCTCTACTTTTGCTCAACAATAAGTAAAAGTTTATTTTATAATTTTTAAATAGATGTTTTCTCTCCTATTTTGATTACTTTGTTACCGGTTTGTTAATTGTGGAGAGTCTCAATAATTACTATCTAAGTACAAAATTGCTTCAAAAGTGGATGAATATGTTAGTTCAAATTTTTTTGACTTCTTGAATAACTGGGCGAATCGCTCTTGATTAGTGCTATTTGGCGTAATTTTAAAATGTAGTTTGGAATATGGGCAAAGGACTCTTGACAATTATTTTATTAGTGATATCCAATAGTTTTATGACTTTGGCGTGGTACGGGCATTTACGTTTTCATACAGAAAAGTTCTTGCCTAAATGGGGTATTTTCGGCATCATCATTATTAGTTGGCTGATAGCCTTTTTTGAATATTGTTTCCAAGTTCCTGCCAACAGAATTGGATTCAAGGAGATGGGAGGGCCATTCAATCTTGTTCAGTTAAAGGTTATTCAGGAGGTCATTACATTGCTGATCTTTGTGGTTTTCTCCGCTCTTTTCTTTAAAACAGAATCGTTGAGGATGAATCATCTTATAGCCTTTGTTTTTTTGATTCTTGCAGTCTACTTTATCTTTAAAAATTAAGAGAGATTATTGCATAACTCATCAGAATTCTCAACAGTACTCTCTTCTTGTATCATTATATTTATTATATTTGCGTATGAATTTGATTATAAGATTATTAAAAATGAAGTACATATCTATTACTTTGACGTTGGCTTTATTGTCTCTTTTTATATATTCGTGTCAAGCGGTAAAACCTGAGGAGCCGGTTTATATAAAGAAGCAAAAAACGGTGCTTGTCTATCTTATTGCGAATAACTCTTTGAGTACCGATGCTGTTACCTCTTTTAACCTGATTAGAAACGGATATATTCCCGGAGAGGAGGGTAATTTGCTTGTCTATTTCCATAATAAAAACTCGGGCCCTGTCCTTTATAATATAAAGAGGAATCAATCAGGTGAGGTTGTTGCAGATACTGCTTATGTTTTTCCTGCAAGAAATTCTGCTACGAGTGCCTCATTGACTCAAGCCCTTTCTGTCTCGGCTACCCTTTTTCCTGCCGAGGAGTATGGACTTATTTTATGGTCTCACGGAACCGGATGGATGCCGTCGGGGTACTATGCAACCGGTTCATTCTCTTCCGGAACAAATATTTCCACTATTTTTGCCGCCGACCCTTATGCAAATTTTATTAAGTTGGCGAGGGACTCCAACAATGGGGAAATTCAGAGAAGTTTTGGTAGCGAAAATAATAAAGAGATAGAAATAAGGGATTTAGCAACGGCATTTCCATATAAACTCTCCTTCATTATATTTGATGCCTGTCTTATGGGAGGTATAGAGGTTGCTTATGAACTTAAGGAGTTCACAGATTATATGATTTTTTCTCCGGCAGAAATATTGACTACGAGTTTCCCATATAATTTGATTATGCGGCATATTTTTAAAAACCCATCCGACCTGCGGAGCGTTAGTGAAGAGTATTATAATTTTTATAACGCTATGTCTGATAGTAGTAGATCGGCCACTATTTCGCTTGTGGATTGTTCAAAATTGCAGAATTTGGCCGCTGTAGCAAAGGAGATATTTACTGCCAATCGCAGCAAGATAGCTTTGCTAAATATGAGTACTATACAGGGCTATTTTAGGGAGGGACGAGCTTGGTTCTACGATATTAAAGATTTTATAGACCATATCGGCAGTGCCGATCAGATTGCAAAATTCGACAAGGCTCTCTCTGAAGTGGTGCTATATAAGGCTGCCACACCTTATTTTATTGAGTTAAAGATAGACCGTTATTCAGGAATAAGTACCTATATTCCCAACCCTTCGAATACTCAACTTGATGACTTTTATAAGAAATTTAAATGGAATGCCGATACGAGAATGATTGAGTAATAAGTTGTTGCAAATTAATTTGTATAAGTGAGTTTTTATTTTTAATTTTGTATCAATTAATAATAATTAAAAATAAGTCATAATTGAGACTATTTTTAGTAGTAGGTTAGAATGAAACCGAGTTTAAAATTTTTTAATAGTATGAAAAAGAAATTTATCTGTACAGTTTGCGGTTATGTTCACGAAGGTGACTCCGCTCCTGAGAAATGTCCTATTTGTAAAGCTCCTGCGAGCAAATTTAAAGAGGTAGTTGAGAGTGAAGGTGCTCTTACTTGGGCCGACGATCATGTTATAGGTGTTGCAAAGGGTTGTGACAAAGAGGTTTGGGACGGGCTTCAAGCACACTTTGCCGGAGAATGTACCGAAGTCGGAATGTACCTTGCAATGAGCCGTCAGGCAGATCGTGAGGGTTATCCTGAGGTTGCTGAGGCATATAAGAGAATTGCCTATGAAGAGGCCGATCATGCTTCCAAGTTTGCAGAACTTATTGGTGAGGTTGTTTGGGATACAAAGACAAATCTTAAGAAGAGAATGGAGGCTGAGTCAGGTGCATGCGCAGACAAGAAGAGAATTGCCACAAAAGCAAAACAACTCAATTTGGATGCAATTCATGATACAGTTCATGAAATGTGTAAAGATGAGGCTCGCCACGGAAGAGTATTTGAGGCTCTGTATAAGAGATACTTTGGCGATAAATAAAATCTTTGTAAACCTGTAATTTTTTACTACCTTTGCGCTCCACAATAAAAAGCATCACTTTTTTGGTGCAATGGGGTCCGGAAAATCCGGACTGAGTAACACATTTTTTAACTTTATTACAATGGATCACGTAACAATTAAAGCTACAAAAAGAACTGTAGGTAACAAGCAGTCTATAAAGCAATTGCGTAGAAACGGAGAGGTTCCTTGCGTTCTTTACGGACACGATACGGAGAATACTGTTTTTTCCGTTAAAACTAAGGATTTGAGGGTTGTGACACATACACCTAATTCTTATATTATTGATTTGGACCTCGATGGCCAGATTAAAGAGTGTATATTTCATGATATTCAGTTTCATCCGGTAACTGATGAGATTCTTCATATGGATTTCCTTTCTGTTTCGGAGAAAAAACCTGTTACAATTGAGGTTCCTGTTATTGTAAGCGGAAATGCAGAGGGAGTAAAATTAGGTGGTAAACTTTCTGTAGTTGCAAGAAAATTGAAGATTTCTGCAATGATGGATAAGTTGCCCGGTCATATTAATGTGGATGTAACTCCACTTGGAATTGGACATTCAATCACCGCAGGCGATATAGTTCTTGAGGGAGTACAAGTTGTAGCTCCTAAAAATTATGTAATCTGTTCGGTTAATGTAACTCGTCAGGTTGCCGTTACTGAGACAGTTGAGGCTGCTCCTGCTGACGTTGCCCCTGATGCACCTGCTGCAACTGAAGAGAAAAAATAATTTGTTTGTAAATTTCGGGTAATGAACTATTTAATAGCCGGTTTGGGTAATATTGGCACTGAATATGAGAATACCCGTCATAATATGGGATTTATGGTGTTGGATGCTTTTTTAAAGGCATCCGACACTTTTTTTATTACTGAACGCTATGGATCTGTTGCCGAATATTCATTTAAAGGCAATAAAATTATACTTCTTAAGCCCTCTACGTATATGAACCTTAGCGGTAATGCTGTACGATACTGGCTTCAAAAGAAAAAAATCCAGGAGGAGAATCTGCTTGTTGTATGCGATGATCTTGCGCTACCTTTTGGCACGTTAAGAATGCGTAAAAAGGGGAGTGACGGAGGTCATAATGGCTTAAAAAATATTAATGAAACTCTTGGAAACAGCAATTATGCCCGTCTTAGAATGGGTATTGGTGATGAGTTTTCTCGCGGAGGGCAGATAGATTATGTTCTTGGCAAGTTCACAAAACAAGATGAGGAATTACTTAACGATGTTATATTACGTGCTGTTGAGGCAATAAAATTATATATTGCCATTGGCCCCGATAAAGCGATGAATATTTGCAATGTAACCGTTAAGAGTTCATCTGTGTCGGGTAAGCAGGAACACTCAAAAGATTAGTCTAAAAATCATTATTATCGAGTAATTTGTCTATTTCACGCCTCTCTTTTTTTGTGGGGCGTCCGCTGCCTCTATCTCGTTTTATAAAGAAGGATTCTACCGGTGCTGTGAGTTTATCAAGTTCGCTTTGAGGGGTAATATTTGAGAGATATTGCTCAACCAGTGGAGCACCGACACGTCTATCTATCGCCTCTATAACTAAATATTCGTATCTTATTGCCCCCTTTCTAACCTCAATCCTGTCGCCTTTCTTAATCTCTTTAGAAGATTTTGCACTTTGATTATTGACTGCTACTTTTCCCGATTTGCATGCCTCTGCCGCATCGGATCTTGTCTTGAAAATTCTTACCGACCAAAGATATTTATCTATTCTTATCTCATCCATAATCAATTATTCAGTAGTTAAGAGTGGTGCCTTTTGCTTTTACCCTCCTCTCTGCAATCGCAGTCATCGCCGCAATCGTGCTCTTCATGGCAATCGCAGTCATCGCCGCAATTGCAGTGTGTATGGCTGTTATTGCCGTTGTGGCTATCGGAGCAATTGCAGTCGCCCTCTTTGTGATGGTGATAATCTTCATGAATGCATTCATTAATATACCCATCTTCTTCTTCAGGTACAGGTGGCATATAGGCTTCAATAAGGAAAGTCTCCTTCTGTTGAGGTATAAGTAGAAAATCCTCCATCCCTGCCGGAACGACAATGCTCTCCCCTGCTTTTATGCTGTAAATCTCTCCGTTATGCATTTTAAAATCTGCCGCCCCCTGAGTGCATAGATAGATAATAAAGCTGTTGGTAAGAAGTGGGAAGATACTTATTTCACGTTCGAGTTTTATGGTCTTTATCATAAAATACTCGGTATCCGCAACAAGCATACTCTCTTTTACCTCTTGCTTTAGGAATCTCGACGGGTCGTATTTAGAGTAGTTGATGATATCTATAGCTTCATTCAAATGCATTTTTCTTGCTGTTTTAGGGTCATTTTCTCTGCCCCAATCGTAAATGCGATAGGTTATATCAGAACTCTCCGTAATTTCTGCAATCACAACTCCTTTACCGGCAGAATGTACGCATCCTGGTTCAATATAAAAACAATCTCCTTTCTTAGGTTTAATGATGTTTAGCACCTCTTGAAGTCTCCCGTTTTTTGCCCTGTCATATAGCTCCTGTGGAGTAATTTCCCTGTTGAATCCCATATAAATTTCAGAATCGGGGTCTGCCTCCATAATGTACCAAAATTCGGCTTTCCCATATGAATCCTCTCTTTCAAAGGCCGTTTTGTCGTCGGGATGGAGTTGAACGGAGAGCCTGTCGCGTATATCCAGAATTTTTACCATTAATGGGAAGTTACCATGATAATATTGAAACAACTCTTCGCCCATAAAGTCACCCATATAGGTTTCAATTATGTCATCTATAGGATTATCCGCAAGAAACCCGTTTTTTGCTACGGAGCCACTTCCGTAAAGGCTCCAAATCTCCCAACTTTCACCAATCTTCTTTTCCTCTATTCGTTCTAAGCCGCCCTTATCAGGATCCTCTTCAAACTCTTTTTTAAGCGTTTTAACAAGATAATTTCCGCCCCATACTCTTTCGCGCGGTTCGGCTTTAAATCTTATAGGATATAATTTGTTCATTGTTTTCGATCTGTTTTATTAATAATTGTCGGTGTTCTCTATTTGAAGTTTTGGTACTGTTGCAAATAAATTCTTTTTTGGCAGGGTCTTTTGTAAATAAAAAATAAGTGCCGCAGTGAGCATTATTGCTGCTATATAACAGATAATGTAGAGTTCGGTAGGCATTATTTTAATATATGAGATATCCATTCCATTGTTAGGGAACAGGTTGTATAGCAGGGCAGAAGAGCCGTTATTTATAAAATGAATAAAAACCACTGTCCAGATAGAGTGAGTCTTGTAGTATATCCATCCGAGAAGAACTCCTATTATAAAAGCTGAGACTCCCTGCCATAAATTCATGTGAATCAGCGCAAAGAAAAAGGCTCCCCATATTATGGCCTTTGCCGGTTTATAGTGTGTCAGCATTCCTCTTGTCATAATACCTCTTATTAGAAACTCTTCGCAAAGGGGTGCTGCAACAGCTATGGCAACTATCCCCGATACAGAGTTAAGTTGAGTTTCAAGGGCAGCTTTAAGGTTATCCGGGACTTGTATCAGCAGTGAAAGCGGATCTATGAGAAAACCGGTGGAAAATGTCAGCATAAATATGGCTGAGATAAAAAAGAGTGGGTTTGCTCCTCCTATATCCGGCCTATTTATGGGTTCTTTTCTGCCTGACACTTTTGCAGAGTAGTTTCCAATGAAATGCAGAAAGATTACAACAGGAATAAATGGAAGCAGGTAGGATACGAGTCCATTTATCGAAAGGATTAATTCAGAAATTGCGATTCCCTTTAAAAGTGCGATAATTAACAATATACCCGAGCTTAGAAGAGTTCCTGCTACAATCAATATACCCACAATAATCCAACATTGTTGTAGGTTAGGCAGGAAAAATGGTATTTTATATAGTAATCTTTTGCTCAAAATTTCCTTGTTTTGAATTATAATTAGTATTTTCGCCAAAAATAGCAAAAATATGTTCAAATTGCTTTCACAATGGTCTAAAAAGAGGTGGGCAGAGACAAAATTCGTGAAAATTCTCAAGAATAAATATCTACTTGTAACACTTTTCTTTCTTGTTTGGGTTTTCTTTTTCGACACCAACAATTTGATATCGTGGTATTCAGACCTTAATGGAGTTAGAGAGCAGGAGAAACAGAAAAAGTACTATAAAGAGGCAATAATCAAGACAGAAGAAAAATTCAAAGAGTTAAGTTCTAACCGCGATAGTCTTGAGAAATTTGCAAGAGAGCAATATTTTTTTCATGACCCCTCTGAGGAACTATTTATAATAAGGACCAAATAGTAATAGTAGAGAGCTTTAACTTTTAAAAATTTTATTTAGAGGTTAATCAGATATTTCCGGTTACAATATCGAGTATATTTGTCAGATTGTCCGATTCGTAAGTTGGTCCGCCGAAGCAAGGCCTCTTTTTGGGATTAAAATAATATTGGTCTATACCATAAATTTGTGCTCCCTCTATATCCTTCTCAAAATCATCACCTACCATTAGAGTAGATTCTTTTGCCCTTTTGATATCGGCATCGGTAATCTCTCTCTTTATGCCTTTATCTTTCAACTCGCTCTCCAATAGTGTTTTAATCGCAATTTTATAGATTTGAGGATGTGGCTTATGTCTGCCTACCTCCTCGGAGATGATAATTCCGCTAAAAAAACCGCCTATCCCTGAATTATTGATTTTATGATACTGAACCTCTTTAAAGCCGTTTGAGAGTACCCCGATGTAGGCTCCCTCCTTTTTTAGAGCTTTTAAAACCATTTTTGCTCCGGGAATAAGAGTTTTTTCGGAGATCATATAATCAAGGTATTTTTCGCTGAAAGTCAGGCTCAATTCCTGCAATCGCTCATCGGAGCAGCGATTGCAGGTGTTGTATAATTTAAATGTCTCGTAAAATCTGACTCTCCTTAGATGCTCTTTGGAAATCTCACCTGCCTCATATTTGTCCCACCAGAGTTTGTTTACAATATCGTATTTTTCGTAAAATTCATCGGTATCCTCAATACCGAGTTCTTTATCGAGTTCATATTCAACTATAAGTTTCGACATTGCCTTATTGGCATTGGTGTCGAAATCCCAAATGGTTCGATCAATATCAAAAAGGAAATAGTTATATCTCTTTATTAACATTATTTGCAGTAATAATCTATCATTTCGCTTATTGCGCGTTGGCAAACCGGACAAAAATCTTTAGCAGTATTTGTCTTCATTCGACAATCTATTCTTGGTCTGAATATACCTTTTACCATATATCCTCCACCCTCATAAACGCCTAATTCATCTGATTTTATCTCTGTTTTAGGGGTGGGAATAGGAGTCCCCTCCTTAAGCATATTTTTCCATTTTGTAGAGAAATTTACAAGTGTTGTAATATTGGGCTCCCATGGCTCGGTTTTCAAGTTATAGAACCCCTCATCGTATGCTGTGGAGGAGTCAAAATATTCATCTCCAAGACCGGCAAAACTATGTCCGAACTCGTGAATAAAGACCTCTTTATTAAATCGCCCGTCAGATGAGCAGAGTCCGTAAAAATTATAGATTCCGCCACCGCCATATTTCTCTGTATTGACAAGTACGTAGAGTGCATCGCAGGGTGCATTTGAGGCTAATTTGCAGATTAGTTGCTGATTAGGAGCAGTGAGGTAGCGGTCTGTTCTAAAGGTATAGAAGTTGGAACTTGCCGCAGTGTTTCTCCAAATATTGTGATGCGGAATATCTGGCCCTGACTCTTGTGAAACTGATTCAACTGCCCAAATATTAATATCGGCTTTCCTACCTTTGTAAGGTTCCATTGTAAAGAGATAGTCTGTCATATTCCGTACATCTGACTTGAATTTTTCCATCTGATTGGCAGTATAGCCCTCTGCTACAAATAGAAGGTCCATTTTGTTGGAGATGTCGCCATTGTAGAGGATGGTGTCTATTTTAAAGTTATTCTCCTTTTCGCAGTTGATTAGTTTATCCTTTGGGTCTACCACCATCGAAAAGAGTTTATTGAATTTTCCTGTAGACTTTACCCTCTCCAATACGCTTATCTCAATATGGGATTTTGGATATGGTACCCAGTATGCGCTGTTGAAGGCTCGTTGCAACTCTTTTGCCTCTGTTGTTGTTCTCCATTCTTGAAACAGGGTGTTGAATCCCTTTGAGTAGATTATATTACCGGCGACCAGAGTAGTGTCGCCTTTTTTTGCCGGTACCATCTCCCTTACCTCCATATAATATTCTCCATAGTGGAAAGGGTCAATTAGATTTATCTTTGAGCCGCTCCATGAAGACTCTTTTTTTAGACCGTCAAGATAAATATGTTGAGATGCGGCATCACCGGCAAATACGAGATCCACTCTCAATCTTTCGGGTGTAAAATATTTATCGTAAGAGGGTTGTGGTATAGATTTCTTGCCCTGTGCCATTGCTGTTGACGACAAGGCAACAAGTAATATTATAAAAAGCTGTTTCATACAATTATAT
>CAYLGW010000041.1:0-9748 GCA_964383385.1 uncultured Muribaculaceae bacterium
CCGTCCAAAGACCAAACATGAAGGTCGTGAACCGACTCAATTCCGGGAAGAGACTCAATCCTTATCTTCAACTTCTCAATCTCCACACCATCTGGTATCGCCTGCAACAATATTCTAAAGGTCTTTTTAAGATTGCCGTAAACATTGGAAAGCACCCATATACTTATACATACGGAAAGGAGAGGATCCAAAATAGGAAAATTAACATAAAGCATCACCACACTGACAATCAGCACAGCAACCCACCCGAGAACATCCTCCATTATATGAAGAAAGACCGCCCGCTCATTCAATGAACTACCTCTATGCATACGTAGTGCGGCAACTCCGTTTATAACTATTCCGGCAACGGCTAACCAAAGCATCCCGCCGGCACTTACCTCCTGAGGCATCATTATCCTTTTAATTGCCTCAAAGAGAACGAATGCAGAGCTGACAACAAGTACCCCCGACAAAAAAACAGTACCAAGTAAAGAGAACCTCTTATAACCGTACGAATAAAATTTGTCGCGTTTCTTCTCCGATTTTTTCTGAAGCCCGTAGGCCATGGCCAGAGAGAGGCAATCTCCAAAATCGTGTAATGCATCTGAAAGAATGGCAATACTATTTGTAAAAAAGCCTCCGATAACTTCTACTATTACAAAAAAGGCATTCAACCAAAATGCCACTCCAATGTTTTTAGCAGCATTCTCCTGATTGTGATCATCCGATAATTTATTCCCCATAAAGATATGTATATCTATAAATTATTCCCTCATATTATGCACTCCCGTACCATATACCTCAATATCATTTGCAGGTATAAAGGCAGACACGCTTCCCCCTATAATTGAAGTATAAAGATATAAACATCCCAAGATAAATCAAAAGGAAGAATACCGTCTCCGATATTCTTCCTCCTCCTAAAGGCCTACTGCCCGATCGGCCTTTAAAAAAGCTTATATATAAATAACTTAATTTTACGACCTCTCTACGACCCTCTTCTAATCTAATTTGTTACTTTATAACCTCTATTTCTAACCTTTTATTATAATTTTTAATATTACAAAGAAAACTATTTAATAAAGAAAAATTATAGCATTTTTAATTAGAATTGAGTAGTAAGTTTATCTATAAAAATAAATAATATCTAAATATTTCACCATAAATAACAATTATTTAATAAACAGCTATTCAACCGAAAAGGAACTATCTGATAATAGCATTATGTAAGAATATTTTACTATCTTTACAAAGAGATTGAAGTCGCACATAATATCTTTAAAAAATTTTAACCAATATGGAAAAAAAAATTAAAATATTAATCGTAGATGACTCAAAAATACACATCATAGGGCTCAAATCTATAATTTCAGAGATGCCGGAGATAAGTTCCATCTATGAAGCACACAACCCCGGCGAAGCCATGAATCTTCTAAATGAGCATAATGATTTTGATACGGCAATAATAGATATAAGTTTAGAAACAAACTCAGACGGGCTTATACTCGCTCAGGCAATCTACGATAACTATCCTAAAGTCCGTTCAATAATATTATCCCACTATAAAAATAGCAGATATATCTATCTTGCATTATCGGCTCATGTAATGGCCTATCTTGCAAAAGATTCCTCTCCTGAGACCATAATTAATGCCATAAGGACCATCAACAATGGGCATTGCATCTTTTTCGGCGATACAATATCCGAAAATTTAATCAATTCCATCTTTGGTAAAGAGAAGAACGTCTCCAGACTCAAACCGCACTCTCTTACAAAAAAGGAGATTGAGGTTCTTTGCTTTATTACAAATGGACTAAGTAGTAAAGAAATAGCAGCAAAAATGGGGATAACGGTAAACACTGTTGAAACCAATAAAGAGAGAATTAAAAACAAACTGGGTTACAAAACCATTACAGAGGCCGTTGCGTTTGGGATTAAACATGGTATTTTTGGGATTAAACATGGTATTACAGATTTGGAAGAATAAAGTTATCTATCATATTATCATAATATTGTAGTTATTTTTTATTATTACAAATACCGATAACCACCACAAAAATCCTGCAAAAAAATCGTTCATTTGTTCCATAAAACCACTTGATTATGACAAATATGCTAAGGCTTTTAATTGCCAGTGATTCAGTAATATCCACTATTGGTATAGAAAACTCGATCAAGAGAAATAATGATTTTTGTATAGTTGATATTTGTAAAGATTATGAATCAACAATAAAGGCTATAAAAACAATCGGCGATATTGACATTATAATCATAAACTTTATTGAGGAAGAGAAGGAGCTTAAGTTGTCTTCTCACCTTAATGAACTCCGCCCCGATATAAGAAGAATCATTCTTACCACCTCAAAAAATATTACTCATATTATTGCGGAGATACAGCAGCATATTACCGCCTACATTATAAATGATATCTCTCCTGAAGAATTGGCGACAATAATACGTAGTGCTAATTTTGGTCATGGTTTATATTTCGGAGGTTCTGCACCTATAGATAAACTTTTGGAGACGTTCGGCAGTAATAGGAACCTTATCGCATGCAAGCCATACGAACTCACTCAGAAAGAACTTAATGTTCTCAAATTATTATCCAAGGGAAAATGCAGCAAGGAGATTGCAAAGACCTTAAATATCTGTTACAATACAGTTGAGACCTATAAAGAAAGAATAAAAAGAAAATTAGGAGTTAATACAATAATTGAGGCTGTTGTATTCGGGGTAGAAAAAAATATTATCTAATAATAATTATTCCTAAGTTTGAGAGGCCAAACAAGGAGAGATGATCATTAATCAATTTATTTAATAGTATGAAAAAACCATTTGTAGTAATCCTTTTTATTCTCTTTGCCGGTACTACTATGATGTATGCTCAGCAGAGAAAAAAACAGCAACCAAAAAAACCTATTCTGACTGCAGATTTTCTTCAGAAATGGGCAAAAACAAACTGCAAAACCGCTCCGAATGGAGAATTTTACAAACAGAGCGAGATACAATGTCCCGATGGATATTGCCTTCCCACAAAGGCCGACTTCGAAAGGCTTATTAAATACCCACACAGGTGGTCTACTTCAAATAATCCCGATAATATAAATGGTATGTGGTTTGGTTTGACAACAGAGAATGTTAATAACGCAACCGATAAAGATGATTGCGGGTGTCTCTTTTTGCCGGCAATAGGATCCTATTATGGTAACTCAAACGGAAAAAGGAATTCAAGCGGAGCCTCAATAAGAGGTCTTTACTGGTCGGGCAGCAAATTTGACGGAGACAGAACATGGGCAATTGCCTTCTCTTCGGAGGTAATAGAGATGATTGGTGCCTGGAGCTATAAAGGTTATTGCTGGGACGAACTACCGGTAAGATGTATAAAGAAATAGTATTAGCAGAAAAATAGTAAAAATAGTATAGAGCAGGCGGCAATATAATTATTCGTCGCCTGCTTTAAGTCTTTCTGCATTTTCAGCTACTTGCAATTGGTCTATAACATCTTGTATTTCACCATCCATAAAAACTGGGAGATTATGAGTGGACCAATTTATTCTATGATCGGTAACCCGACTTTGCGGATAGTTATAGGTACGTATTTTTGCAGAGCGATCGCCTGTCGACACCATAGTTTTTCTCTTAGCTGAGATATTATCGAGATACTTCTGATACTCCAAATTATATAGACGCGTCCTCAACTCCTGCAGAGCCTTTTCATAGTTCTTAATCTGGCTCTTCTCATCTTGACACTGAACAACTAAACCGGAAGGAATATGAGTAAGCCTTATAGCTGAATAGGTTGTATTTACAGACTGACCTCCCGGACCGGAAGAGCAGAAGGTATCTTTTCTTATATCCTTATCATTTAGCTCTATATCAAACTCATCCGCCTCCGGTAATACGGCAACTGAAGCAGCTGATGTATGAAGACGTCCCTGAGTCTCTGTCTGAGGGACTCTCTGAACACGGTGCACACCGCTCTCATATTTGAGCACACCATATACGCCCTCCCCCATTACTTTAAATATCACCTCTTTAAAGCCACCTACCGCTCCCTCACTCTGGCTTGTAAGCTCCATTTTCCAACCCTTTCTCTCTATGAATTTAGAGTACATCCTAAAAAGGTCTCCGGCAAAAATAGCAGCCTCATCTCCACCAGTACCGCCTCTTATCTCAACTATCGCATTCTTTGAATCTTCAGGATCTGCAGGGATGAGCAGCAGACGTATCTCCTCCTCCATAGAAGGAAGCCTCTCCTCCAACTCCGCAAGCTCCTCTTTCGCCATCTCCCTTAACTCCTCATCCTTTTCATTGTGAATTATCTCTTTTGCAGCATCATAATCTTCCACCATCTTTCGATACCTATCTCCGGCCTTTACAATAGGCCCTATCTCCTTAAACTCCTTACTTAACTGAACATACTTTTTCATATCACTCATAATTGAGGGATCTGTAATCTGCTCCTGGATAGATTCCAATTTTTTATGAAGACCACTTATCTTCTCCAACAAACTGTTGTCGCTCATATAATTATAATTAAATTATTTCTATTTAAATCTCTTTTACCCAACATCTGCGCCTCATGAAAGGCTCTTTTTCATAACTTTCCCATACCTTGACAGCAGCAGTATTACTGTCTATCTGTGGATTTGTTATTGCTATTTTAATAGGATATTTTTTAAAATTCGCTGCTAAATTTGCATGATATATTGCAGAAAGCCCCTTTTCAGCCCACTCAGGATTAGAGCCAACCATCATAAGATCTATTGTATCGTATTTCCTATAATCTCTGAAGAGATAATACCACCCGAATGGAAAAACTTTTCCGCGAGCTCTCTGAAAAGCCTTTGAAAGACTCGGCATACAAATTCCGAAGGCAGCAATATCGTTCTTCTCATCCATTACAAGACAGGTAAGTTCCGGCCTTAGTAATTTGAAATACATAATCCCTGTCTCATCTATCTCTTTTTTAGTGAGAGGAATAAAATTATGTACAGCCGTAAAACACTCATTATAAATCTTAAAAAACTTCTCTATCAACTCCTGCCTGGTCTTATGATTTATCTTACTTATATCTAGCAGATGCAATTTATATCTTTTCATTAAAATATCCGCCATTCGTATAAGTTTGTCCGGAGCTCCTTGAGTAGCACTTAACTTATATTGCACCCAATCAACCTCCTTTTCATATCCGAGGCGCTGCATAAAATCGGGATAATAGCGATAATTGTAGAGACAATTCGTAGGAGGAATATTTTCAAAACCCTCTATTAACATACCCTGACGCCCTAATGTATTATATGCCAAAGGACCATGAATATGATCCATCCCCTCTTCTCGCCCCCAATTCTTTATAGCATCCAATAGTGTACGGGCTATTTCAATATCATTTTCGAAATCGAACCAGCCGAACCTAATATATTTTTTCTTATAATAATCGTTGAAACGAGGGTTTATTATGCCCATTATTCTCCCTACTACCCTCTCTCCCCTATATGCAAGCAACATTCTCCTTTTGCAATACTCCAAAGCAGGATTATTCTTGAGCGACGCAATCTGATCCGCATCCAACGTTGGAACATACTCTTTACAATCTCTATACAGATTGTTTTGGAACTGATAGAAGATTTTAAATTCTTTTGGATTACTTACCTCTTTTACAACTATTTGCATTGAATGCTAAATTTGTACTTTTTCAATTAATGCGCTATTTCCATAATAGCGGTCGCAAAGTTAATATTTTTATTTGAATCACAATCGGAGCAGATAAGCAATGGCCGCTTGAGCACATATACAACCGAATACGGCAGGTAGGTAGGAAATAGTCCCCACCATACTTTTCTTATTTCTCTCCTCCACAGGGACAATAGCCTCTCTTTCCGGCAACTCCTCAGAAAAGACCACATCGAACCCCTTGGAAATTCCAATTTTGCGCAATTTTTTTCTCAAAATATAAGCCAGAGGACAATTAAAGGATTTAGAAAGATCGGCAATCCTAATAGCAGTAGCATCCAATTTGGCACCGGCCCCCATAGAGGTCACATGAGGTATTCCATGATCCACGCAATACTTTATAAGGGCTATCTTTGGAGCAAGAGTATCTATTGCATCAACCAGATAATCTATCTTATAAGCACCAAGTATACGTCCAATACACTCCTCTTCCAAATATTCATTTATAACAAAAATCTCAACATCAGGATTTATATCTCTTAGCCTCCGCTCCATAACACTGGTTTTTAGTACCCCGACAGTTGAATTCAAAGCAAGCAGTTGCCTGTTTTTATTGCTCTCGGTAACCTTATCGGAGTCCAAAATAATAAGATGGCCGACACCCGCCCTGCATAACATCTCGGCAGAATAGGCACCAACTCCGCCAAGACCGATTATCGCAACCGTAGAACAGGCAAGGTTTTCCAAGCCGGCCTTTCCGACAACAAGTTCGGTTCTTTCTCTCCAATCTCCCATAATTTATCTTTTCTCCTCCATTCTTTTTGCCTCTTCCCAAATTTTATCCATCTCCGGAAGAGTCATTTCGCTGAGATTTCTCCCCTTTTTTATAGTCTCATTCTCAAGATAGGTAAACCGCCTCCTGAACTTCTTACAGGTACTCTCAAGTGCAGTATCCGGATTCAAATTATATAATCTGGCAGCATTAATCAAAGAGAAAAACAGATCACCGAGCTCTCCCTGAGCCCTCTCTTTATACTCCTCTTCCGTAACAGATCCGGCTCCGCAGGCCTCCGACAACCCCTTCAACTCTGCTTTAAATTCTCCTATCTCCTCCTCAACCTTTTCCCATACCTGCTCCTTCTCTGCCCAATCGAAACCCACAGCTCTCGCCTTATCCTGCATCCTATACGCCTTTATCATGGCGGGCATACTCTCAGGAACACCGCTCAAAACTGTTTTATTTCCATCCTTCTCCTTTGTCTTTAACTGCTCCCAATTCTTAACAACCTGCTCAGCATCCTTCGCACTCGCATCGCCAAAAACATGAGGATGTCTGTATATTAACTTATTGCATAAATTATTAATAACATCTTTCATCTCAAACAGGCCCTGTTCCTTGCCTATTTTGGCATAAAAGACAATATGTAAAAGAACGTCTCCAAGCTCCTTACTTATATTATGCATATCGCCATTAAGAACCGCTTCGCTCAACTCATATGTCTCCTCTATAGTTTGAGGTCTCAGAGTCTCTATGGTTTGTTTTCTGTCCCACGGACATTTTTCCCTCAACTCATCCATTATACCCAAAAGCCTTCTGAAGGCCTCAACCGAACTCTCGTTATTTAAATTATTCTCCATTGTATTGTTATTTCTGTAGTAGTATCAATATTTTCCATTGCTGAGAAATTACCATTTCTTATTCCAATCTCCAGCAAATCGAGCGAATTGAATATGGCAGCAGTAGCACCACTCTCAATATCGGTATAATTTGAGCAGATACTGTCGAACTCCAAATAGGGTCCATGCACAAAAATAGTAAAATTGGGATCTCTCCCTATAATTCCGCGAACCGACAGGAAAGATTTTACAAACAAACTTTTGGAGATATCTGTAATTGCATTACCATAACTATCTATGAATACGACATGCCCTATAATTTTATCCTTCATTACCACAGGAACCTCCCTCGCAACTCTTTTTAATGCGACTACTCGATTCTCCGATAGTTTGCCGCTTATAATCTCTTGTACGGCTTTGACAAATAATTTTGCCGTACAGCCGCTATCACTATCGGCACTTATCTCGTAAGCAGTTGACGGGATTTCATCTGCTAAGAGTGAAAAGCGTCCATCATTAGCCCCTACAAAAAAATGGCCGCTCATCTCCACAACAACGACACCCTCCTCCGATAACGATTCGCACCTGACACAGAGCAGGTGCACAGAGCCCTTCGGAAAATAAACAAATGAATGTCTCAAGATAAAACAGGCAGAACGTATATCGAACGGCTTTATTGAACAAGAGAGCTCCTCTATTTGACACATAGCCTGAACCGGCCCATTTTCAATAGAGTCTAAAGAGGAGCGAATCATCCCCTTAAGAACAGGTAAACGATAATTTTCACCTCCCCAATCACTTGTTATAGATATTATTGGCATAGTGGGTACAAATATACGAAAAAGGTTGTTTCTTAGGGTAAAAATATATAATTTTGCAAAATATTAATTTTCATAGAAAAACGCACTCTTTTAAAGAGTTAAACAAAAAAACAAAATGCTTAAGAATATAAAATTCATAAGTGCGGACGAGGCTGTAAAATATGTCAAATCAGGTGATCACATTCATCTGAGCAGCGTAGCCAGCGCACCTAAAGTGCTTATCGATGCACTATGCCGCAGAGGAGATGCGGGAGAACTGAAAGATGTCAGAATACATCATCTTCACACAGAGGGTGATGCTCCATATACTGAGGCTAAATACGAGGGTATTTTCTTCCATCAGGCCTTTTTTGTAGGAGGCAATGTAAGAAAAAATGTACAGGCCGGTTATGCCGACTATATTCCTATTTTCCTGAGTGAAACTCAAAAGTTATATAGAAGCGGTACTCTTCCTTGCGATGTTGCAATGATCCAGGTTTCACAGCCTGATAAACACGGCTATGTCTCTTTAGGTACCTCTGTAGATGCCACACTCGCAGCAATAGAGTGCGCAAGAGTCGTTATCGCGGTAGTAAACAAATATGTTCCACGTTCATTCGGAGATGCACTCATTCCTTTGAGCATGATAAACTATTTTGTTCAGTGCGATACAGAACTTGAGCCTGCACATTTCTCAGATCCAACTGATATTGAGGCAGCTATTGGTAAAAATTGTGCCGCTCTGATAGAAGATGGAGCTACATTGCAAATGGGTATAGGAGCTATTCCTAATGCTGTTCTCGCACAACTCGGCAATCATAAAAATCTGGGAATACACACAGAGATGTTTGCCGACGGCGTACTTCCTCTTGTTAAAAAAGGAGTTATAAATGGAGCAGAAAAGGGTATAGACAAAGGTAAAATGGTCTCCACATTTCTTATGGGCTCTCAGGATATTTACGATTTTATTGATGATAACCCTGGAGTGGCAATGATGGATGTAGGATACACAAACGACCCATACATTATTGCAAAGAATCCTAAAGTAACCGCTATTAACTCAGCTCTTCAGGTTGATCTGACAGGCCAAGTTTGTGCCGATTCTTTAGGTACCAAATTTTATTCCGGCGTAGGAGGACAAATAGATTTTGTCTATGGCGCTTCTCTTTCTAAAGGCGGTAAGGCTATTATAGCAATGCCTTCAGCTACCAATAAGGGTATAAGCAAAATTGCTCCTATTCTTACTCCCGGAGCAGGAGTTGTAACAACAAGAAATCATATTCACTGGTTTGTTACAGAATACGGTGCAGTAGATCTCTATGGAAAATCGCTGCAGGAAAGAGCAAAACTTATGATTAGTATAGCTCACCCTAACAACCGTGAAGAACTCGACAAAGCCGCTTTCGAAAGATTCGGCCCACATTTTCACTTTGTAAGCAAATAATTAGTAAGCATGATACAAAAACCGAGCATACCAAAAGGAACGAGAGACTTTTCCCCAAAGGAGATGGCATGTCGCAATTATATCTTCGACACTATAAGAACTATCTTCAAAAGGTACGGCTATGCACCACTCGAAACCCCCTCTATGGAGAACCTCTCAACATTGCTCGGTAAGTATGGTGACGAAGGCGATAAATTACTGTTTAAGATTCTTAACTCAGGAGATGCATTTG
>CAYLGW010000042.1:0-9289 GCA_964383385.1 uncultured Muribaculaceae bacterium
ATAGGTCGAGATTTTTGATTGCCGGTCCCTACAAATATACTACTCTTCAAGTTAATGATATAGCCTATTTTTATTCTGAAAATCACATAACAACTGCCATAACGCATCATAATGGCGCTTTTTCAGTAGATTTCACTCTCGATAAATTAAACGAACAATTAGACCCAAGCAGATTTTTTAGGGTAAACAGGCAATATATAATTAATATTGACTCAATTAAAAATATTGAGCCCTATTTCAATCATAAATTGTGTGTTCATATTCTCCCCACCCCTAAAGTCCCAATTATGGTCAGCAGGGAGAAATTATCTACTTTTAAATCGTGGTTGAATTATTGAATAATTATCATGCTATTTCTTAGCCCCGTTCTCAAGAAATTTCACAAAGGATTCAACATCTAAATTATATCCGCGCGAAGGAACAATATGCTCCTCAGTTTCCGGATTCAAGATAGCATAATATGGTTGAGCATTTACATTGAATTTTGTCATTGCAAAATTAGAATTTATCCGACCAAGGTCTTTTAGCACCTTTCCATTCTCCAATGTTACCCAGTCCTCTTTGGCAACCTCTTTCTTGTCGTCTGCATAGAGCGCAACCACAACATAGCTCTCTTTCATCAGTTTGAGAACTCTTGGGTCTGACCATACTCTCGACTCCATTTCACGGCAATTTACGCAGCCGTGACCTGTAAAGTCTACAAACATGGGCTTACCAACCTTCTTGGCAAACTCACGTGCCTCTTTATAGTCGAAAAAGGCCTCAATACCATATGGCATATGAAGAAAATCGGCATATTTTCTCTTGGCCGGAACAGCATTGGAGTTCCGAATCTCATCGCTACCTGCCTGATATGTCGCGGTACTTTCTGCCGCCTTTTCTTGTTGTAGTGCAAGATTAAAATCCTGAGTGGTAATTGGTGGTAGGTACCCCGATAATGCTTTCAATGGAGCACCCCACATTCCCGGAATCATGTAGACAACAAAGGTAAAATCTATAATAACAAGAATTAATTTGAAGACTGAGAGATGTTCAGAAGGTGAATCATATGCAAATCTGATCTTTCCGAGGAGATACAATCCCAGCAGGAAGAAGACTACAATCCAGATTGCCAAATAAACCTCACGGTCGAGAAGTCCCCAATGGTATGTTTGGTCTGCAACACTCAAAAATTTAAAGCCTAACGCAACCTCAATAAAACCCAATACAACCTTTACTGAATTGAGCCACCCGCCTGATTTTGGCAGATCTTTTAATAGCGATGGTACAAAGGCAAAGACCGTAAATGGGAGCGCAAATGCTACAGAAAAGGCGAACATTGTAATGATTGGTTCCCAGATCTCTCCTTGTGTGGATTTAATCAATACCGACCCCACGATAGGCCCTGTACATGAAAATGAGACCAATACCAATGTAACCGCCATAAAGAAGACTCCGCCAATACCTCCCTTATCTGATTTTGCATCTGATTTGTTGACCATCCAACTCGGCATAGTAATCTCAAATGCACCGAAAAACGAGGCTGCAAAGAGCATAAAGATTGCAAAGAAGAGTAGATTGGGTATCCAATTTGTAGCCAACCAATTAAAAATATCCGCAGTTACAGCTTTCCCTCCTGCCAGATAGGTTACAAGGATAATTATTGCAATTGGTAGTGTATATAAAGCAACTATAGAGATTCCGTAGACAGAGGCAAGGAATTTTCCTCTGGTATTGTTCAGTTGTTTATTTTTCTCGTCCCCCTTTTTCTGACTCTGTTTAAGGAAGAAACTGACAGTCATAGGAATCATCGGGAAGACACATGGAGTAAGTAAGGCTACAAAGCCCCACATAATGGCCTCTAAAATTACTCCCCAAATGGATTTCTTAGCTCCGTTAGGATCGCTTGTAGCAAGTTCACTAAGACTGAATGAATCTTTATCTGCTGTAGCGGCTGTTATGGCTGTTTTTGTAGTGTCGGAGGGTTCATTACTTAACTCTGAAGCCGTTTCGCCGGTTTTCTTCTCAACTTCAACTGATGATTGAGTCTCTCCGCCCCCAATTCCGGTCTCTCCGGCACCTGCCTGTAGCGGTGCTTTTCTTGCAGGTAAATTCACTACCAGTGTTTCATCTGATGGTGGAAGACAACTTTGGTCGTCGCAGGCCTGCCACTCAATAGTTACTGTAACCTTTGAGCTAACGGCTTTAAGTGTCTCAATTTTTTGTATTACTACAACTTTGCCGGCGCATGTGCCAATCTCCATTCCAAACATTTGATCAAAAGCCTTATGTACCTTTGACGTGATTTTAGCGTTCCCTATAGTTTTATAGTTAGCAGATTTATTAATAGTTAATTTTGTAGGAGTAGGACCTGTATCACCATAGTTGGTAAGGTCGTATATGTGCCATTTAGGTTGATCTATTATTCCTATAACTTTAATCTCATATATATCCCCCTCTACTTGCGATATCTCAGCCTCCCAAGTTATGGGCTGAGCAGTCATCTGAGCCATCAATGGCATACTAATTAAAATGCCGAACAAAAGCGATATTAGTCTTAATTTCTTCATTATTTAATTCTCTATGTTTAATTTTTATTTTTGTTATTCTTTATTAATAACAAATTAGTATCGATATACCCTCAATTAATTATACTATTTTGTACTCTCTGCACTCTTATATTCGTTCATCTGATTATCTGTATCCTTCATCATTTTTTCCAATATAGTTCTATAATCTTTTAAAAATTGAGCTTTATCGGGATCGCTTATCTCCTTAAATGAGGTATATATTTTAATAATATTACCTGCCTCTCTCGGAGTGCATGAATACATAGCTCCCGCTTTAAATAGTTTTTTCAACGCCTCAAAATCTCTTTTCAGATAGGCTCTTGAGGCACTAATTAATAAATTTTCATAGTAATTATCAGATATCAAATAGGTCATTCCATCGCATACTCTATTTACAGTCTCTTCTGAAAGAGTAGTTTTACCAGATAAGTATGAGAAAAGACCATTCTTATAGGCAGATAATAAGGCTTTATCTACTGAACCCTTTCCAATATATAAATCGTATCTGTATTTATTAGCAAGAATATCATTCAAAAGATTTTGTTTCTCAAGTGATATAGCATTGCTTATATAAATCCACATCTTAGCTGAACATTTCTCATATTTATCTATACTCTCTATATTATCGTTAAAGAAGTTGATAATTTCATCTTGCATATATAAATCGTTTAGTCTCTCAAGATAATTATATGCATATTCACTCTTATTTGTCTCTTTATATTGTTTTAGGATATTTTTAATATTATTAGCCGGGTCTTTTGCCTTTTCAACCCTCTCTATAAAGTCTTTAAGCTCTCCGCTACCAAGAATACGCCCTATCTCATTACCATCACCATCTAAAATTAGAAATGTAGGATAAGCTTTAATATTATATTTTTTAGCAAGTTCCAAGCCCTCTCCCTTCTCCATATCGCACTTGAAATTCACGAAATTTTTATTAAAATAATCGCCCGCTTCTTTTGTAGGGAAAACAACATTAGCCATATGTTTACATGGGCCACACCATGTTGTATAACAATCCATAAAGACCGTTTTAGACCCTTTTTTATTATTTTTTGCCTTTATTAATACCTCTTCAAATGAGGTTGTTTCCCATTTAACTCCATTTTGTGCAAACAAAGCAATGCTAAAGAGGGTCAAAACTAATAGAATAACTGTTTTTTTCATCTAATGTATTTTTATGTGTTTTATTTTATAATTATTAAGAGGTTTATCTCTTTATGGTATATTCTCGTTGCTATGGGTAGGCCTTATGCTATTTAACAATACGGGCATTTACGTACATTCCGGAGAGAAATTGAGGATCTTTATCTATAATTCGGGCATAAACTTCGGTCGCACGGTTTAACCTATCGATATTTTGTCCTACTGATATTATTGCTGCCTTGAATAATTTGTCAGGAATACCATTTACCCTAAATTCTATCTTCGCTCCTACCCGCATCTTTGTTACATCCTTTTCATAAGTAGTAAGAGAGAGAAGTAAATTACTTTTGTCTATAATCTCACATATTGGCTCTCCCGGTTGAACATATTTTCCAATATTTATTGTGACTCCCGATATATAACCACTAACAGGTGCCTTAACCTGCAATAATTGCTGAATACCGGATTTTACAATTAATGAAGGTGCAACACCGAGCAGCTGCAATTGAGCCGCTGCTGATTGCAGTTTACTCTCATTTGAAAGATAGGCCGCTTTGCCTGCCTGATAATTTTTTTGTGAAACTGCCCTCTCTTCATTAAGAGCCTGCTGACGTTCATACTCAATTTTCAGATATTCAGCCTGAGCATAACTCTCTAAGTAGGTTTGCTGAAGCGCAATAAATTCCGGATTTTTTAACGTAACTATCACACTGCCTTTCCCTACATATTGTCCAGGTAACAGAGAGGTAGAATTAACAGTTCCTCCCATTGTAACAGCAACTGTAGCATGATGCTGAGGACTTTCTGTAATTATACCATTGAACAGTACCTCGTTAGGCTTTGATGTAGCGGAAGAGACTGCGTCAACTTTGGTCGAGTCGACAGCGATAGTATCGGTTGCCACGGCAGTTTCAGCCTCTTTTGATGCACTCGTTGCCTCAGAGCCTGATGTACCGCATGATGCTATAATTATAGCGAATGAAATGAGAATAACTATTTTGTTCATACCATTAAATAATTTCATATTTTTTCACCTAATATTTATCAATAAACAGATTTGATAATAAGCTCAATTAAATCTATTTATACAGTTCATATTCCAACGATGCTACATTATAATTGTACAATGTCTCTATATAAGCCCTTTTAATTTCACGGGCTGTATTTACAGACTGAATGAAATCGGCCATACTTGTCTCATTGTGTTCTAATTGAAGTTTTGCACCTTTGAGTAATTCATCGGCCTCTCTTAATCCCTCATGATTGTAATAATTGAGACCTATTGAGTATTTCTTTATAGAAGAGCGTAATTCTTTCAATTTGCTCTCTAACTCGCGAATATTCTGTTCAGCTTCTAAACGGGCTGAACGTTCCTCCAAGCGAGCCTGGCGCACCTTGCTTGCCTGCGGAAGAAAATAGAGAGGAAAACTTACTCCTATCATCCATGCATTTAAATTTTTAATTGGCAAAATATTCTGCCTTGTGTATCCTACGCTTACTTCCGGAAAGAAACGACTACTTTCAACATTTGCCATTGCCCGTTTAATATTTACCTTGCTCTCAAAATAATCGTTATAAATCCGCGATACACCGGCAGTATCAACTTTTACATAATACATCTCAAGTTCAATCTCCGATGGTACAATATCTGTCTCAACAAAAGAGCTCAAACGAAAGCTGTTTAAAGCATTCTCATACTCAAATTGAGCCATTATCAACTTATTATGCAGTTCTAATGCACTTGCAGACATCATATTCCTCTCCATTAAGCTAAACTCTCCCTTTTTATAGAGCAGTTCTGCAGTTCTGAGAAGCTCTGATGCCATTTTATCTTGGTCTCTATAAAGAGTAACAAGAGCGGCGGCATATTGACAATAGCTCCATGAACGTTTTACCTCTGCTGTTATCTCCTTTATAACAAGTTCTTTATAAAGTAGGCCTGACGAAGTTTGTCTATTAATCAGTGCATTTTTATAAAACGGAGTAATCAAAGAGCCAAGCCCCTGCTCAATAGTGATCTGCTTATCTTTACTATTCTCACCATTGAGTTGTCCCCATTGATAGCTGAATGTTGTAGAGGGAGCCTCAAGAATTTCTCCACGCGCTGCCTTTGCCTGTTCAATTGCCAGTGCCGCCTGTTTTAGGCGAGGACTGTTTTTACAAGCAGATTCTATTGCCTCATTAAGGGAAATAGGTCTCTGTGCCTGCATTACAGAGGGCAAACAAAGTAAAAGAGGGAGCATTACAAAGAATGGAATATGAATTCTCTTACCCTTGCGAGCCCACGCAAAAAATGAGTGAACCACATTGTAGAACAATGGTAAAATGATTAGCGTAAGCAGTGTGGAAACTATCAGACCTCCAATTACAACTGTTGCAAGAGGACGTTGAACCTCGCTTCCGGCTGAAGTTGCAATTGCCATCGGAATAAAGCCAAGAGAGGCAACAAGACCTGTGAGACAGATAGGTCTTAATAAATGTGGTGTACCTTCAAATATTATTCTATTGGTAGAGAGATGGTATTTTGTACTATTTTTTATCTCATTAAATCTGTTTATCATAAGAATTCCGTTAAGTACCGCGACACCGAAAAGAGCTATAAACCCTACTCCGGCCGAGATGCTGAATGGCATACCGCGAACCCAGAGGGCTAAAATTCCACCTATCAATGAAAGCGGGATTGTTGTAAATACCATAAGTGTATATGTTATGTTTCTGAAGGCAAAAAATAAGATTAACATAATAAGCATCAGTGCAACCGGAATGACAATTAGCAGAGTGTTAATGGCATTCTGTAAATTCTCGAACTGCCCGCCGTACTCAAAATAGTATCCTGGTTTCAAATGTACCTCCTTATCGAGAACCTTTTGAATTTGTTCTACAACCTTCTGTACATCTGCATTACGCACATTTACACCAATAGCAATACGTCTTTTGGTGGCATCTCTGTTTATCTGCAAAGGGCCATTTACAAGCTCTACATTTGCAACCTCAGTTACCGGTATTTGTCTACCTTCTGAAGTTCTGACAAACAGCTTATTAAGATTAAAATCCGCTACCTTCTCACTATTGAGTCTTACTACAAGATCGAACCTTCTGTCGTTTTCAAATATAACCCCGCTTGCCTCTCCTGCATATGCAGATCTTATTATGGTATTTAACTCTTCTATATTTACGCCATACTGTGCAACTCTGTTACGGTCATATTTTACAACGAGTTGCGGTAAACCCATTGTCTGCTCTACAAGAACATCTGAGGCACCTTTTACATTTTTTTCTATTAAAGTTGCAGCCTCCTTTGCCTTGGCCGCCAACTCATGAGTATCTTCTCCATAGAGTTTTACGGCGATATCTGCCTTTGCACCTGTCATTAATTCATTGAAACGTAATTGTATAGGTTGAGAGAAATTAATCTCTGCCTTGAGAGATATTGGGGCAAGTGCCTCTTTCATCTTCTCAACCATTTCTGGTCTCGTTTTGGCGTTTTTCCACTCTTTAAGTGGTTTCATGACAATCATTATGTCGGCATCCTCAACTGCCATTGGATCTGTAGGCACCTCTGCCGTACCAATTTTTGCTACAACATGTTTTATCTCAGGGAATTTATCTTTTAAAATCTTCTCTGCCTCATTTGTAAGATGTATGCTTTCTGAGAGTGAACTTCCGGCCGGTAATGTCATCTGCATAGCAAAATCTCCCTCATCGAGAGTAGGAATAAATTCGGCTCCGAGCCTTGTGAAAATAAAGAGCGAAAAGAGAAGAGCAACACCTGCCATACTTATAGTAAGCCATTTCTTTTTAAGAGAGACCTTCAGAGCAGAGTGGTATTTAAGATTCAACCATTTAAAGAGGCGGTCAGATAGAGTCTCCTTAACCGGCGCTGTTTTTTTGAGGAACAGCGATGCCATCATGGGAACATAGGTAAGAGAGAGTATTAATGCTCCTATTATACAGAAAACGAGTGTTTTAGCCATCGGGGTAAAATATTTGCCCTCGATACCTGTCAAAGTAAGAATCGGGAAAAATACAATAAGAATAATGAAGACTGCAAATGTAGAGGAGGTTACAACAGAACCTGCTCCCTTTTCTACCTCTTTATCCATCTCTTCTTTAGTAAAACTCTTTCCAGTAAACTTTTTAGAATACAGATGAGCTATTATTCCCTCCACTATTACAATGGAGCCATCGACCACAATTCCAAAATCCACTGCCCCCAAACTCATTAAATTTGCGGTAACTCCGAACAATCGCATCATTATAAAGGCGAAGAGCATAGCAAGCGGTATAACAGAGGCGACAATTGCTCCTGCCCTAATATCACCAAGAAAGAAAATGAGAACGAGAAATACTATAATTGCACCCTCTATTAGATTATGTATAACGGTTGAGATATTTCTACTGACAAGTTCTGATCTGTTAAGATAGGGTTCAATTGTAATTCGGGCAGGTAGCATTTTTTGAATTTTTTCTACCCTCTCCTCTATCTGTGCTGTTACAACATTAGCATTTGCTCCTTTTAGCATCATTGCAATACCTCCGACACACTCTCCCGTACCATCCATTGTCATTGCGCCAAAACGTTTCGGCGAGCCAAAACGAACTTGGGCAACATTGCTTATATATATTGGTATTCCATCGCGATTTATTATAACTATCTTTTCGATGTCGCTCAACTCGCTTATCATTCCCTCTGAACGAATATAGTAAGCACTCTTCTCCTTTTCTATGTAGCTTCCTCCGGTATTTTGATTATTGCGGCTCAGTGCATCAAAGACATCTCCTATTGTTAAATTCAACGCAAAAAGTGCGTCAGGGTCAACGGCAACCTCATATTGTTTGAGGTATCCGCCAAAACTGTTTATCTCCACTATACCAGGGATTCCCGACATCTGCCTCTTTACTATCCAATCCTGTATTGTTCTGAGTTCCATTGCATCGTATCTGTTGCGATACTTAGGATCAACCTTTAAAATATATTGATAAATCTCACCTAACCCGGTTGTAATAGGCATCATCTGAGGTGATCCGAGTTCAGGAGGTATCTCCTCAGAAACGCTTAAAATCTGTTCATTAATAAGTTGTCGTGCATCTAATATAGGCACATGCTCTTTAAAAACAACTGTTACTACAGAGAGACCAAAACGGCTTACAGAACGAATATCCACGACATTCATAATATTACTCATTGCTATCTCAATAGGGGTTGTAATTAATTTTTCCACCTCTTGAGGAGCCAAAGTGGGAGATACTGTTACGATTTGAACTTGATTGTTTGTAATATCCGGGACAGCATCAATCGGTAGTGTCATCATCGCGTAGAGCCCACCGATTAACAAAAAAACAACTGTTAAGCCGACAAATAATTTTTTGCGGACAGAAAATTCAACAATAGCTTGCAACATGTTCCTGCATTTATTTTAGTGGACAAATTTAAAAAATAATTAGTACAATTTACTATTATGTTGTTTATAATTATTAAAAAATACTAAAATTTAAAAGAAACAGAAAGATATGGAAGACAATGATTATTGGTATAGATTGAATAGAAGTCTAAATTATCCTCTTGTGTGGGATTCCCGACAATATTGTATAAC
>CAYLGW010000043.1:0-7693 GCA_964383385.1 uncultured Muribaculaceae bacterium
ATGGCGTTTTCTATTGAGCTTGCTCAAAGAGGAAAACGCTGTGAAATAAAAAGAGCATGCGGTAGCTTCTATTTATTACTCTCTAATTGGAATGATTGCCACTCATATATCTTCTCAATTCCCGCCTCTTCTCACGCTTCTCCGCAGACTTTGATTTTACTGCGTTGTTGCGATCTTCAACTATAATTGTAAGTGAAAGATTTTGCTTACCGGCAACAATATTATCGAGAAAAGCTGCAATATAATTGTGTCCTGTAGATAAAGGCAAATCTGCAACTTTATGATTTATCTCTTTATAGATACAGAAAAGATAGGGGAAGTGCCTCTTATTTAGAGATTTTGCAATCTTCTTAGATCCGTTAAAACTGCCCCATGGAGTCCAGATTCTGTTGAATGGTACTGTAGGGTCTGCATCGCCGTGGAATAATGCTATCGGTGCAGCTTTTGTTCCCCACTGTAATTTGTAATGATAGTTTAGAATTGCTCCCGCAAAGGAGATAATACCTGCATAGTTGAATTTTTCAGGAAGCAGTTGTGTAGAGTTATTTATACCCTTGTTTGTAAGATAGAATTCCGCCTGGAGTACTGTTATTGCTCCGGCGCTCGACCCGCTTGCTATAATTGAGGAACTATCTATGTTCCATTCTTTTGAGTGGGAAATAATATAGGCTGTGGCGGAGAAAAGATCCTCCACAGCCATATTTATTGAGTTATTAAATGCTCCTACAAATTCAAATATTTTCCCTTTTTTACTACTTTTTTCCTTTTTTTTTGAATCGGCAAGTTTCTGGTTATTAAATTGTTTTAATCCAAGTCGGTAGTCAATAGAAAAAACTACATATCCTTTTCTTGCGAGGAATTCAAAATATGGGTAGTAGGAGAGATTATCGCGGTGACCGGTATAAAAGCCGCCGCCGAATAGATATATTACAGCTGGCTTCGGTTCTGTGCCTGTATATCGGTTTCCATATGCGCCGATGTGAGGAGCCTCGTACTTGTCTAAATATAATGTATCACCCTCCTTTACCGCATATGGCACTGTAACTTTAGTTACGGCAAATACGGAGGAATCAATATTGGGGCTCTCTGCGTAAGTTATTGTAGAGCAGAGAGTAATAATAATTACTATAAGACAGTGTCTCAGGAGGTTCATGTTATAATTTATCTCTTTTAGTTCTCGAAGGAGTAGTTTTTGCCGTAATTGAGCATTTGCTTAAGATAATTACCGCAGTATTCTATCTTATAATCTACAACCTTGCCGTTCTTTGTTACCGCAATAATATCCGGATTTACAAAACCTCTATAAGGCTTGAGATGAAGTGCATCATACCTCTCCTTCACCTCTTTATGTAATGCCGGATCAATCTTTACGGCGTAGTCCGCAATCAACTTCTTTCCTGCCTTGTAGTCGCCTTCAGATTTTATTCGCTGTATCTCTGCAAGCAAATTACCTACCAAAGTGCGCAGTTTAGTATAATCGTTAATTACAAAATAGCTCTTCCCATTTCTTGTGCGTTTTTCTATAACATCACTCTTAGCGCCTGGATTATTCTCCTTCAGTCCGTTTTTATAGCACCATTCTGCAATAAGTTTTCTATTTTGCATATGTGCCTCGGTAACGGTTTTCCCAAGTTCTATCCGGCTCAACTGAACCATCATTCCATTAAGAAAATAGGAGTTATATTCTGCTTTGTATGCTTCATCGTTAGGCAGAATACCAAGCTCAACAAGTTTATGATCTGCAAGATAGTAAAGTGCAAAAAGATCTGCGCGTGCCTCCTCAAGAGCGGAGCTGTACTCCTTAAGGGCATTAGGCTCAGTACCGGGCAGTAATTGGCCGGAGCCGTGACCGAGACATTCATGAAGATCTGTATGCAGGTCGTTTGTAAGCGTGCCATATTCTTTTGCAAGTTTTACTGTTGATTTATCCCAGGAGAACTCTTTAAGAGTACTATTAGGCGATTCTTGTGTGGCTTTGTCGTATGCATCGGTAATATTAGCTATTGTGACCGATTTTGAGCCATAATCCTTTCTAATCCAGTCTGCGTTAGGAAGATTAATTCCTATAGGTGTTGCCGGATAGCTGTCTCCTCCAAGGCAGGCAACAGTAATTACTCTGGCTGTTACACCTTTAACCTCTTTCTTTTTAAACTTTGTCTCAATGGGTGAATTATCCTCAAACCATTGTGCATTTTCGCTTATTGTTTTTGTTCTGCGAGAGGCCTCCATATCTGTGAAACTGACATTTCCTTCCCAATTTGCCTTACGGCCGAGCGGGTCACTATAATCCTCTATAAATCCGTTAATAAAGTCAATAGTACCTTGATTCTCTGTAACCCATGCAATATTATATTCGTCCCATGTTTTAAGGTCTCCTGTGGTATAATAATTTATGAGTTTTTCGATGTAATTTTTCTGTGCTTTATTCTCGGCTACAGCCATAGCAGCAGTTAGATGCTTTACTATCTGTGATATTGAGTTATTGTAAAGTCCGCCAATCTTATAAACCTCTTCCTTTAGCACCCCATTTTCTTTAACGAGCTTACTGTTAAGCCCGTAGGAGATAGGTGTTTTATCATTTGGAACAGCCATTTTTGCGTAGAAGGTATTAGCCTCCTCCTTTGTGACGCCTCCATCGTAGAAATTTACGGCAGAGCCTAAAAGTAAATCCTTTTCACTACCCTGATATTGTCTTTGGGCATAGAGTGTAGGGTCGAATATAATAGGTAGTAACTCTGCACATTTTTCACCCTGTCCGGTTGCCTCCATAAGAGATTTGAAATAATCCTGAGAGCATCCGGGGATGAACTTATCCTCTGCGTAATGATGATGAATACCATTACTGAAGAAGACTCTTTTAGCATAAACCACAAAATTATTATACTCTATACTTGTGGTATCGCCTTTGTAATTTTCTAAAATAGTCTCGATGGTTTTCCTTATTGGAAGATTATATTTGAAATTTTGATCAAATAAAATATCTCTTCCGCATTTTGCGGCCTCTGCAAGGTGATAAATATATTCTTTTTGCTGCAGAGAGAGGGAGTCCCATCCGGGTACCTGATATCTAAGAATCTGGATATCAGCAAATTCATCTATGGCATATTTAAAAGGTTCTTCGTCGGTCTTTTGTGTGTTGTTTTTGCAGGAGCTTACCCCGATTGCAGAAAGCCCCAGCCAGCATAAGCATAGCATCATTATCTGTTTCATATAATTATTATTTCTTTTTTCAAAGATATGCAAAATAATTCCTATTTTTAAAGTTTTAGAAAATGAGTGTTGAATAATGAATGAGATATATGGTAAAGAAAGGTAGAAACTATATTGTGTATTGCGCCATGCTTCTTATAATGGGAGGCCTCATTTATCTTACGCTCTTTGTAGGAGATACTATTTTTAATACGAGTTCCGCTCTCTCCTCTGTTGATACCTCTCTGACACCCTTTAACCTCTTTATGAGTTTTATTGAGGGGAACTTGCGTAATCCGCTTACAATACTCCTTTTACAGATAATAGTAGTGCTTGTGGCGGTACGTTTTTTTGGATTTCTCTTTAATTTGATAGGGCAACCGGGAGTGATTGGGGAGATAGTTGCCGGAATTGTGCTGGGGCCCTCTCTGCTTGGTCTCTTTTTCCCAGAGATACAGACCTATATTTTTCCGGAGAATTCGCTCGGCAACCTTGCGCTTTTAAGCCAGATAGGCTTGGTATTATTCATGTTTGTGATAGGTATGGAGCTCGATTTTGATCTTTTGAAGAATAAAATAACAGAGACGCTTGTAATAAGTCATGCGGGAATATTATTCCCCTTCCTACTTGGTGTTGTAGGTGCATGTGCGGTTTATTCCGTATATGTCTCTTCTCATATTGCATTTTTGCCTTTTGCTCTTTTTGTGGGAATCTCTATGAGTATTACCGCTTTCCCTGTCCTTGCAAGAATCATACAGGAGAGAAATATGACAAAAACTCATACCGGACTACTTTCAATTGCCTCTGCCGCTAACGACGATGTTACGGCTTGGTGTCTTTTGGCAGTAGTAATAGCGATTGCGAAGGCAGGGTCGGTGGCAGGAGCATTATTCTCAATACTTGCAGCTATTCTCTATATTGTTGTAATGTTTGCAATTGTGCGTCCATTTCTAAAAAAAATCGGAGAAGTTTATGCAAATCAGGAGGTGATTAATAAAACATTTGTGGCCTTTATCTTACTTGTTCTGATTCTCTCCTCATGTCTAACGGAGATAATAGGAATTCATGCTCTCTTCGGAGCCTTTCTTGCCGGGGTGGTGATGCCTCAAAATATAGGTTTCAGAAAGATCATGATAGGGAAGATAGAGGATATCTCTCTTGTCTTTTTTCTCCCGCTATTCTTTGCATATACCGGATTAAGAACTCATATAGGCCTTATTGACAGTATGGATCTGTGGCTCGTAGCTCTTCTTTTTACATTACTTGCAATTGTTGGGAAACTTGGAGGGTGTGCTGTTGCTGCCCGTCTGACAGGCTCCTCATGGAAAGAGAGTCTTCAGATTGGTACCCTGATGAACACACGAGGCCTTATGGAACTTGTTGCTCTCAATATAGGTTACGAGATGGGAGTTTTGCCGCCGAGAATCTTTGTCATACTGGTTATAATGGCGCTTGTGACCACCTTTATCACCACCCCTCTTCTGCATTTTATTGAGTGGATGTATAAGGTTAAGAAGGAGATTGCGGTGGCTAATAAGAAGTTTCTCTTCTTTTTCGGTCGGCCTGAGGCCGGGGCAAGTATGCTCAATATCTATCATTTGATTTTGGGAGAAAAGATGAAGGGTAGCACTGTTATTGCTGTGCATTATACAATAGGAACAGATGTAAATCCGCTGGATGCAGAGCGTTATTCTATGGAAAGTTTTGAATTTGTAAATAGGAGGGCGGCTGAACTCGGCATAGAGGTTACAAATATCTATGGCGTTACAGATACGATTGTGCAGGAGATGACAAAATTGGTCAGGAGGGAGTCTCCTGATATGCTTCTTATTGGTGCAGGCCCCGGAGCGCAAAAACTTTTACCTGGAGGTAAATTCTTATGGCTTACTCTATTAAGAGATAAGACCAATGAGATGTTAGGTAATATTAAATCGCCGGTTGCAATCTATGCAAATGCAGGTTTCAGCGGTGAAGGTAATATTGGTGCGGTAGTCTCTACAGATTCGGATCTTTTTATAGTCAGATATTTGTGGAATATTCTCTCTCAAGGAAAAAAGTTAAAGTTGTTTATACCGGAGCAGCATTCAGATATAGTTGCACAGCGGGTTGAGGAGTTGAAAATTCAACATAGTGAGGCAATCGATATTATGAATTATAAGGATTTAACTCTCTTTAAGGGTATGAATCAACAGGATTTGCTAATAGTAAGTACCCTCTTTAATATGCGCTTGCGAGAAGATGCGGGAGTGGATAAGCAAACGCCATCGTTGCTTATAATCAGGGATATTCTTAGTAACTAATCAATTAGTTGTATGAAACAAATTAATAAGTACTTTCTTTTTTTCTTATGCTCTACTATTACTCTTTTCTCAGGGCAATTGAGATTATATGCACAGGAGAGAATTCCGAGTTGTTCAACAATAGAGAGAGATAAAAATGCGACTATTCAAAGGCCGGAACGTTTTTCTTTCGCCTGGCTTTCTGATATTCATTTCAACTCTTTTGCCTATGCTGCTGATGATATAAGGGAGGCTGTAGCTGAAGTCAATTCTTGCGACAGCATACAGTTTATGGTAATAAGCGGTGATCTTGCTGAGTTTGGTGCAACTCAAGAGTTTGCAGACCTAAAGCAACTTTTGTCGGCTTTGCGCAAACCGCTTTATATGACAACCGGGAATCATGACGTAAATTGGAGTGAAAACGGGTGTACTGCTTATGAGAAATTTTTTGGGCCTGCCCATTTTCTTTTTGATAAATCCGGTATAAGGTTTATTGGATGTGGTGCCGGTCCGATGTTGAGAATGGGAGCTCCATGTGTGCCAAGAGAGGAGGTTGAATGGTTGCGTTCTGTATTGGATACCACCTCATCAACTATCCCGATAATTTTTGTCAATCATTTTCCTATGGATGCGGGAGTTACAAATTCGGAGGAGATTCTTAATTTGCTCAGAGAAAGGAATATCCAATTTGTAATGTGCGGGCATGAGCATAGAAATTCCTTTAGGGAATATATGGGTGTTGAGAGTATTATAGGGCGTTCCTCTTTGCGTAGGAAGGATCCTTCCGGGGGATATAATATAGTAACAGTAGATAATGATAAGATTGAGTTCAGAGAGCGTTTAACGGGCAGGGAGAGTAAACCGGCTTGGCATTTCTTTTCTCTAAAGAGGTCGGGGTACTGTGATAAGGCAAAACGGCCACACATAGTTGAACGGTGGAGAATAAATGAGCCTTCTGATATTGCTTCGCAGGGGACTATAGAGGGCAATTTGTATGTATATACAACAACGTCTGGTTATGTGAGGGCAGTGGAGAGTAAAAGCGGAGAGGCTTTGTGGAGCTATAAGACCGGTAATAAGCTCTTTTCTGCTCCCTTTATAACAGAAAAGAGTGTATATGTGACCTCTTCTGATGGTAAAATTTATGCCCTTAAAAGGAGGAGTGGTAAGAAGAGGTGGTCATTAGAGACAGGCTACCCGATTGTAGCCTCACCTGTTGTACAAGATGATGTGCTTTATGTTGGCTCTTCCAATGGTAAATTTTATGCAGTCGGGGCCACTGATGGCGAGATAAAGTGGGTTGCGGAGGGGTTGCGCGGCTATATTGAATCTCGTCCGGCTGTTGATGAAAAAAATGTGTATATAGGGAGTTGGGGAGCAATGTTTTATGCTTTTGACCTTAAAACCGGAAGGAGGGTTTGGGAATTTGATACGGGGAAAGGTCGTTACTTCTCTCCAGGTGCTTGCTGGCCGGTTGTCGCTCATGGGAAAATTTTAGTGCAAAGTTCCGATTATGTAATGCGTGCCTTTTCTAAGGATGGAGAGATAGTTTGGCAGACAAGCGCTCCAAAGGGGAGGGAGGCTATAGCCTTTTCAGATGATTTAAGTACTCTTTATATACAAGGAATTGGGCGTAATATTACTGCATTTGATCTGACAAAAGAGGGGTCTCCCCAATTATGGGAGACGATTATGCCTTATGAATCCAATTTTATTCCTACAAGAAGCGGTATAGTTGGAGATTTAATTCTCATACCATCTGCTTTTGGAGTAATTTATGCAATAGGAGCGGACGGAAGCGGTTTAAAATGGGAATACAAAATATCCAACTCTGCCATAACCTCTTTTTGCAAGGTCGATTGCGGAGGTAAGATGAAGAGTGTAATAGTAATGACTATGGACGGAACGGTTGTTAGACTTGAATTTTAGCTATTAGACTTGCTCTCATTGGCCTCTTCCTCTTCTTGTGGACAATTGTTTGTGTTGTTAGAGTCTCTCTTCTCCTCTTTGCCTCTAATTTTGTCAATTATAGATTTTGCAAAGTTGTACCCGTTAATGATATTTTCTATTACAAATTTAATGGAAATTACCTTGTCGAGCACTCTTTTCGCGTAGGCGATAGGGCTTATTGCCTCAATAAAGAGTTCGTAATCTTCGCTCAGTTCCTCCTCTTTTTGTTCTATCTCTCTCTTTATCCGGGTTCTTGCAATTCTCAACTCCTCCAG
>CAYLGW010000044.1:0-6784 GCA_964383385.1 uncultured Muribaculaceae bacterium
ATAACGGCATCATAGATTTACAAATGTTAGAGAATAATCTTAATAAGTTTGGATTGATGAGAGGGTGGAAATTATTTGGTTGTATTGCTACAGATGTCATTGGGCTTCCTAAAGATAAATTCCCTTTTTACGATTCATCTTATTTATCTAAATCAGAAAAGGTACTCAATATGATCTTTAATGAGGGTAATTTTGGTTTTCATGCTCCGGAAAGAGGGAAACGCCCGGATGGTTATATTGCAGGTAAGTGGCATACATTTAAAAATACACATCGCCGTTATTTATTACTCATTAATAGTTTACCATCAGAAGTGATTAGAGCCTGGAAAAGTTATATTAGTGTTGGATTGCTACAATTAGTAAAGGATAAATTAAACAAATAATGAAGCGAACGTGGGTTTCGTCGGGTATAGTCCTAATACTTAGTGTTATAACTATTATTGTTGTAAATAGATTAAAATAATACAAGAACTCTCATTAACTAGAATTTAAAGTCAAATCCAAAATTTACTGAGAAGTTTGTGGGTTTGATGTTGTTGTAGACCTCTCTATGAGTAAGTCTCCAAAAGCAGTCTATTCGGAAAATTTTAAATATATTAGTTATTCCTGCGCCGATTTCTACATAAGGAGTATGCAGCGATGTCATACCTTTAGGGAAGAGCATATAGGCTTTAATTTTTTCTGCGTTCGTATTTATACCGGAGTTATCAATGAAATTTGTGCCGTTGTTTTTCTCTGTGAGGGAGCCATAGGCCATTCTTAGGGAGACAACTTCACGCCATTTAAGCCTTTTTAATAAAGGAATTTTACCAAGGAAAAAGCCCTTAAAATTATGGGAGTAAAAGAGTTGCACCCATTGGTCGGAGGAGAACTCATAATATTTCATACAAGCAAAAGCTTGAGGGTCAAAGAAATATGTTCCATTACCTTCGTGAATCTTCAGAAACGTGTAGGGTACTTTTCCGAATATTTTTCCCCCGCTAATGTCTATATATGAGGTTCCTATAGGTGGTATAGAGAGATTATATACAATTTTCGCTTCAATTCTTGTGTAGCCATAGTTGTGACTGAACACTTTATTTGGTGCGTATGAAAAGTCTAAATATATAATAGGATATTTAGTGTATATATAGGTTTTGTTAAAATAATTTCTATTAACAGATTCATCCCATGAGAATCTGCCGATAGCATGAATTGAGGTGCTCTTTACAGAGTTGATTCTTGTGCTATCGGGAGAGAACATGGGAACATATTTTGAATCCGATACTCTTTTTGTCTCAATTGAGAAATTCAGATTTATCCCATCTATAACCTCATGATCATAGATTATCTTACCCTCGTTAACATAACTTAATTTTTGATTATTCCCCTTTGAAAAGACTGAACTGAAAAAGTTACCCTCAGAGAAGGCTTTATCGCCAATTCCGAGTTGAAGCGCATCTCGTTTGTAATCAAATGTTAATTTTCTGGTAGGTTGACGGCCAAAATTGAATTCTAATGTGCCTCCGCCCTTAAAGTTTTGGTCTTTAGTTCCATATGCCATATAACCGGTAATTCTAACTTTTTTGCTAAAATAGGAGGTACTCCTTGCTCCCATTTGAAACCTTGCTCCTTCTAAATTATTAAAACTAAAGATTTTATAGTACGGGCCTATTCCTATATACTGTGTCTCATAGTATCCTCCGAAGGCAGTCTTCAATAAAGAATAGATATCTTTGTAAAGAGGTACTCGTTTTATTGAATCTACCATATTGTAGATATTTTGTTCTCTCACGCTTAGTTTTTGGGGGCGGGCATTTTGCCAATAATCAGGGTTATTATTAATTACCCTTTCATCATATACAACGTTGGTCTTCTTGTTAATAATCTCCGGTGGTATGGCGACTCCAATCTCTGGATTGGTGTAGTTTATCTGCCGCTTTCCAAGAAACGACATCAATTTTGAGGAATCATTTGTTGTTATTGAAAAATCGGCGTACAAATTATCCTGTTTATGAAACCATATTGAGTCTTTTCCATGCGGGATAAGTTTATATTCGGCATCGAATACCAAATCCCTCAACCAGTTTACATTCACTCCTTTCGCCATCTTGATATGAGCGGTGCGCAGGCCCATGGAGACCGAGTCTATTTCCACTTCTCCATCTAATACCGGGGCCGATTTCATCTTCGGATGGAATCTTATTTTATAACTTTTTCTCCCATCGATTTTCATGCTGTCGACAATAAAATAGTTGTAAAACATTGTCCCGTGGGAGGAGAGAGGACTTGCAAATTTTACATTAAAAACAGCTATATAATTGTCGTAGAAATTGATTTTTGAATTTAAATGTCCGGTGAATTGAGCCCAGGAATAATCCTCTTCTATTCCTGAGATTCTGCTTGCTTTAATAATCTCCTTCTTGACCGACGGCTCTATGCTATGGTAATATTTTGTGTCCGATTCTGAAATCATTACCGGCAGGTATGCCTTTCCTGAGATAGCTGAGGTATCCATGTATTTGAATACAAAACCGAAATTCTTTTGCATTTTACGGTTTCTCCAGTAGGGAGTAATGTTGGTCATATCCAGTTCCATTTTGCTATAGATATCGCATATGAAGGAGGAGAGGCGTTCAGGGTCGTTTTTTGCCCTATTTGCATCTATCCTTTCGAGAATGGATCTTACATAGTGATCGTCTGCTTTTACAACTACCGATGCGAGGTTATATGAGGTGGGTTTGAGAGAGAAGTTAATTTCATTAAAATTTTTAGGCTTTATTGTGGCCTTTTGTGATTCGTACCCTATAGCAACAGCATTTAATTCTGTTCCTGATTGTCCGTATGTCTCAATGTGGTATTGTCCGTCGAGATCTGTGGATATGCCGATTGTAGTACCTGTGAAAAAGATATTTACAAAGGGTATGGGTTCTCCCGTAGAGGCATCTGTTACTTTACCTTTAACTTTTGTGGACTGGGCAAGCAAATAGGTGTTGGAGAGGCAGATTAGACAAACTGTCAATAATATAAATGCACTTCTTATTATCTTACTTTTTATCATATTTCATTCCTCTTTTCAATAGGGCAAATTTACACTAATATTCCGAAATATATTTCTTGGGTGTTATTCCGACATTTTTTTTAAAGAATTTTGTAAAAGAGGCTTGGTCGTAGAAATGTAACTCATCTGAGACTGTCTGTATTGTAGTTCCCGGAACCTTAAGCAGTATTTTAGCCTCCATTACAGTGTTTTGTGAAATCCAATCCTTTGTGGTTTTACCGGTTGTCTCTTTTAGAAGGAAAGAGAGATATTTTGTGCTTATGCATAATTTTTCCGAGTAGAATGAGGGAGAGTGCTCATTTTTTCCATTATCTCTGAGCATAAACATAAATTGTTGAGTAAGAGCATCTTTTCTGCTTATGGAGTACTGCATATTGTTTGCATCAACTTTTACTTTGCCGAGAAAGATATTGCCCATTTCGAGAAAGTAGTTCAAAAGGGAGTTTTGTATAATTTCCCTTTTGAAATAGTGGTCTCCTTTAATATAATAGATGATTCTGTCGATACTCTCTTTGACGGTAATTGTCTCCTTTTCCGATAGGGACATGCCCGGATTTTCTCGTAAATTTAAGTTTATTAGATGAGATGTAGGTAGAGTCTTGTTACTTATAATTGTATTTTCGATAAAGTCGCGTGATACCATTGCAAGATAGCAATAAAAATCCTTACTTATATGGTTGAATTTTATAATATTAATGGAAGAGATTCCAATCCATGTATTTTTTGTGAAGGTGTGCCTTTTATAATCGAGATCTATCTCAAGTTCACCATTCAGAATGAGGATGAATGTTACATAATTTATTCTGAAAGGTTTGTCGGGATGCTGAATAGTTCCGAAAATATCTCGATTAAATTGGTTGATGACAGTCACTATTATTTCCTCATGAAAATTGGAGCCTCCTATGAGTGATGAGAGCGATGAGATATTTATATTAAGATCGTATGCTTTTATTCTTTTCATAATTCATAAACTGATTTTTGGACAAATTTATATTCAATAATAGTGATAAAACAATAAAAATATACAAATTATGACTTTTTGGACAAATTTTATGCCTATTAGAGCAAATAATAATTAATTTTATAGCACCATTTTTGTGCTCGATTTAAATTATGCCTATATTTATTTAAATTATGACTAACTCAATGACTAAATGACAAACAATAATAATAAAGTAATGATGAGTAAAAAAGTTGAAAAGATTGCTGCTTTAGCAATCTTCTTCTTGGTATTTGTCGCTTCTTCTGTTGCTCACGCGCAGGATACTTTGAGGCTTACACTCGATGACGCACTCAAGATAGCAACAAGTGAAAATTTAACTGTAAAGATAGCCGATAAGGAGATTACAAGGCAAGATTATGCAAAGAAGGAGAGTTATGCATCTTTGTTCCCTCAAATCGATTATACTGCGAATTATCAGCGAGCTATAAAGAAACAAGTTGTGGCCTTTTCCGGGCAATCTTTCAAAATGGGTCTTAACAATACATATACTACAGGTTTTGCACTTTCGATGCCCCTTGTTTCTGTTCCTTTGTGGCAGAGTCTCGGCATAAGTGCTAAGAATGTGGAACTTGCGATTGAGAAGGCACGTTCTTCAAAGATAGAACTTGTTGATCAGGTAAGGCAAGCCTTTTTTGGTTCTATTCTGGCAGCCGATTCATATCATGTTTATAAGGAGAATTACGACAATACTATTAAGAATTATAATGAGGTAAAGCAAAAATATGAAAGCGGTACTGCTGCAAAATATGATCTTATTAGAGCTGAAGTTAATGTAAAGAATGCTGAACCTTCACTTTATGATGCTCAGAATAGTGTAGTGTTGGCTAAGTGGAAACTCAAGGCATTGATTGGGATAGATCTAAGTATGCCCATTGTATGTGATGGTACTTTAATGGATTATAAGTCGGAATTAGAGAGAGTCTCTCTGTACGATAGTACCTCGCTCGAGAAAAATACCGAATTGAAGCAACTCGATATTCAAGAGATGATTCTCAAGAAAAGTTATAAAATGCAACTTGCCAAATACTATCCTTCTTTGAATCTTGCCCTTAATTATCAGTGGATGGCGATGGATGATACCTACAAGTTCAGCTCTTATAAATGGAATCCTTACTCCACGGGAGCGCTCTCTTTAATTATTCCGATCTTTTCGGGCGGTCAGAGATATTATTCACTTAAGCAGACCAGAACTCAACAGCAGCAACTCAATCTCCAAAGAGAAAATTTGAGAAGGAATCTGGAGGTTTCTGTTAAGCAGACTCTCAGTACAATGGAGACGGCAATAAAGCAATATGATGCAGCCAATGCAGGTATAAATGGTGCGGAAACGGGTTATGAAATTTCGCGGAAGAGATATGAAGTAGGTAGCGGTACGCTGCTCGAGATGAATGATGCTCAGCTTGCGCTTTTGCAGGCAAGGCTGAATCTTAATCAGTCGGTGTACAACTATCTTATAACAAAATCCTCATTGGATAAGATTCTTGGTGTAATATATACCGGAGAAGTTGGGATGAATAGAAATAAATAATAAATAGATGAAAAATATGAATTTGTTTAAGGGAATGCTGCTGATTGCACTTGCAGTTGGTATTGCAAGTTGCAAGAGTGGTGATAAGGCGCAGGAACAAAATGCGCAGAATGCCGAAAAGGTAAAGGTTAATGTGATGAAGGTTTTTGAGCGTGATGTAGATCAGATACAAACCTTTTCAGCAACGGTAAATGCATATGTTACCAATAATATCTCTCCAAAGATGGCCGTAAGAATAGAGAAGGTCTATGTTGAGGTAGGTGATCATGTTACAAGCGGGCAGAGACTTGCACAGATGGATCCTGCATCTCTGATTCAGGCCAAACTGCAGATGGATAATGATTCTCTTGAGTTTGCGAGAGCAAATCAGCTCTATTCTGTCGGGGGTACTTCCAAGAGCGAGTGGGATGCTAAAAAGATGAAATACAATATTTCAAAGACTTCATATAAAAATCTTCTTGTAAATACCTATTTGTACAGTCCAATTTCAGGCGTTATTACTGCCAGAAATTATGATAAGGGAGATATGTTCAATATGGGGCAGCCTCTTTATGTGGTTGAGCAGATAAGACCTGTTAAGGTAAAGGTAAATGTTTCTGAGGAACTTTATACAAAAATAAAGAGGGGTATGAGTGTGGATGTTGCTTTAGATGTCTATACAAATGAGGTTTTCAGTGGTAAAGTAACCTTGATATACCCGGCAATAGATCCTGCAACAAGAACTTTTCCTGTGGAGATTACTATTACTAATAACAATGAGAGAATTAAGCCAGGTATGTTTGCAAGAGTTACTTTCTCTTATGGAAGGATGAAGAATGTGGTTGTTCCGGATCTTGCTATCGTTAAACAGACCGGTTCCGGTGATAGATATGTATATGTAGTGGAAAATGGTAAGGTTGTATTTAAAAAAGTGGAACTCGGAAGAAGGATAAATACGGAGTATGAGATTCTTAGTGGGTTAAATTCCGGAGATATAGTTGTTGTGGGAGGACAGAGCCGTCTTGTAAACGGAACTGAGGTTGAAACTACAACAGTGGATAAGGGCGCTATTGAAAAGGGTAATGAGGATGCTAAAGAGGCTCTTAATGAAGTTAAGTAGTATTAATAAGTAAAGAAACGACAAAATGAGTTTATATCAATCAGCGGTAAAAAAACCGGTAACCACCGCACTTATATTTGTAGCCATAGCGGTGTTCGGTATCTTCTCCTTGGT
>CAYLGW010000045.1:0-6618 GCA_964383385.1 uncultured Muribaculaceae bacterium
AAGTGATAGCTACAATAAAGTGGTAATTTAGGACAGCTACAGTAAAAGCAAATACTTTTTACAAAATTTATTAATTAATCACATACAATCTCCTATTTTGTTGTAAATATGCTATATATACAATATAATTAAACGTTTAAATTCTATACAAATTTATATAATCATTTTTTAAAATAACAATTTTATTCAATGGTGCGAGTCTCTTCACTTATTTCTTTAACCTCATTTTTTAACCTTTTTTTAAACTCCTTAGAATAACCTTGAAAAAGAGGCTTCGGGGGAATAGTAGTACAATAGCCATTATCTGCAAACGTACCCTCATCATTTTGCACCTTTGTATTACCATCGATATACTTTACGAGCAGGTAAGCATCCAAATTGGTCCAAGTTTTAAATAATCTGTCAGCCTCACTCACGGAGAATTTTGTAAGATAATCCACTCTTTTCTTTTCAGAAATTATCTGAGCCTCTTCATCGGCCTCTTTAACGAGCTGGAGCATCTCCTCCTCATGAACATCAATAATATCTCTTATCTCCTTTCCTATTTGGTTATATCGTAAATAGGCAAACTGAGCAATTCTATTCTGGAGCCAGAACATTGAGGTTGGAGAATATGTTAGCATATTGCCATTGCCAATTGCGTAATGATGCGATATTCTCCTCGAACAGGTATAAACAGGAGTCAGTGGTGAGGTAGCAGCATCATCCACAGCAAACCAAAAGAGCCCGCCAATCTCATCAGGCAACCATCCCCGGCACTCCCCTATAAACCAGAATCCGGTTTGTTGAGTAGAAATCGCCCTCGGATTCGTAATCATTACATCGTCAACTTTATAAGAGGCCGGATTCCATCTGTAAGGCAACTCATTGCTGCCAGCACCAACTCCATATCTCATATCAAATTGAGTTCCCTCGTAATGGTCTCTCATCATTCCCGCAACATCTTTAAGAGTAATTTTTTTCTTAACCTTTACATATAACGGCATCCTGTTACGCGGATTTACGGCAGTAACAAAATCTATATACTTTGACATCTCTTCAGCACCATATTTATTGAAAAAGCTCCACACCCGGCGTTCACATCTGGTCATAAGAGTCTCATCGAGCGGGCAATATGTATCGGCAAAGCTAAACTCCTCATCTTTACCATTATAAAGACCGGCCTTACGAGCTTCATTCACAACATCTTTCGAATAGAGACAATTCTGAGCATCGTCTAAAGGAAAAGTTGTTATTCTCGCACTATTGGCATGAGAAGAGATACAGCCATCAGGAATCCTTCTGGCAACCCATATTGCTCCTTTATTCCTATTCTCAATATCTGAATATCTTCCATTTAATTTTCGTCCTGGTACCTTAATATAATTGGGCTTCTTGGCAATAATCTCTACTATCCAAACCTCATCCTTATCTCCGATTGAGAGTGACTCACCGGAGGATGCATATCCATACTCATCTGCCAATGAGGTAAATATTTGAATCGCCTCACGCGCGCTTTTAGCACGTTGCAAAGTAATATAAATTAAAGAACCGTAATCGAGCAGCGCTGTCGTATCTCTGAATTCATCTCTTCCACCCCACGTAGTCTCACCAATAACTACTTGGTGCTCATTCATGTTCCCTATCACATTATAAGTAGATGCAACTTGCGGAATAGCCCCAAGATATTTTTCTCTTCCCCATTCACGTATCTCCAGCATTTCACCCGATATATATTTGCCGTCTCTCACTACCCCGGGAACATGTCTTCCTGCCGGTATACAGACAAGAGTACCATATCTTGTATGTGAGTCGGCACAATATGAGACCATTACAGAACCATCTCTTGATGCCCCTTTAGAAATAAGAAGATTAGTACATGCTCTCGCATAGTAGAAATTTGCCGACAAGAAAGAAAAAAATATAATTGAAATAATTGGAGAAAGTTTAAATCTATTGTGAATCATCTCTGTTAAATTATTATTGATAAATAATTGAAAGCTGAGAAAAGAGTTATTGGACCTTGTAAAGAGCGGTACTCCTCTCTCAGAAACTGTTTATTATAACAAAGATACAACAATTAAATAAATGAATATAAATAATCAATAAATAGAAGTTCAAACCCATACAGTAAACCCGTGCCTCCACACATCAGATAGAGATACTGCTATAACTTAAAAATCACTCTTTTCACAATCAAATGCGAAAAGAGTGATTTAATCTGAAACTTAACTTGAATCTCCGTTGTAACTATTTGTTCAACGCTGTTGAGACATCAACTGCAACAGCTACTGTAGCTCCGACCATAGGGTTGTTGCCGATTCCCAAGAATCCCATCATCTCTACGTGAGCAGGGACTGATGAAGACCCGGCAAACTGAGCATCGGAATGCATACGGCCCATTGTATCGGTCATACCATAAGAGGCAGGGCCTGCCGCCATATTGTCCGGATGTAAAGTACGTCCTGTACCTCCGCCTGAAGCGACTGAGAAATATGGTTTACCGGCGAGTACACGCTCTTTTTTGTATGTACCTGCAACTGGATGCTGAAAACGCGTAGGATTTGTTGAGTTACCTGTAATGGAGACATCAACACCCTCTTTCCACATAATTGCAACTCCTTCGCGAACATCATCCGCACCATAGCAACGAACTTTTGCACGGGGGCCGTCTGAGTATTTAATCTCACGTACAATCTCTAATTCAGATGTATAGTAATCAAAACGAGTCTGAACGTATGTAAAACCATTTATACGCGAAATTATTTGAGCGGCATCCTTTCCGAGACCGTTCAATATGCAACGCAATGGCTCTTTTCTGACTTTGTCCGCTTTTGCAGCAATCTTAATTGCTCCCTCAGCTGCAGCGAACGACTCGTGACCAGCAAGGAAAGCAAAACATTTTGTCTCCTCTCTAAGAAGACGTGCTGCTAAATTACCATGTCCGATTCCGACTTTTCTGTCATCAGCAACAGAGCCCGGAATGCAGAAAGACTGCAAACCTGAACCAATTGCTTCTGCCGCATCCGCCGCATTTTTACAACCTTTTTTAAGTGCTATTGCAGCACCAACAACATAAGCCCACTTTGCATTTTCAAAGCAAATGGGTTGAGTCTCCTCCACCGTTTTATAAGGATCAAGACCGTATGAGTCACAAATCTTGTTTGCCTCGTCGATATCCTTAATGCCGTTTCCATTTAGAGTCGCAAGAATCTGCTGGATTCTACGCTCCTGGCTTTCAAATTTAACCTCTCTTATCATAGCTTTACTCCTTATTCTTTACGTGGATCAATATGTTTTACTGCGCCCTGTTCTGCAGTGAAACGGCCATAGGTACCTGTAACCTTTTTCAATGCCTCGTTAGCATCGGTACCTTTCTTTACCTCATCCATAAATTTGCCCATATGGACAAACTCATAACCACAGATTTCATCATTTTTATCAAGCGCAAGAGTCTTAATATAACCTTCTGCTATATCGAGATATCTCGGACCTTTTGCAAGAGTACCGTAAATAGTTCCTATCTGGCTACGTAATCCCTTGCCTAAATCCTCGAGACCGGCTCCGATTGTAAGACCTCCCTCAGAAAAGGCAGACTGCGAACGGCCATACACAATTTGAAGGAAAAGTTCACGCATCGCCGTATTTATTGCATCACATACGAGGTCTGTATTTAACGCTTCAAGAATAGTTTTGCCAGGTAGAATCTCACCAGCCATGGCTGCAGAATGTGTCATACCAGAACATCCAATTGTCTCAACCAAAGCCTCCTGTATAACTCCCTCCTTAATATTGAGAGTTAACTTGCAGGCTCCCTGTTGAGGTGCACACCAACCGATACCGTGAGTAAGACCTGAAATATCCGTAATCTCCTTGGCTTTTACCCATTTGCCCTCTTCAGGAATAGGTGCCGGACCGTGGTTTGGCCCCTTTTTAACAACACACATGTGTTGTACTTCTGTTGAATATATCATATCAAAATAGTTAGTTGTTTAAAAATCATAAAGTCATTGAATCGCGCAAATATAATCTATTTTTGCATTACTTTAAAATTACTTTACAATAGTTTAAAACTACAAATAAAGTACCACGATATGGAATTTATAAAGCCTCTTACCGCGCAAAGACAAGTTCATGTTTTATCGCGATATTGAAACAAAGCTAACTATCATAAAAGGAGGAATGAACAAAGAAAAATATTGGTAAAGAAATAGAAATAAACTTATCTTTGTATAAATATATTTTTATACAAAGCCATCATTTTCATTAAAACAATAGAAATTATGAATAAAATATTCAATACCCTTATGATCATCTCTTCAGTGATTGTCGGTGCCGGTTGTAGCGGCGAAAAACAAGCCGACGGACAAGGACCTGAGATACAAAAGCAGGAAATTGCTGCAACCGATGGTGTCTTTACACCTGAAATAATGCACATGCTGGGCAAGATTAGCGACCCGAAACTCTCACCCGACGGCAAACAGATACTTTACGGCGTAACGTACACCGATATTGCACAAAATGCAAAAAGAAGAATTTTGTATATTATGAATATTGACGGTACAAACAACCACCCATTGACAAGTATTAAAAAAAGTGCAGCCAATGCAAGGTGGATAAAGGAGGGAAAAAGTATCATGTTTCTGCAAGGAGGCAAATTATATACCGCTACCGCCGAAGGGATGGAGATGAAAGAGGTAAAGGAGGCTCCAGATGGTATAGAGGCTTTTGAACTCTCTCCAAAGGGAGATAAAATAATGTACATCAAAAATATAAAAGCATGTACAAAACCTGTTGATGTCTATTCCGACCTCGATAAAGCCGACGCAAGAACAGTAAGCCAACTGATGTATCGCCATTGGGATCACTTTGTAGAGGAGATACCGCACACCTTCATAGCTGATTTCGGAAACAGCGGTTCAAAAGAGAGCTCTAATAAAGATAAATCCATCAATTACAACACACTCGGAGAATCAACCGATATCGTAGAAAATGATAAATTTGAACTTCCTACACTTCCTTTCGGAGGTCTTGAGCAACTAAGCTGGTCGCCAGATGAGAATTTTATTGCCTACTCATGCAGAAAATTAACCGGAAAGGAGTATGCCTTTTCTACCAACACCGATATTTACCTATATAATGTAGCCACAAAGCAAACGGAAAATCTTTCCGAAGGTATGATGGGCTACGACACAAATCCGGTATTCTCACCCGACGGCAAATACGTTGCCTGGATGAGCATGGCCAGAAATGGATACGAGGCAGATAAAATAAGACTCTTCACTATGGAGAGACAAACAAAGGTGAAGAAGGAACTTTCATCAGACTTTAAATATAACGTAGAAAGTATCACTTGGACACCCGATAGTAAAAATATACTATTCACCTCTTGTGTTAACGGAAGAACCGGAATTTTCCAGGTAGATATAAATAAAACAGCGGAGAGCAAGATTGCAGATGAAATGGCAACCGGTCCAATCCCTGCCGGATATAACTATGGTGCAGGAATAAGAAGAATTACAGCCGACAGTTTGTGGTATAACTTCGATGCTGTCGCAATCGCCGGCACATTGGGGAAAGGCTATAACTTAATAACCACAAATGCCTCTATGTTGCGGCCTGCTGAGATTGTTGCAGTCAACAGTGAAACAGGAGAATTCAAACAGCTTTCTCAGGAAAATACCGCTACATTAGCCAAACTAAAGAGCCCAAAAGTAACAGAACGCTGGATGAAGACTACCGACGGCAAACTTATGCTGACTTGGGTTATATATCCACCCGATTTTGACTCTACAAAAGTATACCCGGGTGTCATGATGTGCAATGGTGGGCCTCAGACTGCATTGGATCAAAGCTTTTCAACCAGATGGAATTTCAGACTCATGGCCTCTAAAGGATATATCACAATACTCCCTAACAGAAGAGGTTGCACCTCATTCGGCCAGCCATGGTGCGAACAAATATCAGGCGATTATATTGGCCAAAATATGAAAGATTATCTTACAGCAGTGGATCTTATGAAAAAAGAACCGTATGTAGGAAAAGTCGGCGCAGTGGGGGCAAGTTATGGAGGATATTCAATCTATTATTTGGCCGGAATTCATCAAAATAGATTTTCTGCATTTATTGCACACGCAGGTATCTTTAATCAGGAACAAATGTATATGATGACAGAGGAGCTGTGGTTCCCTAACTGGGATAACGGAGGCGCTCCTTGGGATAATAATCCTATTGCCAACAGACACTATAACAACTCTCCACATAAATTAATAAAGAATTGGAACACTCCTATTCTTATAACTCACGGAGAGATGGATTATAGAGTTCCTGTAGAACAAGGTATGGCCGCATTTAACGCTGCACAGATGATGGGTGTACCTTCAAAGATGGTACTATTCCCTGATGAAAATCACTGGATTCTACAACCACAAAACTCTGTATATTGGCATAGAGTATTCTTTGATTGGTTAGATAAATACTGTAAATAAGACTCTATACAACAAAAGCAATTGAGAAATATAAAGCCGACCTCCTGAAATGCAGGGTGTCGGCTTTTTCTCTTTTCATAATATATTCTCCTGAAACCGAAGGAACAGATGGGGTCATACGCAAACGGCAGTAGACGCCAACTTACACAAA
>CAYLGW010000046.1:0-5258 GCA_964383385.1 uncultured Muribaculaceae bacterium
TCAAGTAGACTTGTTCTGCGTTCGGCTTGCACAAAAGTTCCGCATTTGTACTCTTGCTTGTACTTTTATATAAAGAACTTCCCTTAAATGGGATTGCAAAGATAGGTAATTTTTTTTTCTCTGCAAATTTTTGTGAGCTACCCGTATTAATTTTCGGGTATTATATGACGCTTTCAAATTCTCTTAGGAATCTGACATCATTTTCAAAGTAGTGTCTCAAATCTTTTACCTGCCATTTAAGCATTGCAATTCTCTCTACTCCCATACCGAATGCGAACCCTGAATAGACTTTACTATCTATGCCCGATGCTTCGAGTACATTAGGGTCTACCATTCCGCATCCGAGTATCTCCAGCCATCCGGTTCCTTTGCAGATATTGCAACCTTTACCTTTGCAGATATTGCAACTTACATCTACCTCCGCGCTTGGTTCGGTGAATGGGAAGTAGGAGGGCCTCATTCTTATTTTTGTCTCCTCCCCGAACATCTCTTTTGCAAATAATAGTATTGCCTGCTTAAGATCTGCGAATGAGACGTTTTTATCTATATACAAGCCTTCTACCTGGTGGAATATGCAATGAGCTCTCGCCGAGATGGCTTCATTTCTGAATACTCTTCCCGGGCAGATTACTCTTATGGGAAGTTTTGCCTTTTCCATTGTGCGCACTTGAACCGAGCTTGTGTGAGTACGTAATAGAATGGGGTTTTCTCCTTGAGAGATAAAAAATGTATCTTGCATATCGCGAGCCGGATGTTCAGGAGGAAAGTTCAGTGCTCCAAAGACATGCCAGTCGTCTTCAATCTCAGGACCCTCTGCAATAGAGTAGCCGAATTTATTGAATATTGCAATAATCTCCTCTCTGGTAACGGAGATAGGATGCCTGGTTCCCAATTCAAATTTATCGCCCGGCTTAGTATAGTCGAGTTTGCTGTTTTCAGCCTCGGGGGTGTCATTGAGGAGCTCTCTAAGCTCTTCAATTTTTTCTGCAGCTTTGGTTTTAAGTATATTAAGTCTCTGTCCTAATTCTCTCTTTTGTTCAGGAAGCACTTGCCTGAAATCATCGAACAGTTTGGTTACTGAGCCTTTCTTCCCCAGAAGTTTTACCCTTATCTCTTCAACATCATGGACTGTTTTGGCCTTCATCTGATCTATCTCTTTCAATAGATCCTCAATCGTTTCATTTATCATAATACTTAAAATTTGTCTGCAAAAATACTTATTTTTTCGTACAATTATATAATTTCATATTAGTTCCCCGACAGCATATTTACTCTGTAGTTAACTGATGAAAAGAAGTATTCTCTATTTTATAAACTTTTACGCCTTACCGGCATTGTCATGCATCTTGCTCCTCCTCCGCCTCGAGGAAGTTCGCTTCCGTCTATTGTGATAACGCAGTTTTTATTCTCCTTTATCTCTTTTTTTCCTTCTATTATCTCCCATGCCGGAATAATTTCAAATCCGTTTTTGTTCAGTTCTTCCAGTGTGTGTACGTTTCGAGCATAGGAGAGTACTTTGCCGGGTTCAAGGGAGAAGAAATTTGCTCCGCTGTGCCATTGTTCTCTCTCCTGATTCCATTCGTCGGCCTCTCCTCCGCAGGTAATGGGTTCAAGCTCCATTCCTAATTTTTTCAGAGCCGCAGGAATGTTCTGAACAGTTTTGATTTTTGATACTTTTCCGTTGTCGATGGTAATATGAACTGTCTGGTACTGATTGTCTCCGAGAATCAATGGTTCAAATACCATACATTTGTCGCGGTCTAAAAGAGTGAATACCATATCCAAATGAATAAATGATTCCGGCGACTGTGGTAATTCCTGTACAATAATATGTTGTTTCTTTTCGTTTTTTTGTTTGCAAAGGTAGGAAATGAGGCTGTCTATTCCCTGAGTACTTGTTCTCAAACCATTCCCAACGAGAATTATATCCTCTGCGGCAATGAGCATATCACCGCCCTCCATGAATACGCCTGCGTTGCCCGGATTCATCTCGGGAATGTTTATTAATCCGCAGTCAAATGCACCTGAATTTTTGAAAATAGCCTCCATTATAAGTGACTCCCTTACACGTACTTTATTAGCCATTTTACATATAATCACATTGTTGCCAATAGAGACAGAGGCATCTCTGGTGAAGTAAAAATTATATAGTGGATACAGCGCGTAGTATTCATCTTTTAAGTAGGCTGTAAGAGAGTTTATTTTTGCAGGTACACCCTCAATCAGACATTTTGCCAAGGATTTGGAGTTCATATCCATAAGGTCTTCGTAGTAATCGGTGGCCCTCTCATTTATGCAGATTTTGCCGATAAGTGTTGCTCTGCTTTGTGAATCGTCTAATACTCTTTTCAGTAACTCCTCAACTTGATATGTTTTAGTATATTTCTCCAGTACCCCGGACAATTGAGCATATTCGTGCTGAGCTATGGAAAGGTTTAAAATATCGCTGTACAGTGCGCGTTGAGCTGTCCCGGGTGTCATGTTTTCCACTTCTGCTCCCGGTGTGTGCAAAATTACTGCTTCCAGTTTTCCTATCTCGCTTTGTACATTAATTTTCAAAGATTCTGACATATAAATATTATTTTATATTATTTTTTTATTGATAATCCGATTTGTCGTTGACCATCAGATCCGTAATTACATTTTTGAATGCTGTTTCATCTTTAGGGCAGATCATGAGTACATCATCTGTGTCCACTACCATAAAGTTTTCGAGTCCGCTTATAACAATTAACTTCCCGTCATTTTTTGAGACAATCATGTTCCCCTTCACTCTCTCGAGCATAACTTTTTTGGCCTGTACCATGTTTCCCTTTGAATCCTTGTCAAGGAAGGAGTAGAGAGAATGCCATGTGCCAAGGTCGCTCCATCCGAATGAGGATTCAAACACCCACGATTTAGTAGTCTTTTCCATTACGCCATAGTCGATTGAGATGCCGTTACAAGCCTCGTAAACTCCCTTTATAAAACCTCTTTCACTCTCTGTATAGTATTGCGAAAAGCCGTCTTTGAAGGAGTTGGCAATCTCTGGCAGAAATTTTTCCAACTCGTTTGTAATAGTTTTAAGATTCCATACGAAGATACCGGAGTTCCATAGAAATTCTCCACTATCCATAAAGACCTTGGCAAGTTCTTCATCGGGTTTTTCCGTAAAAGTTTTTACACTATATGCGGGTCTGCCATTTATCTGGCAGCATTTTGTGCTGTTTTTTTGAATATAACCATATCCTGTTTCCGGCCTTGTCGGCATAATTCCCAACGTAAAGAGGTTGTCGTGAGTCTTTGCATATTCCAGGGCTCCTCTGATTGTCTCTAAAAATAGTTCTTCGTTGGAGATAACGTGGTCAGAAGGTGTAACTACAATTGTTGCTTCGGGGTTCTTTTTTGAAAGTTTATATGTTGCATAGGCAATACATGGAGCGGTATTTCTTCTGAACGGTTCAAGCAATATGTTTTCGTCTGGAATTTTTGGCAGTTGCTCCTTAACAAGACTTTCGTATCGCTCTGAGGTAACTACAATTATATTTTCCGCAGGGACTATTTTTGAAAATCTATTGAATGTGTCTTGTAAAAAGGAGTGTCCTGTTCCAAGAATATCCAGAAATTGTTTAGGCATGGAGTTTCTGCTTACGGGCCAGAAGCGGCTACCGATTCCTCCCGCCATAATGACACAATAAAAATTTTTGTCCATAATAATGTATTGTTTCCGTTTTTACCATATTGGAGAAAAAGCGTTGGGAATATATTTAACCGAATATTCCGGTCCATTTATAATTATGGAAATGATGTCAAAAACAATCTCTTTACTAAAATGATGTTCTAAAGCGAAAGCATTGGCAGCTTTAATAATCAGAAATTGTTTTTTGTGCCCAATTGTTTCCCATGGCGATACGGTATTGGGATAATTTCTCGTTCTAACCTCAATAATCCTTAAATAGTTTTCCTCTTCCATTATGAGATCGAGTTCTTTGTGCCCGTTTCTCCAATTTCTTGCAAGAAGTTTCATTCCTTTGCCGATGAGGAATTGCAAAGCAATCTCCTCACCCATTTTCCCAAGTTTCGCCCTCTCCTCCATATCTCTACCAATAATGTGCTAATTTACTAAAACTTTTAGATTGGGCAAAATAATCCCTATATTGCATTAAATATTCAAAATAGATTCTAACTTAAATTAAGTATTTTATGAACACTTTTATCAGATTGATGATTTCTTCTCTTTCTATGCTAATTATTTCTTCGGCGCTTTATGCTCAGAGCGCTCATAATATGGATATTATAGAAAAAAAATTTGAAGATCTTCTCATAAACCAAGGTTTGAGCGATATAGCCTTCATAACTAAAGTCAGACTTACCGGGCCTGCAAAACACAAACAGGTGAGGAATGGTAATGCATTTCATGACGAGTTTGTAGGTAATCCTCTCTTATTTTATTCCTATGTTTTTATTCCTAAAAGCACAGTTCAAAGTGGCAAGTATCCTTTGCTCGTTTTTCCTCATGGCGGAATTCACGGGTCGCTTGGGAGTTCCTATAATCAAATTATTAGGGAGATGTTGGTACAAGGCTATATTGTTGTGGCTCCGGATTACAGAGGAAGTACCGGATACGGCAAAGAATTTTATGAAGCTATAGACTACGGAGGGCTCGAGAATGAGGATGTTCTTGCGGCTCGTGATTATGTTGTCTCTAACTATTCCATTGTAGATTCTACAAGAGTGGGCCTTATAGGCTGGAGCCATGGTGGAATGATAACTCTAATGAACCTTTTGAAATATCCTCAAAAATATGCCTGCGGGTATGCAGGGGTGCCGGTGAGTAATGTAACATACAGGCTTGAGTACCACGATAAAGATTACACGGATCTTTTTTCCGCTCCTTATCATATTGGTGCTACGCCTGCAGAGAATCCGAAGGAATATGCCCGTCGTTCTCCGGTAACTTATGCGTCTCAGTTATGTAAACCGCTGATGATTACAACTACTGAAAACGACAATGACGTAAGTGTTAAGGAGGTAAAACTTATGATTGAGGCTCTTAAGGCGGCCGGAAAAAGATTTGAGTATGAGGTTTATCCGCCGATGCCCGGCTCCCATGTTTTTGAAAGGATAGATTCGAAGGAGGCTTCTCAGGTCAGATATAAAACTTATAAGTTCCTTCAGAAATATCTGAATCCTCCAAAACCTTTCAAGACATTTAATGAGATGAGAAAAGCCGGTTACTTCTATTACTAATTTTCTTTAAGTTTTGATTAACTTCGCAA
>CAYLGW010000047.1:0-4841 GCA_964383385.1 uncultured Muribaculaceae bacterium
GCTGTTTTTCAACTATTTTAAAAAAATCGAATATACCTGTAAAATAACTGTTGCCATTCCATAAAAGTTGCTTTTGCTCCTTTGTGAGGGAGGCGTAAGGTTTGTGGATCGGGAAATCAAATTTAGCTGCGTTATATATCAACTGTTTGAGATATTCTCCCATAATCTCTCCTCTCCAGCAGGCAATTGCCCCCTCATATACGGAGAGAGAGGCGTTAGGAACTACAAGAGATTCGTCTATTCCCTCTATACTTCCGAATCCTCCGCATTTTGGGCAGGCTCCCATCGGATTATTATAGCTGAACATAAATTCATTAGGCTCTTCAAAGAGGATTCCGTCTGCTTCAAACAGGTTAGAAAAGTTTCTTATTAGCTCTTTTTCCTGATTGGCAGAATCTTCTATAATTATTTGCAGAAAGCCGTCGCCTTCGTTAAAGGCTGTCTGTACCGAATCCTGCATTCTGGCTATCTCCTCTTCCGATGCTCCGTTTACCTCGCTTATACCGCCTATTACTGCAAACCGATCTACAAGTACTTTTAAATCGCTCTCATAGTAGGAGTCGGCTCCCTTCAGCACATCATCTATTTTTACAACACGCCTCTGTCTCTTTGACTCCTCAGAATTTAAATTATCGGGAGAGGAACCTCTATAAAGTCTTGTGAAACCGGAATCTCTGAGATTAAGGAGTTTTTCGGTGCGGGTCTCTTTATCTTCCCATCCGAATGAGGCTGTTATATAGATGATTTTCTTTGTGTTATCTTCAGTCTCCCTATAAAAGGAGCAGATATAATCAACAACATCTCTTACGGTTTCTCTCTTAACTTCGCGGCCGCTTACCGGAGAGTATGTGCGCCCGATCTTGGCGAATAGAAGCCGAAGGTAATCGTAAGTCTCTGTTACGGTACCTACTGTGGAGCGGGGATTGCGGGAATTTACCCTCTGTTCTATTGCTATTGCCGGCGGAATGCCCTCAATATAGTCTACGGAGGGCTTACCCATCCTTCCTAAAAATTGTCTGGCAAAGGAGGATAAACTTTCTGCAAATCTTCTCTGTCCCTCTGCAAAGAGAGTTTCGAATGCCAATGAAGATTTACCTGAGCCCGATACGCCGGTAATTACCACAAGTTTATTGCGTGGTATTTTTAGAGAGATATTTTTTAAGTTATTTACCCTTGCACCCTTTATTACAATGCAGTTATTATCCGGATACTCCATTTCAATCACTTTTAAACTGCTATTAGTCGCGGTTTCAGGTACGAAGGTAATGATTTTTTCTTACTTGACATTCTGCTTTTACCAGATGTTATAATTTAGAGGAGTCATATAATTGCCTTCCAACATCGCATTGGATCTGTTGTAAACCATCTTGCTATTATTGGGTCGAAGTGTCTTGCTCCGTAATCGAGAGTGGCAAATCAAAGTTAAACAAAATTTTCAAAAGAGTTTACTGCGATACATTTTTAGAAAATTTCACTTCCATTTCCCGGATATATCCTCCTCCAAATAAGGTCGTCTATAGAGAAAAGTACTATCTATATTAAGATTAATCTCTATATCAGGCTTACCATAGAGCTTACAAGAACTCTTGTAAACACCGACTATCTTCACCGGTCTTGTTACGCTACAACTTACGCATGGTAAAATTCTTATCGGATTTTAGTACAAAAATATCTCTTTTATTCGCCTGATGTTCTTATAATTGTTCTTACGCCTTTTACCTTTTTTATCTCTGACGCAACTTTGTCGAGGTGCCCCTTATTGCTTATAGAGATGCCGAGCATAACATTAAACTCACCCTCTTTGTTCCGTTTTTCTATTGAAAATGATCTTATTGAGGCATTTTGTGCGGTAGCGCTTTCTATTATATGAGTGCCGATTGATTCATCTCCCTCCACAATAATTTTCAGTTTGGTCTGGAATTGTGTGGTGTTGGAGATTTGTCTCCATCTTACTTTTTGTATTCTGTAGGGATAATTTTCGAAAAGTCTTGCAGCATTTGGACAATTAATTCTATGGATTTTTATTCCTTTTGTTGCACTTACAAAACCGAATACATCATCTCCAAAGATAGGATTACAGCATTTTGCCATCTTGAAATCCACATTATTCAGATTGTCGTTTATTATTAAAAAATCTCCGTCTGCTGCAGAGATAGCACGATCCAATTTGCCGCTCTGTTCAACCGGGTTATTCTTCTCCTCCCTACTCCTTCTTTGACTCTCTTTTTCGTCGAGGTACTTTTTTATCTGTACGAAATCTGTCTTGCCGTCGTTCAATGAGATATAAAAATCGCCTATTGCCTTGAATTTAAAATGTTTTGCCAGCTCGGTTGAAATGTCATCGGTGTAATCTATCTTCCAGTTTTTCAGCCTTCTTTCGAGCATCTCCCTACCTATTAAACTTTTTCGCCCCTCTTCCTCTTTGAGTGCAGCTCTTATTCTGCTTCTTGCTCTTGAGGAGACCACAAAGCCGAGCCAGTCGGCCGATACCTTCTGGTTATTGTTTCTAAGAATTTCAATAGTGTCTCCTGTGCTCAGTGTAGCACGAATAGGTACCAACTTCCCGTTAATTTTGCCCCCAGAACATTTAAGCCCTAATTTTGAGTGAACATTAAAGGCGAAATCGAGTATTGTAGAGCCTTTAGGCAGTTGTTTCATCTCACCTGTCGGTGTAAAAACTACTATCTCGTTAAAAGAGGAATTACCGATTGTTGAATAGGAGTCGTGTTTGCTGTCGTTCAGTAATTTACGTACATTTCCCAACCATTCGTCAAATCCTTCTATTGCCTTGATTCCCTTGTATCTCCAATGGGAAGCATAGCCGCTCTCTGCAATTTTATCCATTCTATCGGTTCTTATTTGAACTTCAACAGCTATCCCCTCTTTGTTACTCACGGTAATATGAAGTGATTCGTATCCATTCGGCTTCGGCTTGGTAAGCCAGTCTCTAAGTCTTGTGGTATCGGGTGTGTATTCTTTTGTTACATAAGAATATACATCCCAACAATATTCATGTTCTTTTTCTATTGGAGCATCAATAATGAAACGTATGGCAAAAACATCATATACCTCTTCAAAAGAGATGTTCTGTTTAAGCATCTTTTTCCAGATGGAGTAGGCTGTTTTTGTTCTTACTTTAAGTCTATAGGTATATTTCTCCCTTAATGCTTTATCGAGCGGTTCAATAAATTGTTTTACAAGTTTTTCCCTGTCACTCTCAGTTGCTTTCAACTTATTGGAGACAAGACGATAGTTCTCCGGATCGGAATATTTAAAGTAAAGATCTTCCATTTCACTCTTCAGATTATACATTCCGAGTTTATGGGCAAGAGGTATATATAACTTTACTGTTTCGGTATTTTTTTGAGCTATCTTCTCTTTGGAAAATATATTAAGATGTCTCATAATCTCCATTCTGTCTGCGAGCTTAATTAGGGTAACGCGCGGATCGGTGGAGTAGGAGACAATTAATTTTCTATAAATTTCTTCGTTTAACTTTGTCTCCTTAATATCGATACCTGATATCTTATTAAGGCCATGTACCATATTGATTATCTCATTAGAGTACTTCCCTACCATCTTCTCCTCTTCTCCCTCTTGGCCGCGAGATCCTTCATGAAGAAAGACGGCAGTTACGGCATCTGCCATAAGCCCAATCTCGTTGGAAACAATAGCAGCCACGCCCATAGGATGCTCCATAAAGGAGTTCCCATTCTCTCTTGTCTTAAATTTAAGTGCGTTGGCGGCATATTCGTATGCGCTCGTAACTATTGCTTTATCCTGCTCGTTGTATTTGGCAATCAGTTGATTTATACTATTGAGTTCCATTATTTTTTATTTAGCAGTGATTTAAGATAATTCATTTCGTCTCTGTATTTTATTGCGGCTATAAAATTCAATTCCGCCGCAGCTCTCTCCATCTCTTTTTTGGAGTTGGCAATGGCTTTTTGCAGTTGAGCACTCTCCATCTTTGCTATTACCGGGTCTGTAAGAAGTGTTGCGGTTTCCCGTTTTTCCTCTTCATATCCGCCTCTCCCGAGTATGTTTCTCTCCTCCTTTATAATCTGGGTAGGCGTTATATGATTCTTTTTATTGTACTCCTCCTGCTTCTTTCGTCTTCTATCTGTTTCATCTATAGTTTTCCTCATGGATTCCGTTATATGGTCGGCGTACATTATTACTGTTCCGTTAATATTTCTCGCAGCTCTACCGGAAGTTTGTGTTAGTGCTGTCTCGGAACGTAGAAAGCCCTCTTTATCTGCATCAAGTATCGCGACAAGGGAGACTTGAGGCAGGTCCAAACCCTCTCTGAGTAGATTAACGCCTATCAGAGTATCGAATCTGCCGGTCTGGAAGTCATCAAGAATCTCTATTCGTTCCATTGTATCAACATCTGAGTGTATATATCTGCACCGTACTCCCATTTTTTCCATGTATTTGTTGAGCTCTTCCGCCATCTTCTTTGTCAGGGTAGTTATCAGCACTCTTTCATCTTTTTCAGCTCTTATTTGTACCTCTTCCAAAAGATCGTCAATCTGGTTCTTTGTAGGTCTGACAATAATGGGTGGCTCAAGTAATCCGGTCGGGCGGACTACTTGCTCTACAATAAGTCCTTGAGAGCGCTCAAGCTCGTAGTTGGCAGGTGTTGCGCTCACATAAACGGTCTGTCCGGAAAGAGATTCAAATTCGTCAAATTTGAGAGGTCGATTATCTGCTGCCGCCGGTAGTCTGAAACCATATTCTATGAGGGTCTGTTTTCTTGAGCGGTCTCCGCCAAACATTGCTCTTATTTGAGGAACAGTTACGTGGCTTTCGTCTATAAATGTAATGAAATCCTTTGG
>CAYLGW010000048.1:0-4718 GCA_964383385.1 uncultured Muribaculaceae bacterium
ATGGATATACATCACTGAATAAGTTCGGTGAGGAGTTGTGCGGCGATAGGGTTGAGTATAGCGTAAATGGTGATTATACTACGCTTGTTCTTGCTGACGGTCTTGGTAGTGGTGTTAAGGCCAATATACTTGCCACACTTACCTCCAAGATACTGTGTACTATGGTATCAAATGAAATCTCTATGGAAGATTGCATCGAAACCATAATACAATCGTTGCCTGTATGTAAGGAGCGAGGGATTGCCTATTCCACTTTTTCTGTGATTCATATGAATACCAAAGGTGAGGGGCTGCTTATAGAATTTGATAATCCTCAGGCAATATGGTTTCACAACGGGAAAAGTCTTAATTTTGAAAGAGAAAAACTGAATATATGTGGTAAAACGGTATATCAGTCTCCATTAAGAATGAAGGAGGGGGATTATGTGTTAGTCATGTCTGATGGGACTATTCATGCGGGAGTAGGCATGATTCTTAATTTTGGTTGGCAACGAAAAGAGATAATGGAACATCTTGAGGCAAATATAAAGCCAGATATGTCGGCAAGGTGCGTAGCCTGCCTTTTGGCTGCCGCCTGCAATGATCTTTATCTGAATAAACCCGGTGATGACACTACAGTTGCTTCAGTAAGAGTAAGAAAAAAATTGCAGGTAAATCTTATGGTTGGGCCTCCCGTAAATAAAGAGAAGGATAACTTTTATGTTGCAAGATTTATGGAGGGGAGTGGAAAAAAGATTGTTTGCGGAGGTACCAGTTCGCAGATCGTTGCGCGTTATCTTAACAAACCGTTAAAAACTTCGTTTGAGTTTCCTGATAAGGATGTTCCGCCAATCGGATTTATAGATGGGGTAGATCTCACTACCGAGGGTGTTATAACGCTAAGAAGACTGCTTGCTCTTTCGGAGAAATATGTTTCCGTGAAGGATCTTACTCCTAAATTTTTTAAGAAACGCGACGGAGCTTCGATGCTTGCCAACATTCTTTTTGAAGAGGCTACAGATATAACTTTTTTTGTAGGGCAAAGTGTCAATGTGGCACATCAGAGCTTGCCGATAGATATAACAATGAAGATGAAACTTATTGAGTCACTGACTGCAAATCTTAAAAAGATGGGAAAAGTGGTGACAATATTGTATGATTAATAATTAAAATGCTATTATGAGAGTTTTCGATACAAATGTACAGTTGATTAAGTATAAGGTGCTTAAGGAGGTTATCCGCCGTGCTTATAACGGAGGTTTGGAAGATGCTTATACTGAGATTCCTAAAATTATCAGTCCCGGTCCCAAATCTGAACTGCGTTGCTGCATATACAAGGAGCGTGCAGTTGTTCAGGAGAGGATTAAGATGGCAATGGGAGGTGATAAAAATAACCCGAATGTGGTTGAGGTTATAGATATTGCTTGTGATGAATGTCCTACTGCCGGAATGTATGTGACGCCTGCATGCCGCGGTTGTATTTTACATAAATGTAAGGAGGTATGTCCGCGAGGGGCAATTACAATCATTAATAAGCATGCGGTTATAGATAAAGAGAAATGTATTGAGTGTGGAAAATGTACAAAGGCTTGTCCTTATAGTGCTATTATTGCTCAGCACAGGCCTTGTGTTGAAAGTTGTAAGGTAAAGGCTATCAGTGTGAGAGGAGATCAGAAGGCTAAGATAGATAATGATAAATGTATCTCTTGCGGAGCTTGCGTTTATCAGTGTCCTTTTGGTGCAATATCCGATAAATCTTTAGTTCTTGATATTGTCGAGTTACTTAAAGGTTCTGAGAATAATACAAAATATAAGGTCTATGCACTTATTGCACCGGCTATTGTTAGTCAGTGCCGTTACGGGCGTGTGACTCAGGTTGTTACTGCAATTAGGAAACTTGGTTTTCATCAGGTGATTGAGGTGGCACTTGGCGCCGATGTTACTTTGTTCCATGAGGCACAGGAGTTTAAGGAAAAAGGGATTATGACAACATCGTGCTGTCCCTCTTTTGTAATGTATATAGAGAAGTATTTTCCTGAACTTGTAAAATATATCTCAAGTTCGCCCTCACCTATGGTGGAGACGGCCCTTCTTATTAAACGTTCGGATCCTACTGCCAAAATTATCTTTATAGGTCCTTGTGCCTCAAAGAAATTGGAATATAAGATGCCTCGTGATATGGGGGTAATTGATTCCGTAATGTCCTTTGAGGAGCTTCAGGCTTTTGTGGATGCGAGGGGTATAGATACCACAGCAATGGAGGATACAGAACTTGACAATGCCTCATTTTATGGCCGAATTTTTGCAAAATCCGGTGGAATTGCGCAGGGAATACAGGAGGTTGGAGCTACAATGGGTGTGACCAATGTGGTGCCTTTGGCAATGAATGGAATTCAGGAGTGTAAGGCGGGCTTGATGCGTTTGAAACTCGGACGTGCTAAAGAGAATTTCTTTGAAGGTATGGCTTGTGAGGGGGGATGCATAAACGGTGCTTTATGTATTACTCATGGTCCTGAAAATCTTGTGGATGTAGATAAATATGGAAATGAGGCCAAGGAGAAGACCATAGATAATTCCATCAAACTTTATAAGATGAGTATTAAGGAGCAGCAGGAGCAGGAGGGGCAGGAGAAGTAGGAGCAGGACCGTTTTTGGTTCGTTGTGAATTCACAACGAAATCCATCGCAGGAGGAGAAGCAGTAGGAGTAGGAGGGCCAGCGGCTGAAGCAGCAGCAGTAGAAGCAGTAGGAGTAGGAGTAGGAGTAGCAGTAGCAGTAGCAGTAGCAGTAGCAGTAGCAGTAGCAGTAGCAGTAGCAGGAACAGTAGCAGTAGCAGTAGCAGGAACAGTGAGTAGAAGTAGGAGGGCCAGCGGCTGAAGCAGCAGCAGTAGAAGCAGCCGGAGGTAGCGAGGTTGCGGTAGTAGCATTATAGCTGTAGTGTCGACATATTAATAAAACCATAGAGTTATGAAACGGACATTCGCATTTTTTATTTTTTCTATCTCTGTTCTGTTTGGTGCGGCTCAGGATAGAACGCTTTACGAAAAATATGTAAAAGATCTTTCCGACAATGCCTTTTATGGTAGGAGCGATTATATGGATGGTTCTTCCAATGCAATGAGGTATATTATTGATAACCTTAATGTAAATGCAAGTTACTCTCTTCAACTATTTGACTATCCGATGAATACATTCAGGGGTAATATGGAGGCCTATATTGATGGTAAAAAGTTGAAACTTTTTTCCGATTATGTGGTTAAGGAGTTTTCTACAGGAAGGGTTGGAACATTTAATCTTTTTTATCTCGACAGAGATTTTTATAATCCGCAGAAATTTATTCAGTACCTCAATCAGGATCAATTTTCTAACTCTTTTATTGTAATAGATTTTAAACTTTTTAAAAAGAAATTTTTTAAAAAAGGTATTGAACCATATCAGACCTATCTGGGCAAGTTGAATAAGGTTGCCGGAATCGTTTTTACTACAGATTCTCGTCCTATAGCTTTTAAGTCTCGAGCTCATTATACATCTCCTTTTCCTGTTCTTTTGGCCGGTCCCTCTTTTCCTAAAGAGGCAAAGGAGATTTATATAAATCTCGAGAACGAATTTAAAGAGAGCCATACTGCGAATAATATAGTGGCCTGGTTGCCCGGAAAAAACAAATCCGAAGAGAAATATTATGTAATTTGTGCTCATTATGATCATTTGGGCATCATGGGGAGGGATAATATAATGGCTGGAGCTAATGATAATGCTTCCGGTGTTGCAATGGCTCTAACGCTTTTAAACTATTATTCCGAGCAGAAAAATAGACTTGATTATCCTATAATGTTTCTTTTTTTTGAGGGTGAGGAGGCAAATCTTTTGGGCTCTATTTTCTACGCCGATCATCCTGTTCGTCCTTTAAAGGGTATTAAGTGTCTGATAAATATGGATATGGTTGGAGATACAGGTCCTTCATTAACTTTTCAGGCGAATGATGGTAATGTTGATTTGTTGAAGAGTATTAATAAGAGTGGTAACTATTTTAAAAAAATTATTCGCGATAATCTTTGGGATGAGAGTGATCATTATCCATTTGCAGTTAAAGGGGTGCCGTTTATCTATTTGACTGTAGATGGTGTAAATAAGGAGAAGTATTATCACTCTCCATTTGATACTTTCTCTAATTTCTCATCTGAAAAATATGATAATTTGTTTAATCTTATTACAAATTTTATAAGCAGTCATAAGTAGTCGCCAATTATGGCCGGTAATGGCAGTAAGGGCGGTATGGTAGTAATGGCAATAAAGGCCAGTAAGGGCGGTAATGGTAGTAATGGCAATAATGGCCAGTAAGGGCAATAATGGCAGTAATCCGGTTTGCCGAGTCTACTTCTCAAAAGTTTTAATATTTAATGTTATTATTAATTCGATCACTTTTTTGCGGGCGGATGCTTTTCCAGTAACCCGATAGATGATTTTTTGTTGCAAAAGATGCTATTGAGCCTTCTCAGTAAGCCGGCTTTGCATACACTTCGGCGCAGGAGAGGTATTCCGGTAGCGGGGTTGCTAAAATGACTATTGCGCAGAATATCAACGTTTTGCACAAAAGGCTTACCCCGCTACTGGCAGTGTTGATCTCTTCAGAGTGCGCCAGAGCGAGGGATGGTATTCCGGTAGCGGGGTTGCTAAAATGACTATTGCGCAGAATATCAACGTTTTGCACAAAAAGCCAACCCCGCTACTGGCAGTGCTGAT
>CAYLGW010000049.1:0-4638 GCA_964383385.1 uncultured Muribaculaceae bacterium
TATTCAGCTATTATTTCATGAACTTTCTCGGGTTCCAAACGTCCGTACACCTTTCCATTTATGATCATTACGGGAGCAAGACCGCACGCGCCAACACAACGAAGGCAATCCAACGAGAATTTGCCGTCTTCTGTAACCTGACCAACTTCGATTTTGAGTATCTTCTTAATCTCTTCAAGAATATTCTCCGCTCCACGAACATAACATGCAGTACCAAGACAGACAGATATGCTGTATTTCCCCTTAGGCTGCATTGTAAAGAAAGAGTAGAATGTTACTACACCATAAACCTTAGAGACAGGAATGCTTAGTCCTTTGGCAATCTCTCTCTGAACCTCTTCAGGAAGAAATCCAAACTCACCCTGACATTTGTGCAGAACATTTATAAGTTCTCCGGCTCTATTGCCGAACTCTTTGCAAATCTCTGCAATCTTATCTTTTTGACATTTATTTAATTCAATATTACTCATAATGTTCTATGTTAATCTATTTGTTTATCAAAATAATGAGTATGGAGAAGATGATGAGCTCTATCGCTAAGCGGCTTGCCAAGGAACTCCTCATACAATTTAATTATATATGGGTTCTCATGCGACTTACGAATCTTTTTGCTCTTATCTTCTCTATATATAGCTTCCATACGAGATTTTATGATGCCTGAATCTCCATGATGGAAAGGCTGACCGGCACCACCGATACAACCTCCAGGACATGCCATAATCTCAATGGCATGGAAATTATACATACCTGACCTTATACCATCGAGAAGTTTTCTGGCATTACCGAGTGTATGAGCAATACCGATATTAAGTTTTACTCCGTTAAAATCTATAGTAGCATGACGAATACCTTCCAAACCTCTGAGCTCTGTGAAATCTATCTGCTCTAGTTTTTTATTGGTATATAGTTCATATGCCGTTCTTACAGCAGCCTCTATCACGCCACCTGTTGCTCCAAAAATTACTGCTGCTCCTGTAGACTCGCCAAGAGGAGCATCATAATCCTCCTCAGGAAGAGCATTGAAATCTATATTGGCAGACTTAATCAATTGAGCCAACTCTCGAGTAGAAATTGAGTAGTCAACATCAGGGTTACCATCAACTTTAAACTCATCCCTCTGGCACTCATATTTCTTTGCAAGACAAGGCATAACAGAGACAACAACAAGGTCTTTTCTGTTAATGCCAATTTTATCAGCAAAATAACTCTTTGCAATAGCACCAAACATCTGCTGAGGTGATTTTGCGGAAGAAGGTATATCCAACATATCTGGATAAAAATGCTCAAAGAAGTTAACCCACGCAGGACAACATGATGTAAGAATAGGAAGTTTTACCTTTTTATCTCCATTTAAGAAACGTGTAATACGATCCAAAAGTTCACTACCCTCTTCCATAATTGTAAGGTCTGCTGCAAAATCGGTATCGAATACCTTGTCGAATCCCAAACGGCGCAATGCAGCAGCAAGTTTGCCTGTAACAAGAGTGCCCGGTTTCATTCCGAACTCCTCACCAAGAGCAGCACGCACTGCCGGAGCAGTCTGAACAACAACTGTTTTTGTAGGATCTGTAAGTGCCTGAAGTATTTTATTTGTGTGATCTACCTCTGTAAGTGCACCGGTAGGACATACCGCAACACACTGACCGCAGAATGTACAATTACTATCAATAAGTTTTTGCTCAAAAGCGGGAGCTACTACTGCCATAAATCCTCTATTAACGGCACTTAAAGCCCCTACGGTCTGAACATCGTTACACATTGTTTCACAACGGCGACACATAACACATTTATCCATATCTCTTTTAAGTGATGGAGATGCATCTTTTTTGTATGTAGACATTGCTGCATTCTCTACAACAGGAATTTCCCTAATACCGAGCCGTGCAGCAAGTGACTGCAGTTCGCATCTGCCGTTTTTCTGGCAGATAAGGCAGTCTTTAGGGTGATCAGAAAGAATCAATTCCAAAACGGTTCTACGAGCCTTAATAACTCTAAGCGAGTGAGTGTGAACAACCATTCCAGGTGTACATACTGTTGAGCATGAAGGCGCAAGATTGCGGCGCCCCTCCACCTCAACGACACATATTCTACATCCGCCCGGCCTGTTTTCTACGCCAAGGTTATCGAGCTTCATATAGCAGAGGGCTGGAATGTCTATACCCATCTGTTTTGCGGCCTGAAAAATGGTAATACCATTTTCTACCTCTATCTCTTTATCGTCTATTATAAGTTTTATTTTATCCATAAGTCAGATTATTGAACGGTTACTGCATTAAATTTACATTTTTCCATACATGCACCGCAACGGATACACTTGTTGACATCAATCTTGTGCGGTTGCTTGATCTCGCCCTTAATTGCATTTGCAGGACAAGCTCTTGCACATGCCGTACAACCTTTACATTTGGTCTCGTCTATTTGATAAACCCTGAGCGCCTTACACTTATGTGCCTTACACTTATGATTTACAACGTGATCCACATACTCATCCCAGAAATTATTCATAGTGGATAAAACAGGATTCGGAGAAGTTTGTCCCAATCCGCAAAGAGCAGTATCTTTAATAACACCGGCAAGACTCTTGAGCTCGTCAAGGTCATCCATAGTGCCTTTGCCCTGAGTTATCTTATCGAGAATCTCCTCCATGCGTTTGTTACCTATACGACAAGGTGAACATTTGCCACATGACTCCTCAACAATAAACTGCAGATAGAATTTTGCCACCTGAACCATACAATCATCTTCATCCATAACAATCATACCGCCAGAACCCATCATAGAACCGGCAGCAATCAAGCTATCATAATCAATCGGAGTGTCTAGATGCTTCTTGGTAAGACATCCGCCTGAAGGACCTCCGGTCTGAACAGCCTTAAATTCCTTACCACCCTTAATACCACCACCAATATCATAAATAACCTCACGAAGAGTCGTTCCCATTGGTACCTCGATAAGGCCTACATTGTTAATCTTTCCTGCAAGAGCAAACACCTTTGTTCCCTTAGATTTTTCTGTACCAATTGAGGCAAACCAATCTGCACCCTTAAGGAAAATTACGGGTATATTTGCAAAAGTCTCAACGTTATTAACATTGGTAGGCTTGCAAAGATAACCGCTAACTGCAGGGAACGGAGGTTTTACAGTAGGCTCTCCTCTCTTTCCCTCCATGGAGTGAATAAGAGCAGTCTCCTCACCGCATACGAATGCACCGGCACCATAACGTATCTCTATATCAAAATCAAAACCTGAACTCAATATATCATGGCCTAACAGGCCGTATTCACGTGCCTGATTCATTGCAATTTTCAAACGATCTACAGCAAGAGGATACTCGGCACGAATATAAATAAGACCCTTTGTAGCACCAATACAATATCCGCAAATTATCATAGCCTCAATCACTGAGTTAGGATCACTCTCAAGAATAGAACGGTCCATAAATGCACCGGGGTCGCCCTCATCTGCATTACATACAACATATTTTTGATCTGCCTTGCTCTTGGATGCTATCTCCCATTTGGTACCTGTAGGGAAACCTGCGCCTCCTCTTCCTCTAAGACCGGATTTTTTAACCTCGGCAATAGCCTCTTCCGGAGTTCCCTGAAGAACTTGAGCCAATGCTTGGTAACCATCTCTCGCTATATATTCATCTATATTCTCAGGATTAATAAAACCGCAATTTCTCAATGCTATACGAAGCTGTTTGCGATAGAAATTCATATGTTTTGAATCTCCTATCTGCTTATCAATATCGGGATCGGTGTAGAGTAATCTCTTTACTTTACGCCCCTTTACTACATGTTCTTTAACAATCTCCTCAGCATCACCTGGTTTAACTTTAGTATAAAAAGTATTGTCCGGTATAACCTTCACAATAGGCCCTGCTGCACAAAATCCAAAACATCCGGTAGTAACTACCTGAACATCTTTATCCATGCCTGCCTTTTTTACCTCTTCTTTGAGATTCTCTACAATCTCAGCACTTTCGGAAGCCCTGCAACCGGTACCTCCGCAGCACAAAAGCGTCATTTTGTAATCTGCCATGATAAACTAATTTTTCTCTTTAATAGTTTGGTAATTAACTGGAAGTATACCGTCGACCAATTCTCCTTTTACAACATATTTGTCGATGATCTCCATTGCTTTGGAAGTGTCTACGTGTCCGAACACAACCGGTTCTTTGCCGGGTAAAGTAACCTCTACTGTTGGCTCAGCATAACAAAACCCCATACAGCCACTCTGAGTAACTATAACAGGAAGTCTATCCTTTTCCACTCTCTCAATAATTGCATTCATAACGGGGCGCGCTCCAGCAGCTATTCCGCAAGTAGCCATAGCAACTCGAATTTGAGTCAGTTTATCAGGGCTATTACTCTTCTCCCTAATATCCATCTCATTTTCGAATTTATGCTTCAGATTACGAAGCTCGTCTAATGATTTAATTTTATTCATAGATTTAAAGTTAATATTTTATAATAAAATTAGAAATTTCCTAAAAAATTGTAATCTTTTATAGTTTGCAAATATAATCATTATTTTAAGATTCCCTTGCCTCTTTCATGTTTTCTTTTACCATTTCCTCAAGATATTTCGCAATTCCGGGAGTATTAATGGGGAGATCTTCCAAAGCCTCTTTAA
>CAYLGW010000050.1:0-4290 GCA_964383385.1 uncultured Muribaculaceae bacterium
AATTGCAAACAGTTTAACTTATGAACATTTATTTAACCAATGAATCAACATTATTATTTATATCAAAAGTTTTTAATAATTTTGTAGTAATCTCTCCACAACATAGGGGGGATGAACCTATAACTTATATGACAATATTTTAGAGATGCCTTCAACTGAGAAATGCAAATACCGGCTTACAGTAGCTTCAAAAATTTTGTATAGTCTCACCGCTATTTGTCTAATCTGTATAATAAATAGTAAAGTAGCAGTTGCTCAATTCAATAAACAGCCAGTTTTAAATTATACCGCCGATCTTGAATATAAGTTCATAAATATTGTTGAAGAGGACGGACTTTGCTATAAAAATGTCTTAGATATAATAAAAGACAAATACGGATATATGTGGTTCGCAACCGAGAACGGATTATCAAAGTTCGACGGCATCCATTTTTTTACCTATAAAAATAGTGAAAAAGAGACCTCCTCATTATCAAATAACTGTGTAACAGCTCTTGCAGAGGATAAGTTCGGTCAACTATGGATAGGTACAAAGAACGGGCTTAATAAATACGATAGAAAACAAAACAAGTTCATAAGATACTCGGCAAAAGAAATTCCAGGTATAAAATCAGGCTACATACGAGCACTGCATGCAGACAATAAGGGCTTTTTATGGATAGATTGTTCAGACGCCACATTGGTCAGATACAATATTAAGAGCGGTAAATCCGTACATGAAAAACATATTCTCTCCAATATAGAAGGAGTCTACTACTACGATCATATATTTGAGGACTCTAAGGGGACAATATGGGTTGGAGGAAGATGTATACCGGCACAAAAGGTAACTAACTATAACCCACTTAAAATTAAAGAAGTACCCAACAAAACAACTATAGATTATCATGCGGCTTGCTACGCCGAGTTAAAGGATGGTACCGTCCTCTGTTTCGACGGCAGCGGTAAATGCTACAAATACCATAAATCAGATAATGTGCTGCTCTTTGATCACCAAACTCCCATATCAACAAAATGCGCAGTAAGAGACCGCTATGGCAATATCTGGATAGGAGGAGGCGGCGGCATAGCAAACATCATAGAGAAAAAGCAATACCTGCCCGGGAATAATGCAGCCACATCGCTTCTATCAGATGATGTTATGTGCCTATACCCCGACAACGAGGGTAATATATGGATCGGAACCGATAAGGGAGTCTCTCTCTTATCCGCCTCCAAAAATGCAGTTAAAAATTATGTTCACTTGAACAAAGAGGGAGGTATAGTCCCTATAACATCACTTATGCAAGACTCCGACAATCTGCTTTGGATAGGAACGGAGAACGATGGTGTAGATACTCTCAATATTAATACAGGGGCTGTCGGGAACATAAAGTACTCTCTGCTCAGAGAGAATCTCGATGCGGCAACCATAGCAAAAGAGAGATATACTCTTATGCAATACAAACTTCATAATTTTGACGGCAGCCGCTATAAATATCATAACGAAAACAGGGTTTCCACCCTATATCAAGATACTAAAGGAAAGATATACATAGGATTATGGTCCCACGTAGGCTTTAATGTCTACGATAAAAAGACTAAATCTATAAAACGCTATGCCCTCTGGAGCGAAGCTCCGACTATGTCTCTCCCCAATCTGTTCCGAGGAAATCTATTCGGAGCAAATTGGTATGCAGGATTTCTGGAAGACAGCATGGGAAACTTCTGGTGTGCAACATGGGAATCAATTGGGTTGAATTTATTCGACAGAGATAAGGGGTCATTTACAGGAAGAAATTTTATTAATAAAAAGATCCCCTTATCAACAATAGGCGGAAGTATTACAAAATTTATTGATAAGAAAAGAAATCGCATCTATTTTACAATAGGCAGATCCTATTTCTATTACGATATTGCTAAAAATCGCTTTATCAGATACGCCAACACCTTCCCGGCCTCATATCCAAATAGGGAGATCTACGAAAAATATTATCAAGATATCCCTCACATTCCTCTTAATATACCTCCGAGAACAAGAGATATGAAGCTGACCCCTTATTCTCAGGACACTATTCTTTTGACCTCACAATCAGACATAATGATACATGATCTCAATAAGGATAAAATTGTAAAAATCATAAAGACCGACAATCAATACTCAAATTATGTTTTAATAGGAAGGGATAAAACAATAGGTTATAACTTCTCTTCCTCTAATATATATAGAGTAGACCTCAAAAAAGGCACCTACAGAAAACTCTCCGACTATTGTAAAAAGGCTGTGTTACCGGAGAAGGATAGGACGTTTTCACAATACATCAACCCAAATGGTACTTTGTTATATATCGGCTCCTCTAACGAACTTTATCTATATGACACGGAGAAGAATCTCTTTTTCAAAGCCAATATACAGGGTTACAGCGGTGGAAATATTATTTTTGATATTACAGAGGATGATAAAGGCTATATATATCTTAGCACGAACAATGGTATCTCAATAATTGATAAATTAAACGAACAGCATCACCTCCTGAATGGTGTCGTAGTTAAACGTATTATTTTTAATAAAAAAAGGAATTTGATTGCCTGTACTAATGAAGGCCTATTCATTCTCGATTCAAATTATCACATAATCAAAAGATACTCCCATAATCCCCTGAGCTCAACCTCTACCTCTACAAATGCCATCGTGGATATCACTGAGATAATAAATGATAAGTATTTTGTCTGTGGGGATATTGATGAATTTGTTCAGTTATTCGATCTTCAATCCGGAAAATTTTCAAACTTCTCCGATAAGGACGAATACGGCTTGAGCACAAGGCTTGCAAGTTGTATTATAGAGGACAACCACAAAAATATATGGTATGGAAGTACCGAAGACGGGGTAAATATAATAAACCTTAAAAGCGGTAAAGTAAGACATTACAGATATTGCAGTTGGGATAAAAACTCCCTACCTGATAATAACATCAATTGCATGAAGATGGATTCGGGTAAGAATATCTGGATAGGTACATGCTCCGGGCTGTACTTAGTAAAAAATAAGGATATCCCCTCATTCAATAATATCCCCAACACAATGGAGATTCTTCTAAAAGAGAGCGATAAAGAGGCCTACTATAAATTTAACACAGAAAGTATCGGTAAACGAATTACAGAATTTAGTTCAAAAAATATAATGGGAATTGAGGAGGATAGTAAGGGAAGACTTTGGATCACAACCAGTTCAGGTATATTTTGCTATAATGTCGAGGAAAACATAATAATCTCACTGCCACAACGAATGGGCTTCAGCTCCAACAACTGGGTTAAAAACTCATCGGCCAAGCTGAGCAACGGCTCGCTTATCTTTGGTAATGATAAAAGTGCAGATCTCTTCTCACCGGATTTTCTACTGGCGCAAATACATTTTCCTCAAATATTACTCTCTAATTTCAAATGTAAAGAGAAAATTTTGTACCCCGATATCTCCTCTATTCCAACCGAAATAAAATTGAAATATACAGAAAACAGCATCAGTTTTCTCTTTAGTTCAACCGATTATATAAACAGCCGAACAACAAAATTCAGATACAGAATTAAAGGTTACGAAGAGCAATGGAATTACCCGAGCACAGCCGATTCTCGAGCAACATACACAAAAATTGCCGCCGGTAAATATCGGATCGAGATAGAGTGCACCAATAATGCAGGGCAGTGGCCCGATGAAGTTATAAACTTGCAGAGCAAAAAAGCAGAGGAGATAATGGCGAAGGGGATAAATGAGGGCCGATATAGCGTCCTACTCATTATCTCTCCCCCATTTTATATGTCGTGGTACTTTGTCATACTATGTATCATAATATTAATCACCCTCATATGGATTATCATAAAAGTGCGAGAACGAAAGATACTAAGATAGAAAAAGGAACTGGAACTGATTGTTGAGCAACGTACAAGCGATCTAAAACAGGAGGTGGATAGTAAAAACAAGTTCTTCTCCATAATATCACACGACCTAAAAAATCCAATCTCCTCACTTCGTTATACGTCGGAATACCTCTACGATAAATATATGGTTATGAGCGAAATTGAGAGAATAGAGTACATGGAGGTCATTAAATCAGCCTCAGAAAGCACCTTCGACATACTCAACTCCATATTAATGTGGGTACTATCGCAAAGAGGGATGATTAAGGCTAATATTAGAGAGTGTAACTTACACAATCTTGTCACACAAACAAAAGATAATATAAGACCTGAAATTATTAAAAAGAAAATTAATCTCATAAACGATGTCCCGGAAGAATACATAATACAGAGTGA
>CAYLGW010000051.1:0-4215 GCA_964383385.1 uncultured Muribaculaceae bacterium
GAGAATTTTGAGTCCGCTTCTCTACTCTTTAGTAAAAGGCAGGGGCAAGAGAGAGAGCAGTGGAATATAAACGAAAAGGAGAGCGGTATTTTTTTTAATATTATAAATCTTACATTGAAAGATTATCTCTATTCATGTGAGAGCAAGTGTATGGGAAAGGTTGATCTTATTATCTCAAACCCGCCCTATTTTTCGCACTCGCTGAAATCTACGAATGCTGATAAATCCCTTGTCAGGCATGCAGATGCCCTTCCTCATTCCGAAATTATTTGGGCAACCGAGAAGTTACTCTCTGCCGAGGGTCGTCTTGTGCTTATCTTACCAAATAATGAGGCCGACTCTTTTATTCGAAAGATTTTGATAACCGGGCAGTTCGGACTCGAAAGAGTATGCAGAGTAAGAACTACGCCTAATAAGCCTTGTACAAGGTATATGATGGAGTTCGGCCGAAAACAAAAGTGCCCTCCTAAATTAATAGAAGAGCAACTTACATTGATGGAAAATAATAAATTTACCATCCCTTATATGGAACTAACACAAAGTTTCTATATAAATTTTTAATTATGGTATTACAACTGAAGCAATCTCTACTCTTCTCTCTGATGTTTACATTGTCTTAATTGCTTAATTAGCATTACACGGAAATCCTCCTCGGCCTGAAATATTTTTGCCGCCTTTTTTATTGGCAGAATGGTTGAAATATCTTCGTAGAGTTTAGTATAAATATCATGTTCAGCCGCCTTACAGGTCATATAGGTCTCTGCAAGTATCTTGATATCTGCTTCAGAAGAATTATTATCGTCCAAAGCCTTATTTAGAGCATGCAAACTTTTGGATGAAGCCTTGTAGGCGCTATGCGTCTTTTCTGCGGCGCTATTGTATATGGGCCAGAATTTCTCTGCCTCTTTGTTTGTAAGTTGCAGTTTTTGAGTTATATAAGCTATCTTCTGGCTTATTATTGCCTCTCTTGAGGGGAAATTTTTCCCTCTTTCCGCCTTATTTTGTGCCTGAGCATTATTGATAAAAAGAACAGATGCTAATAATGCGATAGAGGCGAGGATGTATTTGAATAATTTTAGCTTCATAATATATATATTCACTATTGTTATTTGATAGATTGTTCCATAGCTACAAGGCTGGTTGTTGAAATGTCTGAATTAATAAGATATTCCTCAATTTCTTCGCCTGTCGGGCCTGTGGGTTGTTCCATTATTTGAGTGGCTGCTTCATAGCCGTTTTCATAAAGGACGGCTTTTAATATCTCCTCCTCTGAAATTATAGAGGTATCTGTTGTCACTTGTTTGTTTATTGCAGTCCTTGTCGTCTCTGTTTTCTCCAAAGAACCGGTTATTTTCATTACCCCATAACCTATTCCAAGCATAAGAGCAAAGGACGCTGCCAGACCGATAGCCGGTTTCAGCAAACGCCAAATTCCCTTATCGGAATCCTTCTCAATAGCGATTTTCTCCCCTATAGATTTTTCCAACGAACTAAAATAATTATCGGGGACAATAAAAGGATCCTCTTTAAGGTGATGGTTATCTAATATATCCGGCTTTATGTTACTATTTTCACTCATATATTCTTTAGAATAGTGTTTTTAGCAAAAGTTTAATTTTATCTGATTAATTAGAAACAATCCTCAAGGTTATTTTTTATTTTCATGTAGGCGTGATGATATGAGGCCTTTAATGCTCCCTCGCTTGTGTTGAGAATTTTGGCAATCTCCTCATATTTCATCTCCTGAAAGTAGCGAAGAGTAAAAACTGCCCTCTGTTTAGGAGGAAGTTTAAGAATCTCATTTCTGAGAGTGGCCTGTATTGCATCGCCGTTAAAATATTCATCAGCCTTGAACTTATCTTGTGCATTTTTAACTAAATCCAATGAGAAGGATTCCGATATTTTCTTCTTATTGAGAAAAGTTATTGCTTCATTTGTTGCGATTCTGTATATCCACGTATATAGTTGAGAATCACCTCTAAAATTGGGAAGGTAGGTCCAAATCTTCACGAAAGTCGTTTGAAGAATATCGTCGGTATCCTCATGAGATTCAACCATTCTTCTAATATGCCAATACATACGAACCTTATAACTTTGTACAATAAGATTGAAAGCCTCTTCCCTCTTCCCCTCCATTTTGTATAAAGAGAGTATCTCTGCGTCAGAGATTGTATTCTGTATGCATTCAGGCATTTGAAAAATATTGAAACTATTTTCTTGCTATTACTTTCTGTGCGGCAGCAACAATATGTTCACTGTCGAGACCATATGCCTTCATAAGTTCAGAAGGTTTGCCGCTCTGTCCGAAAATATCGTTAATAGCAACAAATTCAATTGGGGCCGGAGTTGTTGTAGCAAGCAGTCCTGCAATCTCTTCTCCCAGTCCGCCGGCAATCAGGTGTTCTTCTGCGCATACTACAGCCTTTGTTTTTGCAACAGACTCAAGTACAGCCTTTTTATCTAAAGGCTTTATTGTATGAATATCGATAATCTCTGCAGAGATATTCTTTTCGGAGAGTATTTCGGCAGCTTGAATTGCCTCCCAAACAAGATGTCCTGTAGCAAATATGGAGACATCGCTTCCCTCTATAAACTTCAGAGCTTTACCTATTTCAAATTTTTGCTCTTCTGGGGTAAAGTTAGGGACTCCGGGTCTCCCGAATCGAAGATAGACCGGTCCGTCATATTCTGCGGCAGCAATTGTAGCTGCTTTTGTCTGATTATAATCGCACGGATTTATAACAACCATTCCGGGCAACATTCTCATAAGACCCAAATCCTCAATAATCTGATGGGTGGCTCCATCCTCTCCGAGTGTAATACCTGCGTGAGAAGCCGCAATTTTAACATTTGTTTTAGAATAGGCTACGGACTGACGAATCTGGTCGTAAACCCGGCCTGTGGCAAAGGCGGCAAATGTTCCCACGAATGGAATTTTACCGCTGAGAGCAAGACCTGCTCCTACGCCTATCATATTAGCTTCTGCTATACCGGTCTGGAAGAATCTCTCCGGAAACTCCTTTGCAAAGGAGTCCATCTTTAATGAACCTATAAGGTCTGCGCAAAGCGCTACAACCTCTTTGTTTCTTTTGCCCGCTTCATATAGTCCGGCCCCAAAGCCCGATCTTGTCTCTTTATTACCCGTATTTATAAATTTCTGTTTCATACTATTAATTAATTTCATGCTCGGTTTTGCGATACTGATTTTTAATAATCCCCGATGGTTTCATCAAGTTGTGCAAGTGCCTGTTCGGCCTGTTCAGGCTTCGGAGCTTTGCCATGCCATGCACAGGTTCCCTCCATAAAATCTACTCCTTTGCCCATGACGGTTTCCATTATTATCATTACCGGCTTTTCGGTCTCTTTTGCCATTGTTTTTGCCTCCCTGAGCGATTTCACAACAGATTCCATCTCATTGCCCTCTTTGACCTCTATAACGTTCCAGCCGAAGGCCTCCCACTTCTTTTTCATCTCTCCGATACCGGCAACCTCCTCTGTCGTTCCGTCTATCTGCTGCCTATTGCGATCTGTAATAGCTATCAGGTTACCTACGTTATGATGAGCCGCAAACATTCCGGCCTCCCAAACTTGCCCCTCCTCGCTCTCTCCATCGCCGAGAAGTACCCAGACATAATTCGGATCTCCGTTGAGTCTCTTTGCTATAGCCGCTCCCGTAGCTACCGAAAGACCTTGACCGAGAGAACCGGATGCAACATAGACTCCCGGAAGATTATGTTCAATAGAGGGATGTCCCTGCAGGCGACTGCCGAATTGTCTTAATGTTCCGAGTTCTTTTACCGGAAAATATCCGCTTCTTGCAAGCACGCTGTAAAATACGGGTGCAAGATGGCCTGCGGAGAGAAAAAACATATCACTCTCTTTACCGCTGCGATTCCACTGTTTTGGATTATGTTTCATTTCACTGAAGAAAAGAGCTGTCATAATATCCGTGCAACTTAGGCTTCCTCCCGGGTGGCCGCTTTGTGCTGCTGTTACCATTCGTATGATGTCTCTTCTTACCTGAAAAGCTGTTTTTTTAAGTTCCTGTGTACTGATCATAATATTTATTTCTTGATAGTCAGATTGTTAAGTTTATCGATGGAAAAGTTATCGGTTGCTAAATTAAAGGATATTTAACTAAAAAGCAAAAATATGTATCTTTGCCCACTATATAAATATTAGTATGAAGAATATAAGGAATTTCTGCATTATTGC
>CAYLGW010000052.1:0-4075 GCA_964383385.1 uncultured Muribaculaceae bacterium
CCCTCCTTTGCAAAACCCATAACATCAGAAAGAAGATCAGATACATATCCGCCACTTATCTCATTATCCAATCCCTTTTCACCCGAAAATACTTTGAGATCGAGTTCTTTAACTAATTCTCTAACTGTCATATTATTATTATTTGGTATAAATTATCGTATCTCCGTTATCCTTATCTCCATCGCTCTCCTCACGCTCTTTATTTATAAAACGCTCTTTTCCCCAAATCCGCTCCATAACATCTACACCATCCTCAGAGCCAATTGAACCCTCCTTAACAAAACGAGTCTGCATAAAAATACAATTAATAAGGGTGGCATCATCCCTCACAATATCCGCCGCCAAAGCCTCACAACTCGGGGCACCGCAAGCCCCACAATCTATACCCGGTAAAAGTTTTTTAAGCATATGGGCCTTTTCCATCTTTTTCAAGGCAATATCAATATTCTTATCATATTTCACCATGGATCTCGGCTCAATCACATCTATACGAATAAATGAGGAACATAAATCTTGATACATCCTATTCAACTTATGCTCCGGAGGATACTCGGCAGCCTTTCTTCTGAGATAATCAGCAATGAGAAACCTATTATTTTGAATCAGGATACCTCCTGCGCAAGATTCATCACAGCCCCTCAATTCAAGAAAATCCAAATTTTTACCAACCTCCTCATTCTCGAGCTTTTCTAAGAACTCAATCACATTTTGCATACCATCTATTGAGAGCGAATTGCCCTCAATAAAGGCTGCCTCCCCACCCGTTGTAGGCCAAAGGATACCTTTGGAAGAGATCTCAGTATTTACTCGCAACTGAGATTTTCCGAAATTTTTATTTTTATAGGCATGAAGTACCTTATTATAAATATAATCCATATTTATAACTCCGTTTATCGGAGAGGTATATCCTCCCACAGGAGACTTTATCGCAGCAATTTTAGCAATACACGGAGTAAGATAAAATACCCCGATATCTTCTCTCTTCATCCCCTCACCAAGAGCACGACGCACATAATATTGTGCTGTTACCTCAAGAGGAGGAACAAGCAACATTATCTTATCTATCAATGCCGGAAAACGTACCTGAATCAACCGTATAACCGCCGGGCAGAACGAGGAGATAACCGGCTTTCCCGGAGCACGCTTAACATAATCGTTAATCTCGTCTATCAGGGTATCTACACTCTGCTCAACTTTACATATCTCTGTAAAACCAAGATCGGATAAAATCTGATTAATATCGCTACGCGGAATAGACTCCTCAAACTGAGCGTAAAAAACAGATGGAACGAGAAGTACCCTCGATTTGTAACTATATATCTCATCAAAATCGTCATCAACCACCCTTATGGCTCTATTGGGGCAAACCCTGAAACACTCACCACAATCTATACACCAATCGGCATATAAGACCGCCTTCCCATTCTGCACTCTAAGCGCCTCAGTCGGACATACCTTTATACAATGAGAGCACCCGACACAGATTTCCTTCTGAATCTCAAGGGCCTTATGAAAAGTATTGTGTTCCATATACTATTTAACAAATTTTATATATATATGTAAAGTAGTACCAACGCCTACTTTGGTATCAATCTTTAGCTCATCCGCATTGTCCTTAATATTAGGAAGCCCCATGCCGGCTCCGAACCCCATCTCCCTTACTGCTGCGGACGCAGTTGAATAGCCCTTCCTCATAGCAAGTTCCAAATCAGGAATACCGGGCCCCTCATCCGCAAGCACAACAGAAATTCCTGCAGAATCTATATCAGCCGTAATTACGCCCTTATAAGCATGAGCTACTATATTAACTTCGGCCTCATATAGAGCAATCACGACACGTTTAATAACAGCAGGATCGACACCCAACTGTTTAAGAGTTTTTTTAATTTGCGAAGAGGCGTATCCGGCTCTCGTAAAATCTCCCGAAACTACATCATACTTGAGTTTCATACTAATAAACAGGCATAAGGCCCGCCCCATATAAAATACCTGATGTTTTATATAGAGAATAATCCGTTTGAATAATAGCCATACCATTATCTTTCGCAAGACTAATCATCTCTTCTGTAACCTTTTTCCCCCTCACAAAGAGGATAAATTGCACATCTGATATCTCAGCAGTACGAATAGATTGAATATTGGCTAAGCCGGTAATTAAAATAAAATTATCGACTTTAATAGTAAGGACATCACTCATCAGATCCGAGGAGAATGCGTAAACAACCGATTCGTCCATTCTGTCCTCACCGCAAATAATTTGACCATCTATCAATTTGACAATTTCCTTTACTTTCATACTATTAAATTTTATTAAACATAAAAATCAAAAAAAAGGGGCAAGAATAAGATAGCTGTTCCGCTATCGGGTCAATCCCACATTAATTTATAACATTCGTTTTTAAGAGAAATTAATTTTATGATCTGTGACATAGCATATTCAAGATTAAGTAAGACAAAGCTAATAAAAATTAATACGGCAGCAAAAAATAATTATTTTTCACTGCCGCATTAATATATAACTATAATAAGCCTTTGAAAATCAGCCTAAAATTCACTATTTTACTCCGTATAGCTTGAGTTATCCCAGCAATGTGTACACAATTTACATTTCGGTAACCCAATAGCCTTCACTAAATCATCCAGCCTCTGGAATTTCAATGTAGTAAGTTGTAAATTCTTACACATTAGATTAACCATCTCCTTATGCTTCGGATTATCGGGATTGACATATGATTGCAAAACCTCTTCGGAAAGATTTTCCGTCCCCTCCATATTGCGAATAATCCTTCTCGTATAGAGATCAAATGTACTCCTCGAGGTAGAGAAATTCAAAAATTTGCAAGGATAAATCAGCGGAGGGCAAGCAATTCTCATATGAATCTCCTTTACCCCGGCATCGAGCATCTTTACAACATTATCCTTTAATTGAGTACCCCTGACAATACTATCGTCGAGGAAGACTATCTTCTTTCCTTGAGTAAGAGCATTATTTGGGAGCAATTTCATCTTTGCAACCAAATCTCTCATCTTCTGATTCTGAGGCATAAAACTTCTTGGCCAGGTAGGCGTGTATTTTACAAAAGGCCTGCGATAATCAATTGATTTTTCATTTGCATACCCAATTGCATGAGCAACACCGGAATCAGGAATACCGGCCGCACAATCGGGCTTAATTTCACCATCCCTACGAGCAAGAGCCGCACCACACCTATATCTGGCATCCTCAACATTTATTCCCTCATAAAATGCCGAAGGGTAACCATAATAGACCCATAGAAAGGAACAAATCTGCATACGTTTTTCAGGAGCCTTAACAGTTCTTATTCCATCCGCACTGATCTGAACTATTTCACCGGGACCAAGATCACGCACATATTCGTAACCGAGATTAGAAAAACTCGAACTTTCCGATACACAAACATATCCCTTATCGTTTTTTCCAATTATGATTGGGGTTCTGCCAAATCTATCTCTTGCAGCATAGATTGTATGATCAGTCATTACAAGCATAGAGCATGAACCCTTTACCCTGTTTTGAACAAGCTCAATACCCTCTTTAAATGAGGATGCAAGACCTATCATAAGAGCAACCATCTCAGTTGGATTGATTGTAGAATCGGACAATTCAGAGAAGTGATGCTTATTGTTCAAAAGTTCGTCAGTCAACTCATCCATATTGTCAATTTTAGAGACAGTCGTAACAGAATAACGCCCCAAATGCGAGGTTACGGTTATAGGTTGCGACTCCATATCAGAGATAACTCCCATCCCCATATTGGACTCTCTGAATTTTGGCAACTCCGATTCAAATTTATTTCTGAAATATCCATCTTCCAATGAGTGAATGGATCTGACAAACTTTTCACCGTTGTAAAAGACCATACCGGCGCGTTTGGTTCCTAAATGTGAATGATAATCTGTACCGTAGAAAACATCATCTACGCAATCGTTGCGTGAAACGCATCCAAAGAATCCTGACATATTTTATTTTTAAAATTGGTAATTCAACCGACATGCAAAAATAGATAAAACAATCATAGAGAACAATTGCAAACAGTTTAACTTATGAACATTT
>CAYLGW010000053.1:0-3671 GCA_964383385.1 uncultured Muribaculaceae bacterium
GAAGAGATTATTTTTAATTTTTCGAGTTCTTGATTCATAGGTAAATACTGTTAATCTTCCTAATATCTTCTTAAAAGGAGAACATATATTATCTTATTTCAGAGCTAATGTTTGAAGCACAAGCATATTTTATCAAAAGTTCAATCAATTTTCCAACAGCCTCATCGAGCCCGTAAAGCCCACCATAACTATTTATAAGTACAAGTAACTGTGAACTTTCAACCTCAAGTTTCGTACGCTCATGATCGCTTGTCGGAGTGCCAAACCCTCCTAATGCATCTCGCCACACAGGTAACCCCTCTATGTTTAAAGGACCTCTTCCTATACCCTCATAAGGCTCACCACTTCTCCCTATTCCGTAGGTAATTTTATCTCCGCTTATCTTTGCGGCATCGAACGCACCAATAGAAAAACCCGTTACAATAGAGACCACATTCACAAGATCCACTGCCGTATTGACATTATAAAGATCGTTCCCCTTTAATACTCTTCTGCACAAAGCCTCCGCAGCAGGACGATAGCGGCTGGGCTCTTTCCCGCACTTTTTATATGCTTCACGTGTATCGTAAATGGGTTTAAGCTTTTTTATTGTCTCGACAGAATAACTACTTCTATATTGAGATACTATTTTTGATATCTCCTCCCATAACAAGGTTGAATAGCCAGAATTAACTATATGGGCCGAAACCAACGCAACTTTATATGCGGGGCATCTGGAAAGAATCTCATTAGAAATCTCAATATCGACCATAATCCTTCCTTAATTAATGGTATAAGCATTGAATACAAATATAATGTTTTTTATTCTTATGAATTACTTCTAATAAAATAATAATTTCATATTTTTGCACCAAAACCTGATTATTCTAATAAACGCACCGCAAAGTCAAGGTTTCTTAATTTTATAAATATGATGGAATTCAAACCTTTCGAGCTTGGTGACAGAGAAATAATTGAACAATACATACTTAAATCGGGCTGTAATAATTGTGATTTCTCCTACGCAAACTTATACTTTTTCCGCTCATTTTACAGACTTGAGTGGGCAATATATAATGAATTTTTAGTTATGAGAGTGCATTTGGGGAGATATAAAGTACCCGGATATATGCAACCCCTTGGGGACGGAGACTGGATAGGCATACTCAAAAAACTTAAAGAAGAGGCTAACTCAATAGGAGAGACACTAAGACTCTTTTACATAGGCTGCTCCTCCATAAAAGAGTTGGAAAAATCGGAATGGGGTAAGAAACTTTACCTGTTCAACGACCGAGCCTCCGCAGACTATATATACGACCGCGAAACACTCGCTAACCTACATGGTTCAAAATTGCAACCCAAAAGAAATCACGTTAATAAATTTGAAAAAAGTTATGAACCCAGAACGGAACTGCTTACTAAAAAGCACTACGAAGAGGTTGAAAAAATGCTCGACGACTGGGTAGGTGAAAAACATGAGACCACCACAGGAACTATCGCCCATGAAAGGCAAGTTGTAGAGGAGGCCTTCCAACACTTTGACGAACTGGGTCTCAGAGGTCTTATGCTCTACGCAAACGATAAACCTGCAGCCTTTACTTTTGGTGCTCCTATCAACGGCAACACCTTTGATGTAATGGTGGAAAAGGGGGAGACAAAATATGAGGGAGTCTTTGCTGCAGTAAATAAATATTTTGTTCAATCACTTCCGGAGCAATATACGTTGATTAATAGAGAAGAAGATCTTGGAATAGAGGGACTTCGCAAATCAAAACTCTCATATCAGCCCTCAAGGATTCTCGATAAATGGTTCGCAATAGAAAAAGAGTCAGATGAGTTCAATCTCTTTGAACAAATTCAAAAAGAACGCCCTGATCTATCGGACGGGGAGATCTCTTATTACCTTTGTAACGACTACAAAAGAGAGATTCCAATTAGGCCCTGAAGAGACTCTGATTAGACAACAAAATAAAAGAGAGCAGCTAAAAAATTAGTGCTCTCTTTTTGTTATTGTCGGAATCCTATAAAAGGAATAGCAGCCAAAGCTACAAGCCGATTAACGGTCGTTACGTCCGCGGAAACCACCGCGACCACCGCCAAAACCGCCTCTGCCTCCACCAAAACCACCACGTCCGTGGCCTTCTGAAGCAGGTCTGTCCTCTTTAGGACGTGCAATGTTCACTGAAATAGTACGGCCTTCAAACTCTGACTCATTGAGAGAGTCGATGGCCTTCTGAGCCTCTTCTTCGTTAGGCATCTCAACGAAACCGAAACCGCGTGAACGGCCGGTCATACGATCCATAATAATGTTGGCAGAAGAAACCTCGCCAAACTGAGAAAATAAATTCTGTAAGCTCTCACTTTGTGTGCTGTAGCTTAAACGTGAAACATAAATGTTCATCTGATTAGTATTAATTAAAAAATTCACTAACAATAGAGCCTGTCGATATCGATACTTGATAATGAAATACCTGTAATAATACGGATTATAGCACTGACAAAGATAGATTCAAATGAGCTCAATTATTTAGGCACGAAGATATACATTTATTTTTCATTTACAAAAAATGTTATTATACTTGCCTCCAAGCAGATTAAATAAGTATCTTTACAACTCAAAAAAGTGGAAATACAATGAATTACGGGACAGTAATAGAAAAAATATATAACTCAGTCAACACCGGAAAACAATGTGGTAAGGTTGCCGATTATATTCCGGCTCTCGCCGAAGTTGATCCGGGAAATTTTGCTATCTCTGTAGAGACTCTAAATGGAGAGAGCTACGGCATAGGCGACAAAGATGTAAAGTTTTCAATTCAAAGTATCTCAAAGGTTTTCACACTTGCAATGCTGGCCGGAAAAGTCGGACAGCAATTGTGGAGATATGTTGGAAGAGAGCCCTCCGGCACTCCTTTTAACTCCCTTGTGCAATTGGAACGGGAGGAGGGTATTCCTCGAAACCCATTTGTAAATGCGGGAGCATTGGTTATAACTGATAGATTAATGGATCATTTCGGAGATACCAAAGAGGATATTCTGAACTATATCAGAGTACTTTGCGATAATCCCAATATCAATTATAATGAATGTGTGGCCATGTCAGAGTGGGAGAACGCCGACAGAAATATGGCTCTTGCCTATTTTATGAAAAGTTTTAAGAATATAAAACACGATGTAAGTAGACTTATAGATATCTATTGTCACCAATGCAGCATAGAGATGTCTGCTACCGACCTTGCAAAATCGTTCCTTTTCCTTGCCAACCATGGTGTAAATCCATATAATAATAAGAGATTACTTACCACAAGCCAATCTAAACGCCTTGGCGCTCTTATGCTTACATGTGGGTTATATGATGAATCTGGCGATTACGCATTTAGAACAGGTATGCCCGGAAAAAGCGGTGTCGGAGGAGGGATAGCAGCCTATATCCCGGGTAATCTTACAATTGCGGTATGGAGCCCGGCCCTGAACAATCACGGCAATTCAATAAGAGGTATTGAGGTTCTGGAACGCTTCACCACAGATATCGGGAACTCAATCTTTTAATCTATCAACCTACAACCTCAAACAATATCAGTGATAAATAGACTATATTTGCAAGTATTATCTATTTGAACAAGCATTAATCCACCTCTCTCCACAAAATGGATTGAAGAATGGAACCAGATTAAAATTAAATCTTACTAAGA
>CAYLGW010000054.1:0-3343 GCA_964383385.1 uncultured Muribaculaceae bacterium
AACCTTTTAGAATTGCAGAGCAATATTTAATTGCATCTGAGGCTTATGCCCGCAAGGGAGGTAATGAAGCATTGTCATTGCAGTATCTAAACGATCTACAAAGCAAGAGAATTACTAACTTTAAGGGGAGCGCACTTACCGGTGCAAAACTTCTCTCTGAGATTAAAAATGAGAGAGTTAGAGAGCTTATAGGTGAGGGTTATCGTTTTCTCGATTTAAAGAGATGGAAAGATAATATGGTACGCCAGACCCCACAAGATAAGGGTGTAGTCTCCAGCAAGGGCTTGAATTTAACTATAAATGCCTCTGATTACAGATTCTTATGGCCAATACCTCAGGCAGAAATAGATGCAAACCCACAGATTAAAGGACAACAAAACGAGGGTTATTAATAGATAAATTAGGAATAAAATGAAAAAATTATCGATATTGTTAATGGGATTACTTTTAGTCTTCTCATCATGCTCAAAATTAGATTTCGATTATACTCCTGAGAATGATAATATAACATTCGCATCTTCTACAGGCAGATATGCTTTAGATGGTAAAGATATTGTTGTAACGATTCAGAGGGGTGTAGTTAATAAAGCTATTACGGTTAATGTAACATTAACCGATGTAAATAAGGTATATACTTTAAAGACTCCGACAGTAAGTTTTGCTGAGGGAGCAAATTCTGCAGACGTTATTATATCTTATAATTCAGCAGCTTTAAAGCCGGTAATTAATTATGGTTTTAAACTATCATTCAACGAGGCTCAAGTTGCTATAAGCGGCACAAATGAGTTTATTGCTACTGCCTCTATGCCTTTAGTTTATAAAGATTATGGTACAATCTCTTTCACATCAGGTGTTGTATTGCAAAACTTTGGCGTGAAAACCAGCGATTACAAACTACAAAAAGCAGATAAAACCGACAACTACTATAAAATAGTTAATATGTATGGTAGTGGTAAGGATATGGAATTTAATGTTTCCGGTAATCTTGCAAATATTACTGCTCCGGAACTAACCAAAAACAAATATTTTGGTACAGCTCTTTTTGCAGAATTCAAGTTGGCAGGTACTTATCCTCAATATGGTTCATTCGTAGCGTGGGTAGACCCTGATCAAGGTGGAGCTGAGGTAGCTGGTGCAACTGCTACAGGTAAAATGGTGGTTGGAACTGAACTTGCATTATCGGTCTTCTATACTCATGATGCAGGCTATCTGAAGAGCGCTAGCGGTAGTTATTGGTGGTGGGATACTTTCACTGTAACTAAAGTTAATTAGATACAAAATTTTGCCTAATGGCACTATAGTTTAATGAAAAGAGGCGACCGAATTCGGTCGCCTCTTCCTTTTATTTTCGTAACTAATTATTTACGATAGAATTATTTAAAATGCGCTTCAATTATTTAAGATGCTCTTCCAATAGCTGTTCAATCTCCTCTTCGCTTACTTGTCTCTTAATAATTTTACCCTCTTGATCTACAAAAATGTTTTGTGGAACGAATCTTACATAGTATTGTTTAGCAACATTGTTGTTCCAATAACCGAGATCTGAAACATGATGCCATGTCAGGTTATCATCCTTAATTCCCTTAATCCACGACTCTTTTTTCTGGTCGAGAGAAACGCTTATTATTCCGAATCCTTTCTCCTTAAACTTATTATATATTTTAACAAGTGTGGGGTTAAAACGTCTGCATGGGCCGCACCACGATGCCCAGAAATCGACCATTGTGACTTTATACTTTTTGTATATGTTAGAAAAGGTAACCGGATTGCCTTCGGGATCATTTTGAGTAAAATCGGGAGCTGTTTTGCCAATTTGTAAGCTATTAATTATAGCGAGAGCCTCCTCAGCAGAGGCAATTTTTCTATTTTTGGCAAATTCCGGTTTAGCTTTAAACTCATTCAATTTTTTCTGGCTATCTGCAACAGGATTTTTTTCAATATCTTGAATAATTGAATTCAGAGTGATGTAGGAGAATGGGTGAGCGGCCATATAGGCATTGTTTACCTTTTCAACCTCTTTGCTATACTTCTCATAAACCTCCTCTATCCTTGCTTTCTCGGCTTCTGAAGCATTTGAATAGGCCTTCTCTAAAGAATCGAGATTTGCTGTGCGATATAAATTGAGCTGTATTGCACTTAGTGAATCGAGACTCTTTTGGGTTTTTGCCCCTTCGATTGTAGCTGTGTGTTTGCTTCTTTTCTCTTTATCTTCAACACCCAACTTAACATAAATATTGATTTTGGAATTTTCTAAAAATAGTTGGACAAATGGCCTTTTCTGTGAGGGATCATTAAAGAAGATTCCAACATATTCAGGAGTATCTGTATATCCTTTAAAAGTAGCGGTACCATTTTTTATGACAGCTGAAACCTTAACCAAATCCTCTGCCTTAGTTGAGCGATTGGTAAGTATAGCGCTGTCTCCCTTAATTTGTGTGAGATCACCGCTAAATTTTACTGTTACATTAAAGCCTTTAGGCTGTGCCATGCATAATGCTGATATGAGCATTGCCGGCATTAGTACGAACATCTTATTCATAAAGATTTCTTATTTAATTAGTTGTATATATATGTGTTATTTATACCATTCCTTATACATCAGATACCCTTGTGCATTCTTATGCGCCATTTCTGATATCTTATCCGAGCTCTCTTTTACTTTTTTAGCAGGTACACCTGCGTATACTCCGGGCTCAAGAATTTCGTTACTCAATACAACTGCTCCGGCTGCAATTATTGTATTATCTGGTACCACTACATTATCCATAAGAATAGCTCCCATTCCTACAAGTACATTGTTGCCAACTTTTGCTCCGTGGATTACAGCATTGTGCCCAACTGAAACATCGTCTCCTATCTCGCAAACAGACCTCTTATATAATGTATGAAGTACAGCTCCGTCTTGAATGTTAACTCTATTCCCGATTTTAATTGTATTTACATCTCCTCTAAGAACAGTGGAGTACCAGATGCTGCAATCGTCACCCATTGTAACATCTCCAATTATTACTGCATTTTCTGCTAAAAAACAATTCTTCCCAATCTTGGGAGTGAATCCGTTTAAATCTCTTATTATTGCCATATTGTTACAAAAATACTATTTTTTCTATATAATAATTAGGTTGAAATAGTTTTTGATTAAAATAAGGGGAGGCAAATGAACTGTCTCCCCTTAAAATATTATTATTTTAATAATCTATAGAAAAAGATTACTCTTTGCCGGCAGGTGCCTGTATAGTTGTAGTTTTGTTAAGTTCCGCTATACCGGCAGGTCCTGAGGCCTGTTTACTTTTTACCATTTTCTGATAATCCTCCATTGAGGCAACTACTATTTTGTCGTAGT
>CAYLGW010000055.1:0-3319 GCA_964383385.1 uncultured Muribaculaceae bacterium
GATCAGCCCCTAAACCCTTAATAGACTTATAGAGACCGGTTTTCCAATTATATGGAGCATATTTGTTTAAATTTTCCTTCGATTTTAAATCAACACAATACTTTATCCAATCAATTTTTTCGTCATATACACCCTTTGATTTTAGATAATAGTACAACCGTGAGTTGTCAATATAACAAAGCATATCGAGCTCACTACCAGCGCTATCCTTAATACTCTTCTCCTTAGCATTTAAGAAAAGAATCATTTGAGTATCCATATAATCAGCTACTTGAGTAGCAGTAAAATAATACCCTTCTTCATCATTCTCGTCGAGGGTAAGATTATAAGATACCTTTGGATTGAGATTATAAACTACAACCCAAAAATTATTATAATGATCTGGTAGCGACCTTATTTTCCCCTCCACAATAGGATCAATATTACGTACCCATAATAAAAACGACTCCTCCGTAAGTCCGTACCAAGATTCATCCTCCAATATATTATCATTAACTACAGAGATAATATTGTCAAGGGTATTGCACTCTATCTCATTGCCGGCTTCAGTTACTAAAATCCATGGAGAATTAGGATTTAATGTATAAATTAATTGCAACGAAGCCTCCGAATTATCGCTATTTTTACTAAAAATAGAGGCAAATTTCTGAGTAATATTCCTTAAACCATGAGAATTAAAAAACATAAACAACTTATCTTTCTTATTTGCCAATGCTTTGGAATAGTAGTCAAAATTCTCTCTTAAAGATTTGGCTATAGATTCAGGGTTGTCCAACTGATTATTATTCAAATCCTCATAAGGAATTGATTTATCCAATGTATAACAGGCCGCAAAAAAGCCTGCCTCTTTATTTTTTGGGCACTTGTTCTCAACAATATCCTCCATTTCTATAGCTAATTCGGGACGTTTATTGGCTGTAAGCCACTCTGCAATTTTTCCCGAATAGAGGTATTTTGTAGCCAACTCTTGTTTAGAATACATGAATTGACCTAACTCCTCTGGAGAGGTAGCAATTTGATTATCTGTTGAATCAAAGATTATATTAAATCCCTCATTAGATTCTTTTCTTAAATCGTATATCTCTTCTCCTTTTGCCCATCTTACAATCTCATTGTAGCCAGCTCTTGCCTTTGGATTTACAACTGTAAGAGCTTTCAATAGTTGTAAAGTCCTATTTGAAACATTTTCAGGATAGGGCAATTTACCGTCAATTTTTAACCTTACAAGTTCTAACTCTTTGATTTTAAATATTTCCTCACCATTCCAAAGTACAAGCAACATCATTCCGAGCGAATAAAAATCCGAATTATAGTCTATCTGAATCTCCTGGTCAATAGAGAGATAATATTCAGGGGCAGCATATATTTTTGTTCGTAACTGATATTTAATGATAGCTTTCCCCTCATTATTTGTTGGAACAGAAATTCCAAAATCTGCAAGCCTGAGCTCTTCAGTCTCCCTATTACCTGTTTTATAAAAGAAGTTCGCAGGTTTAATATCTCTATGAATGATTCCTTTACTATTAAGAAAATTAATTGCAGCGGCACACTGCAATGCTATCTCTCCGAGCAACTCCTCATTTCCATTTAATTTAATATTCTCCAATGAGCCTCCGCTGCAATATTCCATCAACTCATATTGCCTAACCTCAGATGTTTTTGGATTTATCCATGTACCACAATCATAAATATTTATCAATAATTCCGTCTCTGCAATATCTTTGATTTTTTCAATGATCTGCATATTAGGTGGTGGCTGAATATTTAAGAAATATAATTTTAAAACAAATTTATTACCCTCTCTCTCTACAAGATATATCTGAGCCTCACCGGTTTGTTGAGAAATCACCTCTACAACTGTGTATAGTTTACCTTTTAAATAAAACTCTGTTTCATTTGATTGGATAATGCTCTCAATTTCCGCCTGCTGTTGTTCTTGTCTTAATGTCTTATCTTGGCCCGGACGCATTGTAGCATCTGTAGCTTTTTGGATACAATTTTTATTGGCAACCAAAGGTCGCATAGTTTTGTCTCCTAATGAAAGCTCTTTAGTAAGGCCTGTATTGACTCTTATAGTTGCCTCAACAATTTTATCGCCAACAGGGCGAATGGTTTTGCTTTCTTTATCTGGATTTATATTTTTAAAATTAGGGGTAGTTGAGTCGTCCATTATTTTATTTTGTAATATGTTTCCATTGTTTCTCAATTACATCTCGCTCCTCGTATATCCATTTACCTCCACAAAAAGGCTTTGAGCATTCATTTGGTTGTGAATGAACACAGCCATAAGCATGGCAGACCCATCCTATTGGAACTTTTTTCTTTGTAAGAACCTCTATCTCCACCTTTCGGGCAGAATAAAAATCTCGCTGCATCTGAGGCGTCATACCGGCATCGGGCAACATTAACGAGAGTGTTGCCTGTATCTCGGCAAGTTTCTCCCTATATTTATTTATAGCCTCTTCTTTACTCAAAATATTTATAGAAAAGGATAAATTACTCTTATTAAGAGTTACCTCTTTTTTAGGTTCCCTTAGCTTCACAACATAATCGGATTTTGATTTTCTAAAGATATTTAGCAACTCCTTATGTTGATTAATGAGCTGTATCTCTTGCTCGGAAAGTTTCTTTGAGTTATCAGATTCTTCTAATATATACCTCTCTATCTCATCAAGTTCTTCAATTAATAAAGATGATTGTTTAACTAATGGATCGTTTTTGGCCAAAGCTATTGCCTGTTGCGCTAATTTATTGAGTGGAGAATTACATTTCCTGCAAAAACTTCTAAAATTAAGTGTATTACATTTAGGGCATGTAATTCCTGCACGCGGATTGCCACATTCAGAACAATAAAGATCCTGTGAAGAGGTATTTGCACCACAAAAAGAGCAGATTTCAGATAGCAGATTCGCTCCGCATTTAGGACATAACTCCATATCAGGCTCAACGGCAGCGCCACATTGCTCACAACTTTTCGACTTTAAACCAAAGCCTCACTCAGAACAAAATCTATCTGTACTTGAATGTATTGCACCGCATTTAGGGCATTTATGAATAAGCTCCTGATAATTATCTGCGGTTTTGCTTATCGCTTTATCCTCTGGGGCATAATTGGCTTGCTGTTGGCCCTTAGTATTACTCATTTCACAATATTAGAATAGGTTAAATACTGATATACAGCAACTTTTATAAATCAATATCTCTATATCAGTCAATATTGCAAATTTACAAAAATAATATTACTCTCCCGTATACATTATAGAAATAAGTAGGGAATTTAGTTAAATGTTTATTCTGCATAATCAATATTGTATTGTAC
>CAYLGW010000056.1:0-3289 GCA_964383385.1 uncultured Muribaculaceae bacterium
GTTTTGCCCGTGCATTAATTTATATTTAACTGTTTAGTTGTAATAACTGTTTTCAAGCACGTAATTTTGGTGCGAAACTTTAATCGACATTTTTATGTAAGTTTGTGTTATAATTAATCTTTAGAGAAATACAAATGTTGAATTATCATAATATTTGTTTGCAGGATGGAGAGAAGATAAGGTCTTATTCATATAATTCAGAGATGCGATCTTGTGCTTATTCTATTTCTAATCTTTATTCCCGGAATAATGTTTATAAGACACAGTTGGCTGAATACAAAGGATTCATTATTTTAAGGTATTGGTATAAAGGCAATTTGTTATATTTCATGCCTTTGGGTAGTGGAGATATTAATGAGGTTTTAAGAGACTTGGCTGAAGAGGCCGCTTCTCAGGAATATAATTTGAGGATAATGGGGCCGATGGAGATGTTAAGGAGAGACTATTCAGAATTATGTTCTGTAACTTTTAATTTTAGATCTAATAGGAATAGTTCTGAGTATATTTATCTTAGATCTGCATTGGTGTCGTTGTCAGGGGAAAAACTCCGGCCGAAGAGGAATCATATTAATAAATTTAAGTCATTATATCCTGATTATCATTTTGAAAAACTTTGTCAAGATAATATTAATGATTGTTATACAGTTACAGATAGATGGATTGAGAAACATGGTGCGGAAAATAAATCTGTGAGAGATGAGCGGAGGGTTATATTGAGAGCTTTGGAGAATATAGAAGCTTTAGAGATAAAAGGAGGGGTATTATATGTGGGAGAGGTCCCCGTGGCATTCTCTTTTGGATGCGCTATTAATTATGATACTTTTGGCGTTCAGGTGGAAAAGGCAGATATAGAGTATCAAGGAGCTTATTCTATGATTAATCATGAGTTTGTAAAGTCATTGCCGGAAGCATATACCTACATAAATAAGGAAGAGGATTTTGGCCGGGAGGATTTAAGGAGGTATAACCTGTCTTATTGTCCGGAAAAACTATTGGAGATGGGTTATGCTCTACATAAACAAATAATTACGCCTTCTAAGCGCATAAAAATGAGACTTAAGAAGGGGTGGATGTCAGTGTTTAATCTTTCTGAGCAGTCGGTGAATCTTTATCTAAAGTTATGGTATTCTCTGAAGAATACTGTTTATATGATGCCCGACGATAAACTGCTCTCTTCTATACAGACTTCAAATTTTAAAATAAATTTTGCCGGTGACACTCTTCCTATCGCTTATCTTTCATATTTTTTTACTCCTAAAGAGTATAGAGGTCATGGCTATATGTCGGAAGTCTTAAAGCAGGCAATGACTGCTTTGTCTAATAGAGAATTTCCTTTGGCGTTTCTTTTTACTTATGAGAAGGAGTTAGTTCAGACATATAGAAGACGCGGATTTGAACTTGTAATAAAATATGCAGAGAAAGAACTCCCTCTCTTAGATATTATGCCTCCCTCTTGTGAATTGAGTCTTTATACTGTTCAGTCTCTTTCTGAGTATGATCAAACTGTTTTTGAGTACATAGATGCTTATTTGAACTCCTCCGATTTTACTCTTCGTGTGCCCCCTTGTTATTTTAACTATTTGATAGAGGATATGGCTTTAGAGGGTGATAACTGCATAGTGGTTAGGAAGGGTGCTGAGATTTCCGGGCTCTCTATAGTTTATATTGTCAAAGGCAATGTTTATATCCATTTGCTGGCGTGTGAAAGTGCAGAGGTAGAGGAGCTTATTTATGGGGTAATAAAGGAGAAATATTCTCCTAAGAGGATACTTAGGTATGAGAGGGTGGATGCCTCTACGAGGGAGGAAGATGGCTGGAGGAGGAAGAATATGGGGATGGCAAGGATACTAAATATGGATATTTTTTTAGGTGCTTATGCGAAGGCTTTCCCTTTGGAGAGTTTTGTGTATAGGGTTAAAGATAACGTGCTAACTGCTAACAATGCGGTGTTCAGAGTATGTAATGGTGCTTATAATCGTTTAGAGGATTATAATTTAGATGTAGAGGAGATAAGTATTAATGATTTGACTATTAAACTTTTGGGGCAGCTAAATATGTATGCTCCACTTATGATGGAGGCTGTATTGCCCGATGTGTAAATTCACGGGAAATATTATGTATCAGAAATTGCTTTCCGATAAGTTGGATGCTAATCTTGAGTGCTCTATTTTTTCCGTAGTTCTACCAGGATAGCGTTGCAGAATAATGAACTATACAGATTCTATGTCTTAATGAATAATCATTCTTTATATGTAAAAATTGCCTGTTTGCCATCTCCTTTAATCCTTGTTCTGTTTCTCAACTAATAAGATTTTTATTCTATTATTTATTTATTTAATAATTCAACGAATCTCGATATAAAAAATTTAACGGCATCATATTCAGCTTGATATTGATTTTTCTCACTTTCAATCAATTGCGTTTTTTCATCGTAATTTTTTCTTGCCCTTTTACTTTTTTTGCCTTCGTATTCTTTCCTCTCCTTTATAAGGCTGTTTATTCTCTGCCAATTGATTATATTTGGCTTGCCATTTTCCTTTGCCTCGCCTTGTATTCTTCTCCTTCGGGTTTCAAAGTTATTCAGACTATAGGCAAATTGATTGTCGATGTATGTTATCGACACTAAAAATTCAACGGTGCTTAACGATTGTTTGAATGTGCCGATGTTGTCGCTGCTACAAACACCTACGCTTATGTAACGTCCGCCGACTGGAATCTCGGCGGTAAAGCGTATTGCTCCATCAACTTTCAGCAAATCGGAAATGTCAATATTGTGTAAATGTTCAAGGTCATAAATCAAAAGAATAAATTTGTTTTGCAACTCCGACTTTGAAGAATTACATTGAATGGTGTCGCTAAACGAGACGTTGCCGTACTCGTCTTGTGGAAATAAAACGTATTCCATTTGTTGTGTTCCGAAAGAATAAGTAGCATAATTTTGCGCTTGTGCCGCCAACGCGACCATACACACCGCCAACAGGAAAAATAATACTTTCTTCATATCATAAATATTTAAGCATTAGGCTATAAAGGTAACACTTATTTTGAAACAGCGCAATATTACGTTAAAAAACGCAAGCCCCTTAATAGCCCCTTACAAGCTCCTTGGCAGAAGCACGGCAGGGGCTTTAATGAATTTGCGCAACTTCTTAAAAATCAATTTTTATAAACAACTAAATATCAATATTTTAACGCAAGCACGCAAAGGGGATTAGCCTCACTTCGTGAGCCTTTTCCCTTGCGCTGCCGCGGGCATCCTTGCAAAGGGATTTGGCCTACGGCATTCCCT
>CAYLGW010000057.1:0-3274 GCA_964383385.1 uncultured Muribaculaceae bacterium
GAAATAGTACTGGCTCCGCGCAATTTACGTCCTCTTTTTTTAGCATCTAACGCCTTGTTTATCTCCTTAAGATCGAACCCGCTATGAGTAAGAAAACGATTATCCTCTCCCGCCATCACGGCACAGCCAATATTCGGAGACAACTCCTCTAAAGGTCTCCATGTCTTATATATATGGTAAGTATCATCGTTAAAATGTTCTATACTTCTAACCACCATAAGAGGGGTTATATATACCGGAACCCATTTCAGCAGCACTACAATCGAAACCGAGATAACTACGAACCATAATGGAATATATATGAATAATATTCTTAAAAACTTGTGTATACCATTGCGTTTCTTCATAATTTTGGAGTAAATTTGCCACGCAAATATACAAAACTATAAGATTTTAATGCCGGCATACAGATTTTTTCAACTCACAGCAACCTGCTTTTTTATTCTTACCCAACTATCGGCGTTTGCGCAGCATAATCAGGTACAAAGATTTGAGACGGCCGTAGATACGGCTACTCTTAAAGCCGACATCAAATTCCTTTCAGATAAAATATGCGAAGGAAGAGCAACCGGAACAGCGGGAGCAGATAACGCAAGAATAATGATCATAGAGCGTTTCAAGAGTATGAATCTTAGCAACTTTGGCAACTATTTCACACAAAGTTTCAAAATCGGAAACTCAATAGGCAGAAATATTGTAGGATTTCTCCCCTCCCGTACAAAAAGCAAAAAATATATAATTATCGGAGCACATTATGACAATATCGGGATACTGAGAAACAATCTATACCCTGGAGCAGACGCAAATGCCTCAGGAATAGCTGCATTACTCTCATTGGCAAAGATCTTTTCCAATATGGAGGGCTCTGCTGCAGCACCAAAAGCAAATATTATCTTTGTAGCGTTCGATGCTAAAGAGAAAAGCCTTGCAGGCTCCGGCTTTTTTGCTTCCCATCTGCCATATCAGGCCTCAGAGGCAATATGTATGATTAATATAGACCAAATCGGCACCTCCCTTGCACCTCCATCCAAGTACCCCGATAACTATCTTCTCATTCTCGGACGGCGCTACCTGCCTAATAATATCTCATCAGTAATCACAGCCTCAAACCTGAGTCTCAAGCATCCGCTAAAAATAGACTATTCATTTTATAAGAGCAGCTCCTTTCATGATACATTTTACAGACTCTCAGATCACTACCCGTTTCATAAAAAGAGAATCCCCGCAGTAATGTTCACCGCAGGGATAAATCAAAATAACTATAAGACAACAGACACAGAAGAGAGCATTAATTATACCGTTATGAAAAATAGAATATTACTGACTGCCGGTATAATTTACAGACTTGCCTACCGTTAGAACTATCTCAAATAATAATCTACACTTGTAACCACTCTGACCTTCTTAATATAAGGAGTCTGCTGATCGCGGTCCTCAACCGAAAATTGACCTTGATTAGCACTCTTTATCCTGCCCAATTTGCTTTTAGAATCCTTGGCAAATTTATCGGCCGAGGCGCGAGCGTTCTTAGTAGCCTCCTCTATCATTTGAGGTTTGATGGTATTAAGCCCCGTAAAGAGATATTGAACCTGATAGGTAAAATCGTCACCGGCCAAAGCTATACCCTTCTTCAGCAACTCTATCTGCTTAGCTATACAACCACGCACAATATCCACCTTATCTGTAGCCACAGTTATTACAGATGTAACACCATATCTATACGGGCTTCTATTCTCTGAATACTGGTTTGCCTGCATATCTAAAACCTGCGGAGCCGATACTGAAATATCGCCCTCAGGAATACCATTCTCTTTAAGAAAAGAGATTATTAGAGTATTTTTAGAGTTTATCTCCTGATATAGAGCTATAAGATCGTTCCCCAAACTCTTATATGCTATAGGCCAAATAACTTTATTGGCCGGAACCTCTTTTTCACAAAGTCCCTTAACCGATACTGACCTATCATAAGATTTAAACTTTGTTATAGCTACAACCATACAAATACCAACTACAATCAGTCCTACCATTACAAATATCCCCTGAGGCGGATTACATTTACATTCTTTTTCCATAATTGATGATATTAATTTATTATGTGTTATTTTTGTAAAGATATAAATATTCCCACAAAGAACTATAAGCTATCAATCCTTACATAATACCATGAATAAAGTTACCACTATTATTTTACTATTTGCCTTCATGATGGGAGGCATACTCTCTTCAGCCGCCCAAAATGGAGAAGAAATAGACAAAATCAAGGATACACTCTCCCTTGTAAAGACAGACTCTGCCGCCTTCCTCAACAGCAGTTTCGGAGAGGACCGCCTCGGAGGAAATAAAATGAATTTCATAGATAAGGAGATTATTCTCAAGGTAACCGGACAAACAGGTTCACTTTATAGAGTAGCCCTCTCACAAAATCGATACGCATTCATCCCAAAAGAGATGACAACGCCTTTGCAAGAGAACTGCCTCCCTACCTACATTACCAAGCAGATGGAGAATGATTCTCTGCAAACAGTAAAGGAGATAACAATTAAGCCGGCCCTAACAGGATCTTTCAGCGCACGAAACACAGGTAAAGAGGAGAAAGTTACAATAGCGCTTGATCACGCCTGCCCGTATCTTGCATGGGAAGAAAAAGAGCCTCATAGGCTAATTGTTGAGATCTATGGAGCAGTCAACAATTCTGTCTGGCTAACTCAATCTCTTAATCTTGAATCCATAGAAAGCGTAGAGGTCCGTCAAACCGACTCGGATATAACTACACTTATTATAAATATTAAGAAAAAGAGCTCATGGGGTTACAATATATGGTACTCTGGGAACAACCTCAATATTTCCATAAAGCATCCTCCGTACTTCAGCCTCAGAGGACTTACAATAGGAGTTGATGCAGGACATGGCGGAACCTCAACAGGAGCTGTAAGCGTAAAGAGAGATGAAGAGAAGGTTCTTAACATGGAGATGGTCTATCGTCTGAAGCGTCTGCTTGAGAAAAAAGGTGCGAAAATTGTACTCAGCAGAGAGGGTGACAACAATGTCAGCATGCAGAGAAGAAAGGAGATATTTCGCGACAACAATATAGATTTGATGATCTCTATCCACTGCAACGCCGGAGGGAAGAGTGCACAAGGCACAAGTACATACTATAAGCATCTGGTTTATAGACCTCTGGCTGAATATATTTTAAAAAATTTAGTAACAATAGAGGGTGTAAAAGAGTTCGGACTTATAGGAAACTTCAACTTTTCATTAAGCGCTGCAACCA
>CAYLGW010000058.1:0-2904 GCA_964383385.1 uncultured Muribaculaceae bacterium
CCGTATGGCCGATTATTTCGTTCTCTTTAAGGCCCACACTTTGGCAAAACATATTGTTGGCGATGGTGTATTTATAGTTATCGTCAACGTTTTTCATAAACAGGCAACAAGGAAGTTTATCTACTATTGTCTTAAGAAGATGGTATGTGTAATCAAGATCTCTGTTAGATTTTTCCAGTATCTCATTTATTTTTATCCATTTGGTATTATCTCTCTTGAATCCTGTATACATTATTACCTTACCATTGCTATCCTTCTTAATAGGGAGGCCGCTTATTGTGTTATATGTCCAAGAGTTAGGGTTGCCGGGGTCCTTAGATCTTATCTCAAACTCAAATTCATTACCCTGTCCGTTGATTATACCCAATATAATATGCCAATTCTTTTTCAGGTCATCTGGGTGGAATACAGAGAGATAATCATTCATCTTAACATCATGTCTCTCTGTATTGAATAACGGCTCATTAATAAGATTAAACCTATCCTCTTCCGGGTAGTAATCCCATTGTGTAATATCTGTTGCCTGTAAAGCAAGGTTGGTCTTTTTCTTGTTTAGCTCAAGTTCTTCTCTGTAGGTAAAGTCGCGAGTTATGTCTTTGTGGAGGCCGTATATTCCACTAACATTACCTGCTTTGTCTCTCCGTGAGCTCATTAGGACATCATAATAAAGAATGTCGTTATTCCCTTTTTGGATAAATCTTAGAATATTGTGTGAGGTTTCGTGTTTGTTGGAGAGCATATCTTTTATGCTCTTTAACAAGTTGGGTTTATCTTCGGGATGCAATTTAGAGAGGAATTGGAAGATGGACTCTCCGCTATTCATAAGTTTTTCACCAAAAATTAGGTTGAATGACTTTGTAGCTATATTGAACTCCCAGGAGGTCAGTCCACCCATTGAGAGGGCTGTCCGGAGGTGTTTTTCATTTTCCTCAAGCATTTTTCTTTTTAGTACATCCTGAGTCATATCGTAGATGAGGAAGGTGTAATTTTTGAGTGTGCCGTCGGGGTTATATATTTTACTGCAAAGGGCGTTAATGGTCTTTTTGTTATTATTATCAGAATTAGAGTAGTAGTTTAAGGCCTTCTTTCCGGAATAGTCTAATTTATAATTTTGTCGGATAATATTTTTAGTTGTCTTAATCTGTATTTTATCACTTTCCGATAAAGCGGGGTGGTTGAATAAGTTATTCTTTCTCTGAAGGAATTCTTCTTTATCTTTTATGCAGAATAGTTCACAATAGGCGTCGTTTACATATTGCTGAAGACCGGAGTCGTCATAAATAGAGACCCCAATGGAGAGGGAGGAGAGGAATTTATCTTTTTCGTCAATAAGCGATTGGTTAATAAACTTTAGCCGGGAGATGGGACTTGCATCGGAAACAGTAAGTATTATGCACTTCAGTTTATTCTCTTTAGTGAATACGTGCTTTAGCGAGAATGAGAGAGTTTTGTCCTCTTTAAACTCCTTGATTTTGCCCTTCCCGAAATATTCCTCCGCTTTTTCATATGAGTAATCTATATTTGATAATAGTATTTGTTTTTTACTCTCTTCGGTTTTGAAATAACTGTGATAGTAGAGACTATTATAAATATTTCTATTTAATAGTGTCTCCCTTTTGATCCCCAGAAGCGCAGTCATTGCGTTATTTACATTTATTGCGTCTCCGTTTTCATCGAAAATTTCTATTCCAATATTAGTGTTATTGAATATTTCTTGTTCTAATTTTTCAGAAGTTTTTCTCTTGAGGTAGATAAACCAAGAGATAATTATTACAGCACAAAGTATTGTAATAATAACAATATTGATTAAAAGGAGGGTTGGGTTAATCATAATTATAATCATATGGATTATCACAGTTCTCGGTCGTTTTGCAAATATATTGAATTATTAAGTAATTATCCATCTTTTTGTTATTTTTGTGCTATGTTAAAGGCCAACGGAATAGTAAAATCATTTGGGAATCTTAAAGTTTTAGGCGGATTGGATTTCTATGCTCAAGAGAGAGAAGTTATAAGCATTGTTGGGCGCAGCGGTGCCGGAAAGACTACTTTTCTTCAAATTTTGGGTACGCTCATGCGGCCCGATAGTGGAAGTGTTACTATAGATGGCACCAATATTATTTCTCTTTCACCAAGGGATCTTTCCAAATTAAGGAATACGAAAATCGGTTTTGTGTTTCAATTTCATTATCTCCTTCCGGAATTTACCGCCCTGGAGAATGTTATGATGCCGGCATTGATAGGGGAGATGTCGGGGTACTGTAAATGTTCGGGACGGCATATTAAGGAGAGAGCTCTGGAATTATTGGCCGATATGGGGTTGAGTGATAGGGTGGAGCATAAGCCTTCTGAGTTAAGCGGTGGAGAACAGCAGCGCGTTGCAATTGCGAGAGCTCTTATAAATGGTCCCTCTGTGATTTTTGCAGATGAACCATCGGGTAACCTCGATACTCAAAATAAAATAGAGATTCATGATCTTTTTTTCCATTTAAGGGAAAAATACGGGCAGACTATTATAATTGTGACTCACGACCGCGATCTTGCAGAGAGGAGTGACAGAATTCTGGAGATGAGAGATGGGCTCTTTATCTGATAAGGATCTTTTTAGATTCAAAAAATTCTCTTTGGTTCAAGGCAGAACAGCAATGCGCATCAATACCGATGGTGTGCTTATTGGAGCATGGGCAACTCTTTCTCATAACTGTAATAATATTTTAGATATTGGAACGGGATGTGGTACTATTGCCATTATAATAGCGCAACGTTTGAATGAGTTATATAGTGAGCACAATAGTAGATTTTCAATTACGGGTATTGAACCGCATGGAGGTTCTTTTTGTGATGCAAAAGAGAATTTTGAGTCCGCTTCTCTACTCTTTAGTAAAAGGCAGGGGCAAGAGAGAG
>CAYLGW010000059.1:0-2832 GCA_964383385.1 uncultured Muribaculaceae bacterium
GGTGACGAAGGCGATAAATTACTGTTTAAGATTCTTAACTCAGGAGATGCATTTGCCAATATAAACTCTTCCGAGTTGAAAAACAGTAATGCCTTATCGTTAAAAGTATGCGAAAAGGGGTTAAGGTATGATCTTACTGTCCCGTTTGCCCGCTATGTGGTTCAACACCAGAACGAATTGGCTTTCCCATTCAAACGTTTTCAGATACAACCGGTATGGCGTGCAGACAGGCCGCAAAAGGGCAGATACAGAGAATTCTACCAGTGTGATGTAGATGTGATAGGCAGTAATTCTCTGATAAACGAACTCGAACTTGTACAGATCACAGAGGAGATTTTTGCAGCATTTGATATAAAGATATGTATTAAAATCAACAATAGAAAGGTATTGCAAGGCCTTTCCGAAGTTATTGGGTACCCCGACAAAATCGTTGATATCACCGTAGCAATTGATAAAATCGACAAAATTGGCCTTGATGCGGTTAAAGAGGAGTTAAAAGAGCGGGGAATAGATGAAAAAGGTATTGCTGTGATAGAACCCGTACTTCTGCTAACAGGCTCTAATGAGGACAAGATTAAGGCAATCAGCACCATCCTTACCTCCTCAGAAACAGGAATGAGTGGAGTTGCAGAATTAAGCGAATTATTCGAACTCATCAGAACTGCCGGTATAACACAATCTGTTGAAATCGACCTCTCACTTGCAAGAGGACTGAACTATTACACAGGCGCTATCTTTGAGGTTAAGGCGCTGGATTTCCAAATAGGAAGTATATGCGGCGGCGGACGTTACGATAATCTTACCGGAATATTCGGGTTGCCTAATATGTCAGGAGTTGGTATCTCGTTTGGAGCCGACCGAATATACGATGTTCTTAACGGACTCGGAAAATTTCCGGCAGACGCAACAGAAAGCACTAAAATTCTCTTCTCCAATATGGGAGAAAAGGAGATAAAATATACAATCCCATTAGCAGCCCGGCTAAGAAATCAAGGAATTAGTTGCGAAATATATCCTGATAACCTGAAACTCAAAAAACAATTTGAATATGCCGATAAAAAGGGCATTAAATACTTTGTAATAATAGGAGCAGAGGAGATGGAGCAAGAAATTGTTACAATAAAAGATTTAAACTCCGGAACTCAGCATAAAATAAAGAAAGAGCAAATTTTTGGTTACCTATATAACACAGATACTAAAAATTAACTATAGATTAACTAATATTTATTTATTATGACTAAAAATATTATAGCCGTGGTACTATTAATATCATTAATAACTGCGTGCGTAAAAAACGAAACTGAGAAGAAAAGCAGTGATGAAATTATCATTAATGACAGTTTCAAAATGACTCAAGACTATGTCGTACCTGTAAAAACCGGACTTGTAACAGTCGTTACAAGAGGTGCAGATACATTATGCATTACCGACCGTCCTAATCAGACAATCCAAATTCCAAAAGCCGATGCAGGAATTGTCGCAACCAAATCAGATGATGATGACGATGATGATGATAAAATAGAAGTTAATTATATCCCCAGTTCTGAAATTAATGGATATCAAAAAAATCTCTTTAAATGCGAGCAGGATTATCTTCTGTTTTTCGAAGATACAAAAGAGGGTGACTATGATTACAATGATCTTGTCCTTTACGCAAGATTGTATCATTACGATGATTATTATACAGGTGCCAAAACCTATCTATTTATCAAACCTATTGCTTATGGAGCAACAAAGAAAATTGCTTTCGGCATAGAAGGAGATAAAAATTCAGCCATGCTTATTACAGATGATGTACAAAAAGATCTATTCCTTGGAAAAGCTCCATTTACAAATACGAAAGGCAGTTTCACAGAGGTTATCCCAACAGATTATCAGAGCAGTTTCTATGGAGAGGCTACAACCTTATATAACGGCAAGGTAAAAGCCACAATCCATAAAGACAAGAGGTACAATGAAGGGGGATGGTTTGAGATACTTATAAGCAACTACGGGTATGAATATTGTGTAGATGGATATGCTAATTTCTATATATTGGTAGATGGCAATAAATTCTATGTAGCCTCCGCAAGTACAGCAGCAGGAGCATACCCATACGGTATAGCAATACCCAATGGAAGATATTGGCTAAAGGAAACCGTGTCAGTTGACAAGGGATATAATAAGTTCAATAGTTGGGTTTCGAACGGTACACCTAAATCTTGGTACAATAAAGCAGGATACTTAAATAAAAGCAACTTTTTTGAGCCTGACAGCCATGCTGACTATCTTAAATGGAACTATTATCACACAAATAACTAATCAAAAGGAAATGGCCGTAAGGATGAGTAAAAATGGATGATAAAGTAATGAAGAAAACTGAAAAGATAGTTAATTTTTGCAATTGATAAAAAATTAACTATCTTTGTAGTCCTATCGCGGAGTAGAGCAGTTGGTAGCTCGTCGGGCTCATAACCCGGAGGTCGGAGGTTCGAGTCCTTCCTCCGCTACTAAAAAAATAACCGGTCAAATGATCGGTTATTTTTTTCCATTCTATAGGAAATAATCACTGCTCTTTCTGAAGATATTTATGTATTGCAGCCGCAGCCTTGCGTCCCGCACCCATGGCCAAAATTACGGTAGCGGCACCGGTAACAGCGTCACCACCGGCAAATACACCCTCAATTGAGGTGATTCCATCCTCGTCTGCAACAATACAGCCTTTACGATTTGTATCAAGTCCCGCTGTTGTTCTTGCAATAACAGGATTCGGAGAGGTCCCCAATGCCATAATCACCGTATCGGTCATTATCAACTCCTCCGATCCTGCTATAGGAATTGGCGCTCTCCTGC
>CAYLGW010000060.1:0-2588 GCA_964383385.1 uncultured Muribaculaceae bacterium
GAAGAGGTCAAATAGTGACGAACCGAGCGAATAGTCGAGCTTGCTCAAACTATTCAGAGGTGAGGAAACTATTGCCGAAGCAGCCCTCAGCTGCGAACGGAAATAGCCGAATAAGCGAGTGCAGTGCAGATGCGTAGCATCAGGCATTAAATAAAAAAACACACGCCAAGTTTACTTGAGCGTGTTTTTTTTATGCAATGCCTAAATGAACGAAGTTCAGCACTGCCGAGCGAAAGGATATTGCCGGCTTTTGGTAGGCGCAAGCCTACAATAAGTAGCGCGCCGTAACTACCGTGGAATTCATAATAATAAAGGGGGGGGAAAATAGGAAATTATGAAAACTTATTTAATATTTGAAATGATTTTTGTAAAAGTACCCTATGAAAAGTAAAATGTGTCTCTCTCCAAACTTCAAATTTACAAATCACACATTGCTCCAAAGTAATGAGCAAATTCTTGATGCCGTAAACCTTTCTCTACCGAATTAATATTCTGGCAACACTTGCCTACATTCTGCTGCACTTGTTTTTTTCTATACAACCTAATTACCTCCCTACAATTAAAGAAAGAAAGACTTAAAAATCATATTCTAATTTAATACCATTATTAAAAGCTATTATTTAAAATCATTTTATCTATCAGTTGTAACACTGCTTATAATCTGTATAACAGGCTGCAGTAATGACGATAATCCAATTAATTAGGAAGCCATTATATACAACTACCACTATTTTGAAAAGGCTTATACTCAGGAAGAGGGGAGGCATATATCTCAGATGTTGCCAGATCAGTCTTCTCCAATGCAGCTATTGACACTCTTAACTTGGCAATATTCGCTCTTGATTGCCAGTACTTCAACACTACATATCTCCAATACAAAGATGCAAAGGGCAATGTACCATTCAATAATATTTTGAATAGTATTTACAACCTCCTCAATGGAGATCTTTCTGGTTTAAGTAGTACACTCAGTCGCTACAAACAAAAAATTGGAAGTTACAAAGCCAATACATCTACAGAAGTATGGGATAAGATAGGTGAATCACCGAATGCCATCAAACTTACATTCCCGGATATGTTTGGCACTAATATGACTGCCTCCTTGTCGTGGTTCATAGCAAGGCCTCGAGACTATTTTGAGATTGAGCCTATACACCCGAACATCATTACAATCACCGACAAGCAAGGTAACATAGTGAGCGATACAATACCGAACCATATTTTTTTATCCATTGGAGGAGGAATGAGCGGGAAGAATTTATATGCGTCAATGGAGATAGAGATGCAAGGCAATAATGCTCTCTTAATTGATGCAATCATAAAACTCGATGAATTTAACGTCAACGCAAGATACTCGAGAAGTAATGAACCGGAGAATGCAAATGTCTCATGCTCCAAGAATGGGCATTTGCTTGCTACCTATACCTCAAAAGCACAAGGTACCAACATGTTAAAATCATTCATCGATCCTGCAACATACCCTATGTCTGTGAAAAAGAGGAGCTCTACAATGGATATATTTGATAAGTTGGTTGTTGAAATAGAAGAAAATTCAGCACTCTTAAAACAAAAGGAGAAAGAATTGGCAACAGCCGGCTATAAGATTGGCAGCAAAGAGTATGCAGAAGGCTTGGCTAATGCTAAAAACGCATCAAGGAACTCCATTATATACAACAGCTCCGACAACATCTTTTTGGGGACCCTCACATTGGAGACCTATTATGACAAAGAGAACAAGAATTATATGTACCAGCCCTACTTAACAACCCACAACAAGGAGAAGAAAAGCATGGCTAAATACGACAATGAAGGCACAGGTCTGTTTTTACTTGAAGGATTATCGGCAATTTATGCTTACCTGAATGAGATGCTCGGCATATAATAAAAGTAAGGTGCCGGGCTAACAATATCAACCTAAACAACAATAGGGGTCTGAATAGCTATAAAACAGTATTCAGACCCTTTTTAATTATATCAAGACTTTACAGCAACTTTGCGGTATCTCTATTCCCTCATCTTAAATTCCTATTTACTTTCTTAATAAGAAAAACATTAGGCATCTGCAAAGTGCATTCCATTATCCAGCTTGACCTCAAGTTTATTATATTCAGAATGAAAATCGTTTTTAAGCGCATTCAGATATTTCAGGGCATAAAACTTCGCCATAGGCAGATCGTGCAGCAGACAATTTCCGCAAGTCTCAGGAGTTGTAGCAGGAACATCCTGTTGCTCCCCAAGCCACTCCAAACATCTTATTGTAAGAGACCTAATATCTGCAACTGAATAGGACCCCGACATTATAAGATACATCCCTGTCAGACAACCCATTGGGCCAACATAAACAACATCCTCTTTACATTCGGAATTTCTAAACCATGTAGCCATTAAATGCTCTATTGAATGCATCGCTGCCGGAGCTACCGCAGGCTCTACATTAGGTTCTGTAAATCTCAGATCAAAAGTAATGAACCCATTACCTTCACGCGACAAATAGATACCGGGTTTCAACCTTGTGTGATCTATAGTAAACGAAGAGATAACTTCCATAATTTTCTTTATTAAAATATTAATTACACTATACACAAATA
>CAYLGW010000061.1:0-2485 GCA_964383385.1 uncultured Muribaculaceae bacterium
AGGCAAAACTCATATTATCTAAAATTTCCTTTAGTGTTTCCCCTTTAAAAGCTCCCGTGTAGAGGCATTTACCTAAAAGTTCCTCGCTGATTACTATCTTGACATTATATTTTCTCTCAATTTTCTTTGCAAACTTTTTGATATCATCTCTGTCGGCAATGATGTAATTATCGGTCCATCTCCTTGCTATGCTGAGAGTGGAGAGAGAAGATAAGTGAGTTTTTTTATCATAACTATACTGCATATTAGGTTTCAGCAAGGTGTTTTTTCTTGTAGTCTTTTCCATTACAGAGACAGAACCTTGATACAATGTAGCAGAGGCTTGATCATCTTCGGGATAGGCCGATACATTAAATACAGTTCCAAGTACAACTATCTGTAATATATCGGTTGATACCTTAAACTGTTTTGTGCTCTTTTTAACCTCAAAATATCCCTCGCCGGACAAAATGACATTCCTTTCGTGATGACCATAAAGTTTTGAGAACTTAAGAGAAGAGCCACCATTAAGTTTTACATAAGAGCCATCCGGTAATGTTGTGGCAACTGTTGCTCCATAAGGTGCAACTATCTCTGTATATTGAGAAATTGAAAGTTTTTCCCACTTCGTATTCTCCTTTTTTTTACCCAAATAGAATGCTGATGCAATTATAATCAGTACTGCAGCGGTACTAATGAAATGTTTCAACATCTTTCTCATTTTTTGCCTTTTTACCAGGTTCTCTTCTCTAAGAGATTCCGCCTGAAGGTCTATAGCTACCGATAAATTTTTAAGTCTGGCGTAGGCCTGCTTATTTTCATCGTTTTGAGAGATCCATTGCAGGACCTCCTTGCGTTCTTCTTTATCGGAGTACCCCGATATGAATCTTGTTAGTTTTGTCTCTTCCATACACTATTATGACGACTTATGAATGGGAATCCCTAAGAGATTTCCAAAATTATTATGAATTATAACTTTATTGTTGAATGTTTAAGAGAATAATGGCGAGGAGGTAATAATCGCCTAATTCTTTACGTAAGAAGCTAAAAGCCTTTGAGATATGATATTCGACACTCTTTTCCGAAATATTCAATTCTTTTGCAATCTCTTTGTATTTTTTATCATTTAATTTATTCATTACAAAGATTTTTCGTGTTTGTTCGGGCAGTTTGTCAAGGGCCTCTTTAAGAGCTTTTCTTATTTCATTTTTAGTAATGATCCTAATTGACTCATCTTCCAGAGCGAATTTATTTGCAACCAGATACTCATAATTATCTATTGTCGGGCCGCTGTGTTTTTCTACAACCAGTTTATGCTTTATATAATCGAGGCAATTGTTTTTAAGAATAGTAAATAAGAGGGCTCCGATATTGTTATATTCTCCTATTGGAGTTGGCGCCTCTATTAATTTTAAGAAGGTATCCTGAACAAGGTCCTCTGCTGCTGTTTCGGAATGAATGTATGCTATAGCAAATAGTTTTAATTTGCTGTACCATATACGTTCTATCTCCTCAATAGTATTCAATGCAAATAAATCTTTAATTAGAGTGGAATCAGTATCCAGAAACAGGAGCCTTTCCCAATCTCGGAGGTAAAGCCTACAGAGCAGCCCATATTCTCTGCAATTGCTTTGCAGATAGAGAGACCAAGTCCGGTGCCTTGTGCAAAGGAGTCGAATTTTTCGAACCTTTGGAAGACACGATCATGATATTGCTTATCTATCCCGATACCTGTATCTTTTACATACAATTCTAAACTGTTATCTTTAATCTTATATCCAAGTTCTATCTCTCCGCTTGGAGTATATTTTATAGCATTTGAGAGATAGTTGTTTATTATCTGATTAAGTCGGTGATTATCGGCTCTGATTATAATCTCCTCAGGAGGAATTAAGCACTTGAAGTTCACTCCGCCGCTCATCCTTATTGTAAAGGCACTTTTGAGATTTTTTAACATTTCCGTTAAATTAATCTCTTCGCATTTGAGGTCTATAAATCCGGCCTCGAGTTTTGAAAGGTCGAGAATATCGTTAATTAGGTTGAGGAGCATATCGGAATTGATATCTATGATTTTACCATACTCCTCTTTCTCCTCTTTTGTATTGGCTGTTGCAATTAATCTTGAGAAACCTACAATAGAGTTTAAAGGTGTTCTTATCTCGTGGCTCATATTGGCGAGAAAGGAGGATTTGAGAAGTTCTGACCTTTCGGCCTTCTCCTTAGCTGTCTCTAACTCCCTCATGGCATTGTCGAGTTCGGTGATATTAAGGGCAAGGCCTATTAGTAATGTTGCTCCTTCTGCTGTTGTGAAAGAGTATTTTGTAGTATGCCAGACAATTTTGACTCCTTGCCAGAAAACAGTTTCTTTGATGGTTTTAATGCCGTTTATTATTGCATCTCTGTCGTCGGCATTAAAACTTTCCGCCTCTTCCTTTATAAATAATTCCTTATCCGTATGGCCGATTATTTCGTTCTCTTTAAGGCCCACACTTTGGCAAAACATATT
>CAYLGW010000062.1:0-2404 GCA_964383385.1 uncultured Muribaculaceae bacterium
ATTAACAGTATTTACCTATGAATCAAGAACTCGAAAAATTAAAAATAATCTCTTCAGCAGCCGAATTAGGATGGTGGGAGGCCAATTTGGATAAACGATACTTTGTTTGTTCCGATTATCTCTGTCGTTTGCTCGAATTAGATGGAAATACTCTCTCTTTCCGTGATTTTTATAACTGCATCAGAGATGATTTTAAAAAGACGATTTCTGAAGACTTCACTATTAATCGCGATCTGTATAGAGAGTATTATAATAGAGAATTTCCGATTGTTGTAGGTAATAAGGAGGTGTGGATAAGATTACAGGCTCTTAAGCAGACTCATGCAGATGAGGAGCAAAATACCTTGGGGAGCTCTCTTGGGTTTATTAAGAAGGTACCAGAGCCGGAAGCTATGAGTAATGGTCACTTAAATCTGACCTTGAATATGATTGAAAAGCAAAATCTTATTTCAAAATTTCTTCTTTCTTTTATTCGCGACAATGATTTGGATGATTGTATATCGCAGGTGTTGGATTATATTCGCACAATTTATAATAGTAGTAGAGTGTACATTTTTGAATATAATTCAAAAAATGAGACGAGTAGTTGTGTTTATGAGGCTATAAAAGAGGGTATAAGCAGCGAGAAGGAGACTTTACAGGATCTACCTAACAGTTATATACAGTGGTGGACTAAGATGATTTATGATGAGAAGCCGATAATAATCTCCTCATTAGAGCAGCTTCCGGAGGAGGCGGCAGCGGAGTATGATACTTTAAAAAGGCAGAGTATAAAGTCGCTAATAGTTTTACCTCTGATTTCCGGTGACGATGTATGGGGATATATGGGAATGGATTTTACAGAGAGGTATTATGAGTGGACAAATGTTGATTATAAGTTTTTCTCCACTATAGTCACAATGTTAAGTATTTGTATTGCATTAAGAAGGGCAAATCCTAATATTTCAAAGGAGCAGAATTTCTTCCGCAATATGGTTAAATATATGCCTTTAGGATATGCAAGATTGTCGATTGTAAGAGATGATTCGGGTTTACCTATAGACTTTATTGCTACTGAGTCCAATGAGGTTTTTGCTCATTTTTTTGGGACATCTCCTCAGGTTTACCTGAACAAAAGGGGTTCTACTGTTCACATAACAGGTAATAGGGATTTCTTTAATAGTGTTATCTCTCGAATGAGAAATAGGGAGAATGAGATTTTGACATATGATGTGTTTATTAGTACTACAGGTATTTATGTAAAAGTTGTGATGTATCATACGAGTAAGGATGAGATTGTTGCACTTTTAATTAATACAACCGAACTCAAAAATAAGGATATAGAGATAGATGATAATAAGAAACTATTCAATGATTTGATTACAAATATCCCTGTAGGGATTGAGCTTTACGATAGTGATGGAAACCTTACAGATCTGAATGATATCGATATGGAAATCTTCGGTGTTGCAGATAAGGAGTTGCTTATGCGTAGCGGGCAGAATATTTTTCGCAATCCTAACTTCGATCTCGTAGCCATGCAAAAGTTAAGGGATGATAATGAGAATGGTTTTTCTCAAATAATAAATATGACTGAGGCTATTACATCGTACTATCCTCATAATAAAGAGTCTAATAGTACTAATTTGTATGTTAAGGTCTCTAAGGTTTATGATACTGTTGGTAAGCTCAAAGGTTATATTGTAATTCATCTCGATAATACGGAACTTGTAAATGATAGGAATACTATATCGGATTTCCAAAGTCTTTTCTCGCTTGTGTCCGATTTTGCGAAAGTGGGCTATGCAAAGATAAGATTCCAAGATAATGAAGGTTATGCAATAAATCAGTGGTACAGTAATTTAGGAGAGAGCGAGGAGACTCCTATAAGCAAGATAGTTGGGAATTATAATATGTTACATCCCGACGACAGAAGGGCAATTCTTGATTTTTATGAGAAGGCCAAGTGTGGCACCGAGAAAAAATTCAGCAGAGAGATAAGAGTTAAGGATAGAGACAATAAGGAGAAGTGGAATTGGATTGTGGATAATGTGCTTGTTACCAAATATGACTGCGAAGAGGGCCTTATTGAGTTGCTCGAAATAAATTATAACATTACCCAAATGAAGGAGATAGAGGGTAAACTTATGGAGGCGAGAGATAAGGCGGAGGAGATGGACCGTTTAAAGTCGGCATTTCTTGCCAATATGAGTCATGAGATACGGACTCCTCTTAATGCGATTGTGGGCTTTTCAGATTTGGTTGCAGAGACAGAAGATGATCAGGAGAAGAAGGAGTATATTCGTATAATACGCGAGAATAATAATATTTTGTTGCAATTAATCTCAGATATTCTCGATTTATCAAAAATTGAGGCCGGAATCATGGAGTTCTCTAAGGAAGAGGTGAATGTTAACAATCTTTG
>CAYLGW010000063.1:0-2337 GCA_964383385.1 uncultured Muribaculaceae bacterium
ATGATAGGTTATTGATAATACGCTTAACATCCTTGGTAGATGCAAAGAACTGTTTTAACTCTGGATTTTCATCAAAGTTAAAAATTGCCACATTATCAAAATGAGACTTCCCAAACTCTTTTAGTAACCATGTTTTTCCAACCTGACGAGCACCTTGTAAGATGAGAGGCTTGCGAGATTTAGCATTTTTCCACTCCAATAGAGCCTCGATAGCTTTGCGTTGTATCTTCATTTTTGCCGATATTAAGTGTGCAGAATGTAAAATTAATCACATTTTACGCACAATTTATAGGCGAATATAAATATTAAGTCTGAGACTGCAAAATTTATTCAGCAAAATCGAACAGACATATGTGCCGATAATGTGAAAATAATCACATATTCTACACAATTAAAGTGGCGGGATATCGTCCAATCACTCGAATGTCTGCCGAAAGAGTGTTATCTTCGTCTTATTGATGCTGGTCATCAATAGGACATTCTTTGAATGAAGATAGTAACCGATAGTTCAACTATTATGGTCGTCAGTTTTGAGTTAGTATATACACCTTATTGTCACGGATACAAAGAATAGCTACTTTTTGCTGAGTTTATAACCAATCATTGTGTCAATATCTTGTAGATTTGATATCTTGATAATAAGTGTGTTTTATACGATTAAAGATTTGATTGCCAAGTCTATGCCTATCTTCTCCAAAGTGGCAATATTACCAATATCGGAGGATACTGGGAGAGAAGAGAATAGGAGAGAGGAGGAGAGAAGAGGAGAGAATAGAATAGAATAGGAGAGAAGAGAATGAGATTGATTTGATAGAACTGAAGGATTACAAAATAACCTATTTGGGGATGTTGATGGAGGAGATGTAGCGGGGCGCAGATATTAGATTGGGCAAAACTCAGAGATTTTTATAGTTCCTATTTGTAGATGTATTATTTGAGATAATCCAAATTTTCGGCATAAAAATCGTTATGTATTTGCATATAAAAACATAATATATTAACTTTGCAGAAAAGTAGAGGTTATGGCTTCATTTAGAAGAGAAATATTACAACAAATTGAACGGATGGACACCGGGCGTATCTTTACGTTCCAGGATTTGGCATTCCCAAATGATAAATTGGCAAATGTGGCTGTGCTTCTTTCTGAGCAAAGTAAGAAAGGTGTGCTGGTAAGAATTGAAAAAGGGGCTTACTTTCGTCCTCGCAAGTCTGCATTGGGTTTAGGTGCATTGCCAGTGTATCAAGATGAACAGTTTCGATATATAACCCAAAAGCTGGACGGATATATCACCGGAGCGTACATATATAATAAGATGGGCTTAACAGAACAGGTGGCAACGACAATCACCATTGCGACACTAAAACCAGTACGCCACTTCCGTTTCAGAAATTTGGATATTGAAAGTGTGAAAGCCTACTCGTTGTCTTACCATGACGAAGCCAATATTTCCTATTTACGGCTATTGGATGCCATTAAGGATATTAAACACATTCCCGGAAGTACGCAACAAGATATATACGAACGCATTAAGAATCAATATTTCAAAGATTTCTCAATGCCGGAACTTATAAAAGTAGTATCTTTGACGAAAGATTATCCCCCTCGTGTACGAAAGATAGTAGCGGATATGCTGGGCGAAATTGAACAACAAAACTTGCGGCAGGAACTTACCCGCACAATACTTCCCACAACACGGTTTAATCTGAATTATAAAATGGCATAAATATATGGCTTTACACTCGGACAAAGAGATCTTCAAAGAGTTAATCGCATTGGCGGCAGACCATTTCGGTTACGAACAATCACATATTGAAAAGGATTATTGGGTGTGCAAAATACTCAAAGAGATTGCTTTGTCAGAATACAAAGAAAAGGTATTCTTCAAAGGCGGAACATCTTTATCGAAAGCCTATGGCTTGATAGAACGCTTTTCGGAAGATTTAGATTTGTTTGTTTTTACTGGAGATACGGCAGCATCCAAACAAGCGGAAAAGACATTGAATAAAAAGCTCTCTAAATTCGTTGTTGAACAAAATAACGATATATACTGTGAAGAGTTGTCGGAAATAGGCGGTAATTTCCGCAAGCTATTCTTTTCGTATGAAAATGTTTATTTCTAACAAATTTAGGAATCAGAACATCTCCACTTCGATAATACAGCAGTACTCTAAGTATTTTGATGATAAAATGGATTAAAATGCTCTTATTTCTCTTTCAAGGTTTAATGTTTTTAGACCCGTGTAATACTAAAGTGCTTTGAAGACCACAGATAATTTTTTTTTTTGCATGTTGAACTATTTTCAATAACTTTGAATGAGAGTCAATATATTACAACT
>CAYLGW010000064.1:0-2319 GCA_964383385.1 uncultured Muribaculaceae bacterium
GAGACTTAAAGAACGACAGGCGAATGTCGCTATCAGAAATTATGGGTCTTGCGAGCAGTACGGCCAGCATTGCAGCAATTGTAATCTCCATAACCAAGCTCTAACTATAGCTTAATTGTAAAAGTAAATGCTGCTGCCGCATAATTTTTTGTGTATCTAATAACTGCCCTTTTTTTAATATCAATCAGTATAAAGATAAATTAATGGGAATCTCTTTAAGAAAATTATCAAGGATTATTGTCGATTCACCCTATTTCAGTAGGTGGATTGTATTGGGGCTCGATACATTGTTATCGGGAATTGCCACGGTGGGAATATTCCTAATTCTTGGATTTTATGTTCGTTCTACGGTTCCATTGAGTGCCTATGTCAGCATCTTCTTTACCTCTTATTTGGTGAGCGGAGGAATATTTATAGCGCTGGGCACATACCGCGGTGTGATGAGGCATACCACAATGCACGAAATCTGGCGTGTTTTTGTTGCAGTTATAATTAAGAGTATTATTTTGGCAGTAATATTCATCTCACTCTATAAATACTACGGCTTTACCATAGGTATAATAAAGGTTATCATTGCAGAGATGATAGATATCTCAATCTCCATTACTCTACTTATACTTATGCGAGTATTTCTGATTCTTATTTATCAGTTTGCCTTAACATCGATAACCAAAAATAGCGGCAGAGTGCTTGTTTATGGGAGCGACAACAGGAGCATTTCAGTTGTGAACTATCTTACAAGAAGCAAGAATATCTCCTATTCGGTAATTGGCTATGTAATAATCTCCGATTCAATAAAAAAATTAAAAATAGGTGATCTACAGATCTATACAATAGACTCTTATAAATACTTCATGAAAGTAATAACATCTAAGCGTATAGATGCCATTATCTTCCCGGATCAAAAATCGGCTCTCAAGGAGAAGGAGCGCCTTATAGATTATTGCCTGGGGAACAGAATAAAGATTCTTATTATGCCGCAGCTTAGCGAGGTCTCAGATACAGGCAGTGTAACTGCTCAGATACGAGAGATTAAGATAGAGGATCTGTTAGGGAGAGATGAGATTAAGATAGATGAGGCCGAGATCCATAAATTCATCTCCGGAAAGACCGTGATGGTTACAGGAGGCGCCGGTTCAATAGGCAGCGAACTTTGCCGGATTATCTCCTCAATGGAGGTAAAGCGTCTTGTAGTGTTAGATAACGCAGAGACTCCTCTTCATAATATAAAGTTGGAACTTTTAGATGCGGAGACCAAGAGCAGAGCGTTGAGTGAAGCGGAGGTTGCAAATAAGTATAAATTTGTGATTGCAGATGTTCGCTCTAAAGATCGTATAGAGAGAGTTTTTGCAACTTATAAACCAGATATAATTTTCCATGCCGCCGCATACAAACATGTGCCGATGATGGAGTTGAATCCGTGTGAAGCAATATATGTGAATGTAGTAGGGACACGTAACGTAGCCGACTGCGCCGTTAAGTACGGAGCGGAGAAGATGATAATGGTCTCTACAGATAAGGCGGTTAACCCTACCAATGTGATGGGTTGCAGCAAGCGTTTGGCGGAGATTTATGTGCAGTCGTTAAGCAAGGCGATTATTGGTGGCAATATAGAAGGAAAGACCAAATTCATAACAACCAGATTCGGGAATGTGCTTGGCTCAAATGGTTCAGTAATACCTCGTTTCAGGGAGCAGATTATGGCTGGCGGCCCCGTTACCGTAACTCATAAAGATATTATCAGATATTTCATGACTATACCGGAGGCATGCAGGCTTGTTCTGGAGGCGGCTACTATGGGAGAGGGCTATGAGATCTTTGTCTTTGATATGGGTAAGCCTGTTAAGATTGCCGATTTAGCAAGAAATATGATTTCGCTTGCTGGCTTTACCCCCGATGTAGATATAAAGATTGAGTACACGGGATTGCGCCCCGGCGAGAAACTTTATGAGGAGTTGCTCAACGATAAGGAGTGCGTTATTCCTACGGCTAATAGCAAGATCTCTGTTGCCAAGGTTCGCGAATACAAATATTCCGATGTGGTAAATGAGTACGATTTTCTGAAGAAATTGGCAAAGAGTTTAGATAATATGGAGACTGTAAGATGTATGAAGCATATTGTACCGGAGTTTAAATCGCAGAACTCTCTCTATTCATCGCTTGATATCTAATATGTCTTAAACTATTATAATAACCATAAATAGAGATAATTTATACTGTTTTATATATGGAAGAGCAAAAGACTAAAACCAATAGGGCCGATGCGCCTTTGAATAACAGAGATGAATCTGCTAATAGGGTGGGAGTACCTTCTAATGG
>CAYLGW010000065.1:0-2295 GCA_964383385.1 uncultured Muribaculaceae bacterium
GAGTAACATCCTGCTATCAAAAAAGAAGATGGCATAACTATATAGAGATTGACGGCTGCATGGAGCATAACCTAAAAAATATAGATGTCAAGATTCCTTTAGGAGTGCTTACTGTTATAACGGGCGTAAGCGGTTCAGGAAAATCATCTCTTGTTTCCGATCTTCTATATCCAGCCCTAAGCCGCTATTTCAATCAATTCGGCGAGAAACCCGGCTCCTACAAGGAGATTAAGGGAGACCTCTCCTTATTAAGGGGCATTGAATATGTAGATCAAAACCCCATAGGTAAATCATCGAGGTCCAACCCGGTTACATATCTTAAGATTTACGACGATATCCGCAAACTCTTCTCAGACCAGCCCTATGCAAAAATGAACGGGTATGGTCACTCACATTTCTCTTTTAATATAGATGGAGGCCGCTGTCCACAATGTTTGGGTGATGGTTTTATAACAATACCTATGCAATTTATGGCCGATGTTACAATGGTATGCGACGAGTGCGGCGGAAAAAGATTCAAACCGGATATTCTTGAAGTTAAATATAATGGTAAGAATATCAGCGATATTCTTGATATGAGCATTGATGAGGCAATTGATTTCTTTGGAAGTAAGAGGGAAAGTATTGCAAAGCGGATTGCCGAAAAGATGAAAATCCTGCAAGATGTTGGACTTGGATATATACAATTGGGACAAAGCAGCAGTACCTTGAGCGGAGGTGAGAGCCAAAGAATCAAACTCGCTCAGTTCCTCTCAAAAGGGAACCCTAACGGCTCCGTAATGTTTATTTTTGATGAGCCCACAACAGGTCTGCATCTCAACGATATAGAAAAACTGATGAAATCACTGAATGCTCTGATTGAACGTGGCCATACGGTAGTTGTGGTTGAACATAATACCGATGTTATTCGCTCCGCCGATTGGGTGATAGATATGGGTCCGGAGGGCGGAGATAAGGGAGGAGAGATTGTTTTTGAAGGAACACCGGAAGAACTCTCCCGCATGAAAGATAACTATACCGGGAAGGCTCTCGCCACCTCTCTTTCTTATTAACATCAGCATATATCTTTCTATTTATCAATATATTATATTATTTGTTAAAAATTGATTAATATTAAAATTCATTTTAACAACATATCGGGATTCTTTCTACATTTGCCCTCTGAAAATAAGAGACTACATTAAAAAAAAATATAAAAATGAAAAAGTTTTTTTCACTATTAACTATCGTTGCATGTGCATTGGCAACGATGTCATGCACACAGAGCAAAGAGCAGACAATTGCCAACTTAAAGTCGGCAATTAATGGCGAGGCTACCGCAAGTGCTAAATATGCTGCTTTTGCAGAACGTGCCTCCCAAGACAGCCTTCCGGCTATTGCCTCTTTGTTCCAGGCAACTGCTGAGGCTGAATCCATTCATGTAAAGAATCATCAGGCCGTTCTTGCAGAACTCGGAATAAATGACTATTCTCCTGTTGTTGACGAATTTATAGTTGACTCAACTTCAGCTAACCTCACAGCAGCAATCAATGGTGAGAACGAAGAGTCTGGTACAATGTATCCCGGTTACATAGAGGCTGCAGAAAAGGAGAAAGTTCAAAATGCCATCCTTTCCTTCACTAACGCAAGAGATGCTGAGAAGAAACATTCGGAACTTTACACCGCAGCTCTCAATGCAATTGCCACTCCGGATTCTTTAGCAACAATTTACTATGTTTGCCCAACTTGCGGAAACGTTTACGCTAACGAGGCTCCTGCAAATTGCGAATTTTGCCAGGCACCGGCAAGCTCATTTATTGTAAAGGGAGAGGCTAAACCTGTAACACAGGTAGTGGAGCCTGTTGAGGGCAATAATGCTAAACCTGAAGCAACAGCAAAAGAGGATAAGAATGCCAACCCTGCAAAAAAAGCAGAGGTTAAGAGATAATCTCAACCCCCAGGTTATTCTTTAATCTATATATAATAAGTAATAAAGTATGTCTCCCGATTATGCGAGAGACATAGTTTTATTACCTCCATCCCCTAAAAACTACTTTGAGCATCACATTATTAACAATTGCATCTCTAATTAAGTAAGATTGCAGTTGTTATCGCAATCGCAGTCACATTTACTGCCTGGCAGTTCACATTCAATAGTAGTGTGCTTAATATTATACTCCTCTCCTATTTTAAAGATATTGTGTCGAAGTTCTGCCGAATCGGAATCGGTTACAACATGCAGCGTCATAACATGAGACTCCCCGTCCAAAGACCAAACATGAAGGTCGTGAACCGACTCAATTCCGGGAAGAGACT
>CAYLGW010000066.1:0-1991 GCA_964383385.1 uncultured Muribaculaceae bacterium
TATAGATCTTATACTTGTATTTGCTCGGATTCGGATAGGCTGCTATTACCTTACCACCTGTAAGCCACTCCGCCTTATCCTTATTCTTAAGAGTCCTATCGAGCAACTCCATCAAGGCAAAATAGCCGATTATAAAAAATGCCGAACCAAAAAAGATCATCAACACAATAGACTTTCTCTTGGTAGGTTCTGAGGTGATAGGGAAGAGAGGAGGATTAATCAATTTAAGTGAAGAAGAATAAAGCTGAAAATTTTTCTTTCTCAACTTTGCCGCATTAAGGCCATCAAGTACAGAGAGATAGGTCTGCTCATTGAAACTTATTTCACGCTCTTTGCGTTTGATGGTTGTGCCTATTGGAGAGTAGTAAACATACTGGTCATCGAGCAACTTCTGTCTCTCATCCAGAACCTTTAGCTCTGCCTCGGATTTGGCATTAGTAACAAGAGCCTGAAACCATTGTGGAACATACTGATCCGTAATTACTCCATCTTTTGTAAACTTACTCGCACTTATCCTCATGGAGTAGTCCAAAAAGTCCTTTTCCGCAGCATCTGACTGCTTCATAAGTCTACCAATGGCCTCCTTGGAATTAGCTACTGAATCCTTGCCCGTAAAGTTCAATATCATCTTTGTAGAGAGGTCAGTAACATTTTTCAATTTGGCAATAAACTCCTTATTGTTTCTTATAGCTTTTACATTCTCATCAACGTACTTATCAAGTACCTCCATCTCCTTCTGAGAACTTGAATAAGCAAGTAAAACAGACTCATAGCTCAATTCATGTTCCTTGCTAAGAGAGGTAACCGTCTTTGTCTGCTCATCATAATTGATTACCCTCTTTTCAATATTATAATTTGTAAGAGAGTCCTCGGTAATAGTAAGTCTCGACCTTGCGTAAGCCAACTCCGACTCAAAATACTTAATAACATCATCTATCTCATCAAAACGCAGTGTCCTATATTGATTTACAAATACATCATAAAGTATCTCGATAGTCTTGTAAGTAATCCCCGGATCAGAATAGGAATATCTCATCTCAAGCATATCACTATTACCGACACGCTCGGTGGTAATTTTTGAAAGGGCACTATAACTATAAAACGGATGGCCGTAATTAAAAAGGTCAAAAATATAATTGCCGGCCTCCTCCTTCTCATAAGCTTTTAGATTACTAATCGTGCGCTCCTCCGAACTCTTATCTATAAGATCCTTTATAGCTTGCGGAGCACGAGAATACTCAATTCTGAAATTTTCGGCAGTAATATACTGATTATCCTTATTTGGATCTCCATACATCATATGCTCGGCAAAGAGCCTTAATGAGACGTTTCTAAGAGTATTTCTCGATGTAAGAATATTCATCAGATTATCCATGGAGTTATTTACAAGACCCATATCCACATTCTGTTGCCCGGCACTTATGGTCTCTATATCCACTCCTGAAACAATACCGGTATAAACGGTTGAAGTAACCTCATACTCTTTTGCGATATCTTTCGTAAAGAATATCCCAAGGAGAGTCATTGAAAATACGCCGATTATCAACCACCATCTTATCCTGTACAGGAATTTTATAACATATAACAATATATTCATAGTAAAGGAATTATCTGTTCATAATTTTTTTGTGAGTATAAATTTCCAGATTATACAAAGCCCTCTTCAGAGTTGTTATTGATTTCTGAAATTCCTGAACAATTTTATACTGATTGGTTTTCATATCATTAAGGATGGCCTTATCGATTTTGCCGTTTATAAAATTTAATTTAGCCTCATCATATTGAGACTGAGCCAACTGCATATTCTCAATTATATGCGGCAAGAGAGAGAGTTCTGCCTGAGCATCAAAATAGGCGGAGACAACCATCACCTTTATCTCATCCATCTTCTGATCTCTAATCTGCTTCTGCGCCTCAGTATATAATTTTTGCTGCTTTACTCTATTGGAATAGTTAAAAATATGATAAAGAGGCAAATTTATACCTCCTCC
>CAYLGW010000067.1:0-1589 GCA_964383385.1 uncultured Muribaculaceae bacterium
ACGATATTTAATACTATACCACCGCGATATATCTTTCATTACAACGGATAAAGGGACATTTTTATAGACAAACATCTTATTCATCCAAGCAGTATAGATATCGGCGTCCACCTCGCGTACCAATTGCTTTCCTGAAGAGATATTAAGCGAATATTGCTCATTAGGAAGTAGATCCACATTATCATTAGGCCTGGATTTTGGCGCAATCTTTACCGACCCCTCTACAAGAGTTGTAAACTCGTTAGAATAACCTTGATAAGATTTTACATCGAAAGAGGTTCCTGTAACCGATATAAAGGTATTTTGTGTCTCAACAATAAAGGGACATTTAGAATTTTTAGCGACTTTAAAAAAGGCCTCACCAATTAGTCTTACTCTCCTCTCCTTACTATCGAATTGAGATGGAAAAGCAAGGGTGGTTTGTGAATTAAGCCATATCTCAGTCCCATCGCTCAGAACAACCTTATAGTCCTCCCCAATAGGAGTACTAATCGTATTGAAATTTTCATCAACATTACCTGAAATACAATTCAAAACGCCATTATGATTACTGGCGACCAAACTATTATTGGAAATATTTAGAAATTTATCCCTGTTTATAACAATATTTTTGCCGTTAGAGAGCCCGAGAACCACATTTGTACTATCGACACTCTCTGTTGTGTACTTTTCAGCAAAAAAATTAACTTTTTTATCCTTGAAAATTTCAACTCCAATTGTTATTACTACACCTGCAAAAATAGCCGCTGCAACAGAAATTCTCCAGAAATTGCTATTCTGCATAACTCTTTTCTTGCCAGCGGAAGCACTATCCACTCGCTTCATTACATTCCGATAGGCCTCATTTACATCAATAGAGGCCCTTCTCCCTTCAGATAAGAAATAACTCTCTATTGATCTGTACACCTCTGCATTCTCCGCAGAGGCATCCATCCACTGCCTGAAGAGTATCTCATCCTGCTCAGTAATCTGCTCACCTTTGATTTTTGAGGAAATAATTTCCCAGATAATCTCATTATTCATAGCGGTATTCTCTCCTTTTACAGATAAGACACCGAAAAGAGATTTTTGTATTACAAGAAAAAGGAATTTTCTTTAATAAATTTGAGAGCCCTTCCCATTTGAACCTTCACAGTGTTGATAGAGATGTTCAGCAGATCTGCCACCTCCCTATATTTCATATTATGATAATAACAGAGAACAAGTATCCTCCTCCTACTCTCCGGAAGCCTTTCGATGCTCTGTTTTATCTTATCGTAATTCTTCTCTTCCGCATCGTCATATAAAGAATACTCATCATAAATCTCCTTCGAAATTTCATTTACATAACCGGATTTACGCCTTTCGCGGGAAAGCTCGTCCCTTAACTGATTTAGAGAGGCATTTTTTATTGAGAAAAAAAGATACCCTTTTAATGAAACTATTGAGACAAATCGTCTTTCTTGCCAGAATTTAACAAAGAAATCCTGGACGATATCCTCTGCTGCATACCTATCTTTAAGGATATTGCTGGAGAAAATCACCAAGTCTGCATAATATGTATAAAAGGTTTCACGAAAAGCCTCCCGATCCCCCTCTTTGAGTTTATT
>CAYLGW010000068.1:0-1501 GCA_964383385.1 uncultured Muribaculaceae bacterium
AAAATACCAGATAAAAAAGAGGCGGCCAATTATGGTCGCCTCTAATTATTAACTTAAAAACAATGCTACAAAGAGTTCTGTTTAATGTTAGGGTTAGAGTTAATCTCCTGCTGAGGAATTAGGAATGTGAATCTCTTGTCGCCTGCAGGAATAGTATATGTCTGCTCGCAAAGTGGCTGATCTGTTCTACCTACATTGCTCTCTTTAAGACGCTTCATATCAAAGAATCTCTGACCATCGCCCCAAAGCTCAGCTCTTCTGTACATGAGGATCTCATTAATAAGAGCAGTTCCTGTAAGAGTAATAGGGGTATAATAAGCAGAATTTATATATCTTTTTTTATTAAGTTCATTAATATATATTTGAGCATTGGCATTATCTCCTATTCTCGCAAAACCTTCAGCTGCAATAAGATACATTTCTCCTAATTTAATATAGAGATAGTCGTTTGTCCATTCACCCATACCGGTATATTTAAAACTTGATCTCTTCTTTCCGCCAAAATATGCATTAAAATATGGAGCAAAATAAACATCTGGTTGATTAACTACCTTGCGTTGATCGTATTTGCTAAGGAAATTAAATAACTTCTCAGACATAACATGCTGATTTCCGAGTGAACAATAACCACCGAAGAAAGGATCCATATGAGAGAAGAATGAGGCATACGAGGTCTGTTGCTCATCAATAAGAAGAGCGCCCCAGAGCCACTCTTCATTTGCCTTGTTCCATCCATATGTGTAATCGGATGTAAGTACACAACCTGAATTATCTATAACACTGGCAGCATAATTTGCAGCATTTTTCCACTCACCTCTTGTAAGAGCAACTCTTGCCATGATTGCGTAAGTAACAGCCTCATCAATTTGAGAAACGTTCACTTTTTCAGATTTTGCTCCGCCATCATCAAATAATTTTACAGCCTTAGCAAGATCAGCGTTTATCTGTGTATAAACTTTGTCTTCGGAACTTCTTGCTAATGCACCAGGATTAGGAATAGTAGGTACAGGTATACCGTTTCCTCCCTCGCTAAACAGCTGTACAAGATAATAGAGTGAATAGGCTCTATATGTATAAGCCTGTGCAAGAAGACTCATCTGCTTGTTTTTGTCGGCAGTTGCCTCAAACGACATAGGCTCAAGGTTGGCTATTACAAGATTTGCATTATTAATAATGTCATAGTAATAAGACCACACATATTCCAGGTTTCCACCATTCACATTTCTATGTTCAATCCACTGATACCATGCAACGAACCATCCGTATCCATTCTCTGTAGGATAGAAATCATCCCCCAGACAATCCAGGGCGTAATCTATAGATTTTTGGCCGAATTTGTCATGAGCACTATAATAAGAATATGTCGCCCTATTAATACCGTCCAATACAGTTTCTGCTCCTGTAAGACTGTTTAGCATGTCACCTTCCGTAACACTGGCGGTTGGCGCAGTAGTTAGGAACTCCTTTCCGCAACCGACAAATATCAGAAGCGAAGATAAAA